>JBKPNH010000148.1:0-21055 GCA_046732535.1 Acidobacteriota bacterium
GGTCAGGATAGAACTGCGGCCAGCCACCGTTCGGGTACTGCGCCTTCAGCAAGTAGTCCAGACCTTTCAAAAACGATTCGCGATGCCGCTCGTGATGTTGCGCGGTGTAGACGCGCGCCAGATATGACAACTGCGTGAAGGTGGCGCCGTTGTCGATCGTCGAGTCAGTCTCTTTCTTCTCTGCCGCAAGCCGTGCGCGATCCTGTTCGTTGACCGGTTTGCCCATGTCGATGTTCTTGGGCCAACCGCCGGAGTTGCGTTGATAGAGAAGAACAAGAGCGGCGATGCGCAGCGCCTCGGCGGTTGCGTACCACTCGTCAGGCTTTTTCTGCGCGTCCTCCCACGCGATAGTGCCGACTGCCTGGCTGGCTTTCCCGGTGAGCACGTGAGCTGCTTGTTTGAAGAACGTCGCTTTTGAAAACTGTGCGGCTTCGGCATCCGTCAGTTGTTTTGACCAGACCACGCGAGCTTTTGGGTTCGCGCCCGGCCCGGACGATTTGTATTCGGCAAACCACGCGGTCTTTTCTCGCGCCGGGTCGCGCCAGTTGTCCCAACCTTCCGGTCTGATATGCTCGCCCAGCCAGGTATCGATGAAGACGACTCTTGCGTACGGCCGCCACGGCCGGCCCAGATAAACTCCCTTACCGGTGTCATGACCGGTCAACCGGCAATGAAGAAAAACAAAGCCGGTGTTCTCCTCGTCGCTGGTGCGATAGTGCGCCGTCACGTAGCCTGCGCCTTTGCTATGAATCGTGCAGTTTTGAAAGACCGCCGAAGCGCTGCCGAAGATGAAATCGACGTGGCCCTCGATATAACACTCGCGGAAAAAGTGGCGGCTGCCGTTGACGAACAACGTGTCCTGCCAACCGATAAAACGGCACTTCTCGACGACGGCGTCTTCCGCGTCGAGAAACAGAGCGACAGCTTGCGAGCCGGTGCCGAATGAGTTTTCAAACGTAAGGTTCTCGGCGCGAAAGTTATTTGCGTTGACGTAGGCAGTGAATGCGAGTCGTGTGCTTCCCGCTTCAAGCGCGCTGAGCCGATGCGTGATTACGGTCTTGTGTGCGTCTTCGCCGAGAAGACTAATGAATGGCCTGGAAACCCGAATCTGTTCCCGATAGACGCCGGGTCTGATCTTAATCAGGACCCGGCCGTCGTTGTTCTCGGGAACAGAATCGATGGCCTGTTGGATGGTTTTGAAATTGCCCGATCCATCCGCGGCAACGACGATGCGTTTTTGAGCCGCTGTACTCGCCGCAAAAAACAGCGTGAGTACGATGATTTTGCAGCACGAACGAAACACAGACTAAAAGACGAACTTGGCGCCGAACTGAATATCGCGCGGGTTGTTGCGTTGCGTCGTCACGAGACCGAACGCGGCGTTTGGCGCCGCGGCGGTGCCGGGATTCAGACCGATGCCGGCGCCGAAGTACGGATGATTGAACGCATTCAAAGCCTCCGCGCGAATCTGCAATCTCTTCGTCTCACCAAAGTTGAAGTTCTTGGTAAGCGAGAGGTTCGCAACTGAGAACGGCTGGTTACGCAAGTTGTCGAGCGTTGTCGGAACGTTGCGTATGCCGAATCCCGTGAGCGCGACTAAGCCTGGCGCGTCGAACGCGGAGCGATCGATGCCAAACTTCCCGCCCTCTCCGTCGCCGTCGCCGAGCCTGCTCGTCATCGTCGTTGGATCGCCCGGGAAGAACAGGTTCGCCGCCGTCAGCACGAACGGCTCGCCGCTCTGCCATTCGTACGTGCCATTTAACTGCCAACCGCCGACGACTGCGTCGAGCACGCGATTCATATCGTTGCCCACGCGGCGGCCGCGGCCGATCGGAAGTTGATAGACGCCCGCGAAGGTAAAGCGATGCGGACGATCGAATGGCGAGATGCGATCTTCGAGTAGCGTGTCACTCGGATTCAGGTAATTGGTCTTCTCGCGAAGGTTCGAATAAGTGTAGGTCGAGGTCAGCGTCATGTCCGTTGCGAAACGCTTGTTGACCTGCACCTGCAAGGAGTTGTAACGGTTGGTGCCGTTGTACTCCTGGACGAACAGATTCGTGAAGTGCGGAAACGCGAGCATCGACTGCGCGCGCGTGATTGTGGTCGCGGTGTTGAAAGGACTGCCGCCCGGAACGAGGTTTCGGAACGGGTTCGGAATCGTCGCCGACAGGAAGGTATTCGCGGCCGCGTCGGTCGCCGGCGTGTCGCCGAGGAACGAGCGCGGTACGAAGTTCAAGTTCCTGGTGACTGGGAGATCGTAGCCATTGGCGCGAATGTAGTTCGCTTCGACGACGATCTGGCCCGGCAGTTCGCGTTGAATGCCCAGCACGATGCGCGCGAACTTCGAGTTCTTGCGCAGCAGACCGATGATCGGCGCAGTGTCGCTCGCGACGTCGGCTCCGATTCCCGTCAGTAATCCAAGGCTCGATCCAAATGAAGGTTGAACTCCAGCCAGCCCTTGCGGGAACGGGTTCGTCAGGTTCGCGACGAACGTCAGACCGTTGTTGTTCGAGGGAACGAACGGCGTCGTGCCTGAGAATCCGACCTGTTGCGGCGGCTCGATCATGAATGGCGCCATGAACATGCCGAAGCCCGCGCGAAGCACTGTCTTGTCGTTCAAACTATAGGAAAGGCCGACGCGCGGCTGGAAGTTGCTGCGATCAGCTTCCCAGACGTTGCGGTTGTTTTCGTCGGCAAAGGTGTAGCCGCCGAGCACCTGAAACCCGCTCGGTGGCACGACGAAGTTGCCCGGATTTGCGTTGAAGGCCGTCGTGTAAGCAGCACGCACCTGGTTATTGATCGGGCTCGGCGTGCCGAGGTCGAAGCCGCGAAGAATGCGGTTGTAGCGTTCGGTCAGGCCCTGCTCGAGATCGAAACGAAGTCCGAGGTTCAGAGTCAGTTTTCGACCCACTCGCCAGTCGTCCTGAATGAAGAAGCCGTGGTAGAGAGACTGGACCGAGTAGTTTTGCGAGTTGTCGATCTGGCTCGCGTTGCCGCCGGAGCCGGTTGTCGGAACGCCGAGCAGGAACGCAGCGACGTCGCGGCCGAACACGTTGCGCAACGTGCTTGACGAGTTTGATGCCGGGGCTGTGAATGTGCCGTCAAAGAAGAACTGGCCGCCTTTGTAAGCGTCGGTACTGAAGTTCTCGCGCACGACGCGGAAGTCGTAGCCGTACTTCAACGTGTGATTATCGACGACCTGCGTCAACGTCGGTTGGATCGAGCCCATGTAGAACGGGCGGACGCGGCCTTCGTTCCAATCGGATCGCGTCGAGCCGAGTGTCGAGCGAATCGGTCTCGTAGCGTCGAGATTTCTGATCATGATGCGCGGGAAGTACTGGTAACCGCGCATGGCGGCGAGTGATGCCGGCGCGAAGCCAAGCTGTGCCGGATCGAAGAGTTGGGCCGGACGGCGTTCCTGCACGAACCGGTTCAAGCTGACGCGAATATCGAAGACCACGTTTGAGTTGATCGCGTTGGTGTAGTCGATGTTGCCGCCGTCGTTGGTGCGATACTCAAAGCCTTGCGTGATCGGGAAGCCGTTTACGATGCCGGCCCAGTCCTGCCGATCCTCGGGATTGAAGCTGTGATAGTACTTGCCGAAGATCGATTGGTTGGCACTGATGCGATGATCGATGCGCGCGAGCCAACCGCGATAGTCCTGGTGGCGAAGCTGGTTGGAGAAGAAGTTGTTTTGCGTGCCGTTTCCTACGCCGGCGATGTTCGGTGACGGGTAAAACTTGACGAGGTTCGCCGCGACCGGATTGATCAGGCCCGCGGGAATCTTGTTGCACGTCGAGTTTGCCGCGACCGCCCCTGACGTTGGACAACCGAACGACGTTCGCACCACGTTACTGCCGCTCTGCACGCCGGAGAACGGGTTGAAGATGACGGTGTTCGCCGGATCGTTGATGTTGTTGCGATTGACGATCAGCGCTGAGAAGTCGCCGTTTCGCATCGCGTCTGTGGGCACCGTGAAGATCTGCGGCTCGGCGATATTGTCTTTAAGACGTTCGTAAGAGCCGAAGAAGAACGTGCGATCCTGTCCATTGTAACCGGGCAGTACGACCGGTCCACTCACGACGCCGCCATAGCGGTGGTACGTCCTGATCGGACGCGACTGATTGCTTCTGTTGCCGAAGTAGTTGTTGGCGGTGCGGCTGCGGTCGCGGTTGAAGTACCAGGCGGAACCGTGAATGTCGTTGGTGCCGCTCTTCACAGCCACGTTGACTGTCGCGCCTGCCGAGTAACCCTGCTGCGCGTCGAACGTGTTTGTCTGAACTTTGAATTCCTGCACTGCGTCGGACGGTGGCGAGAAACCGACGCCGCCGTCAAAAGCGTAGTTGGGTGAACCGTCGAGTGTGATCTGGTTGGCGCCGGTCGCGCCGTTCGAGCGGAAGGCCGCGAGGTTGCCGTTTGACGTTGGTCCAGTAAAGAGTGGATTACCTGTGTAGGCAATGCCCGGGGCCAATGTCGCGAGCTGGTAAGCGGTGCCTTCGGTCAACGGCAGTTCGCTGATCTGCTTGCCCGTGACGACTGTGCCGGTGGTGACGTTGCCGGTGTCGAGCGTGAGCGCGGAAGCGACTGTGGTCACCATGGCGGTCACACCAATTTCCAGTTGCACATCGAGTGTCAGCCTGTCGGCCACGCGAACTTCAATGCCGTCGCGTACGGCCGTGTTGAAGTTCTCCTTAGTGACGGTGAGCTGATATTTGCCGGGTGGCAGCAGCGGAAAACTGTACGCACCGTCTTCGCTGGTGTTGACGCTCGAGACAATGCCGGTATCGACGTTTTTGATGTCGACTTTGCTGCCGGGAACGACGGCGCCGTTCGGATCGGTGATCTTGCCGGCGAGTGATCCTCTGAACTCCTGAGCGGTTGCGGTAAAAGCAGCGAGAATTAGGAGCAAACCGGCCCAAAAAACTCGTCTGTTCGGGTTCTTCGTAAGCATAACTTTTTTCTCCATCAGTGGGACGGCGACGCGACCGCTCGCCGGCTCTGTTACGTCGAGTGGTATGACCAAAGAGTTAATGGAGGTGGTGCATGGCATAGCCTGAACTCCTGACTGACTATGGCTATGGGAATCCGGTTTGGAAACCACCCAAACTCACTCGCTTGTGTTTATTCTCACGGCAGATGAGGCGTTGGGCCTCATCACTGATTTGCATTTGCAGGCGGCGTATTCTGCCTTACAGCGATGTGAAGTGTCAAGAGTAATCTGTTACCAATTAGGCAACTAAAGTCGCCGCGGTAAGACCAATTCCGCTAGTCATAACGCGGGGTTATCGTCTGTCGCGAGGCAATAAAATTACAATAAACATTTTCGTTGACAGTGTAGTTAGGCAAATCTACACTGCCGCTCGCATTCAACAGTAATCACCGCGAAGAACCTTCCCACGCTTACGCGGTTTCAGTACCAAAAAGCAGTCGCAATTTGTTCCACCTTTAGGAATCCCCGACAACAAGCTCGACTGAGCTCTCCCTTCTAAGCGTGTCTGCTTTTGCTTATGAAGAACGGAAACCATTGGTGTAAGCACCATCTACGAGGACGGATCAAGTGTGCCTACTATGACGTGGCGGACCTCTTGCCGGCGTCCGGTCGTTGGATCGAGGAAGAACGGCGTCCGCTGAAGACGATCCTGTTCAACGAGAAGGGGTATGTCACGAAGGAGCTGCTCTACGATCTCGACGGCAGCCTTTCGCAGGTCGGGTCCATGGAGTACGACGCTCAGGGTAACAAGATGAGAGTCTTGTTTCAGAATCCCCGCGGCGTTTTGCTTAGTCTGCGCGTGTATGAGTATGACGACGTTGGACGACTGCTTCAGTGCGTGTCGACCGAAATGCGTGGTCCAATCACTAAACAACGATGCAGACCGTTGTATGACGAGACGGGCAACAGGGTTGAGGAAGTATGGTGCGGAGAGGACGGGACGCCCAGCCGTAAGTACGTTTACCAGTATCATCCGACTGGAGAGATAGCGCGGCGGGTGATGTACAAATATGCCGAGGACGGATTAATTGAAGAGAAGTGGGACTCGTTCTACGACCAGAACGGAAATATTGTCCAGACGGTTTGCCTGGACGATCAGGGCCGGACCATTGCTGGACCAACCACGTACCGGTACAACGACGATGGCGTCGAGATCGAAGGCGCCACCTTCAGTTTGACAGGCGATCTTTACAGCACCACTTCTTACTTCTACGACTTCAACATTCAGCGAAACTGGATCAAGCGGCTGGAGATTTTCAAGACCACCGAGAGCCGTTTCGAAACCCGCGTCGCCACTTACCGCGCTCTGGAATACTTCTAACGCTGTCCTGAAGTAACGCTCGCCGGCTCGTCGAGATATTTCTTGAGCCATGCGTAGACTTCCTGGTACCAGAAGCGGCTGTTTTCGCCTTTCAGAATCCAGTGGTTCTCGTCGGGCCAGACGAGCAGGCGGCTCGGAATGCGGAGCCTTTGCAGGATGCTCCAGTTTTCGAGGGTTTGATTGAGCGGGACGCGGAAGTCGTTCTCGCCCACCGAGAGCATGATCGGCGTCTTGAAGTTCGCCGCAAACCGGATCGGGTTTTGTTCGCGCCAAACCGGACCTTGTTCCCACACCGGTCCACCGTTGTTTAGCTCACGCGAATAGATCGTGTCGCTGGTGCCCCATTGCGACTCGAGATTGATCAAACCAGCATGACTTATCAGCGTCTTGTAACGCGTCGTCGTCGCTTGCATCCAGTTTGCCAGGTGGCCGCCGTAACTGGCGCCCGCCGCTGCCTGACGAGATCCATCGATGAACGTATACTGCCGGATCGCCTCGTCGGCAGCTTCGTTGATCTCGTTACCTGGACCTTTCAACGGATCTAACTGGATGCTCTGTGCGAACGCCTCGCCGAATCCCGTCGAACCTGAGTAGTTCGTCATCAAGACGACGTAGCCGGGGCGAGTCAACATGAAGTAGTTCCAGCGGAGGCCCCAGTTGTCGCGCCACATGCTGTGTGGACCACCATGCAGAAGGACGAGCAGCGGATACTTCTTGCGTTCGTCGAAGTTTGGCGGCAACGCGATCATGTTGTGAATGCGTTTGCCTGCTTTGCTGGTGAACCAGAAGTGACGCACTGGTTGCCAGTCGATCTTCGCGACTTGCTCGGCGTTGAATGTAGTGAGCGGATGTTGGGTCTTCGAATTGAGATCGAGTCGGACTACTTCCGGCGGATTGATCGCGCTTTCCCAGCTTGCAATCAACATTGTCGACCGCGCTCTCGACGGGATCTTCAGATTGGTGTAGACGCCGCGCGTCATGTCCATCGCCAGCGTGACGTCGCCGCCGTCGGCCGGCATTGTGTAGAGCTTTTCGTTTCCGGCTTCTTCCGCGGTCAGGTAGATCGAGCGGCTGTCAGGCGTGAAAGCGAAGCTGCCGAGTGAGCGATCGAACTTCGCCGTCAGGTTTGTCGGTTGACCGGGGTTGGGCCAGGAGAACTTCACCAGTCGCTCGAGATGGTAAGGCTTGCTGTCGGTTTCCATTTCCGCGCCGGCGTAAAGGGCTTTCCCGTCAGGACGAAACGTTGGGCGACTAAAACTGTCCGCGCTGCTCGTCAGTCGCATTGGCTCGCCGCCGCTTGCTGATACTTTGAAGAGCGACGTGTTGGTCGGCGCGTAAGCGGCACGATCGCGATTGGTGCTGGCGACGAAGACGATGGCGTCGCCTTCAGGTGTCCAGACGGCATCGAGCTCTTCGCCGGAATCACTGACTCTTCCCGCAAAGCCGCGATCGCTTACCAACTTCGTTCCCGCGAGCAGATCCTTCGCCTTCGCGCCTGGTTGCGCGTCCTGGACGAACAGGTGGGCGTGCATGTCATCGAGCCAACGGTCCCAGTTGCGGATCGGAAAGCTGTCGTAAACGCGCACGCGATACTTTTGTGCTTTGCGCTCGGCGGCGATCTTTTTGTTCGCATCGTCGTCGGCTGCGCCGGGGTAGACAGTGCTGATAAACGCGAGCGCCTTGCCGTCCGGGCGCCATTGCGGGGAGCGCGCGCCGGTTGAAAGGGAAGTCACGCGCACTGCTTCGCCGCCGTTCGCGATGTCCAATATATAAATCTGGCTCGCTTCGTCACCTTCGCGTCTCGCGGAGAAAGCGATCTGGCGGCTGTCGGGGCTCCATGCGACGCCGCTTTCGCCGCCTTTGCTGAAGGTGAGTCTTCGCGGCTTGCCGTTTCCGTCAGTGGAGGCGATCCACAGATCCGAAACTTGATCCTTTTCGTCATACGCAGGCTCGACGAGCGAGAACACGACCCACTTCCCGTCAGGGCTCGGCGACGGCGCTCCGACGCGCTTCAACATCCACATCGACTCATGCGTCAGCGGAACCTTCTGTGCGGCCCCCGTCACCGCCACACTGATAAGAACAACAAACGTAAAGACGATCGACGACACTCTGACGGAGCGCTTGATGAACATTGGATTTCCTCCTGCGAAGCTTCTGGTTGGCCCCCAAATAATACCGAACCCCACGCAAAAATCCATCCTGACAGACGACAGATTCCTGCCGTTGAGCTATCATGCGGTTCCAGTACAACCTCATGACACAATCAGGCCTCATCCCTGCCGAGAGAATCGAACAGGCGATCTATTTTATTCGTGGTGAAAAGGTGATGCTAGATCGCGATCTTGCGTCTCTTTATGGCGTCACGACAAAAGTGCTCAAGCAAGCAGTGCGGCGTAACATAGATCGCTTTCCCGAGGACTTAATGTTTGTGCTTAGTACCACTGAGTTCCACGATTGGAGGTGCCAATTTGGCACCTCCAAAGCTGACCGGCAAGGCCTTCGTTATCCGCCCATGGCTTTCACTGAACACGGGATTCTGATGTTGTCGAGCGTCCTAAACAGCAAGCGCGCTATTCAGGTGAACATCGAAATCATGCGGGCTTTCGTCAAATTGCGACGGATGCTTGCCGATAATACTGAGTTGTCGCGCCGCCTCGACGAGCTTGAAAGCAAGTATGATCGCCAATTCAAGGCGGTTTTCGACGCAATCCGAAGAATTATGGCCCCGGATGCTCCTAAGCAAAAACAAATCGGATTCCGCCCGACTTCCGCAAGATAATTTGGAGGTCACAATTTGTGACCTCCAAATCACACTCAGTCGTTAAACTTCCATTAAGTCTTTGCCGAGGATGATTCGTCCTTTGAAGTGGGTGCGGACGCCGGAGGACCATTGTTCGTCGCTGATGGAGGGGTCATCGCCGGGGACGAAGTGGGAAAGGACGAGGGTCTTGACGTTGGCTGCAGCCGCGATTTTGCCGACCTCCTCGGGCAGCGTGTGAGAAGCCATCAGGTGTTCGCGGAGGCGTTTTGCGTTGGGTAGGCGTCTGAGGAGTGTTTCGATGGCCGGAAGATACATCACTTCGTGTACCAACACGTCGGCATCCTTCGCAAACTCCACCAACTCCGGCGCATACGCCGTGTCACCTGAAATCACGATAGAACGATCCGGAGCGTCGAAACGATACGCATACGATTCTTTGATCGGCGGATGCCGCACGAGACAAGCGCTCACTTTGACATCGTCATTAGCCAACACGACACCTGGTTTGCCGACGTCATGAGTAGTGATCAAGTTACGCGGATCAGGACGGCCCTCGTCGACCATCCGCACGTCGATGTCAAACTTGAGATAGCTAAAAAAGTCGCGCGCCATCTCTTTCAAGCCCGGTGGGCCATAAGCGTCGATACGCGCAGGCAAGCCCGTGATCCACGCGTTGTACAGCAGCGGCCCAAACTCGAGATTGTGATCGGAATGATGATGAGTGATGAAGATGTAGCGCAACTGGTTCACGCCAACGCCGGCGCTGATAAGTTGCTTCGTCGCGCCGTAGCCACAGTCGACAAGATACGGAACGTCGTTGATCAGGATCAGTGTGGACGGATTACTGCGCCCCGAGCGCCCCACGCTTGGTCCACCCTTTGTGCCGAGCAACACGACGCGCGTCGGCTTCCTTTGTTGAGCAAACGCGACTCGGTCGCGGAAACAATACGAAACAGCAAAGCTTGTCGCGGCGGTAAGAAATTGTCTACGAGTAGGGAACATGGTTTAGATTAGCAGTAATCTGTGGCCCAAAGGAGATGAAAATGAAGCGTATCTGTATCTTGATCTTCGCCCTGGTCGTTACTGGTTTCGCGCGCGGCGATGCGAGTATGAACCAGGACCCGCTCGTCGTGAATTCAAAAACTGCCGTACTGAAACTCGAGAACGCCCGCATCCGCGTCTTCGAAGCGACGCTCAAACCCGGCGACAAGGAAAACCTTCACTCACATCCAGCTTACGTCATTTATGTAATTCAGGGTGGAAAGTTTCGCAATCACGCGACCGACGGGACGACGACGGAAGGAGAGTTCAAAACCGGCGACGTGATTTATCGCGAGCCGTTGACCCACTGGGCCGAGAACATCGGCAAGACGACGATTCGCCTAGAAATTATCGAGCTTAAGAATTAGCGGGCGGTGTGAGTTTGCCGGAGTTCTCAGGCGAGAGGAGCCGCGCGATCAAGAGGTGCATCCGATCGAAGTCGATGGGTTTAGTCAGATAACCTGACACGCCCGCGTCGTAAGCCGCACGCTGAAAACCCTCGGTGCCGAACGCCGTGATCGCAACCACGGGCACTTCGCGCAACGCATCTTGTTCACGAATCCTGCGCGTCGCGCCAAGCCCATCCAGCGTCGGCAGGTTAATGTCCATCAGAATCAGGTTCGGCAGCATCTGCGTCGCCACGTTAACCGCGTCTTCGCCATTGCCCGCGGTCACAACGCGATAACCCTGGTGCTGAAGATCGAGGCTGATCATCGCGACGTTATCGGCCGAATCGTCCACCACGAGGATCAAAAACTTCGGCTCGCTCGGTGTCTGCTCACGCGAGAACCGATCTGAATTGAATGTGGGAAGCCCCGAGGTTGCTAGCGGGTCTTTCATATGCGGACGATTATATGCTAAGTACAGGCGGGACACATTGTCACAGCCATGGACGCGAATTTCACCCAGCAATAAGGCACTAACATGACAAACATGATGCGTCACTTCGGCGTCGTTTTTTGCGTTTTAGCCTTCACGTTCGTTGCAAACGCCCGCAACGCAAAACCGTGGCGCGCGGTTCACCTGCTCGACTACAACACCGACGCCGCCCTGGATGCGCTCGGGAACAATCTCGAGGCGCTCGCGAAGCAGGGAATCAACGTCATTGTTCTCGAAGTCGATTACAACTTCGCTTTCAAGTCGCATCCGGAACTGCGTCGTGGAACGGATCCGATCACACACGATGGCGCGCGACGATTCGCGGCGCTCTGCAAGAAGTTTGGCATTCGTCTGATTCCTGAGTTTCAGTCGCTCGGTCATCAATCATGGAAGGGAGAGACGTTTCCGCTGCTCACCGTCTATCCGAAGTTTGATCTCACACCGGGCGCGTTCCCGAACAACGAAGGGATCTATTGCCGCGAATGGGATCCGCTCAACCCGGAAGTCTGGCGCATCATCTTCAAATTGATGGACGAGATCATCGACGCCTTCCGTGCCGACGCATTTCACGTGGGCATGGACGAAGTCTTCCTGCTCGGCTCGGAAAAGTCGCCGTCGACGAAAGGCAAAGACCCGGGCGTGCTGTTTGCGAACGCCGTAAACGAGATCCACGGCCATCTCGTCCGAAAGCGTAAGGTTGAAATGTTGATGTGGGGCGATCGACTGATCGACGCTGCGAAGTACGACTACGGCGAGTGGGAAGCAGCAAAAAACGGCACCGCCGCAGCCGTCGACCTAATTCCAAAGGACATCATCATCTGCGACTGGCACTACGAAACCAGGGTTGAGTATCCATCAATCCGCATGTTCCTCGAGAAAGGCTTTCGCGTATTGCCCGCAGGCTGGAAGAGTGTTGACGCTACGAGGGCGCTGATCAACCAGAGTTGCTCACACAAGAGTGCAAAACTACTCGGTTATCTGTTCACCACCTGGGGCGTGAAGAAAGAAGAGCTCCTCGGGTTCCCGGCAATAGCAGCGGGCCTGAAGCTACTGCAAGAGTCCACCAACTAGACCCAGCGCAAACCTTCGCGTGCGATGTCGGCTGGTATTTCGTGATCGCCGTCGAACTCGCGGAACGTGACGTCGTACCCGGCGAACTGAAGCGTGAACGCGATGCGGCGGCCGCAACGGTCGATCGGCAGAATGTGATCGTGAGTGCCGTGAGAGATGAAGAAGCGCGGATTGCCTTGCGCCTTTCGCTGAATCACGAATCCCGGCGAGAACGCGACGACGCTATGGAAAAGATCGCCGTTGATGAGGCCGAGCGAGATCGCGTACGACGCGCCGTCGGAGAACCCGCCGATCGACACGCGCGCCGGATCGATCGCCGTCGTTTCGAAGACACGTTCCAGCGCGCGATTAAGGAATTCGACGTCCGGTCCGAAGTCGTCGCCGATGGCGTCCCACGTCGTGTCGCGAGAGTTCGGCGCGAGCACGGCGACGCCTGCTTCCTCGTGAGTCTTGCCGAGGTACCAGAACATGTCGTCCGCGCTTTGCGTCGCGCCGTGCAGCATCACGAACAACGGCAACGGTGACTGTCCGGCGTTAGGAGGCAACTGAAGAATCGCGTCGCGCGCGCTATCGAGCCCGAGCCGGATCTCGCCGCTCCCGGAAGTCCTGACGCCGTCGCGCGGACGCGCCCCGAGTCTTCCGAAGTTGGCAAATTGCGAACCGCCAGTCAGACGGCAAGCACTACCCGCTACGAACGACGCAGCGGCGCTTCCCGCAATCGCACAGAATCCACGCCTGCTGAATTTGAACATTTGCGAAGCATGATTGTATCCCGGGTCACTCGTAGCGCAAGGCGGTGAGAGGATCGACCTTCGCCGCGCGTCGCGCCGGGAGGTAACAAGCGAGGAAGGCGGCTAACGACAACAGTAGCGAGATCACGATGAAGGTGAGCGGATCGGTCGTGCTGGTATTGAATAACAGACCGTGCATCAATCGCGTCAGCGCAATCGCGCCGGCGACGCCAACCGCCACGCCGACGATAGTCAACTTCATACCGCCGCCAACGATGAGTTTGAAAACGTCTCGCGCCGTCGCGCCCAAAGCCATGCGCACGCCGATCTCGTGCGTTCGCGTCTGAACGAGAAACGCCATCACGCCGTAAATCCCGATCATGGCCAGCACCAGCGCGCCACCCGCAAAGACTGCAAACAACATTGCGTACAAGCGCGGCTGCCAGATCGATTCGGCGACGACTTTTTCCATCGGCGCGATCTCGCTCAACGGTAGATCCGGATCGAGCTGCGCCAGTTCTCGACGCATCGCGCCGACTACGTCCTGTGGATCGGGCGAGTTGGTCCGCGCCACCAGCGACACGCCCGTAATCGGGACCTCTTGATGAGGTAGATAGACGCTCTTTCGCGTGTCCTGCTGCATCGTTTCATGCCGCACCACGCTGACTACGCCGACGATTGTGTGCCAGGGTTCGTTATCTTCCGGTGGCCCGAAACGGATGCGCTTTCCCACGGCGCTCTCGTTGGGCCAGTACTCGCGCGCGAGTCGCTCGTCGATAATCGTGACCAGAGGCGAGCCTTTGACATCACCGTCGTTGAAGTCGCGACCGGCAAGCAGAGTTATGCCCATCGTGCGAAAGTAACCGGGAGTCACGACGGTGTGTTGAATTATCGGCGCCGTTCCGACTGACATCACGGGAAAACCCTCGACCGTCAGACTTCGGCCCCAGTTGCTGCCACTCAACGGCAACGTCCCAGTCAAGCTCGCTGCCTGCACGCCGGGCACGCTGCGGATGCGTTCCGTCAACTGTTGGAAGAATGCCGCTCGTTGTTCGTCGGTGCGATACTTCGCGCCCGGTAGAATCACAGTTGCCGTGATGACGTTCCTGGGGTCGATGCCGATGTTCACGTTACGCAAGCGAAGGAAACTCTTGATCATCAATCCCGCGCCCGCGAGCAAAACAAGCGACAGCGCGATCTCAGTCACGACGAGCAGATTGCGCGAGTGTCCACGAAAGCCGCTGCTTCCGCGTCCTCCTTCTTTGAGCGTGTCGTTGAGATCGACGCGCGAGGTCTGAAGCGCAGGCACGGCGCCGAAGATCAGTCCCGTCAGCAGCGTAATGCCGAGTGTGAAGCCGAGCACGCGCAGATCGACTCCGAAGTTCATCCAGAACGGAAGCTGGATCGGAATCGCGGTAAGTAACAGCCGCAGTGCCCAGAGCGAAAGAACGAAGCCGAGTGCGCCGCCGACAACCGCGAGCAACAGACTCTCGACCATCACTTGACGCACGATTCGCCAACGGCTCGCGCCCAACGCCGCACGCAATGCGAACTCTCTCTGTCTCGCCGTTGCCCGCGCGAGCATGAGATTAGCGACGTTCACGCACGCCACTAACAACACGCAACCGACTACGCCCAGCAGAATTAGTAATGCCTGACGATAGTCGCCAGTGAGGTTCTCGTGCAGACTCATGAGTTTGACGCCGAGTCCTTCGTTCGTGACGGGGTTCTGTTGTTCGATGCGGGCGGCGATGTTGTTCATCTCAGCCTGCGCCGCCTCGATCGTCACGCCGTCTTTCAAACGCGCGATTCCGTTCAATCCGTGATCGGTGCGCGTAAACGTCTGCGGAGTCAATGCGAGCGGCACCCAAAGCTGCGAGATCTCAGGGAACCTGAAACCCGGCGGCATCACGCCGACAACTGTTCGCGGACGATTACTGAGCGTGATCTTCTGTCCGACGATGTTCGGATTGCCGCCGAAGTTTTTTTGCCACAGGTCGTGACCGAGTATTACGACAGCATCCTGTTCGGGCCGGTCTTCGTCCTTGGTGAAGGTGCGGCCGAGTTGCGGGGAGACGCGCAGGATTTCGAAGAGACCTTGTGAAATGCGGCCGCCGAGGACGTCAACCGGTTCGCCGGCGCCGCTCAAAGCAAATCTTCGGGTGCCGAAGTAAACACCGATGTCTTCGAAGACTGTGTTTTGTTCGCGCCAGTCGAGGAAGTTCGGATACGAGACGCTCATCGAATCGACGCCGCGTTTGAGCGCGGTTTCGTCGACCACCACGAGGCGATCGGATTGCGGGTAGGGAAGCGGGCGCAGGAGAATGCCGTTCGCAAAACTGAAGATCGCGGTGTTGGCGCCAATGCCGAGTGCGAGCGTGAGAATCACGACGATAGTGAACGCGTAACTCTTGAGCAGCACGCGCAAGCTGTAGGAAACATCGCGTAGTGTGTTCTCGAACAGCGCAACGCCGCGAGCGTCGCGGCATTCTTCCTTCGACTGGTCCACCGCGCCGAATGCTTTCAAGGCTGCGTAGCGTGCGGCTTCGGGAGACATGCCGTTGCGGATGTTCTGTTCGATGTCTTTTTCGAGATGGAAGCGCAGCTCGTCGTCAAGCTGGTCTTCCAGTTCTCCTCTGCGGGTCAGTGCGCGCCAGCGACGTAGTAGATTGCTTAAGTTCACCGGAGAAAACCTCACGCATCTCGTAGAATCAGATCGACGGCGCCTGAGAAGCGCACCCACTCCTTGCGTTGTGTTTCGAGTTGTTTGCGGCCGCGGGGAGTCAGGCCGTAGAACTTGGCCTTGCGATTATTGTCGGACTGGCGCCAGACGGCGGAGATCAGGCCGCGCGCTTCGAGCCGGTGGAGTGCGGGATAGAGTGCGCCGGGGGTTACGGTGAGCACTTCACCAGAGACGAGCTGGATGCGCTGCATGATGTCCCAGCCGTTGAACGAGCCGGAGCTCAGCAGCCGCAGGATGAGTAGTTCGAGGGTGCCTTGTTTAAACAGATCAGCCGTTTGCTTCTTCATGCCGCTCCTATTGTCGGTCGATAGGAGCGGAGTCTACGCTCGCGTCCTATCGGCTGTCAATAGGAGTTGAGCCCGTGATCTTTTTCATTGATTCCTTCGGACGGTCTGAACTATTTTTCGTGTAGGGAGGGCCACCTTTTGCGAATCAAATACTTAATCCTTTTAACTCTCGTCGTCGCGTTACAGCTTTCGTGTGGTGTTAAGAAAGGCAAGGAGAATGCGGAGCGCGCGGTGGAGAAGTTTCACAGTCAATTAAACGCGGGACAGTTCCAACAGATTTACTCTGAATCGGACGAGGCTTTTCGAAAGTCAGTCACCGAAGAGCAGGCGCTGCAATTGTTCGACGCCGTCCGCCGTAAGCTCGGAACAGTGCAACAGGCGAAGCTCACCGGCTGGCACGTGAATGCCACGACCGGAGGAAACGCGGTTACGCTCGGTTACGAGGTAGACTTCAGTGAAGGCAAGGGAACGGAGCAGTTCGTATATCACGTGACCGGCGACAAGGCGCTGCTCTTTAATTACAACGTCAACTCGCCGCTTCTAATCACAAAATAATCCGTGTTCCCGGTGACGAGAACACGGACTACTGTTTGTCCCGATTGGCGAAGCCGCCAATCAGTGGTGATGATGTTCCGAAGATTTACCCTGGCTCGGGGCTGCCGGCCCATGGCTTCCGGCCACTTCTATGATGGTGCGCATCCACGGATGAATGCAGCATTGAAAGCGGTTGATGCCAACCGGAAGTTCTGAACTTCCTGCGACCGGTCCTTCTTCAACGCCGCCCGCCGGAATGAAAACAATTGATCCAAAGTTGAGGCATTCAGGCGCCGGAACTGGATTGCCCGAAATGCCGTTAAGGTCAGGAATAAACCCGCCGCCAAAGGCAGCCACGGGCGTGAATGTGTGTACCTCGCCGCCGCGGTTCTCGATCAGAGTCGGGCGTCCAACATTCAATTGCGCTTCGCTCGGTTGATTGCGCCATTTGTGCGCGTCCTGCGTTGCGGCGAGTTCTGCGATGAACTCGTCAAACGTCGTGTGACCGTTACCGACGCAGGCGCCGTCGCCGAGCACTGCGTTGAAGGTAGTCGGTTCACAATCGTCATACATTCTGAACTTCTTTTCACCTTCGATCGCGCCCGCGCCGGCAGTGAGACTCAGCAGCGCAATAGCCGCAAAGCCCACCCAGATCGCGGAGCGAAAACTTAACTTACGTTTCACGGGATAACCTCCTTGACTGCGCGCCGTTCGCTATTCAAATCGGGGCGCGAGACGGCGGAACTCTGGGAATGTGAGAAAGCTCGCAAGGGTATACACCGCGGCACAAACGTTGTCAATAAACTTTTATGTTTAAGCAATTTACGGCAGTTTGAACGCGGCCATTTCTTCGGCATTCCGAACCAGCAGGAGGTCGCCGACGAGCACTGGATGGTTCCACGTCTTGCCATGTATCGCCGGAAATTTCGCCAGCTCCGTGAACTGATCAGTCGTCGCTGCAACGAGCGCCAACTCGCCTTCTTCAGAGAGGACGAGCAGCAGGTCCTGATCGGGCAGCAGGACGAGTTGGCCGTTGCCGTAGCGACCGCCCTTCCATTTGCGCTGTCCGTCGTTGAGATCGATGCACGAGAGAATGCGCCCGTCGAAGCCGAAGGCGTGACCTTTGTGAATGACGAAGTCGTTGAAGTAAGGCTTCAGACCGTTTGAGGTCCAACGCTCTTCGACTGTCCATCCGCCGGCGTTCTGGGCCACGGCGAGGCGACGCGCGCCTGCTTCCTGACTGGTGACGAGGATGTTGCCGTCCGGAGTCACTGCCGGTTGGACGATCGTGTTTGGCGACCATTGATGTTGCCAGAGTTGCTTGCCGTCAGTGGGCGAGACGCTGATCAGTCTTCCGTCGCTCGCCATCAGAACCTGCGTGACGCCGTTGAGCGTGACGAGATGTGGCGAGCTGTAACTTCCGCCGGCTGTTGGACCAAGCCAACGCCGATTGCCCGTCGCGGTTTCGTAAGCGACGAGTTGACCGGCAGCGGCGATGATTACGACGTCGCCGGCGATTAGCGGCGAACTCGAGAAGCCCCAGAACGGGGTCTTGGTGTTTGTCTCCTCGGCGACGTTGCGCGACCAGACAACTGCGCCGGTGCGGGCGTCTAATGCGTTGAGTATACCGGTGGCGCCAAACGCGTAGACGCGTCCGTTGCTCAAGGTCGGCGTGCCACGTGGGCCGGCGCCGGCGTTCGATTCGAAGAAGCGCGCTTTGTCGCTGTGCGTCCAGACGGGTTGGCCGTTCGTTGCTTTGTAACAGGTGACGACTTCGTCATCGCCGCGTTGCTCCTGTGTGTAGACGAGATCGCCGTTGACGGCGAATGACGACCAGGCTGGTCCAACCGGGCGCCGCCATATTTGTACCGGTGGCGATGCTGACCAATCAGTTTTGATCTTGACGCCGCGGACGACGCCGTCGCGGCGTGGTCCGCGAAAGCCGGGCCATTCGGCGCGCGCCTCGGTTGGTGCGGGGGTTGTTGGCTGAGCTTGTTTTTCTGGCGTCGCTGTGGGCGATGGTGTGAGTACTGGCGTCGCCGAGGGGGTTTCAACCGGTGTCGTTGTCGTTACCGGCTCAGGGTTGGTTTGGGCCAGGAGCCGTTCTTCGGAGCTCGGCGACCAGCGCCAGCCGAAGGTTGCGTTGTGATCGCCGTTGATTCCGTCCTGGCGGAGCAGTAACCACCCTCCGCAGGCGATCACTATAGTGGCGATCATAGTCGCTTGTCTGACGTTATTCGCGAGCCGGCGGGTCACGACGGCCCAGATGACGAACGCGAGACACAGGACCGGGATCGCGTAAGCGAGTAACCACGGCAGCCACATCGAGTCGTGTTTCAGCAGCCACGTGGCGCCGAGTGCTGCTGCCATCAACGCGAGTGCGCCGAGTCGTTCTCGCCAGCGCGCGCGACTGAAAAAAGCCCACCACAAGATTAGAACGATGGTCAGCGCGAGCGAGCCCATGACGGCGTACCCGAAGCCTTGTATTCCGGGGAATAATTCTTTGACGCCGAAGCGGAAGAGCCATTGCACCACGACGGCGACGATGGCTGGCCACACGCGTAGGAGGTTCCGGGGAGCTTCGTCCCCGGTCTGGGTGGTAGTCATGCGGGACTATACTTGCGCCGCGCGCAGATTGTTCCGTTGATGTTTTGTTCGACCTTTTGGTCCTGGTGTGCGTCTGAATACAGGTGCGAAGTTTGAATATTAATGTGGAGGAAGATTAAATGAAGGTTCTGTCGTTGTTCTCGTCTCGGGTTTGGTTTGCCGTATTGCTCGCTGGTTTTCTGTTTGGCTCGATAGCTGTCTCGACTGAGACTGCGGTTGCGCAACGCCCGTGGTATCGCGGTAACGTGCGCGACATCATTCGCGAACTCGAAAGCGACACGGATCGCTTCAAGGGCTCACTCGACAATGCGCTCGATCACAGCCGTATCAACGGCACTCGCGCTGAAGACGAGATCAACGAACACGTGAAACGTTTTGAGGAGGCGACGGACCGCCTGCGCGATCGCGCGGAGGATCGCGAGTATGCCCCGAACCTCGCGCGCGAAGTCCTGAACCGCGGACGCTCCATCAACGCCTTCATGCACAACCACCGTCTGGGCGGCAAAGCCGAATCCGACTGGGCCCAGGTCCGCTCCGACCTGAATCGGCTATCTAACAGCTACTACATCAACTGGCGATGGTGAGTGACTTTTCTTTCGGACGTGACTAAACTATCGTTCGATCATGAGCATTGACGATCTCATCACGATAGATCCCGAGATTATGGGGGGGACGCCGGTTTTCAAAGGTACCCGCGTCCCCGTCAAAACGCTTTTTGAGTATCTGGAGGATGATTATTCATTGGAAGAGATTCTTGAGTGCTTCCCCTCACTAACTCGGGAATCGGTTTGTAAAGTATTGGAACGTTCTGAGCAGGCCTTACTCTCTGCTGCATGAAAATTCTTTTGATGAGTGTGTTCCGTGGCCAATGCGGAACCTGCTTCGAAATCACTTCTGTACGACTGTCCAAGCTCAAGGATGGACTGGTGTTAGAAATAGTGAGCTGTTGGATAAGGCCGAGTCGGATTTCGATCTACTCATTACCGCAGACCAGAACATCGTTTATCAGCAGAATCTGACTGGTCGAAAAATCGCGATCCTCGAGCTCTCAACAAACAAACTTCAGCGAATCCAAGCGTCTGCGATACTGATCCAAAACGCGATCGATGCGATCGGCCCTGGAGATTTCGTGAGACTCGAGATTCCCGGCACGCGGGCTTGATTCCTATGTTATCTACGCAACTACAAACTCGTCGCGTTGAACGTGTCGCCCTGGCGCATGTCGCCCGTGTCGTAGCCCTTCTTGAACCAGCGGAAGCGTTGTTCGGAGGTGCCGTGGGTGAAGGAGTCGGGGACGATGTAGCCGCTCGTTTGACGTTGGATCTTGTCGTCGCCAATCGCCGACGCTGCGCGCAACGCTTCTTCGATGTCGCCGGCTTCCAGCACGCCCTGATTCTGGACGTAACGCGCGAACATGCCGGCAAAGAAATCCGCCTGCAACTCCAACCGCACCGACAGACGATTAGCCTCGACCTTATCAACCCGCCGTTGCAGCTCATCAACTCGATCCGAAATCCCAAGCAGGTTCTGTACGTGATGGCCCACCTCATGCGCGATCACATACGCCTGCGCAAAATCTCCCGGCGCGTTGAACCGCCGCCGCAACTCCTCATAGAAAGACAGATCGATGTAGACCTTCTCGTCGCCAGGACAATAAAACGGACCAACCGCAGCGCCGGCCATCCCACACGCCGACTGCACCTGCTCCGTAAATAAAACAAGCGTCGGCTCTCGATACTCTCTCCCGTTCTGCCGAAACACGTCATGCCAAACGTCTTCAGACTTCGCCAGCACGACCGAAACAAACTGCTTCAGCTCCTCCTCTTCGGGATTTAACGGCCGCGAACTCTGAACCTCCGACGACGGACTCGACGGCACCTGCTCGAGCAGTTGCCGTGGATCAGCGCCAAAAAGCAACGCGAGGATCAGTATCACTATCGTGCCCAAACCGCCTCCGACCGCTATCTTTCCTCCCGACATTCCACGTCGATCTTCAATGTTCGTACTCTGACGCTCGCCTCTCCAACGCATAGTCTTCCAACCTCCACTCTTGTTCTAAGCGAAGGTTCCTAAGGCTGTGTGTCGTT
>JBKPNH010000149.1:0-34012 GCA_046732535.1 Acidobacteriota bacterium
GACTCGTCCTGAGGTATCCCATTTAGTTAAGTTAATGGAGGTGAGGCGAACCGTGACTGAACAGCACATAACCAAAGCCATTTCTTCCGCCGATCCTAAGGACTAGCCAACTTAGCAAAGTCAGTCAAGTATATTATGCTCTTGTGTATATTATGCTCTTGGGCTAGTCAGCCGTCTTCAATCTCTAAAATTCCTGGAGGTCCATGAAGAGAATATTTAGACGCCTCATACAGCTGAACGAGCTAAAACGTTTCATTGGCCGTCTCATACAGGCAAGCGTCAGCTCGGAACATTCGGTTGCTGCTTATTGCCTTCGAAGTGCTGGTATGAAGGACACTCCCGCATCCGAACACCATCGTAGCAAGTGGCTTCTCTTACTCATAGGTTGCTGCACCCTAGTCTGTTTGAACATACCCTTCAACGCATTTGCACAAGATGATGAGCCCCGACCGATTTTCAAGCCACATGGTCCCTGTTTCTCTACAAGAGGCGGCGTTCAAATTGTCGTACACGCATCGCCCGATCTGGGAGGTGCCGCGCCTACAGTTTTGGTTGCGCCAGCTTCCACAGTTCGCCTCTCTGGCATAGCGCGCAAGTTTCTGATTCGCGAAAATTGCACCACAACATTTACACCTTTGTTGACATTCGCGTGGAAGCTTCTTGCTCAACAGCATGGGGGTGTGTTTACCGACGAAAGCAGCATTCTGAAACACGCAGACACCCTTTTCCCTACCTTTGATCCGGTGGGAGGTACCTTGTACATCGCACAACTAGCGGCGGGAGGACAAACAGGCTTCGTTCGGATCGAGGCATTGAAGGGCCGATCTTGGTACTCAATCGGCCCCAACGGAAGTGTAGGTCCAGAAGGAGTTGGTAATGTGAATGTCGGCCGGGTCAATGACCTTGTTTTCGATCCGTCTAGCGCTTTGGTCCTCTACGCGGCGACAGCGCAAGGTGGAGTTTTCAAATCTCTAGATCGTGGTGAGGTGTGGTTTCCCATCACCGACCACAAAGGACTGCCCAACTTAGGTATTAGCGCTCTCGCAGTCTCACAGCTTGGTTCCGGTCAGACCATAATATTTGCAGCCGTCGGTGACAACCTCGCCGCACTAGCTGTTCGCGTCGGTGTTGGGTCCGGTAGCGGAATATGGAGATCTAGAGATGGAGGCCTTAACTGGGAATCATCGCAACCCGTTCCACCGGCCACGTGCCCAGCCGGTACCGTAGTTTTCTCTGGTAATGCAAACCGGATAGTGGCGAGCCCAAACGCTTCAGACATCTACGTTGCGGCACAGCAAGGCTTCTTTCGGTCAAACGACGGAGGCAATTGCTGGACGAATTTGGGTCTCAATAATGTTACCGACGTCGTTCTGGATCCATCGAATCCGCAAATACTGTATGTAGCGGTCCCACAGCTCGGAATTTTCAAGACGACGGCTGCCACTACAGTCTCCTCGTTTCCTTCACCCCCGTTATTCCAGTTTGGGGCAGCGACTAGCAGGGTTAGGCTAGCCATTGCCCCATCTTCCCCTTCAGTAGTTTACGCGGCTATAGCTGATGGTCCTGCGAAAAATACATTCCTTCTACGTTCGTCAGACGGTGGCGCAAAATGGTCGGTAGCGGCGAACTCCCTCTGCGCGAATCAGTGCAATTTTGGCATAGCATTAGCGGCTGATCCCAAGGACGCAAATCATGTCGTATTTGGAGGAGTGGAAGTCTACCATTCTACCGATGGTGCTGCTACCTTTAGCGACGTCGGGCTTAGCAGCAGTGTGCATAATGATTTCCACGCGCTTGTCTTTGCTCCAGACAATGCACGGGAGATTTATGCTGGCACCGACGGTGGCGTCTTTCGGAATTCGTTCTCATCCGATCGGTCACACACCCCAAACGATGTTTGGGAGTCGCGCAATTTCGAGTTATCCATAGCGCAAGCAGCGACGCTGGACTTGACGCCAACAAATTCTCAAGGGGCGGCAATTGGTGTGTGGGACAATGGCAGTCAGGCACGACTCGTGGGCCGCGCTTGGAAGAGTATCCAGGGAGGCGATGGTTTTGTCGTCGCGGCTGATGCCGCGAGCGACCAGATCATCTACTACAACGACAACGCCGGTATTAGTGGATCGGCGACCAGTCGTTACCCGGATCGGACGGGCTTGGGAAACGTAGTAGCTGTCACAAGCAATCCATTTCGCCCGGGTGAATTATTTGGCATAGGGGTCGCGGCAAAGAGTGATAACAAGCTCTACGTTGCACGTGGCGCTGACAAAGCGACCACGCCGGATTGGCGTTGTGCGGACCCAGCACCTGCGGGCGTGGCAGCTTTTAACGTGGAATTCAGCCCGGATGGATTTTACTACTTGAGCAGTTGGAATGGCTCTATCTATCGCTTTAAGTTGCCTAACCCGCTGCCCAACTTAACGCAATGTGGTGCCTCGGGGACCGCGGCGTCAGGGTCGGCGATTTTTAATCAAACCGCCAGTCAGATTTTGCAGCCACCGAAGATCGCACTCGACCCATTTGATTCGAAGGGTCTTTATGCTGTAGTGCCAGGTTCCCCTGCCGCTTCGCTCATCGTCAAACTTACTCCATTCCCAGCGGCGGTAGGCGGTACTGGCTGGAAAACCACGCCAATCGCCGGTAAGCTCAAACTGCCGGCTGGCGTCCGCCCGCAAACCATCGGAGCTGATCCTTCTCTCCGCGGCGTCTTATACCTCGGTACGACTAATGGGTTATGGGTGGGACTGCCTGACTCAAATGGTAATTACACTTGGTCGCAAGACCTTTCAGTTCCCGATACGATGATTACTAGCATCGTGCCACATCGAAACGACGGTAGGTATTCTGGAGTGTTGCGGGTCGGAACTTTCGGACGAGGCGTTTGGGAAAGACAACTCACTTTGGCGAGACTAATAAACTCATGCCGAACGCTACAATGCGTCGCCCCAGCGATATCTGCGTTTAGTTGCCTCAATTGTGAGCGCGGACCTTATCAAGCTTTACCAACTGAGAGCAACCCTGAAGCGTGGGTTGCCGTCCCTTATGTCAGCAAAGTGAATCCTGGCGCCCACGCGGTTGTGAGGGCTACTCCTCTCTCAAAAAGAGAGCCTCAACCGTTTTTTCTCATTGAGGGTCAGAGAGCGATCCAAGGCGTCAATCTTGCACTGGTTCAATTGCGCTATGCAGCAGTCGATGCGCCAACCGAGTTACACACTGATTCACTTCGATTGGAAATACTACGCACGCCCGGTGGTCCTGTGCTTTCCAGCCGTATTGTTCCCTTCGAGAGATGGTGGGCGCGACCGGACGCTCGACTCCTCACAGTAAATGCCGCGATTTCCGACCCTGCGCCAACACCACCGCCAGTAACAGTCTCTGTTAGAGTTGGTGCTCGCGTAATTGAAGGAACTGCACCTTTGACCGTTGCGTTGCCACTGGGCAGTACAATCTACGTTCAAGTCACACCGCACTTCGAGTCTATGTATCGCATAGCGTACTTCAATAGGTGGACCAACGGCGACCGGGTCACTGGCGATAAGTCTCTACTGAAGATAACCGTATCCGATAATATTCTGTTGACAGCCCATTACGCTTTCCGATGACCCGGCGGGCTTCTAAGGTCAATCCGGAAGTAAAGCCAGTAGTTGTGGCTTTGCCTGGCTGTAGTTTCTGAAAACTCGAGCGGCCTTGCATCAACGATCACGATCTCGCCATCGAGCTTGTGGCCTTGAAGCACTTAACAGCTCCGATTCGGTCATTAAGTGAAAATAAGATCGGCCATAACGTGAGAATTTCCTAAGTCTTCGGTCATAAGTTGAAAGTTTCCGCAGCCTTTGTTTTAGCCAGATTTCAGGGATTATGCTTATCGCTGGTTACAGGAGCAAGCACGTAACGGTAGAGCGAAACCATCCAAAAGAACTTGATGTGAACGGGATGATTTCATCAATCAGGTGGAGGCCCCCAGTGCGAGCCTCGAAGTTGACAAACTCCATCAAGCTGCAGCGGTCATCGCCTAGGCGGGGGACGCGAGATCTCAAGAGAAGTTGGATAGGGAATGCGAATTAGAAGTCTGATTGACATTCGCGTGGCCGTCTACACGCGCTCCGATAACGGAATTAAGGTTCATAAAATTCCGTAGCGTTTCTGTCGAGATAAAAACGTTTGTCACCGAGCCAAACCCATGAAAGATCATCGAGAAATATGATCGGTTTACCCCACAGTTCCCATGGCGCTCTACCACTGGTGCCACTCGAATCAACGGCATCATACTTCAGTGGAATAAGCTCCTTTCCTGTTCCGTCAATAAATCCCCATCTCCCCATATATTTGACTAAGGCGAGACCCTGTTGGAACGGCTCCGCGCGTTCATATTTTAGGTCAACTATTTTCTTACCTTCTTTATTAATAAATCCCCACTTGCTATCGACCTCAATTAGTGCAAAGCCTTCAGAGAAGTGTCCTACGAAATTGTAACGCGGTTTAATGATGACCTTTCCATTTGTATCGACAAAACCCCATCTCCCGTTTTCTTGTATTCTTATTAAGCCCTCACTGAATACGCCTCTCTCACCGGCAAGTCGCCCATCGGTGAGGTAACTTCGCAGAATGTAGGAACTCGAATCCGCTCCCGCGTAATCATAACGCATGGGTATGACCTCATGGCCCTTTTTATCGATATAGCCAAATTTCCCTCGGCGCTTAACCCGTGCTAGACCGTTAATAAAAGGCGCGGCATCCTCGTATTGGGGATGGATTGTCTCGGCACCTGAGCGGTCCACGTAACCAAATCTCTTTTCCATTCTCACGACTGCAAATCCCTCTAAAAAATCGTCGACACCGTCATATCTCAAGTCGGTGATCGCCGCTCCGCTGGTATTAATAAACCCATATTTGTTGTTGATACCGACAACAGCACGTCCTTCACGAAATTGACGTGCTTTATCGAACGTCGGTTCTGCAATAAGTTTTCCACTCTTATTAACGAATCCCCACTTGCCATTCAGCTTCACCTGCGCCAGCCCCTCTGAAAACCCAAACGCGCTCTCATAAGTAAGTTGAACAACTACCTTGCCAGTAGTATCGATGAAGCCATGAGCATAATTTTGCCAAACCTCTATGAGTCCTTCAGACACTTCACAATTGGAATCATAGAGTGAGGGAATGATTTCTGTGCCCGCCTTATCTATCAGTTGGCAGCGCGGTTTGAGATAAACGCGGGAAAGGCCCTTAAAGAAGGGAAAGACACTTTCATACTTCGGGGGGACTACCTGTCGTCCTGTAGTATCAATAAACCCCCATCTGCCGTTAATCTCGAAAGCCGCAAGACCCTCTGAAAACTGTCGTGCGTCATCAAAGGTGAGTGGAATCACAAGTTTTTTATCACGAGTGCTATAGCCCCATTTGTCGCCTTTGCGAAACGGAATAAGAGCAGAGTCCGTGCTCGCTTGCGGAGGCGTAGGAGTCACCGAAATGTTCTTCGTTTGCAGCACCTGGTGCTTAAGGATGTATCCCCCTGACAATACAAGCATCAACATCAGAACAACCGTGCCAGTTATCAGAAAATAATGAGCATTTCTTTTGAGTGACGTGCGATTCGTTTTCGCGATTGTAGGCGGGTTCTGTGGAATGGTTTCGCTTTCCGAGACTTCTCCTTCGATCCTCTCTTTCGTTTCACGAAATTCCGACGTGCCTTTCGTAGGAAGCTTTCGGAGTATTCTCTTAACGAACCCAGAAAAAGACAGCGAGGCTTCCCGATCAAGCTTCTGCAATTCAAAGCGCAAAGCTTCTCGCATTTCACTCGCCGTTTTGTAACGATTCTTGGGTTGTTTTGATAAGGCGGTCCAGACAATTTTCTTCAAGCCCGTCGGTACGAAATCTGGCAGAGGTTTGGGTTTGCGCCGGAGTATCGCTGATAACAATAGCGAGGCTTCCTTCTCCTGAAAGGGAAGGGTACCGGTCATTAATTTGTAAAGGGTTACGCCAACGGACCAGATATCGGTCTGGATTGTTCGCTTATTGTCAAAGGCTTCGGGCGCCATATACTCCTGTGTTCCCGTAATGTTCGGCCCGCTCGTCGTAATCGATCCCAACGCACGCGAAATCCCGAAGTCAGCCAGCCGTGGAGTATTGCCCTGAAGCAGAACGTTGGCAGGTTTCAAATCTCGATGAATGATGTTGCGCGAATGAAGGAATTCAAGCCCCTCAAGGATCTGCTTTGTAGTTTCAATAGCTTGATGGACGGGCATTTTCCCATTCTTTTTTAGCCATCCTTCCAATGAACCTTCCGGTGCATATTCGCTGACGATGACTATTTGTCCTTCATATTCGTCGGCATCGATAATCGGCAGGATATTCGGATGCCCCTTCGCCTGTTCCCACAGTGTTGTCTCGCGCTTTATTGCTTCGTGATCAACTTGGTCCGCGTGAGGGAGCTTGACGGCGACTTTCATCGGCACGAACTTGGTTTGACGCTCCGCCAGCCATACTTCACCGAACCCTCCCCGACCGATCCGTTCGATGAGAATATAGGGGCCGATCTGTTGCTTCGATTGAAACATAAACTGGTGGTGCCGGATTGAAGGCGGCGCACAGTGCGGAGATTATAGCGGACTGTTTTCGTAATTCGAGTTTTTAAATCTCTTAAACATTTGTTGCTGCGTGTCCGATCACCGCGCAGTTGGCCGCTATCGACGACGCACGCCAGGCCCTTCTCAAGGCAAGAGTCAATCATCCTGACGACTCGCAAACACCGCTGCTCGATACGAAGTACAGCAATGACTCGACACTACTTGCCCAGGTGGCGCAGGCGGTGCAGACCACGATGTCCCTCGCCGTTAACCAGCCGAGTGTCGGCACCGCCGACTCGCCCTTCCTGCACGCGAACAATTGAAATCCGGCGGAAACCGTTCGCGATGGCCTTTTACCGCCTGATTGGAACACCTTCGTCGGACGCCATAACGCTCCGCCAGATTGCGATCCAGCATGACCTTTTCACCACGAATCAGGTAAATATGAAATCGTGCGCGCAAATTTCATTTTATGACCCACAAATTCTCATTTTATGACCGAGAAATTTCACTTTATGACCGAACCCACAAAAAAGCGATTGGTAAACGGCAAAGAGCAAAACCTTGCTGAATGAGCGCTCATTCAGTTATTATGAGCGCACTTAATGGCGTAGTGTCTCGAAGGAAGGGAATGCGGCGATGAGGATTGAGAGGGCGGCGGTGCTGGGGGCGGGGACCATGGGGGCGCAGATTGCCGCGCACCTCGCAAATGCGGGCGTGCCCACGCTGCTGCTCGATATTGTGCCGAGAGAAGTTACGCCCGAGGAGCAGGCGAAGGGGCTGACGATTGAAAGCAAGGCAGTAAGGAACAGGATTGCGCGCAACGGCCTCGAGGCGGCCAAAAACGCGAAGCCCGCGGCGTTTTTTACCCCGGAGTTTGCCTCGTTAGTTACAACCGGAAACTTCGATGATGATCTTGAGAAGATCAAGAACTGCGATCTGATCGTCGAAGCTGTCGTCGAGAACCTCGACATCAAACGCTCGCTCTATGAAAGAGTCGAACAGCATCGACGCCCGGGCGCGATCGTCGCCTCAAACACCAGCGGCATTCCCATTCACTTGCTCGCCGACGGGCGCTCCGACGACTTCAAGCAACACTTCGTCGGCGTCCACTTCTTCAATCCGCCGCGGTATCTGCATCTCGTCGAGATCATTCGCACCGAATGGACCAGGCCCGAAGTCTCCTGTTTCCTCTTCGGCTTTCTCGATCAACGACTCGGCAAAGGCGTCGTCCCGGCAAAGGACCGTCCAAACTTCATCGCGAACCGCATCGGCACGTTCGGCGCGCTGCACACGATCAAGACGATGCTCGACGACGGTTACTCGATCGAAGAAGTCGACAAGATGACGGGTCCAGCCGTCGGCCGCCCGAAGAGTGCAACCTTCCGCACGTTTGACCTCGTAGGACTGGACGTCTTTCATCACGTCATCAAGAACCTTTACGAAGCGCTTCCCGACGACGAAGAGCGCGAGATGTTTGTCGTTCCTGAAGTGCTCGCGAAGATGGTCGAGCGCGGACTGCTCGGCAACAAGACGAAATCCGGTTTCTACAAGAAGCAAAAGGGCGAGGGTGACAAACGCGAGATCTGGGCGCTCGACACCGCAACGCTCGATTACCGCCCGTCCGAAAAAGTGAAACTTCCTTCGCTCGATATGGCGAAGAACATCGACGACGTCTCCGAACGTTTGAAGACGTTGACGTGGGGCAAAGATCGCGTCGGCGCATTCCTGTGGAAGACAATGACGCGCACGCTGATCTACGCCGCGAAGCGTATCCCTGAAATCGCCGACAACGTCGTCGAAGTCGATCGCGCGATGCGTTGGGGCTTCGGTTGGGAGTTGGGACCGTTCGAGGCGTGGGACGCGATGGGCGTCGAGAAGTCAGTTGCGCGCATGAAGGAAGAAGGAATGACGGTGCCGGCAAACGTCGAGCAGATGCTGGAGTCCGGCGCCAAGTCGTTCTACAAGAAGGAAGACGGCCAACAGTTCTACTTCGACTTCGCCGCGGGCAAGTACCTTCCACTCGCGGATCCGCCGGGCGTACTGATCCTCAAGTCAGTTAAAGATCGAACGGGCGTGATCAAGAAGAACGCCGGCGCTTCGCTGATCGACATCGGCGACGGCGTTGCGTGTCTCGAGTTTCATTCAAAGATGAACGCCATCGGCGGGGACACGCTTCAGATGTTGAAGTTTGCACTGACCGAAGTCGAGAAGAACTTTCTCGGACTCGTAGTCGGCAATCAGGGCGTGAACTTCTGCGTCGGCGCCAACATCATGCTGATGCTGATGGAGGCGCAGGAAGAAAACTGGGACGAGCTCGACATGATGGGCCGGGTTTTCCAGAACGCAACGATGAGTCTGCGCTACTCGCCAAAGCCTGTCGTCGTCGCGCCGTTTCAGATGGTGTTCGGCGGCGGTTGCGAGATGGTATTGCACGGCGATCGTGTTAGGGCGGCGGCCGAGACGTACATCGGTCTCGTCGAGGTCGGCGTCGGAATCATTCCGGCGGGCGGCGGCACGAAGGAAATGCTGCTGCGCGCACTGGATTCGATTCCGAAGGGCGTCGACGACGCGGATCCGTTCCCGTTTGTGAAGCGCGCGTTTGAGACGATCGCACTCGCGAAAGTCGCGACGTCCGCTGAAGAAGCGAGAGCGTTGGGCTTTCTGTCGGCGGACGACACGATTTCGATGAATGCGGATCGTCTGATCGCCGACGCGAAGAAGGAAGTCCTGGCGTTGTCGGCGAGCGGCTACGTTCAGCCGCAACCGCGAACCGATATACTCGCACTGGGACTGCCGGCGCTCTCGACGTTGAAACTCGGCATTCACCAGATGAAACGCGCCGGATATATTTCTGACCACGACGCAGAGATCGGCGAGCAGCTCGCGCGTATCCTGACGGGCGGCGACCTGAATCATCCGACGCGCGTTTCCGAGCAGTACTTGTTGGACCTCGAACGCGAGGCGTTTCTGTCGCTCGTTAGCAAGCGCAAGACGCAGGAACGGCTCGCGCATATGTTGAAGACGGGTAAGCCGTTAAGGAATTAATTATGAGAGATGCAGTAGTCGTATCCGCAGTAAGAACAGCAGTGGGCAAAGCGCCGCGCGGCACGTTGAGAACGACGCGACCCGACGAAATGGGCGCGGCTGTGATCAAGGAAGCCATCGATCGCGTGCCCGGTCTCGAAACGTCGCAGATCGAAGACGTGATCATGGGTTGCGCGATGCCCGAAGCGGAGCAGGGAATGAACGTCGCACGCGCGGCGGCGATTCGCGCCGGCCTGCCGGTCGAGACCAGTGCGATGACGATCAATCGTTTCTGCTCGTCGGGTTTGCAGTCGATCGCGATGGCCGCGGATCGCATCAGGACCGGCAGCGCCGAGGTGATTGTCGCGGGCGGACTGGAAACGATGTCGATGATCCCCATGGGCGGTCACATAATTCGGCCCAACCCCTACCTGGTCGAGCACTATCCCGACTTCTATCTCAGCATGGGCCTCGCAACCGAGAACGTCGCGCGCAAGTATGAAGTGACGCGCGACGAGCAGGATGAATTTGCGCTGCACTCGCATCAACGCGCAGCCGCGGCGCTTGACGCCGGGAAGTTCACCGACGAGACCGTGCCGCTGAACGTCGTCCTCGAAGAGCTGGACGAAAAAGGCAAGAAGCAACGGCGCGAAGTCGTGTTTGATAAAGACGAAGGCGTGCGGCGCGACACCTCTCCAGAAGGTCTCGCAAAACTCAAACCGGCGTTTCACGTGAAGGGCACGATTACTGCCGGCAACGCGTCGCAGATGTCAGACGGCGCCGCCGCCGCGATCGTGATGTCTGACGCGCGGGCGAAAGAGTTGGGCGCAAGGCCGATGGCGCGGTTCGTAGCGTACGCAACCGCCGGTTGTCCGCCCGAGGAAATGGGCATCGGTCCAGTGTTTGCCATTCCTAAAGCGTTGAAGCTCGCGGGGTTGACGCTCAACGACATTGACGTGATTGAGTTGAACGAGGCGTTTGCGGCGCAGTCGTTGGCGGTCATGAAGACATTGGGGCTCGACCCTGAAAAGGTGAACGTCAACGGCGGCGCGATCGCGTTGGGCCATCCGCTCGGTTGCACGGGCGCGAAACTGACCGCCAGCATCCTGCGCGAGCTGGAGCGGCGTAACGGCCGTTATGGAATGGTTACGATGTGTGTCGGCGGCGGCATGGGCGCCGCGGGAATTTTTGAACGAATTGCAGCTTAGTGAGTAGGAGGACGAACTCAATGTCAGCCGTAGCCGAACAAAAGCAGCTAATCAAAGGCGGTGCGTTTCTCATTGAAGAGCGCCAGCCGGACGATATCTTCACGCCGGAAGATTTCACCGAAGAGCATCGGATGATTGCCGAGACGACGCGGCAGTTCGTCGACAACGAAGTCAGTCCTCGTATCGGCGAGCTTGAAAAGCACGACTGGAAACTGTCGCGCGAACTCATCGCCCAGGCAGCGGACCTGGGATTGATCGGGGCAAATATTCCCGAAGAGTACGGCGGCCTCGGCCTCGATCAAACAAGCGGCGCGCTCATCGGCGAGAACATCGGCCGTTCGGCTTCGTTCGCGACCACGCTCGGCGCCGAGAGCGGCATCGGCTTGTTGCCGATCGTTTACTTCGCCACCGAAGCGGCGAAGAAGAAGTACCTGCCGGAGATCGCTGCCGGCAAACTGATCACGGCTTATGCGTTGACCGAAGCGGGCGCCGGATCTGACGCCATGTCGGGGAAAGCCACCGCGCGTTTGAGCGACGACGGCAAGGAATACATTCTTAACGGCGAGAAGATGTGGATCACCAACGGCGGCTTCGCCGACATCTTCATCGTGTTCGCGAAGGTCGACGGCGACAAGCTCAGCGCGTTCATCGTAGAGCGCCAGCCGGGTCTGAGCTCTGGCGCCGAAGAGCACAAAATGGGAATCAAAGGCTCGAGCACTACGGCGCTCGTGCTTTCCGACGTTCGCACGCCGGTCGAGAACCTGCTCGGCGAGGTCGGCAAGGGCCACAAGATTGCTTTCAACGTGCTGAACATCGGCCGCTTCAAACTCGGCGCGATGTGCGTTGGCGGCATGAAGCTGATGGTCCATGAATCGACGCGTTACGCGAACGAGCGGCATCAGTTTGGGAAGTCGATCTCGTCCTTTGGAGCGATCAAGGCTAAGCTCGCGGAACAGGCGATTCGCACGTGGGTTGGCGAGTCGATGATCTATCGCACGCTGGGCATGGTCGAAGAGCGTCTGAACACGGTCGATCCGAAGGACATGGACGCGCGGTTGCGTGCGATTGAGGAGTACGCGGCGGAGTGTTCGATCATCAAAGTCGCGCTCTCCGAGTACTGCGATTACGTCGTTGACGAGATGGTGCAGATTTACGGTGGATACGGTTACTCCGCCGACTATCCGGCCGAGCGAGCGTATCGCGATTCGCGGATCAATCGCATTTTCGAGGGTACGAACGAGATCAACCGGATGTTGATTCCTGGGCGATTGATGAAAAGCGCTCTGAGTGGAAACCTGGCGCTGTTGCCTGCCGCGCAGGCATTGATGGATGAGGTGTTGTCGCCGGCGATGGGCGGCTTCGACGATGACGACGCGCTGTTGGCGGTCGAAGAGAAGTTGGCAAAGAACGCGAAGAAGGTTGCGTTGATGACGCTTGGAACCGCGGCGCAGAAGTACATGATGAAACTTGGCGACCAGCAGGAGATCCTGATGGGCATCGCGGACATCATCATGGACACGTATGCGATGGAGACGTCGATATTGCGAACGCGGAAGCTGGCGAAGTCGCAGGGCGAAGCGGCGGTTGAACGCTATATCGACATGACGCGCGTGTTCTGCAACGACGCCGTACAGCGCATCGAAGGGAAGGCGAAGAACACGTTGGCGGGTATGTCGGAAGGCGATGAGTTGCGGACGCTGTTGGCGGCGCTGCGACGTTTCACCAAGTTGCAGCCGATGAACGCCATTGCCGCGCGTCAACGAATCGCGGATGAGTTGATCAAAGCGAACAAGTACGTCTATTAAATCGAATCGCGATCCGTGGCCTGAAATGCGCGTCATTCCCATCTCGCTTCCGACGCCGTTCTACATCGGTCCGGTGAACGTTTATCTGATCGCTGAAGATCCGATCACGATCATCGACACCGGACCGAAGACTAAAGCGACTGCCGACGCACTGCGCGCGGGACTCCGCGCCGCGGGTTTCCTCATTTCAGACATCCGCCGCATCGTTCTCACGCACGCACACGAAGATCATTGCGGCCTCGCGAAGTCAGTCCGCGACGAAGCAAAAGACGCGAAGGTTTTCGTTCACGACTGGGAAAGCGGCCATCGTCACAGCCGGCTCGAGTACGACGAACATCGTGCCCTCCTGGAGCGCGCCGGCGTTCCCGAGAAAGAGCTCAAACTGATGCGGCGCATGTACGAAGGCATGCGCGAGTATGCCGACTCGCTCAGCGACAACGAATGCGTGTCGTTGAAAGACGAAGCGGAACTCGAATTTGAATCGGGCAGTCTGCGTGTTCTTCACACGCCCGGACACACGCCAGGTTCGTGCTCATTTTTCCGCGAGGCAGACCGCACGCTGATTGCCGGCGACTGTGTTTTGAAACGGATAACTCCGAACCCGGTGCTCTCGCCCGATCCCGTCGATCCGTCGCGCCGTTTCCCGTCGCTTGCCGAATATATGGTCAGTCTCGCGCGTCTTCGCGCGTGTTCGCCGACCCTGGTTTACGGCGGTCACGGCGACGCGATTCACGATTACGACGAGCTTTTCAACCGTTACTTCCGCGCGTTTCAGGAGCGGCAGGCGCAAGTCATCAGTCTCGTCAAGAAGAGCGGCGTCACGGCGTGGCAAGTCGGCCAGGAGATGTTCCCGGGCGCAGACGACGTTCACAAGTTTCTCGCCGTGTCGGAAGCCGTCGCCCACCTCGATTTGGCCCACACCGAAGGGAAGATCGCCGTCGAGCTCGCCGGCCGCACTGAGGTCTACAAACCCCACACACAGATTTAACGAAATTTTTTGGAACTACCGGTGGGAGTGCCGCGTGTAAGGGCAAAACTCTTCCGGAGGAAATCTGTATGAAAGTCAAATACTCGATCGGATTTCTGGTTGCTCTAATTCTGACTACCGGTTTGGCGCTCGCTCAACAGCCCCAAACTCCACCTGAGCCGCCCGACGAGCCCGATGAGCCATTCGTAAGCCAGTTTTCACTGTTCACGGATGGCGGTTATCTGGGCGTCTACGCCGAAAACATCAACCGTGAAAACATGGCGCGCTACCACATGAGCCAGCCGCGCGGCGTAGGCATCACGCAGGTCGTTCAGGGCAGCCCGGCTGAGAAGGCGGGCTTGAAGAAAGACGACGTGATTCTTCGTCTCGATAACGAGAACATCACCAGCGTGCGCAAGCTCAACCGGCTGGTTTCGGAGATCGCGCCGGATCAGTCCGTGCGCGTCACGGTCAGCCGCGGCGGCGCCGAGCAGGAGCTCACCGCCACGATGGGCAAGCGAAACAATTTCAGCGTCGCCCACGATCTGTTCTCCAACAAACTAAAAGACTTCAAGCTGGAGCCCAAAACGTGGAAATTTCAGACTCCATTGATGGACAAGTTTGAATTCGGCAACCACGATTTTGGCGACCTGACGTTCATTCTCGCAAACGGCCGCCGCCTTGGCGTCAGCACGATGCAACTGAACAAGCAGCTCGCTGATTACTTCGGCGTTGCTAAGGGCGTCCTTGTCACTGCCGTGACTGACGACGGCCCGGCAGCGAAAGCGGGCGTGAGAGCAGGCGACGTGATAACCGCGATCGACGGCGAAGAGGTCGATTCACCGGGAGATGTTTCCCGTGTCGCCAACAACAAGAAAGAAGGCGACGTCTCGCTGACCATCATTCGTAATAAGACTCAACAAACGATTCGCGTAACGCCGCGTCAGGGCGATTTTACCCCCGCTCCCGGACGGCCGCAGATGGGCCGCCGGATCGTGATTCCGCGCATCGAGATCCCGACGATTATGGACATTGAGATACCGATGCCCGATATCACTGTCGACATGCCGCAAATCCGGATTCCGTCCGTACCGGCAATCGACGTGAAAATGCGGCCGATGCGTATTAGAACGCCGCGCGTCAGGATTTCGCGTCCGGTTCGCGGCCCGATTTAATGCTCTAATACGCCTTCTCTCGGAGTGCGCTTGCGCCGAACGAGTGGGTTGTGTGATGATCGCACACGATGAAAGCGGTCATTTACAGCCCTGATCTTTTGAGGAGTGCATAAAGAGTGAAAGCGGAATTAGAGAAGTTAATCGCTCTGCAGAATCTGGATACAACCATACGGAAACTAGAAAAAGACCTGGAAGCGATACCAGAAAGGCGCGCCGAAATCGAAGCGGAATTCGATCGGCGCGCTTTTGAGATCAGGGCCCTCGAAAGCCGCCGCGACGAAGCCAAACACAATCGCGCCCGCCTTGAAACCGAAGTGATCGATCAACGCGGCCGTGCCGAACGCGCTGAGCGAAACCTGATGTCCTCAAAGAAGCAGGACGAGTACACCGCCGCCATTCGTGAAGCCGACGCCGCGCGCAAACAGATCTCGGCGCTCGAAACGCAAATACTCGAGCAGATGGATGTACTCGAACAAGCGGAAGCATCGTTGAAAGAACGAGCCGATGAAATTGCGACTTTGAATTCCGATCGTGAAGCCCGGCTGAAGTTGTTTGACGAGGAGACGAAGTCGCAGTCGGAACGTCTTGCATCATCGCGAATCCAGCGTGAAGAGGTGTTTGCCAATCTGCCGAAGGCGATGAGCGGCATGTATTCAAGGATTCGCGCGCGCATTCGCGACGGCGTGGCTGTGGCCGAGGCGCGGAACCGTTCGTGTAGCGCATGTTTCATGGCGCTGCGGCCGCAGGTGATGGCGGAGATACGGCGCGGCGAAGAAGTGATCACGTGCGATAACTGCGGGCGTATCCTCTATTACATTGCTTCCGATTCCCTACAGGCTGGCACTGCGGCAACCCAACCCAACGTCGCCATTTCCTAAAAATTTTAGTTCATTAGATCAAGGAGGGTTAGTCGCATGCGTGTGCTTGTTACCGGAGGCGCCGGCTATATCGGTAGTGTGGTTAGCGAAGAGCTGGTCAAAGACGGACATGAAGTAGTCGTCTACGACAGTCTGATCAAAGGATATCGTGGGGCCGTAGTCGAAGGCGCTCGTTTCGTCAAAGGCGATCTGCTCGATGCGAGCACGCTGCGACAAGCATTGACAGAGCATCGCGTCGAAGCCGTGATTCACATGGCTGCTCATTCGCTGGTCGGTGAGTCGACACAGAACCCGGCGAAGTACTATCACAACAACGTCGTCGCCGGTCTCGCGCTGCTCGACACGATGCTCGAGTGCGACGTCAAACAGATCGTCTTCTCTTCGACAGCCGCAACTTACGGCGAGCCTGAGTCGCAACCGATCTACGAAACCGCGCCCAACAACCCGACCAATCCATACGGGGAATCAAAGCTCGCGTTTGAAAAGGCGATGCATTGGTACGAACGCGCCTACGGTCTGAAATACGTCTCGCTGCGATACTTCAACGCCGCCGGAGCGAGTGAAAAGTGCGGCGAAGATCACGATCCGGAAAGCCACATCATTCCGATAGCATTACAAGCGGCTACCGGCAAACGGCCTCACGTCGAGATCTATGGCGACGATTATCCGACTCCTGACGGCACTTGTCTCCGAGACTATATCCACGTCATCGATCTGGCGCGCGCGCATATCCTTGCACTAAAAGGGTCAACACAAAGTGCGATCTACAACCTGGGTTGCGGCGGCGATGGTTACAGCGTGCGTGAGGTCATTGAAACCGCTCAGGCAGTTACCGGCAAAGAAATCCGTGTTCGGATTGGGCCGCGGCGGGCGGGGGATCCCGCGGTCTTGATCGCTAGTTCAGACAAGATCAAAAGGGAACTCGGCTGGCAACCGCAGTTTCAGGACCTGCGCGTCATCATCGACTCTGCCTGGCGCTGGATGCAGTCACATCCAAACGGCTACAGCGAATAGTTACTGCCGATGGCCCACGATGTCGAACTCGAACTCGACCTCGCCGCTGACGCGCACTAGTCCGTGAAACGCCGACGTGGCCTTCACCTTGAAGTCGTCGCGGTCAATTTCAAACTCTCCCACTGCTCTTAAATCGTTTCCGTTCAACGTCACGACGGCAGGGATCGTGATGCGTCGCGTCACGCCGTGCAAAGTCAGATTGCCATCGATCTTCACTTCGTAGCGGTCTGTGCCCGCCGCCTTCGCGGTCACGTTCGTGCTCTGAAAAGTGATCTCCGGATATTGATCCGGATGCAGCACGATCTCTTTCAACTCCTTGTTGATGATCTGTTTCTGTGGTTCCGTAAACGCCGCTCCGGTCTCATGTAACGAAGCCGCCTTCACGACCAAACGCAACGACGCGGGCGTGATCGTCTGCGGAGTGATTCCGACCTCGCCGGTGAACTCGCTCGCAGCCAGGTGATGGTCCTTGCCTTTGAACCATAGCAGGCCACTGCGATCAGCATGGGCCATGAACTTACTGCGGCTAGAGTCGAGCGTGTAGGTGACAGTTTGCGGGGCGGTGCCAGTCGCCGCCACGGCGAGGTACGCAAAAGTTATCAGTATCAACGCGCCCGTGATGGTTCGTCTACGCATTACATATACCTCCGAAATAGATCTGAGGCACTATACTTACTCACATGACGGTGAAGAGAACGCGACAAAAGGGTGGAATGATCGTCACGGTCCAGGAATTTTTGGGCCTGGATCGGCCCAAGGGCGATTTAATCGTGAAGATCGGGCGCGAGCAGGTGTCGGTTACGAGCCTCGATCGTATTTACTGGCCCGACGAAAAGCTCACCAAGTTTGACCTGCTCTGCTTTTATCTCAAGGTCTCGGATTACCTCATGCCGTACCTGAAGGACCGTCCGGCGATCCTGCAACGATGGCCCCGCGGCATCAACGCGCCGATGTTTTTCCAACAGGACCTCGAAAGCGCGCCGGAGTTTATCAAGACAAAGAGGCTGACTAACCAGGAAGGCCGTGATCTCGATTACGCGGTCTTCTCGACGATTGGATCGGTTATCCATTTCGTCAATCTCGGAAACATCGAGCAGCATCCCTGGCACTCGACGGTCAAACATCTCGACAAACCTGACTGGATCGCCATCGACCTCGATCCGAAGAGCGCGCCGTGGGAGAACGTGTTACAGGTTGCGCTGGTAGTGAAGGAAGTTGCCGATGAGATTGGGTTGGAAGTCTTTCCCAAGACTTCAGGCTCTTCGGGCCTGCATGTGTACGTGCCTTTGAAACCGGCGAACGAATACGAGCAGGTGGCGGAGTTTGCGAAGCTGTTGGCGGGCGAGGTTGCGAGACGCGCGCCGAAGATCGCCACGGTTGAACGGACCATCGCCAAGCGCAAGAGCACGCAGGTGTATGTCGACTGGATGCAGAACGCGCGCGGCAAGAGTCTCGCTTCGGTGTTCACAGCGCGGGCTAAGCCAAAAGCGACTGTGTCGATGCCGTTGACGTGGAAACAGGTCTCGCAGGGAGTGAAGATCACCGACTTCACGATCACCAACGTCCCGGAGCTGTTGAACAATAAAGGTGACGCCTGGGCTGAGTTTTTCGCGACGCGCCAAACTTTAAAGTTTGACTAAGAGACGCGGATTTGATTAATCTGTGCTCGCGAGAAGTCAGTATGAACCAGAGCCTGTATCGCTATTATTACTATTACGGCCCGCTCTTCACTGGAAGGAGCGGTCGGGCGATGGGCTGTCGGATGCTGAACATCTAGCACTTTAGACAAGATTCCTAAAACCGGCCATCAATCCTTCCAGAGGATTGGTGGCCGGTTTTTTATTGCCTTTTATTCAACGAGGGAAGAATCCATGATTGCCACTGAAACCAGACCAGTCTTACAGGACCACGTCGAGTTACGTCTCGTCGATCTCGACCCAGACCACCCCGGTTTTCGCGATCCGGAGTACCGCGCGCGCCGCAACGCCATCGCTCAAATCGCCAGCAGTTACCGGGCCGGCGAGCCGATACCTGCCGCACCATACACCGAGCTCGAACACGGCGTCTGGCAAACGATCTGGCAAGCGCTCGGACCAGCGCACCGTGAACACGCGTGCGCCGAGTATCTCGCTTGTCTCGAGCGGCTCGACTTCGACACCGACCGCATCCCGCAGCTAAGCGAAGTCACGCGGAAAGTAGAGGCCATCAGCGGTTTCAAGCTCGAACCGGTGGCGGGGCTCGTCGAGCCGCGGATCTTCCTCGAGTCGCTCGCTAATGGAGTGTTTCTTTGTACGCAGTACATTCGCCATCACTCCACGCCGCTTTACACACCCGAGCCGGACGTCGCGCACGAAATCATCGGCCACGCCGTGACGCTTGCGAGCCCGCGCCTTGCGGAACTGAACCGGCTGTTTGGCGAAGCCGTAAGGCGCACGACTGACGCCGCCGAACTGGATCGATTGGCCCGTGTCTACTGGTTCACGATCGAGTTTGGCGTGCTGCGTGAGGACGGGCGGATCAAAGCATACGGAACGGGCTTGCTCTCATCGGCAGGAGAGCTGGCGGAGATGCACAAAGCGGAACTTCTGCCACTCGATCTCGACGCTGCGGCCAACCACGTCTACGACCCGACGCACTTCCAGGCGATCCTTTTTTGCGCAGAGTCGTTCGACGCGATGGAGCAGGCGCTGAGAGAGTTTCTGGGTTTTCGGATGGGGTTGTAGTTTTTGGATTTTGAATCGGGGAAGAATTTCGTTTTGCTGAGCAAATCTTCACCGATCTGATCCGTGGTTACGGCATCGCCGTTGCTTGATGGGGCTTAGCCACCCTCCCCTGATTTTTTGAAAAGTAGCCCACCCGCAATGTTTAGGAGGTATTTATGCTTCGCACAAGGATCGCATTGTTCTTCCCGGTCTTGATGCTGGTAGCCGCTTTCCTGGCGACTCCTTCAGCACTGGGCCAATCAACCGCCCTTCTCCAGGGAACAGTAACTGACGCTAAAGGCGCGGTGCTGCCGAATGCCAGCGTGACCGTCAGGAACCGAGCCACGTCCGCCGAGCGGACCACCCAAACCGATAGCGATGGAAACTATCAGGTCGCGGCACTGCCGCCGGGTGTTTACTCCGTCGAAGTGAAAATTCAGGGATTCAAGACCCAGGTCGCCGATCAAGTGACGATCGAGGTCGCGAAGAACGTGGTGCAGAACTTTCAAATGGACGTCGGCGCCATCTCGGAACAGGTGCTCGTCTCTTCGGACGTGCCGGTTATCGAGACGACGACAACTTCGGTCGGCACGGTCATCAATCAACGCACGGTGCAGGAAATCCCGCTCAACGGCCGTCACTTCGTCGACCTCGGTCTGTTGATACCCGGTTCGGTGACGCCACCTCAGAACGGTTTCTTGACGGCCCCGTTGCGCGGCCAGGGCTCATTTGCCTTCAACACCGCCGGCAATCGCGAAGACACCGTTAACTTCATGATTAACGGCGTCAACCTCAACGACATGGTCCAGAACCAGATCACGTTCCAGCCGTCAATCAATACCGTGCAGGAGTTTAAGGTCGACAACTCGACCTTCAGCGCGGAATACGGTCGAAACTCCGGCGCGATCGTGAACATCGCCACTCGCTCAGGCAACAACGAATATCACGGCGAAGCGTTCGAGTTTCTGCGCAATGACCTCCTCGACGCTCGTAACTTCTTCGATCGCACCACTGAACCGCCGCCGTTCAAGCGAAATCAATTCGGCTTCAACATCGGCGGCCCATTGAACCTGCCGCACTTCGGCGAGGGCGGTCCAATCTTCGGCTATAAAGGAAAGAACCGGACCTTCTTTTTCTTCAGCTACGAAGGTACGCGGCAGCGACAGGGCCTGACCTTAACGAGCAACGTGTTGACTGACGCGCAGCGCGCTTCGGTTACGAACCCCACAGTTTTGAAACTCTTACCGCTGATTCCGCTGGCCACCAGCGTCGACACCGTCAACAACGTTGCCACTGGCCGGTTTGCCGGCTCCGGAACCGCGCCTGTCAACATCGACCAGTTCACCGGGGACGTAACTCACGACATCAGCGCCAACGATCGCATCCACGGCTACTACGCTCATCAGAAAGATAAGCGTGGCGAGCCGAACCTTCAGGGCAACACGATGCCGGGCTTTGGCGACACTCGCCAGTCGCGGCGTCAAATCTTCACGTTAAACGAGACGCACATTTTTGGTCCAAGCCTGACCAACGAGGCGCGCCTCGGCTTCAACCGCATCAACATCACCTTCACGCCGAACGCACAGCTCAATCCGGCTGACTTCGGCATCAACAACGGCGTCAACAACGATATCGGTTTGCCGCAAATCAGCATCACCGGCTTTGTCTTCAACCTCGGCGGCCCTACTGGTTTTCCGCAGGGCCGAGCGGACACGACCGTCGTCGTCAGCGATACAGTTAGCTATCTGAGAGGGAACCACTCATTCAAGTTTGGTGGTGAGGCAAGACGGTTTTACAACAACAACTTCCAACTCGACACCGGCGCATTTACCTTCGCAAACGTAAACAGCTTCCTGACGGGCAACGCAAACGGGTTCAGCGTCACGCTTGGCGATCGTTCGAGCGCGATCATCCAGAACGCGTTCGGGTTCTTCGTGCAAGATAATTACAAAGTGCGTCCGAACCTGACGTTGGAACTGGGCCTGCGCTACGACTGGAACATGACGCCCACCGAGCGCTATGACCGCTTCGTAGTTTTCGATCCCGCGACGCGAGAATTAGTTCGCGTCGGTTCCGGAATCGACAAGGTCTATGAAGAGAACAACAAGAACTTCCAACCGCGAGTCGGCATCGCGTGGGATCCATTCGGAGACGGCAAGACTTCGGTCCGCGCGGCTTACTCCATCCTGACGGACCAACCGGTAACCAACGTCGTGACGCCGCTAACTTCGAATCCTCCTTTGGCGACGCCGTTGACGTTCACAGGGCCGATAACGTTCACGAACGCGCTGCTGGTGGCAGGCGCCGCAGGTCTTGCTCCTGCGAACGTCGATTCGAACTTCGACAACGCGTACGTTCAGTCGTGGAACCTGAACATCCAACGTGAGCTGGGAAACGATCTCGGCATAACGCTCGGCTACTTCGGATCGAAGGGCACGCACCTTCGCCTTTCTCGCAACATCAACCAGCCGATCAATGGCGGAGCGCGACCGTTTGGCAGCGTCTCGTCGTCGAGTGACATTCGTCCTGGCGCGACCTTGAACAACATCGTCCAGATCGAAGGCACCGGCAATTCGAGTTACAACGCCGCCTGGTTGACCGCGACGAAGCGGTTCTCGCGTGGGTTCCAGTTCAACGCTTCGTACACGTTCTCGAAGTCGATCGATTACAACTCGCTGAACAGCCAGGGCGTGGTGATTCAGGACAGCTACAACGTCCGCGACAGCCGCGGTCTTTCGGACTTCGATGCGCGTCATCGTTTCGTGATCAGCGGGCTGTATGAACTGCCGTTCCGCGGCAATCAGCTCAAGGAAGGGTGGCAGTTATCGACGATCGTCCAGTCGCAGAGTGGCAACCCGGTGAACATCGTCGTCAATAACGGGACGTTCACCGGCACGAACAACACTGTGCGGCCTGACGTTACTGGCCCGATCGAGATCATCGGGACGCCGGACCAATGGTTCGACATCTCGCCGTTCGTCGTGCCGGTGGGACGCTTTGGCAGCCTGGGCCGCAATGTCGTGATCGGTCCGAGGTTCAACAATACGGACGTTTCGCTCATCAAAAAGACGAAACTGAGTGAGACGCAGTTGATTGAGTTTCGTTGGGAGGTCTTCGACGTGTTCAATCATGCGAACTTCGGGCAGCCGAACCGCGTGGTTGGCCCGCTCGGAACCTTTGGCCGGATCACGAACACGCGTTTCCCAACCGGCGACTCGGGTTCGTCGCGACAGATGCAGTTTGCGTTGAAGTACAAGTTTTAATCCGTGGTTCAAATACCGAGGATTAGCTTGGCGATAGTGAAGTAGATAACCAGGCCGGTGGCGTCGACGAGGGTCGTGATCAGCGGCGCTGAGAGAACTGCGGGGTCGACGCCAAACCGTTGGGCCAGAATTGGTATTAACGATCCAACGGCCGTCGACCAAATGCAGATCGCGAACATCGTTACGGAAACCGTTAGAGCTAGCGGCAGCGAGGCACGCCAAAAAAGAGCTTGGACGAAAGCGATCGGCGCCACGAGTAACCCGACGAGGGCGCCGGTCGTCGCCTCGCGTGCGACCACACGCCACGCGTGCCTCACCCCAACTTCTCCCAACGCCAGACTTCGAATCACAGTCATCACCGTTTGCGCACCCGCATTGCCTCCAGTGCCGATCAGCAGCGGAATGAAGAACGCCAGCGCCACTACCTGCGCAAGCACTGATTCGAACCGGTGCAACACCGCACTCGTCAACATCCCCGCGACAAAAAGTAACAGCAACCAGCCGATGCGTTTGCGCACGACGCGCAGGATCGGGTTGTCGAAATACGGCTTGTCCATCGCGCCCGGCTCGACCCCGGCCATGCGCAGAATGTCTTCCGTCTGTTCTTCGATCAAGACGTCGATTACGTCGTCAACCGTGACGAACCCAACGACGCTTCCGTCCTGCTCGACGACCGGCACCGCAAGCAGGTTGTACTTTCCAATCTTCTCGGCGACGTTTTCCTGATCGTCGAGTGCGTTCACCGTGATCGGCTTGCGTCGCATGACTGCGACGACCGGCCGATCGAGTTCGGCCATCACCAGGTCGCGCAACGAGACCGCGCCGAGGAGCTTGTCCGTCTCCGGGTCCATGACGTAGCACGCGTAGATCGATTCCTTCTCCTGCGCGACAGAGCGGATGTGTTTCAGCGCTTCGGCGACTGTCATCTTCGGATCGAGCCGCACAAACTCGGTCGTCATGATGCCGCCGGCCGTATGGTCCGGATACTGGAGCAGGTCTTCCAACTCCGTTCGTACGTCAGGCGAGATATTCGGCAGGATGCGATGCCGCTGGTGCAGGCCCATCTTCTGGATCACGTCTGTGCGCTCGTCAGCGGAAAGGCCTTCGAGAATCGCAGCGACACGGGCTGGGTCCAATTGTTGAAGAATCGCGGCGCGGCGACGCATGGTAGGCTGGTCGTAGATCTCGATACAGCGCGCGAGCGGCAGCATCGAAACGATCGCCGCTGCGTCTGAAAGACGAAGCTGGTTGAGAAGCTCTGCCAGATCTTCAGGAGGCAGATCGGCGACTTCCGAGCCGATGCCGACGAAGCTTTCGTCCAGTCGAAGCTGGATGCGTTCGAGTAGCTCTTGCAGATCTTTCGACGTAGGCATACGTGTTTATGAAAATCCGTGTCTTACTGCGGACGCAGCTCAAAGCGCACCTCACATGAGAACACGGATTTACGGAATGATAAGTCAGGAAGAAACGGCTAAACCTGCGAACTGATCGTTGTTTCGACGGCCGGGTTCAACGAAGCCTGCGCCGCCGCCAGGCGGGCGACTGGTACGCGGAACGGCGAACAGCTCACGTAGTCGAGGCCGATCTCGTTACAGAACGCGATCGATTGTGGATCGCCGCCGTGCTCGCCGCAGATGCCGACCTTGAGATTAGGCTTCACACTGCGGCCACGCTCGGCGCCGTACCGTATTAACTGTCCCACGCCGTCGCGATCGAGAACCTGGAACGGATCGTCTTTGACGATCTTACGTTCGATGTAGTTTGGTAGAAAACGGCTGGAGTCGTCGCGGCTCAAGCCAAACGTCGTCTGCGTCAGGTCGTTCGTGCCGAATGAGAAGAAATCTGCATGGGCGGCGATGCGGTCGGCCATCAGCGCCGCACGCGGCAACTCGATCATCGTGCCAACGTGATACTCGATCGTCATGCCGTGTTCGCCCATCACCTGTTTCGCGACTTCGTGGATCAGTAGCGATTGCTGACGCAACTCTTCGCTGAGCGAAACGAGCGGGACCATGATCTCGAGCTCGACTTTCTTGCGTTCGCCCTGCACCTTGCAAGCTGCTTCGAAGATCGCGCGGCATTGCATGCGCGTGACCTCCGGAAACAACAGGCCCAACCGGCAGCCACGAAAACCGAGCATCGGGTTGGCTTCGCGAATGCGAATCACTTGCCGCAGCAGCGCTCGCTTGTGATCGATCTCGTCGAGGATCTGGTCCATCGCCGTCAGCGATGACGCAGCCTTCAACGCCATCTTCAACTCGGACAGTTCAGTTCCGAGTTCTTCCGCGTTCGGCAGAAACTCGTGCAGCGGTGGGTCGAGTAAGCGAATCGTCACCGGCAAGCCGGCCATCTCACGAAAGATCCCGATGAAGTCGCTGCGTTGCAGCGGCAACAGTTTCTCGAGTGCCTTTTCGCGCGCGCCGACGCCCTCCGAAAGAATCATCTCGCGCATCGCGGCGAGCCGCTTGTCTCCGAAGAACATGTGCTCGGTGCGGCAGAGTCCGATGCCTTCGGCGCCAAACTGTCGCGCCGTTTTCGCGTCGAGCGGCGTGTCGGCGTTGGCGCGTACGCGCAGACGGCGAAACTTATCGGCCCAGGTCATGAGCTTGTAAAAGTCATCGCCAAGAGTCGGCTGAATCGTCGGCACCTGGCCGAGAAAGACGCGGCCGGTCGAACCGTCGACGGTGATCCAGTCGCCTTTCGTCACAACAGCGCCCTCGACGGTGAACTGTTGCTGGCTGTAGTCGATATTTATCGCCTGGGCGCCGCTGACGCAGGTCTTGCCCATGCCGCGCGCCACGACCGCCGCGTGACTCGTCATGCCGCCGCGAGCGGTGACGATCGCCTGCGCCGCGACCATGCCGTGAAAGTCGTCAGGGCTCGTTTCCAAACGCACGAGCACCACTTGCTTGCCTTCGCGCGCCATCTCTTCGGCTTCGTCTGGACTGAAGATAACCTGTCCCTGCGCGGCGCCCGGACTTGCGGGCAAACCGGTCGCCAGCACTGTCGCGTTCGTTTTCGGATCGACTGTCGGGTGCAGCAGTTGGTCGAGCTGTTCCGGCGTGACTCGTTGCACCGCGGTCGGCTTGTCGATCAGTTTTTCGTAGACCATGTCGACGGCGATGCGGACGGCGGCGGCGCCGCTGCGTTTGCCGGTGCGTGTTTGCAGCATCCAGAGTTTGCCGCGCTCGATCGTAAACTCGCAGTCCTGCATGTCGTGGTAATGCTTCTCGAGCAGGCTTGCGATTGAAGCAAACCGTTCATAGACCTCGGGCAGTTCTTTCTTGAGCTGAGCGATCGGGTTAGGGGTGCGAATACCGGCGACGACGTCTTCACCCTGCGCGTTCAGCAGGTACTCGCCGTACAGCTCTTTCTTGCCTGTCGATGGATTGCGTGTGAAAGCTACGCCCGTGCCGCTTCCCGCGCCCATGTTGCCGAAGACCATCGCCTGCACATTCACGGCGGTACCTAACGAATCGGGAATGCGGTTCACTCGTCGATAATCGATCGCGCGCCGTCCCATCCACGAATTGAAGACGGCCTTGATGGCGACTTGCAGTTGTTCGTAAGGGTCTTCGGGGATCGCCTGTTGTTCGGTAAGTATGATCTGTTTTTCGGCGGCGATGATCTCGCGCAGATGATCGGCTTTGAGATCGGTGTCGCGGCCGCCCTGCGTTTGGGCTTTGAATCGATCGAGCACGCGTTCGAATTTCTCGTGCGCGACGCCCATCACGATCTCGCCAAACAATGATGCGAAGCGGCGATACGCGTCGAGCGCGAAACGCAGGTCGCCGGTCTGCTCGGCGAGCCCTTGCACCGTTTCTTCGTTCAAGCCGAGGTTCAGGACCGTATCCATCATTCCCGGCATGGAGAAGGCCGCGCCCGATCGGACGGAGACGAGCAGCGGGTTCTTCGGATCGCCGAACTTCTTGCCGACTTTCTCCTCGATCCGGATCAAGCCTTCCTTTACCTGTTCCCAAAGTCCCTCGGGAAACGACTTATCGTTGTCGAAGAAGGCATTGCAGGCTTCGGTAGTTACGACCAAACCGGGCGGCACGGGCAATCCGGCCTGCGTCATTTCGCAAAGGCCGGCGCCTTTTCCGCCGAGAAGCGCTTTGCCGTCGCCGGGGCCTTCGTCGAAAAGATAGACCCATTTGTTCGTCTTTTGCTCAGTTGATTCCGAGGCTTCTTCAGTGACTGTGCTCATGCAGGCATACTTTCGTGGTGGAATAAACGACCAGCCAAGTTATCGCATTTCTAGTGCTTTAGGGAAGTGGGGTAGGATATTTGGCAACACGGAGGATACGGATATGGCTAACGTCACGTCACTGAATGTGAACGGGAAAAAACTGCCCCTGAACGTCGACTCACAAACCAGCCTGCTCACCGTCTTGCGTGATTATCTGAATCTCACGGGTACGAAATACGGCTGCGGCGAATCGCAATGCGGCGCGTGTACGGTGCTCGTCGACGGCGTCACGACGCGCTCGTGTACGATGCCGGTCGGCAAAGTCTCCGGCAAACAGATCACGACGATCGAAGGACTGGAGAAAGACGGTCAGCTCCATCCGCTCCAGCAGGCGTTCATCGAAGCCGACGCGATGCAGTGCGGCTATTGCACGTCGGGGATGATCATGGCGTGCGCCGGCCTGCTCAGGAAGAACCCGAAACCTTCACGAGATGAGATCGTGAAGGCGATGGACCGCAACGTCTGTCGCTGCGGGACCTACCTGCGTATCGTCAAAGCGATCGAAATTGCATCGGCGAAGGAGGTGCGGAAATGAACGACGACCTCGAACTCAATCTCGAATTGGAGCGCTATGAACTGTTCGCCGATCCTATCTACAACTTCACTTTCAACCGGCGCCAGTTTCTGAAAGTCTTCAGCGGCGGCATCGCACTGCTGGTTCCGGCGTCGAACCTGCTCGCCCAGGCTGTGCAGCAGGAGCAGGGCGAGTCCGGTGGACGCGGCCGGTTCGATCAGCGCCTGCCGAACGACATCGGCGCGTGGATTCACATCGAAGAGAGCGGCACGGTTTCAGTTTTCACCGGCAAGGTCGAGCTGGGCCAGAACATTCGCACGTCGTTGGCCCAGGCTGTCGCCGAAGAGTTGCACGTTCCGGTGAACACGATCCGGTTGGTGATGGCTGACACGGATCTGGTTCCGTTTGACGCGGGCACGTTTGGGAGCCGCACGACGCCGACGATGGCGCCGCAGTTGCGCAAAGCCGCGGCCGCCGCGCGCGAGACGCTGATTACGCTGGCGGCGGAGCAGTTGAAAGTTGCGCCGGCTGACGTCCGCATCGTCAACGCGCGTTTCGTCAATCACGATGCGTCGAAATCGTTGACCTTCGGCGACGTCGCGAAGGGACAGAAACTCGTCAAGACGATCCCGCCGGACACGGGCGTCACGACGGTTAAGGAATGGACGATCGCCGGCACGTCTGTGCCGAAAGTTGGCGCGCGCGATTTCGTTACCGGCAAACACGAGTACACGTCCGACATGAAACGTCCGGGCATGTTGTTTGGCCGCATCGTTCGCCCGCCGGCGTTGAATTCGTCACTCGTTTCGGCCGATACGAAAGCCGCGGAAGCGATTAGCGGCGTCACCATCGTGCGCGACGGCGATTTCATCGGCATCACCGCGCCGGACCCGCGGACAGCCGCACGCGCGGAAAAAGCGATTGCCGTTCATTGGAAGACGCCGGCGCAGCCGGGAGCGGCGGAGTTGTTTGAGCTACTTAAGCGCGATTCATCGCCGAGCCGTGGCGGCGGCGGGCGCCCGATTGGTTCGATCAGCGAAGGCATGGCTGCGGCAGACAAGAAAGTCTCGCAGTCGTACACGGTCGCCTACATCGCGCACGCGCCGCTTGAACCGCGAGCTGCGGTTGCGGAGTGGAAAGACAACAAGCTGACGGTTTGGACGGGAACGCAACGGCCATTCGGTGTGCGAGGCGAGTTGGCTGAAGCGTTTCGCATTCCGGAAGAGAGCGTACGTGTGATCGTGCCGGATACGGGTTCAGGGTATGGCGGCAAGCACACGGGCGAGTGCGCTATCGAGGCTGCCCGTTTGGCGCGCGCGACCGGCAAGCCGGTGAAGCTCGTGTGGACGCGAGAAGAGGAGTTTACGTGGGCCTACTTCCGTCCTGCCGGCGTGATCAAAGTGTCGAGCGGCGTGAAGAACGACGGCACCGTGACGGCGTGGGAGTTTCACAACTACAACTCGGGCGCGTCAGCCATTCAAACCAGGTACGCGTTTCCCAACCAGAACATTCAGTTTCACAACAGCAAGTCGCCACTGCGGCAGGGATCGTATCGCGGGCTGGCAGCAACGGCGAACCACTTCGCGCGCGAAGTTCACATGGACGAGCTGGCCCAACTCGTCAGCATGGACCCGGTCGCGTTTCGCTTGAAGAACATCCAGGACGAGCGCTTGCGCGCAGTGCTCGAAGCGACGGCGAAGTCGTTTGGCTGGGGAGTAAAACAGCAGAGCGGGCGCGGTGCGGGCATCGCGTGCGGTTTCGAGAAAGGCAGTTACATCGGGACTGCGGCTGAAGTGTCAGTTGACCCGAAGACGAAGAAAATAAAGCTCGAACGGGTGGTTGCGGCTTTCGAATGCGGCGCGATCGTGAATCCCGTGCATTTGCACAATCAGGTTGAAGGCGCGGTGGTGCAGGCGATAGGTGGCGCGCTGTTCGAAGGGATCGATTTTCAGAACGGACAGATACTAAATCCGAAGTTTTCGCAGTATCGATTACCACGGTTCAGCGACGTGCCGCCGATCGAGATCGTCTTGTTGGACCGCAAGGATCTGCCTTCGGCGGGTGCGGGTGAGACGCCGATTGTCGGACTGGCACCGGCTATAGCCAACGCGATCTTCGTCGCCACGGGCGAGCGGCTCAGGTCTTTGCCGTTAATGCCGCGAACGCCTGCCTGATCATATTTACTATGCTCTCAGGCTCGATAGCGTAACGCCGAAAGTCGAACGTCGTCACTGGCGCGACGCCGATGCCGGACGACGTCAGGAAGATCTCATCTGCGTCGACCAGATCGCCCATCTCGTAAACACCCTCGACCAGCGGAATAAAATGTTTGCCCGCGACGTCGATCACGCACTCGCGCGTGATGCCTGCCAGTGCGCCGGTCGCGAGCGACGGCGTGTGAACGGTGCCGTTCTTCGCCCAGAAGATGTTCGCCGTAGTCGCCGAAACGATCTCGCCGCGTTCATTCAACACCACAGCTTCGTCGAAATCGCGGCTGCGTGCCTCTTCTCTTGAAAGCACGTGTTCGAGATAGTTCAGGCTCTTGATTCCGGCGAGCGGTGAGAAGGTGTTGATGCGATAAGGCGAAACCGCGAGTGACAATCCGTGTTGCGAAATGCGGTGCGGATCGCCGGTCATGATCAGCAGATCGGTCTTTCTCGAACTCGCCGGCTTTGGCTTCCAGAAGCCGCCGCCGCTGCGTGCGAGCAGCGTGACGCGCGTGCGTCCGTCTTTCACTTGATTGACCGCGATTAGTTTCTTAACGGCTTCGCCGACGCTCTTCTCGGTGCAGCCGGTGTGATCGATGTCGAGTTTAGCAGCGTGCGCGGAGAGCCGTTGCCAGTGTTTGGACCAGAGGAATGGCTGGGAGTCGTAAACCGCGAGCGTGGTGAAGACGCCGCGTCCGTAAAGTACAGCCGGAGAGACGGCGGCGAGGCGTGCCTTGGCAGCTTCCACCATCGTCCGGTTGAGCGAGATGACGGGATGCAAGAAGCCTTCCTCTTCGGTTAATTAGACCGTGACCGGCACTTCGGCTTGCAGCTTTCGTGATAGGCCGTTGCGCCAGGTGGATTCGAGATCCGTGATATCCGCGTGGACAACCTCGTTTCCATCAATCGAAACGATCAGTGAGTTTCCACCAACCTGTCCGAGCACCGTGAACGGTGCGTTGTGTTGTTCAGCGATCTTCTTAATGCTCTCAAGAGCCGAAGGATCAAAACTGATGATGATGCGTGATGGTGATTCGCTGAACAGCAATGAGGTTGGACTCAACGTCCCTTCCAACTCGACTCGTGCGCCAATCGCTTCGCGTCCCAACGATGAAAATGATGCTTCACTCAGTGCCACCGCCAGTCCGCCATCGGAACAATCGTGCGCCGACGTCAACAACCCAGCCTCGGCGGCTTCCAAACAAGACTTTTGAACTGCCACTTCAAGTTCCATATCGAGCTCAGGCACTGTGCCGGCTGCTTCTATCTCCGCCGTCATGGCGCCGCCAACGGTCACGGCATATTCGCTCATGGACAAGTCGTCTCGGGTGACGCCGAGCAATGCAATGACGTCGCCTTCATTCTTGAAACCCTGCGTGATCGTGCGCCGCACGTCTTCGATGAGCCCGACCATGCCGATCACGGGCGTGGGCAAAATCCCGCGTCTTTCCGTCTCGTTGTAGAAGGAGACGTTGCCGGAAACCACCGGCGTCGACAGCGCGCGGCAAGCTTCAGCCATGCCATCGACAACTTCCGAAAATGCCCACATCACTTCCGGCCGCTCGGGCGACGCGAAGTTCAAACAGTTCGTGATCGCGATCGGCCTCGCGCCGACGCAGACGACGTTGCGCGCAGCCTCGGCGACGACAAGCTTCGCGCCCTCGCGTGGGTTTGCTGCGCAGTAGCGCCCGTTGCCGTCGAGCGACATCGCGAGTGCGCGGCGAGTTTCTTTGATTCTCACTACGGCCGCATCGGCGCCGGGAAGTATCGCTGTATTCGTTCGGACCATGTGATCGTACTGGCGGTAAACCCAGTTTTTTGAAGCGATATTCCCACTCGAAAGAATTTTAATGAGATCCGTGTTCAAGTCTTGACTGTCAAATATGCGGGATTCAGAGGTTACACGGACAGGCTCGCGCATCGGACGTTCGTAACGTGGTGCTTCATCCGTCAGTGCTTCAACCGGAATATCGGCCACGATCTCGCGGTTGTGAATCACCTGCATGCGTTTCGTATCGCGCACGCGCCCGATCACTACGGCGTCGAGGTCCCACTTCCGAAAAATGTCCATCACCTCGCGCTCGCGGCCGGCATGGGCCACGATCAACATGCGCTCCTGCGACTCCGAGAGCAGCATCTCGTACGCGGTCATGTTCTGCTCGCGCTGCGGCACCAGCGAAAGGTCCAACTCGATTCCGGTCCCCGCCCTCGCCGCCATTTCACACGACGACGACGTCAGTCCCGCTGCACCCATGTCCTGAATCCCCGCGACCGCGCCGCTGCGCATCGCTTCGAGGCACGCTTCCAACAACAGCTTCTCGAGGAACGGATCGCCGACCTGCACAGTCGGACGCTTCTCCAGCGCTTCCTCGTCAAACTCCGCCGACGCCATCGTCGCACCGTGAATGCCGTCGCGCCCTGTCTTTGCGCCGACGTACAACACCGGATTGCCAACTCCAGTCGCTTTACCGAAGAAGATCTGATCGTGACGAACGATCCCGAGCGCAAACGCGTTGACTAACGGATTCAGCGCATACGCGTCGTCGAAAGCGACCTCACCGCCGACAGTCGCGACGCCAAACGCGTTGCCGTAATGCGCGATACCGGCCACGACGCCCGCGAGCAGGGATCTATTGCGACGCCCGTGTTGCGGGTGGTCCAGCGAGCCGAAGCGCAGACTGTTCATCGACGCCACCGGCCGCGCGCCCATCGTGAAGATGTCGCGGAGAATGCCGCCCACGCCAGTGGCCGCGCCCTGAAACGGTTCGATAAATGAAGGATGATTGTGCGACTCGATCTTGAACGCCGCGCACCAGCCGTCGCCGAGATCGACGACGCCCGCGTTCTCGCCCGGCGGAACGATAACTCGCTCGCCCGTGGTCGGCAGTCGCTTCAGGTGGATGCGTGAAGATTTGTACGAGCAGTGTTCAGACCACATCACCGAAAAGATGCCGAGTTCGGCAAAAGCCGGTTCGCGGCCAAGCAGGTTTTTGATTCGCTCGAATTCTTCTTGAGTGAGGTTATGGGCGGCAATAACTTCCGGAGTGATATCACTCATCAGTTTTCTTGACCAGTTTGTCGATCTCAGCCCGCAACTCGTCCGGGTCTACGCGGCCCAAATGCTTATAGACCAATTCGCCTTTCGAATTATAGAGAAATGTTGCCGGCAGGCTGCCTCCCCACTTTGAATCTACCATGTTGATCGCCGGTTCCGGATCGGACACGTTGAGCAAATACGCAGGCATCGTGGCCTTCATCGAGCCCAGAAACTTCGGCACCGACGTTTTGATATCGCCGAAGTCGTCGAGCGAGATCGTCACGAAGTCCAACGAATGCGGACGGTAGTCCTGGTCGATCTTTACGAGGTCGGGAAACTCGTCGCGACACGGATCGCACCACGTGGCCCAAAAGTTTACGAGCAGCGGGCGTTCACGCTGTTCGCTAATCAGGTGTTTGAGTGCTTCAGTATCGATCGCGGAGACGACGGGCGGCTTCGCAGGCCGGCCCTTTTTTTTCTGGGCCGGCGCCGCGAAACTCGCCAGAAGAACACAAAAGCAAACCGCAATTACAGCTCGAGATAAACGCATAAATCAGCCACGCTTGATGGTGCAACCGAACGCTTTTGCTTCGGGTTTGTCAATCGCTTTGCCGGCCAACGCGGCGTCGAGTGCGTTGCGCAAGTCGGTGGTTTCGATCTGCGCGGCGTTGCGGCTATTGTCGATGCGGCCGTGATAGAGCAGCTTGTTATCGGCAGCGATGAAGTAGGCTTCCGGAGTAACACTGGCGCCGAGTTTGTCGGCGATCTTGTTTCCTGGATCCTTCAGAATCGGGAACGTGAGTTTGTTCTCGGCGGCGTGCGCCTTAACTGCTTCGGCGTCTTCCTTGACGTTGGAATTGATGCCAATCACCGCGATACCTTTGGCTTTGTAATCGGCGGCGAGTTTTTCCATGCGCTCGTTGTAGGCGTTGGAGACTGGACACTGCACGGCGATGAACAAAAGCACCGTGCCGTTCTTGCCGGCAAGCGACTTCAGCGAACGTTCCTGCCCTCTGACGTCCGGAAGCGTAAAGTCTTCAATCGTGGCGCCAATCGCCGGCGGCGCGGGAATCTCTCCTTCAGTCGGGCGCGCCGTTGCGCGCGCCGTTGCGCGCGCACTCGAAGCGAAGACGGCGCCGGCAATCACGAAAGCAAAAGCCAACAAGATCGCAACGTTTCTCATTCTTTTCATGTCTCCTTTTAAGGCTCTCAGGCTGGGGAAGTTGAAGATTATCAGGCGATACGCGACGTGGCAAGTTGACGAATTGACTCACTAAAGATCTACTCCAAAGGGCATTCGTTGCCTCATATAAAAATCTACTCGAAAAGTAGACACTGCCGCGGTCCGAAAGGGCTGGAGGGCAGCGATGAGGCTAACGATGAAGCAACGACAAGCGGTC
>JBKPNH010000150.1:0-20191 GCA_046732535.1 Acidobacteriota bacterium
GGTTGATCACGGGTGAACTGCGGCACGGCGAGTTGAATCAACCAATCGCCGGCGGGACGCTCTTCGCCGTCGATCGCGACACCAACGAGCGAACGGTCAGCGCCTTCAGCGGCACTGTAAATCTCTCGTTCAATCCGGCGAACGGCGGTCTGTTCTTCATTCCGAACGTGGCCCAGGCGATCGTCAACGGCAATTACGTGCTGCCAGTTCCGAAGGGGAACTACAACGTGGGAGTCGAACCGATTGATGGCAGTCCGGTGACCCCGCCGGCTGTAAACTTCACCACGCAGGTGGGAAGCTTCTTCGGTCAGCAAAACTTCATTGAGGAGTATTACAACAACAACCAGGAAGGTGCGATCGAACGCGATCCGGGCGACGCCAAGAACGTCCACGTGAACTCAGGACAGATCAACGCGAATACCGACATCGTCACGAACCGCGTGTTCAATATCAGTCTCTTCGGCGCGCGCAACGCGATCGGTTTCACCAACTCGCCCGCGGCGCGTACGTATGCGGTTGCGTTTCCACGCACGCTGCTTCTCGGTATCGATCCTTCACAGCCCCTACTGTTTCAGGCGGGACTATTCGACACGCACGTGCTCGATGCGTCAGTGCCGGTGCTCTTCGCGAACGCCTGGCTGGCAAAAGGTGTGATCAATCCAAACGGAACGGCCAGCATCGATCTCGCGAACCCGCTGGACCAGTCCGTGGCATTCCTGGGCCAGGACACTGACTTCGCGCCGTACCACTTCAAGAACCCGCACGATCTCAGCGAAACGATCCGCGCCGGGCTTGCCGACGGATCTATCGAAAACCTGTTCCTGGTGCTCCAGATTCCGACGACAACTCCGTTCGCCGGAGTCAGTGCTCAGCCACCATTGATTGGCTTGAACACCGCGGGAACGATTTTTGGTCTATCATTCCTTTCAAACGACGCCGTGACGTTCACTCGCGTAAACAACGTGAACTTCCGGTTCTCGCTAATCGCATCCGAGGTTCCACCAACAGAATAATGAACAAACCAAAATATACGTGGCTACTGTTTCTATTCCTGCTTATTTCAATTCGGGTAACGGCAAAGCCGTTGGATTTCACCGAACTGGAAAAGCTCATGCCCGAAGAGCTCAAGGAGAGAAACACGCCCGGCGCGGTCATCGCTATCATCAGCGGTGGCCGCGTGGTCTATCAAAGAGCGTTCGGGCTGGCGAACGTCGAGACAAAAGCGGAGATGCAACCCGACATGCTGTTTCGTCTGGGTTCGACGACGAAGATGTTCACGGCCGCCGCGCTGGTAACACTCTCCGAACAGAACAAAATCAAACTCGACGAGCCGATCGGCAACCGTGTAAAGGGTTTGAATCCGAAGATCGCCGAGCTCACGCCGCATCACCTGTTGAGCAACTCCGCCGGCGTTCGAGACTTCGCCGCGCCCGTGATCTCAAACGACGACGCCGCACTTGGCAACATGGTCCGTGCGTGGAAAGACGACGTTTTCTTTGGCGGTCAGGGCGAGATCTACTCGTACTCGAGCGCCGGTTTCTGGTTGTCGGGCTTTGTCGTCGAGGAGCTTCAGGGCAAACCATATGCGGACGCGATGACTGAGCTTTTGTTCAAGCCGCTCGGTATGGAACGGACCACCTTGCGCCCGTTGATGGCCATGACTTATCCGCTCGCCACTCCGCATGCGATCGAGAAGGGCCAGCCTACGATCATCCGCCCGTTCTTCAACAATGTCGCGATGTGGCCCGCGGGATCGATCTTTTCGAACGCGAACGACCTATCGCGCTGGGTGATCGCGTTTCTCAACGAAGGACGCCTCGACGGCAAACAGGTGCTATCGCCAACGCTCATCAGCAAGATGGTTGGACATCATATTCCTGTCCCCGGTGAGAAAGATTCCTACTATGCGTATGGACTGACGGCGTTCAAGTTCAAGGACGTGGAGTTTGTCGGTCACGGGGGATTTAGCCGGGGCTACGGCTCGATGATTCAGATGGTCCCGGCGCGAAAGTTTGCCGTCATCGTCTTGACCAACAAGAGCGGCGAGACGATGCGCAAGAGCCTGAACAAAGCGATGGAGCTGGGTTTGGGACTAAAGGACGACGCACCCGCGAAACCCGCGCCGGTCGCGCCGCCGAGCGCGGCGGAACTGCAGGAGATCGCCGGCACCTACTCGCACGCGCCGCAGACCTGGGAAATCTCGATCAAAGAGGGCAAACTCTACGTCAAAGTCGACGGAAACGAGAACCAGTTAACCAAAAGCGGCGAACGAAAGTTCACCTTCGGCGCCAACAACGAGAATGAGCTGGTTTTCGTGCCGGACAAGAGCGGAAAAATTACCTACCTCTTTACCGAGCTTTACGCTGCTAAAAAGGTGCGGTGATGTGCTTTGACACTTCTCTGCGTTCCTCTGCGGTCCTCGGCGTCCTCGGCGGTAAATTAGTTTGAAACGCAGAGCACGCAGAGGAACGCTGAGAACGCTGAGAACGCTGAGAACGCTGAGAACGCTGAGAACGCAGAGAACGCAGAGAACGCAGAGAACGCTGAGAAACGCAGAGCACGCTAAAAAGGTTCACTAAAAACTGAGAGCAGGAATATAATGCGTCCGCGTTCCCGGGGTGCTCCATGAAAGACGAAAAGGGTCCTCCGCCGGCGCCTCAGTACAAGCCTGAAGCCTGGCGCGATGACATCTCATCAACGGACGATGACTTTTTGGCGCCTCCGTCTGCCATAAATCCTACCGGGCGGTGCCGGCTGCTCGATCTGCTTGGCCGCATAAACTACAAGATTCTCAGCGGAAACAGGGTGTACGTCGAAGTCGACGGCGTTGTTTACCGCACCGTCTACGGCGGCTACTGGCGCAGCGTGTTCACCGGAATCGAGCACTACCTGCTGCACTGCGAGCGGGTCTCCGGCAACTCCTGGACGAATGAGGGCAACGCTTCGATCGATCTCCCCATTGCATATTCCAACGACGGCTGGACGGCACGAGGCCACTCGCTGTCGTTCATCCTCAACCGCGACTTCGCCTGAGTAAAAAAAATGAAAACTCACTTCTTTGTCCGGATTGCGTCGATCGTAATCCTCGCCTGCGCCGTGTGTTTGCCGGCCCCGAGCCAAACCCAAACCCTGACCCAGCCCATGCCCGTCGATCCCGCGGTCACCATGGGCAAGTTTCCCAACGGCCTGCGCTACTACATCCGCGCCAACAAGAAACCCGAGAAGCGAGCGGAACTTCGTCTCGTCGTCAGGGCTGGATCCATTCTCGAAGACGACGATCAGCTTGGCCTCGCGCACTTCGTCGAACACATGGCCTTCAACGGCACCAAGAACTTCCCGAAGCATGAACTGCTCGAATTCATGGAGTCGTTAGGCATGCGTTTCGGAGCGGACATCAACGCCTACACCAGCTTTGACGAGACCGTTTACATGCTCACCGTCCCGACCGACAAACCGGAGGCGATGGAACGCGCGTTCCAGGTGCTCGAAGACTGGGCGCACAACCTCACGTTCGAGCCCGCTGAGATCGAAAAGGAACGTGGCGTCGTTCTCGAAGAATGGCGCTCGGGGCGCGGCGCAGGCGGCCGGACGAGAGACAAATTGTTTCCCATCATGTTGAAGGGATCGCGCTACGCCACGCGAATACCCATCGGCACACCCGAAATCATCCAGAACGCCAAAGCCGAACGGCTCACTCAGTTTTATAAAGACTGGTACCGGCCCGATCTGATGGCCGTCGTCGCCGTCGGCGATTTCGACAAGGCGGCGATCGAAAAAATCATCAACGCGCATTTCGGTTCGCTGCCGGCGGCAAAGGACCCACGGACCCGCGCGGCCTACGAGGTTCCGGATCGCGGCGAAACCGGTTACGCCATCAGCACCGACAAAGAAACGACGACTACGAACATCGAGATCGACACGTTGTTGCCCTCGCGTGAGCCGGGAACGATCGGTGTCTACCGGCAGAAGACCGTCGATCGTCTCTTTGCTTCAATGCTGAACGCACGCCTTTCGGAACTGGCCCAAAAGCCTGATGCGCCGTTTATATTTGGCGCCACCGGGCGCGGCTCTTTCCTCGGAAAGACGAAGGACATCGTATTTCTGACAGCGCTCGTTAAAGAAGACGCTGTCGAACGAGCGATGCGCATGCTGCTTACCGAGGCCGAACGGGTCGCGCGTTTTGGATTTACGGAAACGGAACTGACGCGTGCGAAGACAAACGTCTTGCGCAACTACGAGCGCTTGTCGCTCGAAAAAGAGAACGCGTTATCGGCGATGAAGGCCGGCGAATACATTCGCAACTTCCTTGTCGGCGAAACGCTTCCCAGTGCTGACGACGAGTATGCATTGCACAAGCGTTTCGTTCCGGAGATCACGCTGGAGGAGATCAATAAACTGGCGCGCGTGTGGTATCCGAACGCGGTCCAGAATCGGTTGGTCGTTCTCACGGCGCCGGAAAAAGCCGGTCTCACGATTCCGGACCAGACAAAGCTCGCCGCGATCATCAAGGAGCCAATCCCGACAGACCTGAAGGCTTACGTTGACACCGTCGCCTCGGCCGTACTGCTCGAGACGCCGCCCGCTCCGGGAAAGATCGTCAACACGACGACGAACGAAAAGGCTGGTCTGACAATCTGGGAACTCAACAACGGCGTGAAGGTCGTGCTCAAGCCGACGACGTTCCGCGCCGATGAGATCCTGTTCCGCGCCACGAGTCCTGGAGGGACTTCGCTCGCTGCCGATGCGGATTACATTCCAGCGAGCACGGCGACGCAGGTGATCAGCTCCGGCGGCGTCGCCAAGTTCAGCCAAATCGATCTCCAGAAAATGCTGGCCGGAAAGGTTGCCGCGGCGAGCCCCTACATTGGTGAGCTCGAAGAGGGACTGAATGGAAGCAGCTCCCGCAAAGATCTCGAGACGATGTTCCAACTGATCTATCTTCGCTTCACTCAACCGCGCGCCGATGCGAACAACTTCACCGTGCAAGCCAACCAGACGAAGACGTTTATGGCCAATCAGGCTGCCTCGCCGGATTTTTCGTTCTTTGACGCAGTGACCCAGGCACGCTATCAGAACCATCCGCGGAGACGCACGCCAAACGTTGAGACGGTAAACGAGTGGAACCTCGACAAGTCGTTGCAGTTCTACAAAGACCGTTTTGCCGACGCCAGTGACTTCACGTTCTACTTTGTCGGCAGCTTTGACGAAGCGACGATGAAGCCGCTGGTCGAGCGTTATCTTGGCTCGCTTCCTTCGCTGAAACGAAAAGAGACGTGGAAAGACGTCGGCGTGAAATTGCCGGCGGGCATCGTCGAGAAGCGCGTCGAAAAAGGGATCGAGCCGAAGAGCCGCGCGGCGATCATCTTTGGTGGTCCGTTTGTGTTCGATCAGGAGCATCGAGTCGCGATTCGCGCGATGTCGGAGATCCTGCAAACGAGGCTGCTCGACGTGATACGTGAAGAGCTCGGCGGAACATACAGCATCACCGCCGGCTTCGGTTATTCGAAGTATCCGAAGCAGGAGTATTCGATCTCGATCAATTTCGGTTCCTCGCCCGATCGGACTGAGGATTTGATCAAGCGAGTATTCCAGGAGATCGAGAAGTTCAAGAATGAGGGGCCGACCGAGAAGCAACTCTCCGACGAGAAGGAAGCGTTGATCCGGGAGTTTGAGACCAACAGCATGCAGAACGCGTACTTGCTCAATCAGATCCAGCTCCGGTTCTATCACGATGAGGCGCCGGAAGGTCTCTGGTTGATACCGGAGTTTTACAAGAAGCTCGACGCGGCGACGATCAAAGAAGCGGCGAAGAAGTACTTGAATACCAATTCGTACATAAAGGTGACGCTGTTTCCGGAGAAGAAGGACACACAGAAAGTCTCCGAGGCCGCAAAACCTTAAGTCGTTAGAAGTTTTTCGAAGGTTGTGAGGAAGTGATCTGCGTCGGTTTGTGAGAACGGCATCGGCGGTCTGATCTTGAGGACGTTGTGGAGTGGACCCTCGGTGCCGATCAGGATGCCGTTGTCGCGCATCTGATTCACGATCCGCGTCGCTTCTTGGGCCAACTCGACTCCCAGAAACAGACCTGAACCACGGATGTCGCGGATGATCTCGTGACGTGTTTGTAAGCCTCTTAATCCGTGGATCAGTTGTGTGCCGATGTTCAGCGCATGAGCTTGTAGATCTTCTTCCTCTACAACTTCCAGCACTGCCAAACCAATCGCGCACGACACTGTGCTCCCGCCGAACGTGCTGAAGAACTCCATGCCGTTGTCGAATGAATCGGCGATCGCGCGCGTCGTGATGACGGCGCCGATAGGATGGCCATTGCCGATCGGCTTGCCCAGCACGACGACGTCTGGGACGACACCGTAAGACTCGAATCCCCAGAAGTGCGTGCCGATGCGGCCGAACCCCGTTTGTACTTCGTCGGCGATGCAGACGCCGCCCGCCGCACGCACGATGTCGTAGACCTCGTTCAGATAACCCTGCGGCAGAACGATCTGTCCGGCCACACTCGGTAACGACTCGGCGATAAATCCGCAAATACGTTTGGTGCTTTTAATGACGTCTGTTACGTGAGTGGATTCGCTGTCGCTTGTGGGGAGCAGGACTTTATGGACCCACGACGGCGCACCGTTTCCGCCTGGGCCGTCATGCTTGTACGGACTGAGATCGACAAGCGTCGTCGTATTGCCGTGATAAGCGTGATCAAGAACGATCATGTCTCGCGCTTTCGTGTGAGCGCGCGCGAGACGCAGGGCGAGCTCGTTTGCTTCGCTGCCGGAGTTGACGAAGTAACAGACGCTGAGCGGTTCAGGCAAGGTCGACGTCAGGCGCTCGGCGTAAGTGAGGATCGTGTCGTGCAGGTAGCGGGTGTTGGTGTTCAGGGTCTGCATCTGTTGCAGACCGGCTTCGACGACTTTAGGATGACAGTGGCCGACGTGCGCGACGTTGTTGTAAGCGTCGAGATACTGACGGCCCTCGTCGTCGTAGAGATACTGCATCGAGCCGCGCACGATCTTGAGCGGATTGTCGTACGCGATGCTCAGGTTCCGGCCGAGCAATCGTCTGCGTGCTTCGAGTGTTTTCATTCAAATAAACGAGGTAAGGCAGCTCCGATGGCGCGCTGACTGATACGCAGGTATTCATTGTCCGGCCGTTGTCGTTGCTGATGTGCGGCGAGACAGGCACTCATCGCCAACCGCAGCCGAACAAGCTGCCACAAGACCTCTTCCTCGACCACTTCAAACTCTTCTATGTAACCTTCCACAACGTGCGCCGCCGCGGCCCGCGGATCATCTTTGCCGAGCACCACGTAGGCCACTGCAATCGCCAGGTCGCCAACAGTCCAGCTATAAACCATGTCGCCAAAATCGATCAGGCCCGTCACGCGATCGGATTCAACCAGAACGTTGTAATCGTTCGCATCTCCATGTATCACGCTTCTTCTTAAATCCGTGTTCCCTTCGAACCGACATTTACGAACCAGCTCCGGGTCCTCGACCAATCCGCTATACTCTTCTATTACTCTGTTCCCATTCACCAGGTCCCAATGAAAGTCGCGATGGACAGCGGGATGATCGAAGTCCGCGAGCGCCCGATCCAACTGGCCGAGTTTCCGTCCCAGATCCCGAAGCAACACGGATGAATGCGGATTGACGTCCGCGAGTGGCACTCCGGGAAGAAAGGTCATCAGTCGAATGAAATGATTCAACTTGACCTTTATGTCCGAAACAACACGCGGACAAAACGCGATCCTGTTTCCCAGATGTTCGAGCGCCGCATTTTGCGCCTCCAGCAGCTCGCGCGACTCCAGCGCATTCGCAATCTTCAAAACAAACTTCTCACCCGATGCATCCGTCAGCAAAAAGTTCTGATCGCGCTCGCTCGGCAACTCGCGCGCACTCACTCGCAGACCAAAGCACTCTTCGGCGATTGCTATCGCCGATGCGACGTCGAGAGCGGGCGTGTTCAGCAGTAGTTCCATGCGACAGCCTAAACTATAATCCGAAATCCGTGACTCAACTAATCTCGACAATCGCGGTGGCCATGGGCGCGTCGTGGGTGTCAGGCATCAATCTCTACGCCTGCGTCGCGACACTCGGTCTGCTGGGCAGGTTCGCCCACTTGCAGCTTCCGGGCGAACTGCAAGTAGTGACGAACTGGTGGGTGATCGGCATCGCTGCGGGTTTGTACGTCGTCGAGTTTTTCGCCGACAAGATCCCGATCGTCGACAGCACGTGGGACGTCATTCATACGTTTGTCAGGGTTCCGGCGGGAGCGATCCTGGCCGCCGGTGCGTTTGGCGACTTCGACAGAAGCATTCAGGTCATCGCTTTGCTGTTGGGTGGAGGGCTGGCACTCTCGTCTCACGGAACAAAAGCCGCAACGCGACTCGCGCTGAACGCGAGCCCGGAGCCGGTCTCGAATATCGTCGCCAGCGTTGCCGAAGACATTCTCGCGGTGCTGTCGGTAATCGTTTCTCTGTTCGCGCCAATACTGCTTTTCGTCATTGTCGGAACAGGATTGGTAATATCGTTTTTCGTCTTCAAGCGCATTATTCGGTTCTTTCGCAGTGTGCGAAACACTGTCCGCGGATGGTTCGCGCTGGCCACGTCATAATCACGGAGGACAGATAAATGGTCCGGTTAATAGTGATTGTTTTGCTTCTTGTTACTCCCGTCTATTCGCAAACGCCGGATGCAAAGTTATTCGAAGGTTTGCGCTATCGGTTGGTTGGACCATCGCGCGGCGGGCGCGTCACGACTGTCACCGGCGTTCCTTCACAACCTCGCACGTTTTACATGGGCGTCGCCAGCGGCGGACTGTTCCGCACAACCGATAGCGGCGCAACGTGGACGCCGATCACCGATGGCAAAGTGCCGCTTGGTTCGACCGGCTCGGTGGCCGTAGCTGACTCCGATCCAAACATCATCTACCTGGGAACCGGCTCAGACGGCGTCCGCAGCAACGTCTCCACTGGCCGCGGCGTATACAAATCAATCGACGCAGGACAGACCTGGCAGTTCATCGGTCTTTACAACGCGGGACAGATCGGCGCGATCCGCATTCACCCAACCAATCCCAACGTCGTTTGGGTCGCAGCCGGCGGCGATATCTTCAAACCAAACGAAGATCGCGGCGTGTTCAAGACGACCGATGGCGGCAAGACATGGCGCAAGGTGTTGTTCATCTCGAACATGATCGGCGCAATGGACGTCGAGACTCAACCCGGAAACCCGAACGTCGTCTACGCCTGGCTGTCGCGCCTCGAACGTAAACCGTGGACCATCATCAGCGGCTCGCGCGAAGGCGGCTTCTACAAAAGCACCGACGGCGGCGAAAACTTTACGCGCATCACCACCGGCCTGCCGAACGAATTGATCGGCAAAGCCAATCTCGCCGTCACCGCCGCCAACGCAAACCGCATCTACGCCCTCGTCGAAGCCAAGCCGGGCGGCGGACTCTATCGATCCGAAGACGCGGGCCAAACGTGGGCCTTGATCAATTCGCAGGGCTCGCTGGTTCAACGCCCGTTCTACTACACGACGCTCGGCGCCGATCCGTCGAATGCTGACGTCGTCTACGCCGGCGCCGAAGGCTTCTTCAAATCCACCGACGGCGGCAAAACGTTCACCGCCTTCCGCACGCCGCACGGCGATAATCACGACATCTGGATCAATCCGAAAGACAGCCAGATCATAATTCAGTCGAACGACGGCGGCGCAAACGTCTCCACCGACGGTGGCCGCACCTGGTCCACGCAGATGAATCAGCCGACGGCCGAGATCTACGGCGTGTGGGTCGACAACCAGTTCCCTTACAAACTCTACGGCGCTCAACAGGACAACACGACGCTTATTATCTCGAGCGTCGCAGAGCCGTTCACAACAACCGACTGGCGCGCTGGTCCAGGCTGCGAGACCGGTCCGATCATGCCGCACCCGCTCAATCCGGAGATCGTCTATGGCTCGTGCAAAGGCCAATACGGCGTGATGAACTTGAAGACCGGACAGGAGAAGAACTACTGGATCGGCGGCCAGTCGCTGTACGGCAATCCGGCGAGTGATCTCATCTATCGTATGCAGCGAGTTTCGCCGATGGCGACCTCGCCGCACGATCCGGAAGTGCTTTATTACGGATCGCAGTACCTTCATCGCACGCGCGACAAAGGCGTGACGTGGGAACGGATCTCGCCCGATTTAACAGCGCGTCCGGAGTGTTGTCAGGGAGTCAGCGGCGAGCCGATCACGCGCGACGTCACGGGCGAAGAGTTTTACAGCACGCTGTACGCGATCGCGGAGTCGCCGCTCGAGAAAGGCGTGATCTGGGCCGGCGCGAACGATGGTCCGTTTCACGTCACGCGAAACAATGGGAAATCGTGGGTCAATGTCACGCCGAAGGATCTGCCGCAGGGCGGGCGCGTGCAGTTCATCGAGGCATCGCCGCACCGGAAGGGGTCGGCGTACTTCGCCGTTTACCGCTGGCTGCTGGGCGATTATGAACCGTACATCTATCGCACCGACGATTACGGCCAGACGTGGAAGCGTTTGACCGACGGCAAGAACGGCATACCGATCGACTGGCCCACGCGCGTCGTGCGCGAGGATCCGGATCGCGAAGGACTGTTGTACGCGGGCACCGAGTTCGGCATGTTCATCTCGTTCGACAACGGCTCGCATTGGCAACCGTTTCAGTTGAACCTGCCGAACGTGCCTATCGCCGATATCAAGGTCCATCACAAGGATCTGATCATTGCGACACAGGGCCGGGCGTTCTGGATTCTCGACAACATCACATCGTTGCACCAGTTCACGTCGCAACTCAAACCTTCGACGACGCACCTGTTCAAACCGCGCGACGGGTATCGCACGCGTGTTGGTCCTGCGAGCCTCCCGCCGATGATTGAATACTATCTGCCATCTATTCCGAACGAACCGGTAGTGATCGAGATACTCGACGCGAAAGGAAACGTGCTCAACTCCTACAACAGCGACACGCCCCCGCCGCGAGGCAATCGCCCAGGTGGTGGTCCAGCAATGCCGGGCGTCGGTGGCGCGGGACCTGAATCACAACAGGCCGATCCCGATGCCGCGCCGGTGCGACGTTTCACGCCGCCGCCGAGAGTCACAAAAGTCGCGGGGCTGAATCGTTTCGTCTGGGACGTGCGGCACCGCGCAGGCATGACCTTGCCGCCGGGTCGTTACCAGGCCCGGCTCAAAACCGGCGCGACTGTGCTCACTGAACCATTCAATCTCCTGGTCGATCCGCGTGTTGCGGCTGACGGCGTGACGCAGGCTGACCTGCAGGAACAGTTCGATCACAACATGCGCATGCGCGAGCTCGTCAGCAGCGTCAATCAACTGGTAACTCGCGTCCGTGAAGCGAAGAGCAAATCACCAAGCGACGCTCTCAACAGCATTGAGAGAAAGCTCGTGACCGAACCCGTGCGCTACGGCAAACCGGGACTTCAGGCTCACATCACCTATCTCGCTAACATGACGGCGAACGTCGATCAAAAGATCGGCCGCGACGCCATCGAACGTTATGAAGTTCTCAAAAAAGAATTAGAAACAATTCGAGCTGACGTCGATCGACTTCTTGGTCCGGCGTCAACGACCACAACAAACGGCGCTCCATCATTACCATGACGAACAGCCCGCGCATCGTTTCGTTTCTTCCGTCGGCGACTGAGATCGCCTGTGCTTTGGGGTTGCAGGACTCACTGCTCGGCATCACGCACGAGTGCGACTATCCGCCCGAAGTAAAAACGAAGCCCGTCGTCGTGCGCAACGTGTTGCCGATTGAGACGATGAGTCAGAGCGAGATCGATCGCGCAGTGGCGGAGCGCATGCGCGCCGGCCTGAGTCTTTACCAGATCGACGAGAAACTGTTACGCGAGCTCGCACCTGACCTGATTCTCACGCAAGACCTTTGTCAGGTCTGCGCACCCTCGGGAAACGAAGTCTCGCAAGTCTTGAAGTCGCTGCCGAAGACGCCACAAGTTCTGTGGATGACGCCGCGCAACGTCGGCGAGATCTTCGACAACGTGCGTGACCTCGGTGCCGCCACGGGCCGCACGAAAGAAGCCGAGAAGCTCGTCGACGATTGCAAGGTGCGAATCGAGGCATTGTCGCAAAAGACCGCGGCGGCCGCGTCTCGTCCGCGCGTGTTTTGCATGGAATGGCTTGATCCGGTTTACGCGAGCGGACACTGGGTGCCGGAGTTGGTGGCGATGGCCGGCGGCGTTGACGAAATCGGACGTGAAGGCGGCGAGTCTGTGCGCGTGTCATGGGACGACGTCGCGGCGTGGGCGCCGGAAATCATCGTGATCATGCCTTGCGGTTTCAACCTGGAACAGACGCTGAAACAGATCTCGAGCGTGTTCGGCGCCAATGGTTCACACGCGCATTTCTTCGATCTTCCCGCAGTGCGTAACGGCCGCGTTTACGCCGTCGACGCCAACTCGTACTTCGCGCGTCCCGGTCCTCGCGTCGTCGAAGGCGCGGAATTGCTGGCCCAAATAATCCATCCTGACTTGTTCAATTTTGATTTTTCAGGATCCTTTATCCGCGTTTCCCTTCAACAGAAATTTAAGGGATACTAACAGTACTGCGTAACTCCCCCGACGGCCCCTACCGTCGCGAACTCAACCAGATAGGAAGTTTATTTATGCGCGTCTTGACCATTCGCAGCATCATGCTGCTCGCTGTCATCTCGATGATCGTTTCGGCCCTCGTGAAGACTGCCCAAAATACAAACGCAATGAACTCTAAGACCGACGTTTCGACATCTGAAAACCCGTTGCTCGCGAAGTGGGAAGGTCCGTACGGCGGTGTCCCACCGTTTGATCGCGTCCAGATCCCGCTGTTCAAACCGGCGCTCGAAGAGGCCATGGCCGAACAGCTCGCGGAGATCGATCGCATCGCCAAAAATTCCGCGGCGCCCGATTTCCAAAACACCATTGTCGCGCTCGAAGAAACGGGTCAAACACTCGATCGCGTTACGACGATTTACGGAGTTTGGGCCGCGACGATGGCCGGGCCGGAGTTTCAGGGCGTGCAACGTGAGATGGCGCCGCGCCTTGCCGCCTTCAACGATCAGATCACGCAGAATGAAGCACTCTTCAAACGCATCGAGGCCGTCTACAACTCGCCCGCCAAAGCGAAGCTGACGCCCGAACAACAGCGTCTAGCGTGGCTTTACTACACCAACTTCGTTCGCGCCGGTGCGCGTTTGCCGCCGGAAGCGAAGAAGCAATTGTCTGAGATCAACCAGAAGCTCGCCGGGCTGTACACGAAGTTCAGTCAGAACGTGCTCGCGGAAGAGACGGACCAGTTTCTCGTCTTGAAGAGTGAAGAAGAGCTCGCGGGCTTGCCGCAGTCGGTGCGCGATGCAGCCGCAGCCGCGGCTGAAGCGAAGAAGCAACCGGGCTCGTGGGTGATCATGAATACGCGCTCGTCGGTCGAGCCGTTTCTGATTTACTCGGATCGGCGTGACCTGCGCGAAAAAGCGTTTCGCATGTTTGTGAATCGCGGCGACAACGGCGGGGAGCACGACAACAACGCCATCATCACCGAAATCCTGCAACTTCGCGCCCAGCGCGCCAAGTTGCTCGGCTATCCGACCCACGCGCACTGGCGCCTCGAAAACTCGATGGCCAAAACTCCTGAGCGCGCAATGGAGTTGATGGAAGCTGTTTGGAAACCGGCAGTCGCGCGCGTGCACGAGGAAGTCGCGGACATGCAGGCGCTGGCCGACAAGGAAGGCGCGAAGATCAAGATCGAGCCGTGGGACTATCGCTACTACATGGAGAAAGTCCGCAAGGCCAAATACGATCTCGACCAGAACGAGATCAAACCGTATCTCCAGCTCGAGAAACTGCGCGAAGGAATCTTCTGGGTAGCCGGCGAGCTTTTCAATTTCAACTTCACGCCGGTGACCAACGTTCCAGTGGCCCATCCTGACATTCGCGTTTGGGAAGTCACTGATAAGACTACCAGGCGTCACATCGGCTTGTGGTACTTCGATCCGTACGCGCGTCCCGGCAAACGCTCAGGCGCGTGGATGAACGCGTATCGCAACCAGGAACGTATCAACGGCGAGATCACCACGATCGTTTCGAACAACGCAAACTTCGTGAAGGGCAAACCTGGCGAGCCGGTGCTGATCTCGTGGGACGATGCGACGACGATGTTCCACGAATTTGGCCATGCATTGCACGGGCTCAATTCAAACGTGACCTATCCGTCGCTGTCCGGGACGTCGGTTGCGCGTGACTACGTCGAGTTTCCGTCGCAGCTTTTGGAACACTGGCTCTCGACTCCCGAAGTGTTGCAGCGCTTCGCACTCCATTACCAGACCGGAAAGCCGATACCGCAAGCGCTCGTCGACAAGATCAAACGTACGGCGACGTTCAATGAGGGATTCGACACGGTCGAACTTCTTTCGGCGGCGTTGGTGGACATGAAACTGCATCTCGCCGGCGAAAAGAAGATCGATCCCGACGCCTTCGAACGCGAGACCCTGGCCCAACTCGGCATGCCGAAGGAGATCGTGATGCGCCACCGCACGCCGCAGTTCCTGCACGTGTTTGCGAGTGACGGCTACTCGGCGGGTTATTACAGTTATCTGTGGGCCGACGTGATCACGGCGGACGCGTTCGGCGCGTTTGTCGAAGGCAAGGGTCCGTACGACAAGTCCGTCGCGGAGCGGCTGCGCAAGTACATCTTCTCAGTCGGCAACACGGTCGATCCGGCGGAGGGCTACCGCTCTTTCCGCGGACGCGATCCTAAGATCGACGCGCTGATGAAGAAGAAAGGCTTCACGTCGAAGAGTTGACAGTTCAGAAATGACGCGCAACGGCGTAGCGTTGGGTAGTTGTCGAGGCGAGGTATTTGGCGACGGAGGTGGCGGCGCGGCGGCCGTCGGCGATGGCCCAGACGACGAGGGATTGGCCGCGTTCAGCGTCGCCCGCCGCGAAGATGCCGGGAATGTTTGTCATCTTGTTTGCATCGACTGCGACGAGGCCCTTCTCGTTCAAGGTGAGACCGAGTTGCGAGATCAGGCCCGCTTTTTCAGGTCCGAGAAAACCCATCGCGAGGAGTACGAGTTGAGCAGGCCATACGCGGTGCGTACCTGAGACTTCGCTGAATGAGGAGTCGATCTCGACCGTTTCCACTGCCTCGACGTCGCCGTCACCAATGAAGCGCCGCGTCATGACCGAGTAAAACCGAGGATCAGAGCCGTTCAAGGCGATGGCTTCTTCATGCCCGTAGTCGACTCGATGAATTTTGGGCCACTGCGGCCATGGGTTGCCGGCGGCGCGCTCAAATGGCTGCCGCGGAAGAATCTCGAATTGGACCAGGCTACGACAGCCGTGCCGCAGCGCAGTAGCAACGCAGTCGGTGCCTGTGTCACCACCTCCGATCACGATCACGTCTTTGTCTTTCGCGGAGATGAAATCCGCGGTCTCGCCGTCAAGCACACTTTTGGTATTCGCACGCAGGAAGTCCATCGCGAAGTGAATGCCCGGCAGGGTTCGATTCTCAACTGACAGATCGCGCGGGCGACTGGCTCCGACACACAACACGACGGCGTCAAATTCATTCATCAATCGATCCGCCGGATAGCCGCGGCCGACGTCGGTGTTGGTGACAAACTCCACGCCGTCAGCGGCAAGCAAGTCCACACGGCGTTGCACGATCGCTTTGTCGAGCTTCATGTTTGGAATGCCGTACATGAGCAGGCCACCGATGCGATCGGCTTTCTCGAACACAATCACCGAGTGGCCCATGGAGATGAGCTCTGCCGCGCATGCCAGACCCGCTGGACCAGATCCGATAACCGCGACTTTTCTCCCCGTCCGTCTTTGAGGCGGCCGAGGAACAATCCAACCTTCACCGAAGCCACGCTCGACGATCGCGCACTCGATCGTCTTGATAGTGACGGGCTCTTCAGTAATCCCGCGCACACACGAGCCCTCACACGGCGCCGGGCAAACTCTGCCCGTGAATTCCGGAAAGTTGTTTGTCTTGTGCAGTAGATCGAGCGCCGCTTTCCAGTTGCCGCTAAAGACGAGATCGTTCCAGTCAGGAATCAAATTGTTGAGGGGACAACCGGAAGCCGCGCCGTTGAGCAATTCTCCCGTGTGACAGAACGGAATTCCGCAGTCCATGCAACGACCGCCCTGTTCACGCAGGATCGACTCCTCAAGATGCCCGTGAAACTCGCTCCAATCGTGAACGCGTTCTGAAGGCGATCGCAGCACTGGAAGAACACGGTCAGGCATGAGCAACTGCCGCCTCCTCTAACGCACGGCTATAGTCATTCGGCATCACGCGCACAATATTTCCTACAAATCGATCCCACGCGAGAATGATCTCGGTGGCGCGGCGGCTGCCCGTATGCTCGGCATGACGAAAGATCATGTCCTTAACAAACTCGATCTCCGTCTGATCCTCGAGCACAGTCAACGAAACCATATCGAGATTGCAGAACTTCCCTGACTCTTTATTCTCGTCAACGAGATAGGCAATACCACCGGACATACCGGCCGCAAAATTCCGGCCCACCTGGCCCAACACCACCACTCGTCCGCCGGTCATGTACTCACAACCATGATCGCCAACCGCTTCAACCACTACGTTGGCGCCGCTGTTCCGGACGCAAAACCGCAGACCTGCTATGCCGTTGATGTAAGCCTCGCCGCTCGTCGCACCGTAAAATGCAACGTTGCCGATGATGACATTCTCTTCGGGCACAAACGTTGCAGCTGGAGGCGGCACGACGACGATCTTTCCGCCGGACAGCCCCTTGCCGAGATAGTCGTTCGCATCTCCTTCGAGTCGCAAGGTCAGGCCTTTTGGAATGAACGCGCCAAAACTCTGTCCCGCCGATCCCTCGAAACGAAGTTGAATAGTGTCGTGCGGCAATCCGGCCGGTCCATACTGTCGCGTGACTTCACTTCCGAGTCTCGTTCCGACCGCCCGGTGAATGTTGCGAATCGCAAGCGTAGCCGACACCGGTTTACCTTCCTCGAGCGCAGGCCGGCAGAGGTCAAGCAGACGTTCGCTATCGAGCGTGTTCTTGATTTCGTGAGGATGTGTCGTTTGACAGTAGCGGCCGAAACTTGCAGGAACAGCAGGCTGAAACAATATTCGCGACAGATCCAAATGACGCGCTTTCGAGTGATCGATGGACGCCATTTGCAAACACTCCGAATGTCCGACCATCTCGTCGACACTACGGAATCCGAGTTGGGCCATCAACTCGCGCGTCTCCCGTGCGACGAACATCATGAAGTTGACGAGATGTGCGGGATCGCCGGTGAACTTCGCTCGCAGTTTCGGATCCTGCGTCGCCACCCCAACGGGACAAGTGTTGAGGTGACACGCTCGCATCATAATGCAACCGAGCGTCACCAGCGGCGCGGTTGCGAAGCCAAACTCTTCGGCGCCAAGCAGCGCCGCCACCACAACGTCGCGGCCGGTTTTCAATTGCCCATCGGTCTCGATCGTGATGCGGCTGCGCAGATCGTTCAGCAGCAGAGTCTGATGTGTTTCCGCAAGACCGAGCTCCCAAGGCGCGCCCGCATGCTTGATACTGGTCAGCGGCGCTGCACCCGTGCCGCCGTCGTAACCGCTAATCAGCACAACGTCCGCACGCGCTTTCGCCACGCCGGCGGCGACCGTTCCGACACCTGCTTCAGCAACAAGCTTCACGCTGATTCGCGCTTCCGGATTCGCGTTCTTCAGATCGTAGATGAGTTGGGCCAGGTCCTCGATCGAGTAGATGTCATGGTGCGGCGGCGGCGATATCAGCCCGACACCGGGCGTCGAGTGTCTGACCGTCGCGATCCACGGATACACTTTTTCTCCCGGCAGTTGGCCGCCTTCGCCAGGCTTTGCGCCCTGCGAGATCTTGATCTGTAGCTCCTTGGCGTTGACGAGATAGTGACTGGTAACGCCGAACCTGCCCGACGCAACCTGTTTGATGGCGCTGTTGCGCGAATCACCATTCGCATCGACGAAATAACGCTCCGGATCTTCACCGCCCTCGCCGGTATTGCTCTTGCCGCCAATTCGGTTCATCGCGATCGCGATCGACTCATGTGCTTCCCTGCTGATCGAGCCATAAGACATCGCGCCGGTTTTAAAACGCCGGACGATGGCTTCAACAGGCTCAACCTCTTCGATCGGAACCGCCGGGCGAGTGGAGCGAAACTCCATCAACCCACGCAAAGTACAGAGATTGCGCGACTGGTTGTTCACCAGCTCGCTGTACTCTTTGAAAGCTGAGTAATTTCCGGTACGGCAAGCAGCTTGCAGCTTGTGAACCGTTAACGGATTGAAGAGATGTGGTTCACCGTCTTTGCGATATTGATAGTGACCGCCACTTTCGAGTGTTGGGCCATCCGAGCAATCGACAAATGCCGACGCGTGTCTGCGTCGAACCTCTTCCGCAATAACGTCGAGGTTCGCGCCACCGATACGCGAAGGCGTCCAGGTGAAATATTTATCGACGAGATCCTGCTGCAAGCCGATGGCTTCGAAGATCTGGGCGCCGCAGTAACCCTGAGTGGTTGAGATACCCATCTTCGAGATGACTTTGATGATTCCTTTGTTTATCGCATGCACATAGTTGTGCAACGCCTCCCGTTCGGCGATCTCAGTCAGCAGGCCTTTCCGAATACTGTCGTGAAGCGTCTCAAACACGAGATAAGGATTGATCGCCGCCGCGCCGTACCCCAGCAGCAACGCGAAGTGATGCACTTCTCGGGGCTCGCCGCTCTCGACGATCAATCCAACCTGCGTGCGTGTGCCTTCGCGAATCAGGTGATGATGAACACCGCTGACTGCAAGTAACGCAGGGATAGGCGCCATCTCGGCATCGACGTTGCGGTCAGAGAGAATGATGAGGTCATATCCCGCCCTGATCGCCGCGCTCGATTGTTCGAACACGTCGTCGAGCGCTGTTGCAAGCCCTTCGCCGCCCGCATCGACGGCGTAAACTATTGGTATAGTTAGCGACCTGAATCCTGACTCGCCGAATCGACTCTCTGAATCGCCCAGTAGCCGCAGCTTTTCGAGTTCTTCGTTGCTCAGGATCGGCGATGACAGCCGGATCTGGCGTGCACACTCGGCCGACGGCTCGAGCATGTTGATTTCCGGCCCAACGCACGTATCGGCAGACATCACCAACTCCTCACGTATCGCGTCGACAGGCGGATTCGTCACTTGCGCGAAGAGCTGTTTGAAATAGTTATAGAGCAACTGCGGGCGTTCAGACAGTATGGCAAGCGGCGTGTCAGTGCCCATCGAGCCAACGGGCTCACTTCCTTTCGCAGCCATCGGTTCGATCAGTAGTCTCAGTTCTTCATACGTGTAACCGAAAACACGTTGTCGTTTGAGAATCGTATCTGTGTTGGGTTGATGAACGTACGGCGGCTCAGGCAAGTGTTCCAACGAGATCATGTTCGCATCGAGCCACTGCTGATACGGATGCTCGCGCGCAACCGTTTGTTTCAATTCGTCGTCACCGATGATGCGTCCCTGATTTGTATCTACCAGGAACATGTTCCCAGGTTTAAGACTTCCCTTCGCAGCGATGTGGTCTGCGGGAATATCGAGCACGCCGACTTCCGACGACAACACCACGAGATCGTCTGTGGTGATGTAATAACGAACAGGACGAAGTCCATTCCGATCGAGCACGGCGCCGACTGTGAATCCGTCGCTGAAAACAATCGCGGCCGGTCCATCCCAAGGCTCGGTGATCAGCGAGTGATATTCGTAGAAAGCCCGTTTCTCGGGGCTCATGAACGCGTGGCCGCTCCATGGTTCGGGAACCATCATCATGAGCGCGTGCGGCAGCGAACGGCCGGCCAGCACAAACATCTCGAGCGCGTTGTCGAACATGCCGGAGTCGCTCGCCTCGCCGTCGATTACGGGCAACACTTTTTCGAGATCGCCGCCGAAGAGCTTCGACGCGAAGCGGCTCTCGCGTGCGTGCATCCAGTTGACGTTGCCGCGCAGCGTGTTGATTTCGCCGTTGTGTGCGACGTAGCGATACGGGTGTGCGCGGGCCCAGCTCGGAAAGGTGTTGGTGCTGAAGCGGGAATGAACGATGGCGAGTGCGGAAGTTAACGCGTCGTCGACCAGATCGGGATAGAACAGTGTCAACTGAC
>JBKPNH010000151.1:0-27036 GCA_046732535.1 Acidobacteriota bacterium
TCCACGACGAGTGCCGGAAGCTGTGGTTATACCTGAACTCTCCTACCAGGAAGCGGCTGAGCTAGCGTACTTCGGCGCCAAGGTCATTCATCCCAACACGATGTCGCCGGCGATCGCGAACAACATCACGGTCTGGATCAAGAACACTTTCAAACCTGACGCTCCTGGCACAAGAATATCCGCCGCTTCACCAATGGACCTGCCGATTAAAGGTTTTGCGGCAGTCGAAGACATGGTCCTACTCAACGTGGAAGGCACCGGGATGATCGGTATTCCCGGAGTGGCCCACAAACTTTTTGGTGCCCTGCGTGCCGTTGAAGTTTCCGTCGTCATGATCTCACAGGCAAGCTCCGAGCATTCCATCTGCTTTGCCGTGCCGCGTCTACACGCAGAGCTCGCGAAGAAGACAGTTCAGGAAACGTTCGTCGTCGAGATGCAGCGCGGAGAGGTCCAGACGGTGGATATGACGGAGGGTTGCTGCATCATCGCCATGGTCGGCGACGGCATGATCGAGAGATTGGGCATGGCCGGAAAGTTTTTCAGTGCGCTGGGAAAAGCCGGGATCAACGTCAGGGCAATCGCGCAAGGATCGTCGGAACGAAACATTTCGGCGGTCATTGAACAGACTGAAGCAACCAAGGCGTTGCGAGCTTTACATTCCGCCTTCTATCTCTCGAACCAGACTCTTTCGATCGGCGTGATCGGCACCGGGCTGATAGGCGGCACGCTTCTGCGCCAACTTGAAACTCGAATTGGAGAGCTCAGGCGCGATCGCGGCATCGACTTGAGGGTGCGCGGGATCATGAACAGCCGCCACATGATACTGGCTGACCGGCACCTCGAGCTCAGTCGATGGCCCGACGACTTAAGCGAGAGTTCGACAGGCGCCGATCTCGAGAGTTTTATCAATCACGTCAATGCCGCCCATCTGCCGCACGCTGTCTTGATCGATGCCACCGCCAGCGCTGAATTACCCGCACTCTACGAAAGCTGGCTCGCAAAAGGCATCAACATCATCACGCCTAACAAGAAGAGTAACGCCGGACCGCTCACTGCGTACCGCAGCTTGCGCGAAGTCGCGCGCCGTCATCAACGGTACTTCCTTTACGAAACGAATGTTGGCGCCGGGCTGCCGATCATTCAAACGCTGCGTGGGCTGGTGGAGACGGGTGATGAAATCATCAGGATCGAGGGCGTGCTCTCAGGCACACTCTCTTACATTTTCAACTCGCTCGACGGTAGTCGTACGTTCTCGGAGGTTGTCCGGGAAGCGCATTCGTTAGGCTTTACGGAACCAGATCCGCGCGAAGACTTGTCTGGTGTAGACGTGGCTCGCAAACTGATCATTCTCGCGCGCGAGATGGGACTCGAAGTAGAAATGGATGCGGTTCAGGTTGAAAGTCTGGTTGATGAAGAGTTGCGCGGCGCAACCGTGGCTGAGTATTTGAAGGCGCTCGGGAAACACGATCAGAAAATGGCGGACTTGCTGAACTCAGCGCGCGACCGAGGTCAGGTTGTGCGGTACGTTGGCACGATCGACAGTGACGGATCCCTGTCAACAATGTCAGCTCAGATGCGCAGTTATCCCGCTGATCATCCGTTCGCAAGCCTCACCGGCAGCGACAATATCGTGAGCTTCAAAACTGCCCGTTACAACTCGCAACCGATGATTGTAAGAGGGCCCGGCGCCGGGCCGGAGGTAACGGCCGCGGGTGTCTTCGCGGACTTGCTCAGGCTCGCCTCCTTCCTCGGCGCGCCACAGTAGTCCTCGGCTGTTAGTTTCCTCCGCCCTTCACTACGTACTCCATCATGTAACGACGCAGCCTGTCGCGGCTCTCATGGAGAAAGGACGGATAATCCTGCGCAATGCCCTGATCAGGTCTCGCCAGCAGAATATAAGCCTCCAGCAGACCGTCGTCATTCAGCTTCTTCAACTTAGCGAGCGACGGATTAAGTTTTTTAGTGCGCTTGTCAGTCGTGGCCAGCGAAATCACACTGCGCAACGCATCCGCCTCTTCCGCGAGGCTATGACGATAAACTTTTTCGCCCAATGTCTTAGTGAACTTCTCCTTGCGCCAAATGGAACGAGTAGCTCCATAGGAGATCCATGCGAACGATCCATCTTCCGTGCCATTCGCAAGTATATTGGCATCGAGGTCGACCTTGGCGTCTCCCTTTTCGTCAAAAGTTACATTGGATGGAATATCGATTTGCGGATGAGCTATCGGGGTGCGCGTGGCTTCGGCCCATTGAACCAGGCCCGCGCGCGCAAAGCGATTGTATGGCTCAACAATGAACGCCTCTACATAACGATCGCGCGCCTCCACTGTTTTGTGCTGCTTCATCAAAGGCGTTGCCGAATATCGATAAGCGGTCTCTTTATAAGGATCGATGGCGATTGCTTTTTGATACCAGGTTTCAGCCTTCGCGAAATCCTCTTTCTGCAAGTAAATGTCGCCGGAAAAAAGCGCTGCATGGTAGAGCTTTGGATCGAGGTCGAGGGCCTGCTGATATTTTTTCAAAGCTTCGTCTGGCTTGCCCTGAGAGAAGAGCGCTTCGCCTTCCTTCATCAATGCATTCGCCTGAGAATTTGACGAAAAGCCGGCCGCATCAAATCCGTCTTCCGGCAAACTCTGGATCAGTGCATCCAGCCGCGGTTCATAAAAACCCAACGATTTTGCTTTGAGGAATGCATTGCGCCCACGGATGCGGAGCGCCTTCCTGGCTGCGTCGTCTTTGGTATTTACAGCCTGACCCAGCAGCGCGAAGCCGAGATAAAACTGCGTTTCGCCGTCTTTGGGTTCGAGCGTGCTGATCTTCTCCAGTATCGGCAGCGCTTCGGTGTATTTGGTTTGTTTCAACAACTCACCTGCCTTGCGCTTCAGGTCTTCGACACTCTCATCTGTTTGCGCCTGAGTTGCAGAAGACGCGGCGGTGAGAAAAACCAGCAGGCAAGCGAACAGGGTGACGAAAAACTTGCGTGGAAACATGATCAGGACTCCTTTGGAGAACTCGGGCGAAGATCGGACCTAGCATAATCCGCGGCACGTTTTCCCACAAATGCAGTTCTCAAAAATCACTGCCCCGTAATGACCCTTTTTCCTACCGGTTTGCGCGTTAATACGAGGATGAAAACAAACATCGCTACCTCGTCAGTCAAATGCTTTCCACAATGTGAACTCTGAAACATCGTCCTAACAAATTAGAAGGAGTTTAAGCCTCATGTTCAAAAGAATATGCGCCTCGCTGTTCGTACTGTGTCTTGTCTTTCTCGCAACTTCGCTGCCGGTCTTCGCTCAGGCTGGAGTTGCGAGTGGCAAATACAAATTCATCCTGGAAGATGAGCTCGCAAAATATCTCGAGTTTGAAGCCCAGGGGAGTGAACGCGGCGGCGCCACCGGCTACATGGTCTTTACCGATGAAGCCAAAGTCAGTTTCCAGGACGTCGACGGCACCGGTGAACCGCCGAAGGATGAGCCGGGCCAGTTTTTTATGAAAGCCGATCTCGACGCGATGACGATCGAGAAAAACCGGGCCGTGATCAGCGGCGTGGTGCGCGACTCCAGTCACCCGAGCTATATCGGGCGCTGGATCCAGTTAGTGATCGAAGATAACGATGGCGTGAAAGACGCTGACCGATTTGGCTGGTCGTTCTGCGAGCCGGAAGTCGGCGGATGGATACCTTCAGACGCTGAAGTCTCCGATGACAAGGGCGCATTTATGAGTTGGTGGGCCACCGACGCCGAGCGAAACGACGACGTAGGAATACCATCGGCTAACCTCGTTCCCGGAATGCTGAAAGCCTGCAAGGTCAATCCACTTTCGAGCTACGAATTTGCTTCGATTCTCAAAGGCGAAGGCGCGATTGAGATCAAGCAGTAAGCGTTTAGGTTAAAAAACTCGTGAGCCGTTTGGGGTGGTTGGAAACAGCCACCCCAGGTTATTTAAAGCGCGAAAATGACAATAACGGCTAACGAAAAGGGATTGTTGGACGACACTGATGGTGATATACACGGGCAAACGCTCAAAGGAGGCTCACCACCATGACAAAATTAAGGGGATTTGGATTGCTGCGTTATCGACTGCTGGCGATCGTTGCACTGTTGATTTGCCTGATCGCGCTATGGGCTCCAGCGGCAAGCCCGCAGATCAGTTGCTGCAGTCAGTGTCTGAAGAGGTGGCAGCAGTGTGACGCCAATGACATCGTCTGCTGCCAGATCTATACCTCGTGCGTGCAGCAATGCCAGACGCCGTGCTCGAGCTGTCCGCAATAAGCAGTCATAGGAGTCGAAAAACTAAAGAGAAACGCACCCGGCGATAGCTCTTTCTTTGTCTATTGCATTGCTTGACAAGACGGGTATAGTAGCGCGCATGAGCTTATTATTCCCTGACATTGACGTGAAGCACTTGACGATGGAAGAGCTCGAGGCGGAGTTGGACCACCTGCGGGCCGCGCCGAAGAATGAAGGTGTCGTGCAGTTGATCGTACGGCGGCCGCAAACGGATCAGAGAGAAGTTTTGGAAGAAGCGGAGCTCGATCCGGTCAAGGGTCTGATCGGCGATAGCTGGTGTGTACGTCCGAGTTCGAAAACTCCCGACGGCTCGCCGCATCCAGAAATGCAGATCAACATCATGAACTCTCGCGTGACTGCGTTGGTGGCCCAGGCTAAAGATCGATGGCCGCTCGCCGGCGATCAACTTTACATCGACATGGACCTGAGTAAGGAAAATCTGCCGGGCGGCACTCGCCTCGCGATCGGCGGTGCGGTTCTGGAAGTAAGTCCGCTGCCTCACACTGGCTGCAAGAAATTCGTCGCGCGCTTCGGAGCAGATGCGATGAAGTTTGTTAACTCACCGCTCGGAAAAGAGCTGTGCCTGCGCGGCATCAACGCCAGGGTCATTCAAGGCGGCGTAGTCCGCATCGGAAACATAGCCACGAAGATCAATTAACCACAGAAGGCACAAAATAATCTGTGGCTAAACACAGGAACAGGTGCATTAGCTTTGGAGATCCAGGCTTTGCGTTCCCCCCAGCTCTTGCACCTGTCCTGACTGCTGCCCTGCTTCGCAGCAAACTCTACGCGGCCCTCTGTCGCGTGTAACGTTCCTCCGCAAACTCCTCAATCATCTTCTGATTGAAAGCCGGTAAGTCCGCGGGCTTCCGGCTCGTTACCAACCCGTGATCAACTACCACTTCCCGATCAACCCAATCAGCACCAGCATTGATAAGATCCCTCTTCAACGATGGCCATGACGTGATCTTTCGTCCCTTTACTACTTCCGAGTCGATCAACGTCCATGGCGCGTGACAAATCGCCGCCACCGGTTTTCCGGCGGCAAAAAAACCGTCAACAAACTCCACCGCCCGGGTCAGCATTCGCAACTGATCCGGATTTCGCACCCCGCCCGGCAATAACAATGCGTCGTAATCATCAGAACGGGCACGCTTCAATGGCATATCAACAGTAAATACGTCCGCCTTTTCGTCGTGATTCCACCCCTGCACTTCGTTCTCAGCCGGCGAAACAATCTCCGTCATCGCACCTGCTGCTTCCAACGCTTTCTTCGGTTCGGTCAGTTCAACCTGTTCAAAACCATCGGCTACTAGAATTGCGACTTTCTTCCCTTTAAGATTCTTCACCATCGGGCCTTCCTCCTTGTTCTCCACAAAACTACTCCACCCTGTCGGTGCTCTCTGCTGGAGCGACTCGAATCGTGATGGCGAAATGTACTTAGGCAATAAAGGTGCCGCCGAGTTGAAGTTACAGATGTCTAATGTATTGCAGCGTACAAATTCAGAAAGGTGGAAAAGATGGCTTTAAAACGTACGAAGTCCGACAGCACTGTTCGGACTCGCTACTCTCCATCCGTGAGGCTAAACGACCTTTCGCTTCCATCGACCCTGCCGAAATACGATCCCACTGACCACCGCCAAGGTCGAAAACGCGATCATGATTGCCAGAAACACTCCTCGCGGCCCCATTCCCAGCACCTTGCTCAACACGTAAGCCAGCGGAATCTCCCACAGCCAGAAAACAAAGAGGTTGATGATCGTTGGCGTCCACGTGTCGCCGGCGCCGTTGAACGATTGCCCGAGCACCATCCCATACGCATAAAACAGGAATCCGTAAGCGACGATACGCAGACAGTCGACGCCATACTGCGCCACCTGCGGATCAGACGTGTATAACCAGATGATCTGCGGCGCGAACACCACGAACACAAGCCCCACGATCCCGAGAAAGATCATATTGTAGAAGCCCGCTTTCCATACGGCGCGCTCTGCCCGTTCAGGGTTCTTCGCCCCCAACGATTGACCGACCATCGTCGCCGCAGCGTTCGCCATTCCCCATGACGGCAAAAGCGCAAACAGGATCACTCGAATACCGAACGTGTAACCGGCAACCGCGTTGCTGCCGAAGCTGGAGATGATCCGCACCAATCCAATCCAGCTCGCCATGCCGATGAAGACTTGAAACGTGCCGGTCACCGAGAGTCTGACGAGTCGCGCCATGATCGCTGGGTCAAGGCCAAGATGCGGCCAGGCGATCTGAAATCTTCCGCCCGGACGAAATAACTTGATCAGTGCGAACAACGCACCGGTGCCACGCCCGATGTTGGTCGCGATCGCCGCGCCGACGATGCCGAGTTTCGGAAACGGTCCGAGTCCAAAGATCAAACACGGGCCAAGCAGGATGTTGATCCAGTTCGCAAGCCACAAGGTGCGCATCGCGATCGCAGCGTCGCCCGCGCCGCGAAAGATCGCGTTGACCATGAAGAGCGTTACCACAGTGAAGTTGCACGCGAGCATCACCTGCGTGAATCCGATGCCGTGCTCGATCACCCATTGCGACGCGCCCATCAGCGCCATCAACCGCGGCGCAAACGGTGTCGCGAAGACGGCGATTGTGACCGACACGAGTAGCGCGAGCGCGATTGCCTGCACTGCCGCGCGCGCGGCGCCATCGGGATTTCCCTCGCCTATGCGGCGCGCAACCATTGCCATGGCGCCGATGCTCAAACCGATCGCCAGCGCGTAGATCAACGTCAGCAGCGATTCAGTGAGACCAACCGTCGCCGCCGCATCAGTCCCTAAATGCGAAACCCAGAAGATGTCGACGACCGCAAACACACTCTCCATGATCATTTCCAGAACCATGGGAATGGCCAGCAACAGGATCGCGCGCCCGATCGAGCCCGTGGTGTAACTGCGATGCGAGCCGCGGATCGATTCCTTGATGTCGGCCCAAAGGCTTTGCGATGCGTCCTGGACCGCGATGACTTGTTCTGTCGAGTCAGCCATTCAGTGAGGCTACGGGATTTGAGTCACTCAGGTTCTGCCAAAATCGTCTTCGAGACGCACAATGTCGTCTTCGCCGAGATAATTACCTCGCTGGACTTCGATAAAGATTAGATCTTCGTCGCCCGGATTCTCCACACGGTGGGCGGAGCCGATGGGAATGTCGATGGCTTCACCGGTGCGGACCATGACCTCGTGGTCATCAAGCGTGACTTTCGCTGTTCCTTCGACGACGACCCAGTGTTCGGCGCGTTGCGCATGTTTTTGATAACTCAGCCGCTTGCCCGGCAGCACCTCGATGCGCTTGACCTTGAACGTGCGGCCTTCTTCGAGAACTGTGTAACTGCCCCAGGGCCGCCGATCGAATTCTCTCACCTTGTTTTGATCCTCCGATAAAAACGGAAATCCGTGTTCCCTATGACTCATTCAATAGGAAACACGGATTATTACATGTAACGGGCGCGGGCGCGCCAGGTTTTACGAACCGGGTCTCAACGTCAGGAAGTTCGTCATATTGCGCCGCTTTATCAATAAAAGCGCCGGACGAGTACCTGACTGCTGAACCGCGGCTGCAAAGTCGGGAACGTTTCGCACCGGCCGGCGATTCACTTCCTGAATCAAGTCGCCAACGCGAATGCCCGCCGTCGCGGCGCTGCCTGCCGGGTCGACTCGCGTGACCAGTAGGCCCTGATCATCGGCATCGAGCCCGTAGCGGCTGGCGTTATCAGAAGTGTAAACCTGCAACGAAAGCCCAAACTTTTCATTGCTTATTCCGCCGCCATCGTTGCCGCTGGTCTCCTCGCTGTCGTCGCGTGGGCGCTCGGGCAGCTCGGCAAGCGAGATCGGAAGCTGCTCGTCGCGGCCGTTACGGAGCACGGTCAACGTCGTCTTCGTTCCCGGCGCCATTGCGGCGACTGTGTTGCGAAGAACGTTCGGATCGGCAATCGGTTGATTGTTGACGGCTGTAATGACGTCGCCGCGCTTGACTCCCGCTTTCTCAGCAGGACCACCGGCTTGCACTGACGTCACGATCGCGCCGCGCGCGGCCGGAAGATTCATGCTCGCAGCGAGGTCGGCATCGACCGGTTGAATCGTCACGCCGAGCATTCCGCGACGGACCTTACCGGTCTTCATCAACTGATCCATCACCGCCTTCGCCATGTTCGACGGAATGGCAAAACCGATTCCAATGTTGCCGCCGGACGGGGAAAGGATCTGCGAGTTGATACCGATCAATTCGCCGTTAACGTTGACCAACGCGCCGCCCGAGTTACCTCGATTGATCGCGGCGTCAGTCTGAAGGAAGTCTTCAAAGCTGCCATCACTCAATCCGGTCGCGCGTCCTTTCGCACTTACGATTCCGGACGTGACCGTTTGCCCGATCCCCATCGGATTCCCAAGCGCCAACACGACGTCGCCAACGCGGACCTTGTCCGAATCGCCGACCGGGACGGTAGGCAAGCCGGTTGCCTCAATCTTCAAAACCGCGAGATCGCTCGGCTGGTCTGAACCGACCAACTTAGCTGTAAAGGTGCGGTTGTCCGTTAGCTCAACTTTGATCTCGAGCGCACCGTCGACCACATGATGGTTCGTCAGAATATAGCCGTCTGCATTAACAATGACGCCCGATCCGACTCCCTGCACTCTTTGCGGCGGCTGCTGCGGCATCCGGTCGCCGAAGAAATCTCGGAACCTGGGGTCGTCCATAAAAGGAAACTGCTGCGCCGGACGCGATCGCTCCGTCGACCTGATGGTCACCACTGCGGGCGAAACCCGGCTCACCAAATCTGCATATGAATTCTGTAAACCCACCGGCGCCGAATTCGTCGCCGCCGGTTGCGAAGGTTGTGCGGGCGCAAGACTCATGCCCCGGCTCTGTCCACTGCACGCGGTGACTGATACAGCCACCAGCACCAGGCTCAAAAGTATATTTAAGCGGGAGTTCACCCCCCTGAAACTTCCCATGCTATTCATCGCTTCTCTCTTTCTGAATCTTCGTTGTTCATTACATTCGCGGCATACGTAGGCCGCTCCGACTCACCGCCGGCGGAATCTCCACAAAATTTAGAGGTTTTTCAACGCCCGGTGAGACCACAATACGGTCCTTGGATTCAGCGAACGTCTTTTCCGTTTACCAATGTGATATACTCCCGCGTCTAAAAATCCAGCAATTCCTTGGATCTTTTTGTTCAAATACGAAATGCCGACCATCTCTTGATTCGCAGCGTTAGCCGGACGTCCCCGATTTGTCCTACAAAAACACGGCAATAGTCGAGGTTTAGTTTCCAAATGCACGGGATGGAAATCTCAAACGGGCGCGAGGACAATTCCGTTCTCATCGTCAACGACGAGCCTGACCAGCTCAAGTTGATGGGTAGCCTGCTGGCGAAGGCGGGTTATTCGGTCCTGACCGCCGTCGACGGCCTCGATGGTCTGACGCTCGCCCAACGCGAACATCCCGATCTCGTAATCAGCGACGTCTCCATGCCGCGCATGAACGGCCTCGAGTTCTGCCGGAAGTTGCGGGCTGACAGCGAACTCAAAACGGTCCCGATTCTCCTCGTGAGCGCCCTCCAGAAAGACACTGAGAGCGCCGTTGCCGGTCTGCAAGCAGGCGCGGACGACTATCTCGAGGTGCCGTTCGACTCGGCGCGTCTGGTTGCGAAAGTCTCACGCCTGCTGGAACGCTCGCATCTGGAAGCCAGCTACCGCGACCTCGTCGAGCAGGCGAGCGATATGATCTTTACCCAGGATCTCACGGGCAAATTGACCAGCATCAACCTCGCCGGACAGAAATTCCTCGGACGAAAAGAGGAAGAGATTCTCGGCAACTCCTTCTTCTCGATCTTCGGCATCATTCCTGGAAGCAACGGGTTCGCCGGCAATTTCAGCCGGCCGCAGGAGGCGAAGGAGTTTCGACATCAGTTTCTCGCCCACTCCGCCGCCGGCGAGGATCGCTGGCTGGATCTCATCGTTTCGCCTATTAAAGATCGAACCGACGAAACGGTCGGGTTTCGCGGGCTCGCACGCGACGTCACCGAGCGAAAGCGTTTTGAGGAAGCGCTGCGCGACTCGGAAGAGCGTTACCGGTTGTTGTTTGAATCGACGCCGCAACCGATCTGGGTCTACAACGAAGAAACGCTCGGGTTTCTGGCGGTTAACGAAGCGGCGACGCGGATTTACGGTTACAGCCGTGACGAGTTTCTCACGATGACCATCGACGACATCCGCCCGCATGAAGACATCCCGACGTTGGTGATCAAAAACGCCGCCGATCCCAATGAGCTCGTTATCTCCAGTCCGTGGCGCCACCAAACTCGCGACAAAAAGACGATCTACGTCGAAATGAGCTCGCACCCGGTCGTATTCGACGGGAAGAACAGCCGGCTCGTAATCGTCAACGACGTCACGGAGCGAGTGCTTCTCGACGAGAAGCAGCAACGCCTGCACACGTCGCTGCAACAGTCGGCGATGGAGTGGCGGCAAACGTTCAACGCGATCGATTTTCCGGTCTTGATCGTCGATCTTGCGGGCGCCATCAAACGTTCGAACCTGGCCGCCGAACAGATCGTGGGCATCGAGGCCGAGCAGATTGTCGGCACGACTCTCAGCGAGCTCGGCGACAACCAGCCCTGGAAAAAGTCTGCCGAACTGCTCGAGATCATTCGCAACTACCACACGCCAGTAGCGGCCGAAGTCAAAGATGAAGCCGACGGTAAAACGTGGGCGATCACGCTCTATCACGTCAACGAATTTGGGTCCGTGGGTGAACGGGCAATCCTAATCGCGCAGGACATCACCAAACGCGTCGAGCTCGAAGCTTCATTGCGCCAGAGCGAGATGATGTCGCTGCTCGGATCGCTCGTGGCCGGTGTCGCTCATGAGGTGCGTAACCCGCTGTTCGGCATCTCTTCAATTCTCGACGCCTTCGAGACCAGGTTCAGCGATCGCACGGAATACCTGCGCTATACAAACGTTTTGCGCGACGAGATCGGGCGTTTGACGGTGCTGATGGAAGAGTTGCTTGAATACGGCAAGCCGTTCCGCGGCGATCTATATTTGGTGTCGATGGAAGAGATGATCGCGCGATCGATTCGCGCTTGCATGCCCGCCGCTCAGGTGGCCCACGTGGAGTTGAACAGTGCCGTCGAAGAGTCGTTACCGAAAATCAGGATCGATCGCCGGCGGCTTTCGAAAGTCTTTGTAAACTTAATCGAAAACGCGATTCAGCATTCGCCCTCGGGAAGTCTCGTCACCGTCGAGGCGCAAAAAATCGTGGACGGCGGACACGAGTGGGTCCAGTGCGTCATCCGCGACTCCGGACCAGGCATCTCGTCCGAAGACCTACCCAAGATTTTCGAGCCGTTCTATTCCAAGCGGCGCGGCGGGACCGGACTGGGCCTCGCCATCGCGCAACGAATCATGCAAGAGCACGGAGGAAAAATGATCGCGGGCAATAATCCTGACGGGGGTGCCTGTATGATAGCTCGCTTCCCCATCCCGGCCGAGGGAGACTGCTAAATGTCCAGGAACAAGGTTTTGGTTGTCGACGATGAATCCGGAGTCAGGTTTGGTATCCGTGATTTCCTGGAGCAGCACGGATACGAAATCGATGAAGCTGAAACCTGTCATGATGCCCAGCAGATCTTTCGCACCTCCAGGCCCGACATCGTTATCGCCGACTACATGCTGCCCGACGGCACCGCGCTCGATCTGCTGCCGCGACTGAAAGAGATCGACTCGGGCACTCCGTTGCTCGTCCTGACGGCCCACGGTTCAATCGATCTTGCGGTTAGAGCAATCAAAGAGGGAGCTGAACAGTTTCTGACTAAGCCGCTTGAGCTGCCCACGCTCCTCGTCATTCTTCAGCGATTACTCCAGAAACAACGCAATCACCATAAGCAATTGGCAAGTAAATCGCGCCAGGTCCGCCAGGCTATCGATCCTTTCATCGGCACCAGCCCCGCGATCCGCGCGCTCGCAGATCAAGCAAAGAAGATCTTGTCCACCGAGAGTCCGGTGTTGATTCTCGGCGAGACCGGAACCGGTAAGGGCGTACTGGCCCGTTGGCTGCACGATAACAGCCCGCGCGCTGAAGAGGCGTTCGTCGATCTCAATTGCGCCGGCCTTTCGCGCGAGCTGCTCGAGACGGAGTTGTTCGGACACGAAAAAGGCGCGTTCACCAGCGCCACCGCTTCAAAGCAGGGACTGTTCGAAGTGGCCCATCGAGGCTCGATCTTCCTCGACGAAGTCGGCGACGTCGATTTGCAGATTCAACCGAAACTGCTGAAGGTGCTCGAAGAGAAACGTTTTCGCCGCGTTGGCGACGTCAGGGATCGACAGGTCGACGTGCGGCTCATCGCGGCGACGCATCAGGACATGGGCCAACTGGTCCGCGAGAAACGCTTCCGCGACGACCTCTACTTCCGCATCAGCACGATTCCGCTTTCCTTTCCCGCGTTGCGAGAGAGAATCGAGGACATTCCCACCATGGCCCAGTACCTGCTCGACAAAGTCGCCGCGGACCTCGGCCGGGGTGAACTTCATCTGGACCAGAGCAGCATGCAGGCATTGCAGGCGTACTCATGGCCCGGCAACATTCGCGAACTTCGCAACGTTATCGAACGAGCCGTGCTGCTCAGTGATCATAAAGACATCACTCTCCAGGACCTCCACTTCGACGGCCATGCACAAGTGGGAACACCGTTTCTCGATACTCGCCTCACACTTGTCGAGCTCGAGAAACAGCACATCGAGAGGGTGCTCAACGAGGAGCGAGGGCGTGTCGAGAAGGCCGCCAAGCGGCTCGGCATACCGAGAAGTTCGCTCTACCAGAAGATCAAAAAGCACCAGATCGTCATGTCCAAAGTCTAGACTCGATTCTGAGTACTGGACAAAATCCCGGACAAGTAGTAAGTTCTTGGCACTCCAAAATCACTAAAGTGGGCCAGTTTTTCGACTCTGGAGTTCGTGCGGATATTGGCCCAGGATTTGCACAGCGATGTGCAAGTGCCAACATAGATCTCGATCTCGGACAGTGTCCGAGGGATTTTGGCTGAAGCTCATTAGAGCCGTGCAGTTGCCCCGCATTGCTCTCCTGAATTCTCAGACTCCCACAAGCTTTTTGGTAAAAGACTACCCACCCGGTAGTTTTAGGAGCACCAGAACAATGTCTTTCATGAGTAATTTAACCAAATTCCTGTCAGTCCTGGCGGTTTTCGCAGCGGTCACGCTGGGAGCCGGACTCACTGCCAAAGCTGATCAGGTAACCATCAGTGGAAACGCCGACCCTAACCTCCAGGCAACGATCAACATCACCTCTCTGACGAGTGGCTCTATTACTTTTTCAGTGAGCAATGTGCTGGTTGCCGGCGTGACTTCTACAATCACAGGAGTCGGCTTTGACCTCCCCGGCGTGATCACCGCCAATACTCCGGGGACTTGCGCAGGAAACTGTGGAAACTTTGGGGCTGCCGCAGTCGTCAGCAATAGCCCCGGTGCCGTCCCGCAGTTTCCAGGTGTGACCCTGGATTGGGCCGTTATCACCGGACCACAATTCACAGGTGGAAACCCGCCGGGAATTAACCAGGGACAGACGGCAACGTTTACCGTTACCGGCAACTTTACGGGCCTGACACAAGCGCAATTTCTGGCTGGTGTTTACGTCAGGTTCCAGTCGGTTGTTGACCCCGCTTTTCCGAACGTCGCCAGCGACGTCGCGCATACGGTTGCGACTCCCGAACCAGCGACCATGATCTTGCTGGGAACGGGCCTGCTGGGCGTGGCTACCGGTGTTCGGCGCCGTCTCGGAAAGAAGTAACGAAAGTTGCAGTATTAAGACTTTAGTACTTCAAATGCTTTTTTTCACGTGTCTCACCACTTGCGTTTGCCCCGCAGGTGGTGAGGCATAAACTATAAACCGGGTGCCCATGTCGACGGTCGTATTACGCCCGTCGTTTAGCAGTGTCCAAATCACCGAATTCGATTTAGAAGTGCGGCATTTCGAAGGCGGAAATAGAAGGGGACAACGAACATGGCGCGTTTTCTAAAAACGTCTCTAATGACTGCCCTGCTTGCCGGTCTGATGGCTTTTGGGGCTTCCACAGCAAATGCAGACCCAGTCACCTTCTCGACGTCAGGTGTTTTCACCTGCGCGGGGTGTGCTGGCAGCGGTAGTAATTCAGTCACCTTCTTAGGTGGCATGGGGAACGCCCTGATGATTACGTTTACCGGTTTGGGATCTACCAGCTTGAATACCCCGACAGGTTCGAGCTTTGGTAACTTCCAAACGTTCTTTAGCGGTAGCGGCGCCATCGCGGCTTCTGGCACTTTCACTCTCACGATCACCCAAACAGTCCCGACTGGCGGAAGTGACAGCTTCAGCTCCACTTTCACCGGCCTGTTCTCCGCGTCTAACTCAGGTTCCGGCGTAGTCAACTTCACCGTAACCTCAGTGACGATCGGAGGGATCACCTATTCCATTACCAATAATCCGTTGAACCTGGTGCCGCCGGCATCAAACAACGGAATCACTACGGTACAGGGACAAATCACTGGCAGCGCGGTTCCAGAGCCCGCCAGCATGTTGCTCCTGGGAACTGGCTTGATCGGAATCGCCGGAGCTGTTAGACGACGATTCAGACCACCAGTGGAATAGCAGATCCGAAGGTGACAAAGGGAGAACCGAACACATGTATGCTAAACCGATGATCCTCCCCCTGGATGCGAATGGAACAATCTACGCGCTCCAGGATGAGAAGGGGAACACGATTGGCACCGGGACGCGCGAGGTTTGCGAGGTTTTGCTTTACATCATTACCAAGCCGGCCTCGCCCAGCATTTCCGGTAGAGTGAACGCATCCGCTCCGCAGAGAGGTAATGTGCGGGCGGCAATTGCGATATAGCTTTCCCGTCCGAAAGCAGTGGCGCCAGTGCGCCAGCCACTGCCCGGACTTCATCGTTGTCGGTGCGGAGAGAAACGATGAGTTTCACGGGAACTTCCAATCCGACCAGATGCCCGCAGGCTGCGGTATCCTCCGCGTTACGCAGCTTACCGGCTAATGGTTTGATTGATACTTTTCCAAAGGCAGTGCATGGCACTCCCGGCTTGGCATGCACTACCAGTATTAACCCTCGCTGTAGTCTGTTTTCATCGGAAATAACCTCGCTTGCCTGCGCGTTTCGCACCTATTGGCGAGATGCTTGAAGTACGACTGCGCGCTGTTTTGCCGTAACGAACACGGGTCGTTTTGATTGGACTTGGATTTGCTGAGTTTACCTGCGAAAGGCTGGTAAGCATCAGAAATTTGTGGTGGGCGAGCTCTTGTTGAGAATGGACTATTGATTTTTTTGCGCCCCCTGTTCCTCTGCCCAGAACCAGTAAGTGACGTGAAGCAGAACCGATTCGGAACCTTGAAAAGAGTCTCTGGCAAGCTGAGACAAATGTGGAGTGGGCGCGACGAGGCCTCCTCGCGTGAGTTACCTATGCCTCGACTTCTGATCGTCGACGATGAAGAGTCGATCTGCTTTTCGATGAGTGAGTATTTCTCGCTGCATGGGTACAAGGTTGATACTGCGCGGGAGATGGAAGAGGCGGAGAAGCTGTTGGAAGCTACCGAGTATAAGGTGGTGATTCAGGATCTCCGGCTTAGCATGAAGCGGAATGCTGACGGGCTCGACATGATCAGGATCATCAGGGCGCAGAACCCGGAAGCCAGGATCATCGTGCTGACCGCTTATGGATCCGCCGAGATAGAAGATGAGGCGCGCCGCTGCGGCGCGGATGCGTTTCTCCGAAAGCCAAAACCTCTATCGCAAGTGGCGCAGGTGGTTCAGGGCCTCATCGAAGCCCCGCCACGACACGCCGCCCGCCCCGCTTAGAACTCGCTCGATAACTACCACTAACTCCCCCGCAATCGCGCTGTTCGACGTCTAATGGCTGGATAATTTAACTACCATTGACTTCCCGCAATAGCCCTCTTCGACGATCTAATGAAAGTCATGTGACGGCGCCGCCGCGACGTTAAAAGACAGCGGCTCGATATGCCTTGCCTTAACGGAAATCACATTGTCCTGGTTCTGTAACGCTCCTTCGATAAGCAGAAACGGATGAGCCACTAACGCCAGCCGGTAGCGATCGAACAATTGCGGCGTCACAATGATATTGCTGACGCCGGTCTCGTCCTCGAGCGTCAAAAACATAAACCCTTTCGCCGTGCCCGGTCGCTGCCGAACAATCACCCAACCGGCCACACGCACAAAACTTCCATCACGCAGCTTACGAATATCAATCGCCCGCAGCGCATCGAGCTTGTTCAACTCCGCGCGATGATAAGCAACCGGGTGCTTCCCTATCGTCAACCCCGTCCCACGAAAATCAGCATCGAGCCGCTCTGTTACCGTCATCGGCAGCAACGGCGTGTCGCCGTCTTTCTCCGCCAGCTCTTCATAGAGTTTTCCGGCCGCACGGGTGACACGCTCAATCTGCCACAACGCATCACGCCGGTTGACGGAGCCCTGAATAAAATTCAACGCCCCAACCGCAGCCAGTTTTCGCAGCTCATCCTTGCGCAACTCCGGAACGCGATTGCACAGATCGTCGATGCCCGCGAACGGACGCCTGGCTCTCTCGCGAACAATCGCCTCACCCGCTTGCTGACTCAGGCCTTTCACATAGCGCAGGCCAAGCCGAAGCGCGTGCCGTGTTTCAGCCGTCTCTTCAATCGTGCACAACCAATCGGAGCGCGTAATATCGATCGGCAAAACTCTCAACCCGTGACGCTGTGCGTCCTTAATGAGCGTAAACGGTTGATAAAAACCCATCGGTTGATTATTGAGCATCGCCGTCGTGAACGCCGCCAGGTAGTTACACTTGAGGTACGCGCTCGCATACGCGAGCAAAGCAAAACTCGCCGCATGCGACTCCGGAAAACCGTAAAGCGCAAACGAGCTGATTGCCAGCACGATCTCGTCCTGCGTCTTGCCGGTGATTCCGTTTTTCTGCAAGCCTTGTCTGAGTTTGACTTCAATCGCCTTCATGCGCGCTTCCGAACGCTTGAAACCAAACGCGCGGCGCAACTCTTCCGCCTCGCCGCCGGTAAAGCCGGCGCAGACCATCGCCATCCTCAACAGTTGCTCCTGAAACAGCGGTATGCCCAACGTGCGCTTCAGGATCGGCTCCAACGCCGGATGCGCGTAAGCCACCGGCTCTCGTCCCTGACGGCGCTTTAGATAAGGATGGACCATGTTGCCGACGATCGGTCCGGGACGAATGATCGCGACCTGGACCACGATGTCGTAAAACTTCCTCGGCCGCAGCCGCGGCAAACACGACATCTGCGCCCGGCTCTCCACCTGAAACAGCCCGATCGTGTCGGCCTTTTGCAATGCTTCGTAGACGCCTTTGTCGTCCTGCGGCAGGTGCGCGAGATCAACTTCTTCTCCGTATGAATCGCGAATCAACTGGATCGAATCTTCCAGCACCGCCATCATTCCGAGCCCCAGCAGATCGACTTTGATCAACCCCAGATCCGCACAGTCTTCCTTGTCCCACTGGACGACGACGCGGCCGGGCATCGCCGCCGGCTCGAGCGGAACGATGGAATCGAGTTGGCCCTGGCAAATGACCATGCCGCCGGAGTGCTGGCCCAGGTGGCGCGGCAGGTCCTGCACCAGTTGATAAAGCTGAAAGAACTTTCGGATGCGCGGATTGGAGAGGTCGAGACCGGCGTCGCGAAACTGTCGCTCGCTGGAGTCCTTCGGATCTTTCCATTCCCACGTATGGACCAGGCGCGCGAGCCGGGAAAGCGTGTCGTCATCAAAATCGAGCGCCTTGCCGACTTCTCGCGCCGCCGAGCGCCCGCGATAAGTGATGACGTTCGCCGTCATCGCGGCGCCCAGCTTCCCGTAGCGCTCGTAAACGTATTGAATGGCTTTCTCGCGCTTGTCTCCGCTCGGCAGGTCGAGATCGATGTCGGGCCATTCGCCGCGTTCTTCGGAAAGGAACCGCTCGAACAGTAGATCCATGCCGATGGGATCGACCGCCGTTATTCCCAGCGAATAGCAAACGGCGCTGTTGGCGGCCGAGCCGCGTCCCTGAACGAGTATTCCCTGCTCGCGACAGAAGTTGACGATGTCCCAAACGATCAGAAAATAGCCTTCGAGCTTGAGCTTCTCGATTAGCTTCAATTCGCGTTCGAGCTGCGGGCGGGCCCGTTCGTAGGTGGGAGCGCCGTAGTTGCCGGTGTAGCGCCAACGCCCGCCCTCTTCAGTGCGTTTGCGCAAAAACGACGTCATCGTTTCGCCGTCCGGCACGGGATATTTTGGAAACTCGTAGCCGAGATCTTCGAGGGTGAACTCCAGGCGCGACGAAAGCTCGACTGTGTTGGCGATCGCTTCCGGCAGGTCCGCGAAGATCTTCTGCATGACGTCGCCCGATTTGAGATATCGTTCCGAGTTGCGGGCGAGCAAGCGGCCGGCAGTTGCCAGGCGCACGTGGTTGCGGATGCAGGTAAAGACGTCCGAGACTTCGCGACGTGCGGGCGTTGCATGGCAAACGCCGTTCGTTGCCAGCAGCGGCAGGTGGTTGCGGCGGGCAATTTCGATTACGGTCTGATTGCGTGCTTCCTCTTCGCGATCGAAATGACGTTGCAGTTCGGCGTACACATTGTTTTTACCAAAGACGTCGACTAGCCAGTCGACAGTCTGTTGTTTGTTTGTGGCTGCCGCTAATGGCCCATCAAAGCTGCCAGTCAAACAGACCAATCCTTCGGCGTGCGCCGCCAACTCTTCTGCGGTTGCCGAGCACGCGCCGGGTTTCGCGTGTTTTGGCACGCGTAGTTTCATCAGGGTTATCAAACGGCAGAGGTTTTGATAACCCTGCCGGGTTTTTACGAGGACGGGAATTGAGCAGGTCTTGTTTTTGGAGGCGGGGAGATTGACGGTGAGTTCGGCGCCGATGTGGGCCTTGATGCCGTTCTTCTTTGCCGAAAGGTGAAAGCGCGGGGCGCCATAAACGCCGTCGCGATCGAGTAAGGCCAGCGCCGGTATCTCCAGTGCGAGACCGCCGGCGATCAACTCCTCGGGGACTGACGCGCCTTCCAAAAAACTGAAAGCCGAACGGGTGTGAAGTTCGACATACATTTAACGCTCAGTACCTACCGGAAACACGGATTAGTCATAATTCCCCTCGACAAACCATGCCCCGTTATTCAGCTCCCGATAGATGCGATAAACAGCCTGTTGCGAGCCTGTCTTTCCTAACTCCACCGCCACATCCCATTCGTCCCGGGCCCAGCGATCGTCGCGCCACCAGTCACCAGTCGTCCTCCACGGCCCTGCAACCTCGACGACTCGGCCATAAACACTGCGCTGCTTATCCCAGGCGCTGATCTGCGCCGGCAATCCACGATCAACCTGGACCACAGCCCGCAGCGGCGGGCGAAACATGCGAAACCCAAGGGTAGATTGCCGGTTGACAATTGCCGCTTGGCGATTGGCTGGTGATTTTCGGCGCTTAGGAATAGGTTTGGTGTTTAAAACGAATCGTTTCACGCTGAAAGCATCCGGCCGATGCGTATCCAGCAAAACCGGGGAGCCGATATTCTGCTCCCCTACAAGTTTTGCCAGTCGTGCAAGAGTCAACTCCAACTTGTCTGGCGACGGAGCCAACGGCACAAACAACCCGTGCTGCAACACGCGCGGCTTCACCGGATCGCACGTAATCAAGACGGCTTTGACACCCGCTTGCGGCGGATGCTTTTCCATCTCGAGCAACAGCAACTTCAGAAACACTTTGTGATCCCGCATCGGATACGGCAACGACAACCTGCGATCGTGCGCGGTTTGATCCTCGAGCTGCATCTGCACAGTCAATTCGTTGGTCGCCAGCGCGTAGGCATCCAACGTGGCGCAGAGTTGATTCAGCAGCCGCGCGAAAATAAATGAGAGCGGTTCGAGTTCATTGAGCGCGTGGTCGAGCTCGATCGAGTTTGAAAAGACAGGCGCCGGTTGTTTGACCTTCAAGTGCCGCTCAGTTTTCCCGGCAGCCAACTGTTGCAGCCGCACTCCCTCCTGGCCCAAACGTTCAGAAACGCCGGCGACCGGAAGCGAAGCAAGATCTTGAAAGGTGCGAATGCCCCAGAGCCGCAGCGTTTCCAGAACCTCATCAGCCCGTTTCTTCTCGACGTCCACGAGAGAGAACTCGAGCGCTTCGATCGGAAACTCGCCGAGGCAAGTGAGCTCTTCGCCCGGCGAGACGAACGTGATCCCTTTCAGACGGGTGGCGGCGTGGATCGCCGCGTCCGGGTTCTCAGCTATGGCCACATTGACCGGACCTTCTAAACCACCGCTTACTTTGGACCCCTTCGCTCGCCGGGCGATGTCGGTCGCGAGCTGGTACGCCGAACCAAATAACAGCTCACAACCATCGACGTCGATCACTACCGTCTCGCTGCGGGCCTCCTCCACTAGCGGAGAGAAGCCGTAAGCAAACTCCGCCAGAGACAGGTTTGCCAGGAGATTGGGAGCATGAATACAAGCAAACATCGTGACCGAAAATAATCGAAAATTTACGAACCTGTCAACTCGCGGCGCGCACCGGGCTATAGGCTCGAAACTCGCCCTCATGCCGCCAGGGAGAAAGCGGACGCTGGCGGCTCACCTTGATCGAGTTGAAGCGCAAGAGATTTCCCTGCGTAGTAACCGGCGGACGCCTGGCGGGGAGCGGCCTTCGCATCGGAACGACGTTGCCTTGATCGGCATTGGCCCGCGACCATTCCGGCGTTCCCGTCAACCCCAGAGTCAACGCCGCACAGGAACGCGTACACGGTTCTTCCGACATCACGACGATCGACGTCGGCTTGTTTTCCACAGTGCGGCGGAAGCGATACCACCACGACGTAATGATCCGCCGCGCGTCTTTTCCGGCAACGTCGGCCATATCGAGTATTACCAGGCCAAACCCACCGGCATGTAACAACAGGTCCGTGGCTTTGAACGCATTCTCGAGACTGCCGCCGCAACGGATCCACAGCAGGCGATCCAGGTTGACTCCCGCGTCAACCGCGGACGCCGGCGCAAACGTGTCGTTGATATCGACCAACGCGCAAATCTCGTCATGCGTGGCTGCATGAGCCAGCATGGATAACATCATGCTGGTGCGCCCGGACGAAGCCGGCCCAAAGATCTCGCTGATTGCTCCACGCGGCAGACCGCCCGTTAAAGAATCAACTTCCGGAATCCCCATCGAGAGCGTTTCAACGACGGGTTTCTCACGGATCTTGAATGCGTCACCGAAACGGCTGGCAATATCAAACTCATTTAATCTGTGTTTCAAAAGCATGGCGTGTAAAAATCCCTGGCCCTTACGGCCTACAATGAAACTATGCGTTCCAAAAGCTCCGCCGGAGATCTAATTCCCAGGCGGCCCACCCTCTCGTCGCTCAAAGACGCAGCCGCCGGTTGCAAAGCCTGCGACCTGTGGAAAACAGGAACGCAAACCGTCTTCGGCGACGGCGCCCGGCGTTCGCATGTCCTCTTCATCGGGGAGCAACCCGGCAACGAAGAAGACCTGACCGGAAAACCGTTCGTTGGTCCGGCGGGTAAGCTTTTCGATAACGCCCTTGAAGAAGCCGGCATCGATCGCAAACAAACCTACGTCACCAACGTCGTCAAACATTTCAAGTGGGAGCCACGCGGCAAACGCCGGATTCACAAGAAACCGAACGCGGTGGAAATCGCCGCTTGTCGTCCCTGGCTCGAAGCCGAAATCGCGCTAATCAAACCCGAAGTCATCGTCGCGCTTGGAGCTACGGCCGCCCAGTCCCTGCTGGGGCCGCAGTTTCGCGTCACCAAACAGCGCGGCCAATTCATCGAGTCAACCCTCGCCCCCTACGTAATGGCAACTGTTCATCCCTCCTCTATTCTCCGGGCGCCCGACGACGAGACGCGTCATCTCGAATACCGCCGTTTCGTCGACGATCTCAAAAAGCTGTCCCCGGTAATGAAGTAATTCCTCGAGCTCAATCACACCGTGACGTTAGCCCGGTGAGTGGTTTCAAGTGGCCACAATCCCGAACCACTCACCTTTTCCGGGATGACGTGAGGTGGTACACCTGATCACCGGGCTAACGCCACGGTGTGACTGAGCAACTCTCCGACTGACCAAAAACCTGACCAACTCAGTACCCGAAAAAACTTCTTGACTTGTTCGGCTCACATGTTCGAGAATATTCGCTCAATTTTCGCTCGTCAACGAAAATTAATTTTTTGAAGGTGTTGCTGGAAGGTGTTGCTGGAAAGGAAAGAGAGGTTTGCCCCATGCCCGTTACTGCTAAGCAGAGACGAGTGTTTGAGTTCATCCGGCGCTATATCGAGTCGAATCACGAACCACCAACGATCGCCGAGATAGGCCGGCAGTTTCAGATGAGTTCGTCGGCAAGTGTTCACGCAATTCTGGTTGCGCTCGAACGCGACGGACTCATAAAACGAATTCCCAACGTCAGTCGGGGGATCCAGATTGTCGAACAAGAGGATGCCCCGCCGCCTGACGAGAATAATGACATTCCGCTGCTCGGAACCGTCGCAGCAGGCCAACCAATCGAGGCTATTCTGAGCCACGATACGGTGTCGGTTCCGAAAGACATGCAGGGCCGTGGACGTACCTTCGCGCTGCGCGTACGCGGGGATTCAATGATCGATGAAAACATTCAGGACGGCGACATCATCGTCGTCGCTTCACAGAAGACTGCTGATAATGGCCAGGTGGTTGTCGCCCTGATCGATGGGAATTATGCGACGGTGAAGAAGTTTTATCGCGAACCGGATTTCATTCGGCTCGAGCCTGCGAACCCGCAGTTCAAGCCGATCTTTATCAAAACCCCGGAACGGATTCAGATCCAGGGCGTCGTGAGAGGACTGATACGGACGTACGATCACTAAGCTGCGTCAGCTTGTGATTAGTGATGTTTTGTTTTTCTGACGACGATAAAACCGATGCCGGCGATGATCATGGCGCCTCCTGCCAGAGTGCGCCAACTCAACTCCTCGCTCAACGCCAGCATCCCGAGAATCACGGCAACAACGGGCGTCACCAACGAGATCAACATCGTCTTGGTGACGTCCATGTTCTGCATTAACCAGTAATAAAGCAGAAATGCGATCACCGAACCGACTAAAGCCAAATAAAACAGCGAAACGATGGCCATCCCCGTCCAGCGAAGCTCGAACGGATTCCCCTCAAACGCGACGCCATAGATCAACAACGGAATCAGTCCGAAAAACATCTGCCCCGCCGCGATGATCGCCGGATTCAACTTGTTCCCGTACCTCTTCACCAACACGTTCGAATACGCCGCAAAACACGCGCTCAGCACCATCGCGACGCAACCAGCCAACGCTTGCCGCCCGGAAATCGCCAACTGGTTCGAAAAAACAACCGCCACCCCGAAAACGCCAAGCACGACGCCGCCGATCTTCACCCACGTCATTCGCTCACCGGGCAAGTGTAAGTGTGCAAGGACCAAACCAAACGCCGGCATCGTCGCTTGCAACACCGCCGCGAGCCCCGACGAGATGTGCTGCTCTGCCCAGAACACCAGCCCGTAATTCAGACTGAAAGACAAAACACCCGTGAACACCAGGAGCCACCAATCACGGCGGCCATGCGGCAACGGCAAACGACGAATCAGTACAAAAGGAAAAAGAATCGCGCAGGAAAGCACGAAACGGATTCCGGCGAAGGTGATAGGCGGAAGATCGGCCAGACCGAGCTTGATAAAGAGCCAGGTTGAACCCCAGATGCCGCAGAGTATCAGCCAGACAAGGCGTGCTTTCATTCAGGGAGATCCGTGTTTCCAATCCTGCGATCGGAAACACGGATTACGTTGCATGCAGAATCAGTGTTCCGTCTGCGGCTCCGGTTTAATAATCGCGAACACCGCCGACTGCGGATCTTGCAGGACGGCGTAACGTCCGATGGTGGGTATGTCTTCGGGCGCCTTCAGCACGTGGCCGCCCAGATCGACCGTCTTCTGCGCCATGGCATCGCAGTCGTCGACAGCGAAGTAGACCGTCCAATTCGGCGGGGTCGGTCCCATCTCGGGAAGGATCTTGAACATTCCGCCGGCTCCGCGTTCTCCGTTCTTGAAGATCGTGTAGTCGCCGCCAAACTGTTCTTTGTCCCAACCGAACAGGTTTGCATAAAAATCACCGGCTTGCGCGGTGTCGTTGGTGAGCAGTTCATTCCAGCAGAGCGTGTTGGGGACGTTATAGATTCCCGCACCTGGCTGATCTTTCGGCTCCCAAATCGCGAAGACCGCGCCGGTTGGATCCTGAACTACCGCCATCCTTCCAAGCGTGAATACGTCGAATGGCTCTTTCAGCACGTTTGCGCCGGCGGCTGCCGCTTTCGAGGCGGTGTCGTCGGCACTGGCGACAGAAACGTAACTCAGCCAGTGTGGAGGGACTCCCTGGGCTCTCTGCTCGGGCATCAAGGCGTAAGACGCGGCGACGTCTTTACCATTGAGATTGAAAACAGTGTAAACACCGGCGGGGCCCATGGGATGGTCCTCATAATCCCATCCGAAGAGTGCGGTGTAGAAATCTTTCGCGGCGCCGGCGTCGGACGTTCCGAGCTCGACCCAACAAAACGTACCAGGTTTGTATTCGGGGACTTCTTGCATTCGGGCTTCAGTCATTTCATCAAATCCTCCTTAATCGGGAACGACAAAACGGGAGTTATTCCGAGCAACTAATTTTTCAGAAGGCGGTAAATCTATCACTAGAAGTTGAATGGAGGAAGCGGCGAGCACGGTAAAAAACGAAATGCGCTACCTCCAGCAAGCTGAAAGCAGCGCAATCCGTTTTCCTAAAGAGAGCCGAAGCTCTCAATAGGTGGCGCCGAAAGCATGTACACGCTCAGGCACCGAATTTGTATCCCGATGACTAACTGGCGGACAGCTAATCTCCGGTCAGCACTCGAAATGTTTTCACAATCCTCGCGTTCCGAAGAACACGGTGCCGTTAGGTTTTTGTTGTGGTGGCTTTTCCTCCACCGCCGGTTACGCTCCAGCAACGAAGCTCAACTTTCGCTGAGCCGCTTCGCTCCCTTCGGCGGGTCCTTGCCTCTGGGTGCCACTCGTTTTTATCCGAATGGCTTGAGAAAGTCTCGCAACCTTCTCTAGCAGAGCCTTTCGGCTCCAATCAGGGCGTCAATAGAATCAACAGCCGCCTGTCTCTTCTCTCGTTCGGGCGTCACCGCACCGATTGCCGATCCCTGTGTCGGTCTCGAAAGCCGCAACCTTCGTGACAGGAGCTTTATACTCCTACGCCATTTTTAAATCAAACTTTTCGTCGTTTTATTTTCACGCGCGTGAAAGTTGTTTTATTGACTCATGATCTTCGCAACTTCACTCGCGATCAGTTTCTTCACCTCCAACATCTCTTCCTCGTTGTTGTATTTCGTGCGCGGCCAGAAAAATCCTTTCAAGCCGTCTTTCTTACGCCGCGGCACGACGTGAACGTGCAAGTGCGGCACGCTCTGACTCACGCGGTTGTTCATCGCCACGAACGTGCCTTCAGCGCCGAGCGCAGGTTCGACGGCGCGCGCCAGTAATTGCGCTGCTTTGAAGAACGGACCGACGAGTGAAACCGGCAACTCGCCGAGTGTTTCGACGTGCCTGCGCGGAACTAACAACGTATGCCCGTGAAATAGCGGCCGGTGATCGAGAAACGCAAGCGAGTTCTCGTCTTCGTAAACAACGGTTGCCGGCACCTCGCCGGACGCGATTCTACAAAACAGACAGTTTTCGTTTGTCATTCTTAGTTTGCTTCGCCAAGCACCTCATCAAAACCGGGCCGCACAAAATCGCGCGCCTCGGGAAAGGCCCTTTCAATTCTCTGCCGCAGCCGTTCCAACTGAAGTATCAGCGGCACGATCGAAGCTGCGCGTTCAGGCAGGGAAAGCTGCAACAGTCGCCACGCCGCGATCGAACGATCGATCCCGATCAACGCCACTTTTGCGGATCCATCGGAATCTTTAAAATCTTCCGTGAAATCCGTGGTTCCGCGTTCGTCGATACGCGCCCCTAACGCACGCATCGTTTTCACGGCGATTTGATACTGATACCACTGAATCACTTCACGCGCATCTTCGAGCTGTTCCGCCTGCGCGCGCTCGTGCGCCAGATCGTTTTGACTCGCACCCAGATCGCTGACTTCGATCGTCTGGTCCAGGTCACGAAACCAGTCGCTGGCCGCGTTGGCGTACTTCTTTCCCGCCTGTGTGAGCGGGTGATTGTCGACTTGCTGTCGCTTGCGTTTGCGCTGCGCCGGATCGCACTCTTCTACGATCTTGTTGAGATCGACGCCGGCTTCTCTGGCCCATTCGGCGATCATGTCGCGCGTCTCCTGAAAGACGGTTCCCAGTTTGCGCCAGAATGCTTCGTTCGTTAGGTCGTGTGTTTGTGATGAATCGTCCTCTTCCTTTTCCGTCGCATAGACCAGGCAACGTGAAGTTAGCGGACAGCGTTCGCACCAACGATCGCAATAGTTATAAATACCCGGAATCAAGTCAGGATTACTGGCAAGTTCGGTGAGGGACCTTCGCTGCATTGTTTGTCTCCTTGAGATGAGGATTTAAGGTTGGCTCATTCTACGGTAACATCCCACAAAATGACAGCGACCTTCAGATCATTCTTCGTCGTTCTTGCGCTTGCCACCGCCGCGCTGGCCCAGAC
>JBKPNH010000152.1:0-2135 GCA_046732535.1 Acidobacteriota bacterium
GTCCAGGATCGCATCATGCAATCCGCTGGAACCAAGTTCGTCTTCCAGTGCTCGGAAACGGCCAAGGACATGCTGCTCAAAGAAGGGCTTGATTACAAATACGGCGCTCGTCACCTGAAGCGCGCGGTCGAGCGTTTCCTCGTCTACCCGCTTTCGAATCTGGTTGCTACGGGGCAGATCGGATTAGGCGATCTGGTACACGTCGACGTCGACGGTATCAAGAACCGTTTGATCTTCTCGAAGAGCTCCGGCGGCGCGTTGATTCACGACAACATGCCGCCGCATGAAACCGCCGAAGTTTCGAGTGAAACACTTTCGGGTGGTGTGGGATTGCCGATTCCCGCAGCGTCGAAGGCGGCCAAGAAGGGACAGGGCCGCGGAGACAAGCCGGAGAATTAATTATTACTTCTCTCGATTCTTTTCAGGGCCTGAGAAGCCAGTTGAGAGAGATACGGATCTGCTGCCGACATTGAGACGGTCCTTAGGGACGAGGTAGACGAGGGATCCCCAATCAGTCCCAGCGAACGCGCCGCCTCACGGCGTACGTCGCTATCGAGTTTTTCATTACTCATCACCGAGACTAAAGCCGCGGTTCCAGCGCGGCTTTTGATTTTTCCCAGCGCCGTAGCCGCAGCGCGCAGGACAAAGACGTTCTGTTCGCGCTTCCGCTTACTGCCTCCACGCGATGACAATTCCGGTGCCAATACTCCAACGAGACTGATCACCGCGGCTTCGTCGCGGATGTCTCCCAGAGCGACTGCCGCGGCGCCGCGAACTCCTGCTTCCTTATCATTCAACAAGCGTTCGCTGAGCGCTGCCGTCGCGCTTCGACTGCGCGTTCGGCCCAATGCGTACGAGGCTTCACGGCGGACGAACTCGTCTTTGTCTTTCAATAACGGAAGGAGCGATGCCACAGCGTGTTCCGGATCGGCTGAAAGAATTGCTTTCGCGGCCATTGCCCGCACGATCGGCGATGGATCAGACAAAGCAGGCATGGCCGCGCGCGAGGCTTCGGCGACGTGCAAATTACCGAGTCGCATCACAGCGTCGCGGCGCTCCTCCACGTCGCCGGAAGTTAATCGTTCGCGTTGTTTCTCGATTGCGAGCTGTTTAGGCGTGAGAGTGCTGGTGGATTGAGCGAATACAGAAATAGTGGAGAGCGAGAGACAAACGAGAACCAGGACAAAAGGTGCTTTCCGTTTGACCGAATTACGGCGCGTGTCCGCGCGTTCAGATCTACGCATACACCTTTGCTGCCGCTCGTTTTTCAGCTTTACGACGCACCACTTCCCACTCGAATGCCTGACGCGCGCGACGGTTCTCTTGAGCGTCGGCCAATGCGGTCAGGACGTCGTCCTCGCCGGCCGACGCCGTCGCCAAAACCGGTCGTGACTCCATCGTGGAGATATAGTCCAGCACTTCGCACACTTCGGATTCGTTAAGTGCTTCAATTTTTCCAGCAAGAAGTTGGCGTTGGCTCACGGGTTTGCCCATAACCGTGCTCCTTATGTTGGGACTGAGACTATACACGACTGGAAACAGCCCAGGCAAGAACTGGAAACGCGGATTTTGTTAATTAATTAATCGATACGCGAGGCGAGGCCGTGTACGGTGTCGACGATGAGGACGGCGATTGGCGGACAAATAACCAGGTCCGGAATCAGCAACGCGGTGGAAGTGAAAGCCAAAAGGCTCGAATGGACGTCGGCGACGCGATGACGAAACAGCAGCGTCAGATCGTTGAAGAAATCCTGTGTGTGCCAGCCGATGTAGAGCCCGATGCCTACGCTCAGAGCATAACCGACGAGCAGGAACGTGTACGCCGAGAAACGTGTAAACGGCTGCTCGGGAGTCTCGTTGTCGCCGATGATCGAGCCTTGAATCGGCTTCGGCGTGTAGGTGTAATGGGCCAGATACTCGCGCAGCCGGTTCGCCAGGTGCCAAACACCGATGACGAAGAGCGTCAACACCACGACCCGGCCCATCGTCGAGAACAATGCCCATAACTGCGGCCGCATCATCGCGAGAAAGAAAGTCGAGAGAAACAGCGAAACGGTCGTGAACACGGCGCGCTGTCGTTCGCGGTTCTCCAGGCGGTCTCGCTCCAGGACTTCGTCGACTAAACGGTCCCACTT
>JBKPNH010000153.1:0-5440 GCA_046732535.1 Acidobacteriota bacterium
ATACGTACATTCCGGTTTCAGTTCCGGCGTAAAGCAGTCCTCGTTTGTTGGGATCTTCGCGAACGACGCGCGTGAAGGTCGTTTCAGGAATGCCGTTGGTGATCTTCTTCCAGGTCTTGCCATAGTCGCTCGTCTTATAGAGATACGGCCTGTTATCGTCCCACTTATACATCGTGCCCGCGATGTAAGCAGTCGCCGGATCGTGCGGCGAGGCATCGAGCGAGTTGATCTGGATCCACTCCGGCATCATGCTGGTCGGCGGAGTCACGTTCGACCAATTCTTTCCGCCGTCACGTGACAAGTGGACCAGTCCATCGTCGCTGCCGACCCAAATGGTACCTGCCTGAACGGGCGACTCCATCAGGGCAAAAATCGTCCCATAGTATTCGATGCTGGTGTTGTCTTTCGTGATCGGACCTCCGGACGCGGCTTGTTTTGACTTGTCGTTGCGCGTCAGGTCGCCGCTTATCGTCTGCCAGCTCGCACCCTCGTCAGTCGTCTTGAAGAGAACGTTGGCGGCGAGGTAAAGCGTGTTTGGGTCGTGTGGTGAAAAGACGATCGGGAAGTTCCACTGGAACCTGTACTTCAACACGTCCGCACCCGCACCCATGGGATTGTTCGGATATGGATTGATGTCGCGTTGCTGCCCGGTGCGCTTGTCGTAGCGAGTAGTCAGACCGCCGTACGAACCAGCGAAAACAATCTGCGAGTCCTTCGGAGACGGAGCGATCCAGCCTGACTCGCCGCCGCCCACGTCGTACCAATCGCTCGTGCCGATGCCGTTTTCCATGGTGCGGCTGGCGATTCGTACTGTGGAGTTGTCCTGCTGCGCGCCGTAGACGTTGTAGGGAAAATCGTTGTCGAGCGCGACGCGATAAAACTGCGCCGTCGGTTGATCCTGTTCGGTCCAACTCCGGCCGCCGTTGAACGAAACGTTCGCGCCGCCGTCGTTGCTCTGGATCATTCGATTCGGATCGTCGGGCGCGATCCACAGGTCGTGATTGTCGCCGTGCGGAACGGCGATATTGCTGTAGGTTCGTCCGCCGTCGTTCGAACGCATGAACTGCACGTTCAACACGTAAACCGTATCGGCGTTCTTCGTGTCGGCGTAGATGCGGGTGTAATACCAGGCGCGCTGGCGGAGCCGGCGTTCCTCGTTGACCCTGGCCCATGTGCGGCCGGCGTTATCTGAACGAAACACACCGCCGTCTTCCGCTTCGACGATGGCCCATACGCGTTCCGGATTCGCAGGCGACACAGCGATGCCGATTTTCCCAACCATGCCGCGCGGCATGCCGGGGTTGCGCGTGAGCTCGGTCCAGGTGTCGCCGCCGTCGGTTGATTTGAAGATGCCGCCTCCCGGCCCGCCGCTCTCCAGCGTCCATGGCTTGCGATAGACTTCCCAGAAGCCCGCATAGATCACGTTTGGGTTCGACGGATCGAGCACCAGATCGATCGCGCCGGCCTTGTTGCCGCGACTGAGAATTTTTTCCCACGTCTTGCCGCCGTCTTTAGAACGAAAGACACCGCGCTGATCGTTCGGTCCCCAAACGTGGCCCAACGCCGCGACGTAAACGAGATCGGGGTTCTTCGGATGAATGCGAATGCGCGGAATTTGCCGCGTGTCTTCGAGCCCCACGCGCTTCCACGTCTTGCCCGCGTCCATCGATTTGTAAACTCCGTCGCCGTGCGAAACGTTGCCGCGAATCGGCGACTCGCCCATGCCCACGTAAACGACGTTCGGATCGGAGTCAGCGACAGCAATCGCGCCGACTGAGCCTGTGCCAAACACCGAGTTGTCGCTGACCGACTCCCAGTTGATGCCGCCGTCCGTTGTCTTCCAAACGCCGCCACCGGTCGCACCGTAATAAAACACGAACGGCTGCGAGGGAACGCCCGTCACCGCCGCCGAACGACCGCCGCGATAAGGGCCGATGCTGCGATACTGAAACGGTTTGATTAGATTCGTTTCTTTTGGTGCTTCTTTGGGGGCTTGGGTCTGTGCGTAAACTGAGATCGAGATCGCGTACAGAACAAGCAGGCAAAGAATTACACTCTTACGAGACGCGCAGAACGCCTTGAACATTTGTGTGGGCTCCTTTTTTTGAACTAATTGTTTTCTAGACTTCTTCGCGCAGCGGGCGGCTCATCAACTCCGCGACCGCGGACTCAACGGATTTTCCTTCGTAAAGCACTGCGCTGACTTCGTTCGTAATCGGCATTTCGAGGCCGGCGCGATCGGCGAGATGCTTCACGGCCTTTGTGGTCTTGATACCTTCCGCCACTTCGTTCATTCCCGCGGTGATCTCGTCGAGCGGAATTCCCTTCCCGAGCTGTTCGCCGACGTATCGATTGCGCGAAAGAGCTCCCGTACACGTCAACACCAGATCACCCAATCCCGCGAGGCCCATCAACGTTTCGACCTGTGCTCCTTCGCGTCGCGCCAGTCGCGTGATCTCGGCGAGTCCGCGCGTGATCAGCGCGGCGACGCTATTCGATCCGAGTCCTAACCCGGTCGTCATTCCCGCCGCGATCGCCATCACGTTCTTTACCGAACCGCCGAGCTCCGTGCCGATGACATCGGCATTTGTGTAGATTCGCAAGTTCTCGAAACTGAAATCCGCCTGGACCGTGCGCGCCGCCGCCGCATCTTTACTCGCGGCGACAATCGCCGTCGGCTGGCCGGCCACGACTTCCTTCGCGAACGACGGGCCGGAAAGACAGACGAACGCACGCGCGCCGCCGGCGACCTCCTTGACGATCTCGGAAACGCGTTTGCCGGTATCGATCTCGATGCCTTTCGACACGCTGACGATGACGGCGTCGTCGTCCAGTGCGGGCGACATATCATTTAATAACGTTCGCGCGGCATGCGAGGGAGCGGCGAATAGCACGAGCGAGGATAAGTCGAGCGCGGCTTCCATGTCGTTCGTTGCAGTGACGCGGTCGGGAATCGACGTTTCCGTGAGATAGCGGAAGTTCGTTCGCCGATCATTGATCGAGCTGACGATTTCGGGATCACGCGACCAGAGTATCACTTCGTGGCCCGCTCGGGCGCCGATAACGGCGAGCGCCGTTCCCCAGCTTCCAGCTCCGATGATGGCGATCCGTTTCGTCATCTTTTTAAGTCGGTGATGCGAGACTCAGTCCCGCGTAATAATCGCGCGATGTTTCCGCGGTGCGCAAACAGAATTAACAGCGCGCCAACGACAGCGGCAGCCAGCAACGGCGTCAAATCTGCCACGGGGTTGACGAACACGCTCCACAACCAAACGAACACTGGGACCGACCCGGCGGCCAGGATCGATCCGAGCGACACGTACTTTGTCGTCCAAACAACCGCCACGAAGATAACGCCCGCGCAGAGAACAGCGATTGGCGCAAGCGCAAGGAACACGCCAACGCCGGTTGCCACCCCTTTACCGCCGCGGAAGCCCAGCCACAATGGAAAGATATGGCCCAGCAGTGCCGCGACAGCAGCCGCATCTACGATCCAGTTCGCCAGTGTAGGTTCGAAACCCGTCACGAGAACTCTCGCGATCTGAATCGCGATGAATCCTTTCAGAGCATCGAGTATGAGCGTGAATACACCCGCCGCTTTGCCTGCGCGCCGCGAAACGTTGGTGGCGCCTGTTCCTCCGGAACCGGTTTCCCGGACGTCTCCTCCACCCTTCACGCGCACGATCAGGTAGCCGAACGGAATCGACCCGATCAAGTATGCAATAATGAAGACGACCACCAGTCTCAATTGAATCACATGCCGCAATCAAGTCTGAACTCAAAAACTGTAATCACAGGCGAGCGCGTCGTGCTGCGTCCGCCGCGCACAAAGGATGGCGCGGAGTTTCTTGCGATCAATCGCCGGAGTGCGTCGTTTAATCGCGGACTTGCTTCACCGCCGACGCAGCCTGCGCAGTTCGAAGCTTTCCTGAAAAGGAGCAAACAGCCGGATGCGGCGTGTTTCCTGATCTGTCGTAAAGAGGACCGCGCGATCATGGGCTCGATTGCGCTGAGCCAGATCTTTCGCGGCGGGTTTTTGAGCGCCTATCTCGGGTATCAGATCGGCGCGGACTTCGCTCGTCAGGGTTACATGACTGAAACGATCCAACTAATGTTGCGTCACGCGTTTGTCGATCTGAAGTTGCATCGACTCGAAGCCAACATTCAGCCGGGAAACGTCGCGTCGATTGCGTTGGTGAAACGAGCAGGATTCGTGCTTGAGGGTTACTCGCGGCGTTATTTAAAGATTTGCGGCCGCTGGCGCGACCACGAGCGTTGGGCCATTCTCGTCGAAGACTGGAGGAAGCAACACGGATCTTAAATCAATCTTCGTCGTAACAGGTCGAGCGCAGCTTGCGAGGCGCGCCAGCGGATCAGTTGTCGATCGCCTGGTAATTTGAGCTTGCGATGTTCTGTGTGCGAATCGTCGGAGAGCGCAATGTAAACAGTTCCGACCGGCTTCTCTTCAGTTCCTCCGCCAGGACCTGCGATTCCCGTGATCGACAATCCGAAATCGGTCAGCGCGCGTTTCCGGATGCCTTCCGCCATCGCTTCGGCCACCGGCCCGCTGACAGCGCCGTGCTCCATCAACAACACAGGCTCAACACCGAGCGTGCGTATCTTCGCGTCGTTCGCATAAGACACGACTCCTTCGATGAAGTACTTCGACGAGCCGGGAACTTCAGTCAAACGTTGCGCCAGCAATCCGCCGGTACAACTTTCCGCAACGGCTAACGTGTAACCGCCGACCGCCAGCTTCAAACCGACAACTTCTTCCATCGTCTCACCAGCGAACGAGAAGACCGCTGCGCCGAGTCGCTCTTCAATCTGTCCCGCCAGGCGGTCAAGCAGATCGGTAGCTTCCGCTTCCGTGCGCCCGCGCGCGGTCAGGTGAATCTCGATCTCACTCTGGTTGAATAGAATCGTCGTGACTGGATTGTCGTACTGCGTGTAAACAGGCGCGATCTTTTCGTCAACCGCTGACTCGCCCATTCCAGCAACACGCAACATCCTTCGCACCACGCGCAAACCGCCTGCCCGCCCGATTAGCTTTTCGCTGACGTGGTTCTCGAACATTGGACGCATCTCGCGCGGCGGTCCCGGCAACAAAACGATCGCCGTCCCCTGATGATCGATGAACATTCCAGGCGCCGTGCCGTTCGGGTTTGGCAAGACTTCGGCGTCTTCGATCACCATCGCCTGCCGCGAGTTTCGCTCCGGCATCGTGACGCCGAAACTCTGAAAGCGCTGCCGGATCTCGGCGAGCACGTCTTCGTCCAACAACAGCCTCTTGCCTAACGCACGCGCCGTGATTTTGCGCGTGATGTCGTCTTCGGTCGGCCCGAGACCTCCGGTCGTGATCACGACTTTTGATCTACGCACAGCATCTTTGATTGCTTCTTCGAGGCGAGCGTCGTCGTCGCCGACGATGGTCTTGAGT
>JBKPNH010000154.1:0-10122 GCA_046732535.1 Acidobacteriota bacterium
TGTCGAGCGTTCGTGGAGCGTTGCCGAGAGATCCTCTCGCCGGACGGATGAACGCCGGGGGATTGATATACGGTTCACACGTAGCGCCGACGGAACACGAGCCCGAATAAAGCGGGTTCTTCAACGGCACGCCCGGAATGATATCGAGCCTGATGGCGCGGTTGGTTCCGCCGAGCCGGTTCGTGTCGGTGATAAACGGAACGAACGGCTGGCCTCCCTGCAAGCGGAACAGGCCAGACATCGACCATCCTCCCAACACGCCGTTCACCACAGACGGCGCGTCCGACAAGAACGTGCGTCCTTTGCCGAACGGCAGATCGTAAATAAATGTGGAGCTGAAGTTGTGTTTGATGTCGAAGGTCGAAATGGCGCGATCTTCGTTGCGCGGCACGCCGTACGAGACGTGTTGGCCCAACGTTGTCGGCGTCGTCAACGTTCTCGTATCCGGACTAGCGTCTGACGCATCGTCGATCGACTTGCCGTAGGTGTAGTTTGCTGTGAAGCTGAGTCCGTTACTAAATCGACGCTGCACGTCAACGTAACCCGCGTGTCGAATGCTGTTCGCGGAAGGATCGAAGAAGCTGAGCAGGTTGTTGAACCCGAAGTAGGGACTCGTAATACTGTTGCGCTGTATGGTCACGACCGCGCCAAGCAGGTTTCGGCGGCCCAACGGATCGGCAAACGTGTTCTCCGCGGCGATGTTCTGTGCCTCGAGTGCTTCGACGAAATCGACGTCCTTCGGATTGATATTTACGAGCGGCATGTAAAGGTGCGTGCCCTTGTTCCCAACGTACGCAACCTCCACGATCGTATTCTTGAACAACTCGAAAGAAACAGAAAGACTCCAGTTCTGAGCGTAAGGGACCTTGCCGCTGCCTTCGCTCGTGATCGCGAACCCTGGCGTTCCAAGACTGTTTAGAAACACTAGACCATTCGCATCAGTTCCGAGCGCTTGATCGATCGAACCGCCCACGACAAATGGCGGGTTCCCCGTGAGTCTAACCGGCAGCGCGGGATTCAAAGTGCCGCCCGCAGTCGAGCCATTGGCCAGGGTCGACACTCCAGTGAAAGCTCCAAAGTCAGGATTCGGAAGTCGATTGTTTCCGGTGAGGGTGAGATGTGAAATGCCGTAACCGCCGCGTACGACCAGGCTATGATCTTCACCCCACTTGCTCAGTTTCGGACTCCATGCGAAACCGAAGCGCGGTTCGAATGCCAGATAATCGACAGGCGTCAAATATCTCGAACGGCCGCCCCGGCCGGAAAACGCGAAAGGCGGAAGCTGTACTGTGGTCGGCACGAAACTGGGAATCGGCGCAGTAGTGGCGATTCCCAACCCTGTAGCCGTGGCCCTGCGTTGTGCCTCCGTCAGCGTCACCGGCTGCGACAGGTCCGGTCGAAAAACACCCTGAAGGTTGTTCTTTTCCACGCGCGGATACTGCAGCGAGTAACGCATGCCAAGATTAATCGTCAGGTTGGGTTTTACTTTCCAATCGTTTTGAACAAACGCCGCTACGCTCTTCCAGCGGTAGTCGTAATTCAACAGCAGCGGCCTGACCTGGACGACGTTAGGTACGCCAATTAGTAAGCTGGCCAGGTTGGCGCCTCCGTTTGCAACGTTTGTCGAGCGGTTATTGCTGGTATTCACAGTGCGAAATTCCCAGCGGCCGCCGGACGCGCCGAAAAACGGCACGACATTGAGTCGCGCATAGCTGAGATCCACGCCAAACTTCCAGGTCTGATTTCCACGCACCCACGACACGACGTCGTTGATGTTGTAGCGTTCTTCGACGTTGAAGTTATTGGTGGAGCCTGACGAGCCGATGTCGGCGAAGGCATTGGTCTGTCCGTCTTGACTGATCTGAAACAGCGGCATGCCGCCCGACGTCAGGCTCGGCAATCCCAGCTCGGTGGCGAGGTTGCGGCCGCCGTTGATGGAAAACTCCGGCGAGAAGTCCTCGCTGAAAACGCCACGCGTGTAGTTGAGCCGCAGATCGTTAATCAACGTCGGCGAGAAGATCTGGTTATGCGACACCAGATATTGCTTGGCGTCGCTATACGCAGCCGAGTTGCCATTCACGTCGCTGCCGAATCCTCGGACGCCCACCGCAGGTGTCTTCGAATAGCGAAAGTAAATTGAGGAGTTGTCTGTGATTCGATGATCGAGCCGCAAGGTGTATCGCGTCTCGTCCTGCTGCACGAAGCGGCTGACAATGTGATTTCTGACCAGGCCCGCGCTATCGATGAAGTAGTTGCTGCTCGGCGGAGGCATGAACGCGAGTATGTTCGGCGCAGTCGGATCGATGAACGCGCCTGGAATAACGTTGAGGCCCGGGTTGGGCGAGGCATTAACTTCCGGCGTGCACATCGGCTGGCCGTTCACGATCGTCGCTCGCGGATCGCCGAACTGGCAGAACTGAAAACTTGTCACCGGCGTTCTTCCCGGAATGTTGACCAACTGAATCGGAATAAGTTGACCGTTGACGAGAGTGAATTGCTGGTAGATGGCGGCTGGGCCAATGGATCCCTGATTGAATCGTGCCGCAACGTCAGCCGGCAACAAACCGCTGTTCGTGCGCACGAGGTTTCTAAAATCCCCCGCTCGCTCCGCCGCGGTCGGCAGCAGAGTAGTTTGATCAAGAAAGTCTCTCAACCAGCGCGGCTCGTAAGCAAAGAAGAAGAACGTCTTATTGCGGCCGTCGTAAAACGGCTTGCCGCCTTCTCCAAAACGCGGCAGAAAAACTGGACCGCCAACGGTCACCGAAACCTGGTTGTAACGGCGGTTGTTTGGTGTGCGCGGGCCAGTGCCGATTGTGTACGGACGCGCGTTTGTCACAGGGTTGCGGTGATACCAAAGCGCGACGCCGTTGATATTGTTCGTTCCGGATTTCGTCGTGGCGTTGACGATGCCGCCGCCGGTGTTGCCGAACTCCGCGGAATAAGCCGTCGTTTGGACCGTAAACTCCTGCACCGTCTCCGGCGTGAAACTCACCACGGCGCGCGCGATTCCTACGCCAGTGTTGTTGACGCCGTCGGCCAGGATCGAAGTGCTGCCTGATCGTCCGCCGTTCAGGTTCAGATTGAAACCCGGCACGGGTTGGCCCGAAGTCACCTCGGGATCCTCGCTGCCCGCGTCACCGGAAACGTTCGCGACAGTCACAGCAAGATCCAGAACGCTGCGGTTGTTCAATGGCAAGTCACGAATCTGACGTTCATTGATCGTCTGCGACGTTGTTCCGGCCTCGGTGTTGATGAGCGCGGCCTCGCTGCTCACCGCTACAGTCTCGTTAACGGTGCCTGTTTCAAGAGCGATGTTGACCGTCGCGACTGTAGCCGTATCGACCTTCACCTTCTCCATGATCGCTTGCTTGAAGCCGGTCGCTTCAACTCTGACGCTGTAAGTCACCGGCTCCAGTGTCCTGGTGGAGAAAACGCCTGACTCAGACGTGGTCAAGGTGATGGATTTTTGAGTTCCCAGGTTGGTTATCGTCACGGTGGCCCCCGGCACGACCGCACCATTTGGATCAACAACGGTTCCGCTAATGCCGCCTTGATTGCTCTGCGCGAACGCCGCCAGAGTGCAGATCACAACGACTACGACAGCTTGAACGAGTCGCATTTTCTTCTCCTTTCTATATCCGAAAACCGGAGGTGCTGGTTACGGTGATGGGAGAGTCACCAGGGAACTTTGTTAGTGCCATAATCTCACTACGATCTCTCTGCGTATCTCGGCGTATCTCGGCGTTTCTCTGTGTGCTCTGCGGTGAAAGAAGGGTGAAAACGTATAACCGCAGAGGGCGCAGAGGAACGCCGAGATACGCAGAGCTGAAATTAGGGCATCTATGAACTCTTTTGGGTCGCCCGCTTCGCCTTCTTCACTTCAACCGCGAAGACGAAAGTAGGACCAAACATGTTTGAGCGAAAGACGATCCATTTCTGATCGGGAGTAAACGTCACGTTTGGCTCGAGCCCGTAATTGTGCTTTGCCAGGTTCACCAACCGTGTGGTCTTCAGGCGATCGCCGTCGGGCACGAACAGATAAATCCACTGCCCGTTGCCCGGAGCGGCGACACTATTTGGCCCACCGCCGTCTCCGGCAAAAAGCTTGCCGTCGGGCGAGACGTTGAAATGCACGGACCACTCTTCACGCGGCACCTTGTAACGGATACGTTTGTCCGTGACGACGTTGACGCCGGCCAACCAGAAGACCTGACTCTTCGGCGTTTGCAGGTCGTACCAAAGCATGTTGCCCGGTCCAAAAAACTCATGACCGGCAATCTCCATGTCCATCGTACGTTTGTGCATCAACCGCCGGTTGGAACCGTCGATGCGAATCGTCCAGATCCGGTCCACCTTATGCCACGGACCCTCATGGCAAAACATCATCAACTGAGGATCAGTTGGTGAAAACTGGACGTGGTTCAACCAGTCGGTGCTGCGATAGAACTCTTTTACTTCTCCAGACTTGATGTTGATGGTGTAAAGCGCCATCGGCAGTTTGGCCGCAAGACGCTGCTCCATCATGTTTCCCTTGCCCGCGTAGTTATCGCCGGGCTGTCCGGGCGCAGGCGGTGACGGGTTCACGAATTGCTGTCCGCCTTCAACGTAACTGCCGCCAAGCAATGTTTCGTCGGCGTTGAAACCAAAACCCGATCCGGTTCGCAGTTCACGGCGCTTGACGATCAGCCGCGTGTCACCGGTATCGAGGCTGGTTGCATAAACCGAGTCGCCTTTGAAGTAGTACGCCTGCCGCGTCTTTGGACCAACGACCAGACTTCCCACGCGGCCTTCGACGAGTAGTTTCGACCGGCCGGTCTTGAAATCATAAGCGTACAAACCGGTGGGACTGGTAAACACCATCTTGTCGCCGGTTGCGGTGTACGGGTTCTGGTGAAAATAGAGGCTCTGGCTTCCGGGTTCATCGGTCAGACGAACGACTCGATGGCCCGTGTCAGGATCGATCCACTCTTTCGGCAGATCCTGGGCCAACGCCGGCACAACCAGCATGGCTGCTAGTGCGAACAAATGAACGATTCTCATTGTTTTTTTATTGAGCGGTGTAACCGCCGTCGACCATCAGATGAGTGCCCGTAATAAACGACGCCTCATCAGAAGCAAGAAACAGAATGGGATACGCTACCTCACGCGGATCGCCCACGCGATTCAGGAGATGCTTGGGTCCCTGCTCGGCAATGAACTCATCCAGCGTTTGTCCGACTCTTTCCATGTGGTCCTGGGAAGCGCGAGTCAAAATCGTTCCCGGGCAAACGCAGTTCACGCGTATGTTAAAAGGCGCCAGATCCATCGCCATGTTCCTCGTCATTTGAACGAGCGCCGCTTTCGTTGCGCTGTAAGTGACGAACGAAGGTTGGGCCACAAAGCTCGAGATCGAACCAAGGTTGACGATCGATCCGCCGCCCGCGCGCTTCATCTGTTCGGAAGCAAAACGACTCATCGAGGCTGTGCCCACGACATTGACGCTCAAGATCCTCACCCAGTCGGCGAGTGAAGCTTCCAATCCCTTGAGAATGAATGAAGCGGCGTTGTTTACGAGAACGTTTATCTGTCCGAACGCCTTCACCGCTTCATCACAGACGCGACTGCAATGATCCTCATTCGAAATATCAGTCTCGACGAAAATCGCGTGTCCGCCTTTGGTTCGAATCTGCGTCACCGTGTCTTCACCCGCGGCTGCATCACGATCGGCGACGACGACTCTCGCGCCTTCTTCGGCAAATAAAATAGCGGTCGCTTGTCCGATGCCGGCCGACCCGCCGGTCACGATCGCTACCTTATCTTTCAGACGATTCGCCATTCGAAAGTTAAGCTATCTTCCCGCCGGGAAAGCGCTCGAGCACGTCGGGCTCGTATAGAGGAATAAAGATCTCCACCTCGCGTTTTATGCGCGTGCAGGCTTTGTGATATTCCTCGAGGCTCTCCTGAATACCGAGAGGCTCGCCATCCTCGAGATTCCCATATTTGAAAAGACAGTCAGAAATCCCAACTCGTCCTTTTGCTGTCTCGATCACGTAACACACAGACGATCGGTGATGCACTCCGGTCCAAAAACAACTCAGCCCCGGCATGATCTCGTCTTCGTCTTCGAGCAGCCGGACTTTTTCGTGGCCCTCGAACATCAGATAACGCAACGTCTCCTCGGAAATGCGTAAGTTTTGCGGCACGTGCATGGGAAACTTTTCAGCGTGAAAGTCTTCAATCCAGCCGCGCTTCGAGATACACACTTCCGCGTTCGGAAACAGTTGAATGTTCGCCGTGGCGTAGATCTGGAGCGGCGTGATTAGCACGTAATCGACGTCGCTAGCGTTGATTCCCAATGCGGCGAGCGCGTTTAGCGGACGCTCACTCTCCTCACGTAACAGTTTGCCGCGCTCACCGAACCCACTACTCCAACGTTGATTCAGTTCGGTAAGATCAGCCGGCGGTCCAGTGTTTATGATCGCGGTCTTTCCATTACCTCGAATGACGGCCATCCAGAAATACAGTTGGACCCAATCGTTCCAATGACTCATCCAGTAAACTTCCGGGCCCATGACGTCGCACTGGCCCATCTTTAGAAGCTGCACTTCGAATGTCATATCAATCGGCAATTGGCAATCGGCAATCGGCAATTCAATACGTCGCTCTGCCGCCGGTCATGTCGAAAGTAAACCCGGTCGTGAAGCCGGTTTCAGGCGACACAATAAATTGGGCCATATGCGCTATTTCTTCCAGTGTGCCGCAGCGCTTCATGGGGATCTTGTCGGTCAAGTATCTCACCTGTGCTTCAGGCATTGCCTCGACCATCGGCGTTTTGATCACGGCCGGCGCAAGCGCGTTGATCGTGATGCCGGTCTCGGCATACTCCTTACCTTGCACCTTCGTCATGCCGATGACCGCGGCTTTCGACGCCGAATAAGCCAACATGCCGGCGTTTCCCTCTTTCCCGGCAACGGACGCGATGTGCAGGATGCGGCCGTAATTCCGTTTCAGCATCCACGGCAGGACAGCGCGGGCGGTAAAGAACGAAGCCATGAAATTCACTTCAAACACCTTCCGCAGATCTTCTGTCGTGACTTCGTGGCTCTTGATGTTGGTCTGTCCTGTGATGCCGGCGCTGTTGACGAGAATGTCGATCCGGCCAAATCGCTCGCCGATTTGATTGACGACGTTCTCGACGTTCGTCTCATCTGTTAGATCAACCTTGAACGGGACGCCAATATCGGTGGCCTCATTGAGATCAAGCGCTGCTACCTCAGCTCCGTGATCGTGCAATCTCCTGGCGATCGCCAAACCTAGTCCCGACGCTGCGCCTGTAACGATAGCCACCTGCCCATTGAATTCAGTAGTCATCGTTAATAAACGACCTCGCGCTGCTTACTCTCGAATGGTCTCAACAACTCCAGCTTGTCGTTGAGCTCAACGCCCCAACCCGGCGCGTCCGTGAGCTGAATGTAACCGTCCCTCGGCAGCGGCTCATCTCGGAACAACTCGCCAAAGAGTGGAACTACCGTATCGGCCGCCGGACTCATCACCAAAAACTCCGCCAGCGGGCAATTCGTGAACGCATACTGAAGATGATACGAAAACACGCTGGAGCCATGTGGAATCACCGGCAGATCGTACGCTGACGCCATCGCGACGATGCGCCGCGCTTCCGTCAATCCACCGACCCAGTTGATATCCGGCTGAAGAATATCAGCGCACTTTCGCGCGATGAGCTCGCGGAAACCATAGCGCGTGTATTCATGCTCCCCCGTCGTTACCAGACAGATACCTGTCAGTGCTCGCTTGAGCTCGGCATAACCATCGTAATCGTCAGGCGGCAGACACTCTTCGATCCACTCGAGATCAAACTGCTCCAGCGCTTTGGCGAGTTTGATCGCGTAAGGGACCGTCAAAGCCATGTAACAATCGAGCCGGAGCGGAAAGCCTGGTCCAACCTGATCCCTGGCTTCAGCCATGACGGCAATGTTCTTCCGCAAACCTTCTTCGCCATCGGCAGGACCATAGCGGCAAGGAATCTTCGCGCCCTGAAATCCCCATTGATGGGCTATGTCCGGACGTGAAGTCGTGGCGTAAACCGGCAGCTTCTCTTTCGTCTCTCCTCCGAGCAATGCATAAACAGGCTCGCCGCGGAGTTTGCCCAGGCAGTCCCAGATCGCGAGATCGACGGCGCTGATGGCTTGTACCGCAAGGCCTTTGCGTCCGTAAGGCAAGGTCGCGCGCCACATCTGGTCCCAAATCAATTCGACGTTGCGTGGATCCTGCCCTTCTACGAACCGGCTCAGATGTTTCTCGATGATGTAGCAGGCAGGTTCGCCGCCGATGCTGCAGCCGATTCCGATCGTTCCGTCGTTTAATTCGACCTCGACGAGCACCGTGCCCAACGCGTTTATTCCCCAACTCGTGCGCTTTGCCTTGTACTCTTCATAAACCGACATCGGATTGGCGATTGGCAGATCGATGATCCAATGGCTGCCTGTCTGATTATGATAGTCAGCCCCCATTTCATCCGGGGCCATCACGTAGGCGCGTACTTCACTGATTGTTACTTGCTTCATGACTTAATCCATCGACTGCGTTTCTCTGCGTTTCTCTGCGTTCTCTGCGTTTAAAAATCATTTCAACGCGGAGATCACAGAGGACCGCAGAGAACGCCAGAGAAAACTCAGAAGTTAAACTTATCAATGTTTACTTTGTTGAAGATGAACGGCGCGCCGAGCAGCACCTCATCGCCGTCGATCTGAACTTTGCCGAGCCTTCCCGCAACCAGTTCATTATCGCCGCGTTTGAGTCGTCCGCCGGTCAGAGCATCCGCCGCATAGACAGTTAAGTAACCAAGATCGACCGTGTTCCACAGCACAACGCTCTCTACGATTCCAGCTTTCACGTATGGCTTGTTCATGTTGGGCAGCGACAGTCCGATTACTCTCACGTCCGTGCGCCCCGATTGTTTCACGGCTTCGGCCGCTCCGGGTACAGCAGGCGCGGCAATCGCCATGATCAACCTCACGCCGGGATAAACCTTGAGAATCGTCTGCGTCTCGGAGAAGGCCCGATCACGGTCCCCTTCGCTCGGCTGAATCGCCACCAGTTTCATGTCGGGATACTTTTCCGCAAGCCGCGCTTTGATGTTTTTGATCCACTCGTTCTGATTAGCGGCGCTGGGCGATGCAGTGACGATCGCAAACTCGCCTTTGCCGTTCAGTATTCGCGCGGCCTCGTCTGTCAGCGTGTATCCGATCCCCTGCGGCGTTGCCTGGTTGATGAGAAAGTCGCGCGCGTTCGCTTCGGCGTCGGCGTCCCAGGTGATGACCTTGATGCCTTTGTCTCGCGCCTTCCGCAGTACGGTTGAGATGCCGGCCTGGTTTTCCACACTCACCGCAATCACGTCCACGCCTTTCGTGATCCACGCTTCGATGACTTCGTTCTGCTTCGCGGGATCGAGATCGGTTGGCCCGTCCCACAACAGATCGATCCCCAACTCTCTCGCCGCTTCCTCAGCACCCTGACGGCAACTGATGAAATACGGATCGCCCTTCGCCTTCGGCATCATCGCCACCTGAATGCGACTGCCGGTCGTCGTTGGCGTCGCGCCATTGGACGCCGCAGTGGGCGAATTGCGACTAACTGAACGCACCAGCATCCAGTTGCTCGCCGCGACGATCAGCGCGGCAACAATGATCACAGCACTCAAGACTGCAACCTGTGAATTCTTCACCTCGATCTCCTCAATAACTCCATGCTGTGTTTTAACAGTGCTCGAAAACCTATTCAAAAGAATTGTGCCAAGAAGCAGCACGCCGGTCAGAATACCCGTCAACTCGGCAGGCTGACCGGCCAATCGCAAGCCGTTCTGAAGAATTACAATCGCGAACAATCCCAGGACCGTACCCGCGATCGTGCCACGCCCTCCGAAGATCGACGTGCCGCCAAGGACCACGGCGGTAATGGCCATGAGTTCAAAGCCACTGCCGGCGTCTGACTTGGCCTGGCCCAGGTGGGCCACATAGATAATCGCGGACACGCTTGCCGCGAGCCCCGACAGCATGTAAACGATAAACACATGGCTGGCGACTGGTAAACCCGCGAATCGCGCGCCTTCCGGCGAGTAGCCGATTG
>JBKPNH010000155.1:0-15180 GCA_046732535.1 Acidobacteriota bacterium
TCGACTTGCATGTCTGAGGCACGCCGCCAGCGTTGATTCTGAGCCAGGATCAAACTCTCGTTATAAGTTTGTTCTCTGGAACATCATCAGATACTGGTTACTTTCGTATTCAGTTTCGATAATGACTCTTGCGAGTTTTGAACGCGAACTTTATCGTTCGCGGTTGACTCTCAAAGGTCTTGAAACGGACACGCTCTATCTAGTTTTCAAACATCGAGTTCCAAATTGTATTTGGATTGCCTTACAGACGACTCAAACTCGCCCCAAGCAAACGGGGATATTAACCAACGAGCTTAGCTCTGTCAAGCGCCCTTAAGGCTTTCTCCGAGTTTATTTTCCCTGGCCGGGTTTACTTCTAAACCCGAGGGGCGGAGACTAAAAAGCACCGCAATCACCCGTATCAATTTCACGGGAAAAGCGGCACTGAAATTAAGGCGCCTTACTCTCTGTCCCCGTCATCCCTCTCGAAGAGGAATGGGCATTATAGGGACTAAATCCATCTTGTCAATCCCAAATCTGCTTTTAGCAAATTCGCCGCCCACTCGATTGTCAGCCCGCAGTGTGAGGGGCCTTTCAATCCAGCAGACGTTAGATGCCTCGTGGCCTCTCGCGTTGTCCCGGAGGTGAAATTTTCTCCACGTGAGTTATGACTTCCGGAAGCCCGTCATGGATGTTCGTAACGTAGCTCGGGGTTGTCTACCGGCGACGCTTACTCGGAGCGATGTTCGGAGCATTGATCTTTAAAACGCCACGCGCATCTTTATACAAACTGTAGCGCTGCTCTTTCGGCTCTCCCCCATTATCGTCCTGTAACCGCAGAATGAACGACTTGTTGTCTCCCTGTCCTTCGATCTTCGCGGGCAGGAAGCCTCGCAGATCAGGGCTGCGATATGCGGTGTAATGCTCCTGATTGCGTTTGTCGTAACCCAGCACGTAGATGCGATCGAAGTCCGGCTCGTCGAGCGCCCGCTGCTGATTCGAACTGCTCTTCTCGAGTATCAACCAACTTCCCGGTCGGGCTTCGCGTGCGCCATCTTTGTCGCTGCTGTCTTTGCCGTCGCCATCGAGCCGCTGCCAGCCGACAAACTCGCGACCCGTGCGATAAAAAATAATGTCGCTCGGCACCGCGAGCTCCACCTGTTTGCCGTAGATCCATCCGGCCGGAGCTGGTGACGCCTCGTTGGTGAGCCGAACCTTGTACCAGAGCTCGTTCTCCTCTTCCGGCTCGTTTCGTTCGTCGCTCTGCCGCCCTCTCGCGCTGCCCTGTTGCGCGCTGCCGGCCTTCGGCGCAACGTCGGTCTCGATAGCTTCCGACGACTTCGGCTTCGGCACTCGCTTCCAACCCACGATCGCGAAACTCGAACCGCTGTCGAGCCGCATCATGATGTTTTCATTACCACTGCGATCGGGCGTAAGCCGCAGATTAGAACTGGCGCGAAGCTGACCCGTCGCCTGTGCCGGAATGTCTTTGTCCTCGGCCTCCAGCTTTTTCGAAGCCTCGAGAACATCGTCAGGCATGACATTGCGAGACTCGATCCAACCTTCAGTAGCATCGTCGTCGCGCGCTTTGACTCGCAGCCAGCGCTCTTTTCGAGTGTTGTCACTAGGGTCGTTAACGTCGGCCGAGTCGATTATGTCGACGACGTCTCCGCGGTTCACCTGCAAAAGGTCAGCCGCCACCACCGCCGTGGAACTACGGATCTGCGCGCGGCGCGCGACCACTACGCCGGTGCTGTTTTTCGACGCGAGTGTTTGGCAGCCGGCCAGCAGCACTGGCAATGCGCAGAGGATAAGTATCTTGATAAATTTCATTTTGTTCCTACCGGTACCCGAGTGACTTCAGTAAGCCGTTCTTATCCGTGTGAAGCTCCTGGAGTACGTGTTGAAGCTCAAGCTCCTGACTGCCTTCGATGTATTTCTTAACGAACTCGCCGGCCGCCGGACTCGAACTCAGCAGTTTAATTATAACTTCATTTCCATCAGTCCGGTCAGCCGCGAGGCGGAACAACTCACGGTAGCGACTAACGAGCGTTGTTTTCCCTGCCGACTCCTTCCGGAGCATCAGGTCATACAAGAACGCCACTAACATTCCTTTGTCGTAAACCACCGGCCACGGCGTAGTCCAACGTCTTTCTGAAGCCTCGATCAACGAAAGATCATGCGGATAAGAGAGATACGAATCGTAAACGCGCTCCATGGTGGCGAGGTATTCCCTGAAGTTTATGGCCTTCAGATCAAGCGCCGTGAGCAGCGCCGTGTACAAGGTGAACCCCTCGAAAAACCAGTCGTAGTCACCCTGCAACGAGAGCGCATTGGGGACCCAGAGGTGCAGCACCTCATGCGTAAAGATGATTTCGAGCTGGCCCTTCCAGTTCGCGATCTGCGCCTGCGGGTCCATGAGCAGTAGAACTGTCGAGCCGCGCGTTTGTGCGCGCCATTTCGTCGACCCCGTGGCGACGGGAAGCGGCGCGATCATAACGACAGGCCGGCCGGGTAACTTGAACCCGGTAAGCGCGAGGTACTTGTCCATCACACGCGCCGCCGCATTCACTGCCACGGAATCTTTGAACGGCCACTCTCCGGCGATAAAACTATCCAGATCCTTCTTTGCCGCTTTGCGAATCGAGCGGCCGACCAAAAACACCGCGTCTGCGGGTTCCGGCACTAACTCCGGATTGATTGATGAATGAACAGTCCAACCGGCCGGAAGTGCGAACTGCACGGAGACTGTCGCAAACTCCTGCGGCAACAAGTCGGCAAACATCAGGACGCCGTAATCATTACTGAGCCAGGTAAGGTGCGCCACGCTTGCCGGCGACGGACGATTCAGGCGAACCACGTAATCGATCTCTTTCGCGCCCGTCTCGGAGCGAAACTCGCCCGTCGCAACCTTTCGCGCACCGTCCGCGCGAAATTGATCGATCCGCTCTGCAATTCCCAATACTCCCGCATAGGCATTTCTGAACGACCAGGAACGCAGAGGCGTAGCCGAGACCGCGTTAACTACAACTTCATTCGGAGTCGAAACAGAGATTTTGATGCGCGCCTGGGTCTGTTGTGCTTTGGAGTCGCTTGCCGCAAGAAAGATGAAGATGGCCGCAAGGGCCACTTTCACGATCGTAGATTGCGCTTTGATGGGGGCTGTCAGTACAATTCCTCCGCTCCCGAAATCTAGCACATCCGAAATTGACAGGCATGCTAATCAGTTCGCTCAAACTCCAGAGCCCATTTTCACGCGGCCTCGGACTGTTGCTGATTGCCTTCATTTTCTACGGGACGACGGTCGACGCTGCGCACCGTCACGGCCGTGTGCTGTCGCAACGCGCCGACGTCGCGTCAGTAACCCCTTCAGATCAGACGGCAAACCCGGCAGGCACCAGCACCGGATGCAACGACTGTCTGATCTGCCAGTTACATCAGAACCTCAACACGACGCTGATCACGTATCGGCTCGTTGATCCACCACAACGTCCACGGCTCAGAATTCCTGTAGCGATTCCGCGAGACGTTCTGTCGCACGCCGCAAGCGCTACCACCGGACGCGCTCCACCGTTTATCTCCTAATCCAAGTCTGCACCAAAGCTCATTCACGATCGCGAGGCTTCGATCACCGCGGCCACGCATGAACCGAGCGAAGCCCTTGACTGGACCATCATGGAGATAAACAGATGTTTTTTAAACGCACTTTTCTTGCACTAATCGTGCTGGGCTCGACGAGTCTGCCCGCACTCGCACAATCATCCGCGGCGCCAACAGCGACACCAAAAGCCACACTGAGAGGCGTCGCGACTCTCGGCGACGGCAAGCCTATCCACAACGTGCTGATCACCGTGCTGCAACTCAAGCGGACCGTGAGCACCGACGACGATGGACGATACGAGATCACCGATCTACCACCCGGAAAGTACGACGTCGTTGCTCACCTGGATCGCGTTCCCGACGTCATTAAAACCGCTGATCTAACCAAGGGCGGCGCGGCCACGCTCGATTTTCAGATCGAGCTCTCAGGTCTGCAGGAGCAAGTGACCATCACCGCTACCGGAACAGAACAAGCCGTCAGCACGTCGATTCAATCAGTCGACGTTCTGGGTTCGATCGACCTGGCGAAGAAGAGTCCCGTGTCGCTCGGCGAAGCGCTCGACGGCGAGTTGGGCGTAGCAAAGCGAAGCTTCGGACCAGGCACTGCGCGCCCCGTGATTCGAGGTTTTGATGGCGATCGCGTCCTCGTCCTCCAGGACGGCGGACGAGTCGGCGGCCTCGGCTTTCAATCAGGCGACCACGCCGAACCGGTCGACATGCTGACCATCGAGCGAGTCGAGATCGTCAAAGGCCCGGCTACACTTCTTTACGGAAGCAACGCCATTGGCGGCGTCGTCAACACCATCACCGGACACGACTCGCCACACAAAGGACTGAACGGCTATCTCACCGGCGTCAGCGGCACAAACGGAGGACAGGGCGGCGGCAGCGGCGGCCTCGAATTCGGTTCCGAGCGTTGGCTCGTTTGGGCCAACGGCGGCGGGCAGCGTTCCGGCGATTACAAAACGCCACTCGGCGTAATCGAAAACTCCTTCTCGCGCGAAGGAAGCGCCGCCGCGGGCTTTGGCTACTACCGAACCAAAGGCTTTTTCAGCGTCAACTACAACTTCAACAAGCGACGCTACGGTATCCCGTTCAATCAATCGGATCCCGACGCTGAGATCGTCGAACTGACTCCGCGCCGTCACAGCATCGAGTTTCGCGGCGGTTTTCGCGAGACTGGATCATTCGTGAACGCGGGGACATTTTCGGTCCAATACACCAATTACAAGCACGCCGAAATCGAGTCGTTGACCGGCGAGATCGGCACCGCCTTCAAGAACAACAGTTTTCTCTACCAGGGACTGTTCGATCAGCGAAAGCAAGGCAGGCTATCAGGTCGTTTTGGTTTCTGGGGAATGCATCGCGATTTCTCCGCGACGGGCGAAGAAGCGTTGGCGCCACCAACCACGCAGAACTCGTTCGCGGTCTTCGGCCTGGAAACGCTGGACTTCGAACATGCCTCCGTCCAATTCGGAGGCCGAGTGGAAACCAATCGCTACCACCCGGAAACAACCGATGCGCGCGGCACCCTGCCGAGCCGTACGTTCACCGGCTTCTCAGGTGCTGCCGGCATCCGAGTCCCGACGTGGACCGGCGGCGCGTTATTCGCAAACTACTCCCACTCTTATCGAGCGCCCTCGCTGGAAGAGTTGTACAACCTCGGTCCACATCGTGGAAATCAGGCGTTTGAAATCGGCGATCCGAATCTCACGCGCGAACTGGGCGAGGGTCTCGACTTCGGCGTTCGTCACTCCTCGAAGCGGCTGCATTTCGAGGCGAGCGGCTTTTATTATCACATCCGGGACTTTGTCTTCCTCGCGCCAACGGGCGATGTCGAAGAGGGGCTCACGGTCGCCGAATACGATCAGGGGACGACGCGATACGCGGGAACTGAAGCGAAGTTCGAGACCGCGCTCCATTCGGCTGTTTGGCTGAATCTCGGCCTCGACTACGTCAACGCAGAACTCAGCGACGACAACACGCCCCTGCCGCGAATTCCGCCTTTGCGAGGGCGTGCAGGGCTCGAGATTCGCTATAAAGGCCTGCTGCTGAACCCGGAAGTCGTTATGTCCAACCGCCAGGACCGGATCTTCCCGACCGAGACGCCGACCGCCGGATTCGCAGTTTTCAACCTTTCAGGCTCGTACCTGTTCACGCGTGGGCATGCGGCGCACATCGTGGCATTTAACTTTTTCAACGCAGGAGATACGCTTTACCGGAACCACCTCTCGTTTATTAAGGATTTCGCGCCTGAAATGGGGCGAGGGCTGAGGGTGACTTACACCCTGCGCTTCTTTTAGGTCCGATTTAACAGATATTTTGTGAACTGGCTTCGCGGCGGGAGCGTATGGCAAACTGTGCACGCACTTTGATTGACCTTAACCATCAAGGAATTCACCATGAGTCTGGTCAAGATCATCGTCATCACGATCCTCGTGATTCTCAGTATCCTGCTCTTCGGTCGTTTTTTCGTCTAGCCGAACGGCTGGTGCTTCCCCGGTTTGGGCTTGCCATCCTGCTTCTGTGGCTTCTGGCCTCTTTCTACATCTCCGCGCCAGTAGTAACAGCCCAAGACGCCCGCGACGACGATGACGTAGTCCGCGTAAACACCGACCTGCTGCTGTTTCCCATTCGAATCAAGGACAAAAAAGGGCAGGCTGTCGCCAGGCTGACTGAACAAGACCTGACGCTCAAGGACGACGACAAGGTCACTACCGGCGTCTACTTCGCCCACGGCGCCGACCGCGTCGCGATGCTCTTTGCACTGGACCAGTCCGGGAGCCTGCAAGAAATCATTTCACAACAGCGAGACGCCGCGCTCGCTCTCTTTTCTCGCTTCAGCGATCGGTCGAGTGTCGCCGTTCTTCGTTTCGGCGAAACTGCCAAACTGGAACTTCCTTTCACGAAGGACAGTGAAGCCGCTCGATCAGCGTTTCGGTTCCGCGCAATACGAAACCAGCGCACCGCATTGTTCGACGCCGCCGCACACTCGCTCAACGCCTTTGACGATCTGCCGCCGGTTCGCGCCGAGCGCCGCATCATCGTGCTCATCAGCGACGGTCTCGACAATCAGAGCGCAATCAAGCCCGACAGCATCATCAAAGTGGCCCTCGAGAAACGCGTCTCGTTCTACGTGATTCATTTGCCGCTCTTCGAACCATACGACACGGGTCTCGTAGTGCGCCGCCCGGCCAAAGGCTTTCGCGACCTCGCGGAGAAGACCGGCGGCAAGTACTTTCTCGCCGGCGATGCCAAATCCGCGCTGACGCCAAAACCGACGGACCTGACGCCGATCTTTCAGGCAATCGAAGAGGATTTGAAAAGTCAGTATCTTCTGGGTTTCTATATAGCGGAGTCAGCGCGGGACAATCGACGACACGAGTTTACTGTGACCCTCAAACCGGATGGTCTCAAGTATTCCGTCGGCCGCTTTGGCTTTTCACGCACACAAAAATTCATGATCAATCTGCCGCCAACCAAATGAGAGCTATCAAACGCGCCCTAATCAGTGTTTCCGATAAAACCGGCATTGTCGACTTCGCTCGCACACTCAAACAATTCGACGTCGAGATCATCAGCACCGGAGGGACGGCAAAAACGCTGCGCGACGCCGGCATCGACGTTCGCGACATTTCTGACGTAACAGGCTTTCCTGAAATGATGGACGGGCGAGTCAAAACTCTGCACCCGCGCGTTCACGGTGGCTTGCTTGCACTGCGCGATAATTCTGAGCACGTCGCCGCAATGCAGCAGAACGGGATCGAGCCGATCGATATGGTCGTCGTGAATCTTTACCCATTCGCGGCGACGATCGCGCGCCAGGGTGTCACGCGTGAAGAAGCAATAGAACAGATCGATATCGGCGGGCCCGCAATGATCCGCTCGGCGGCGAAGAACGCACACGACGTCGCCGTCGTCGTGTCGGCAGCGCAATATGACAACATCATCGCCGAGCTAAAGCAAAACAACGGTTTCTTATCAACGGAAACGCGCGAGCGTCTTGCGCAGGTAGCATTTCAGCAAACAGCTCAATACGACTCCCTTGTGAGCCATTATCTCGGCGCTCAAGGTTTCTTTCTGTTCCTTGCGGAGCCCGTGGATTTGAGATACGGCGAAAACCCTCATCAAAAAGCCACTCTTTATCTGACAGACGACGGCGACGGCGTCGCCCATGCGGAGCTTCTATCCGGCAAGGAGATGTCGTTCAACAACTACGTCGACGCTGACGCAGCCTGGCAGCTCGTCTGCGACTTCGAAACAACGACCTGCGCCATCATCAAACACACAAACCCCGCCGGCGTTGGACAAGGAGAGACCGTCACCGCCGCGTATCAAACAGCACTGGCTACCGATCCGGTTTCCGCGTTCGGAGGCATCGTCGCCGTGAACCGTCCTATCGATGCGGCTGCCGCTCAGGAAATCACGAAGATCTTTACCGAAGTGGTGATCGCACCTGGTTACGATGCCGGGGCAATCGAGATACTGCAAGGCAAGAAAAACCTGCGCGTGCTACGCATGAGCTCGGTCGAGCCGCTGAAAGGATCCGAGTACAAGCAGATCGGCGGCGGCATTCTGGTCCAAACAAGGGACACGCACCAGCTTCTACCGTCAGACCTGAAAGTCGTCACGACCAGGCAGCCTTCCGAGGAGGAGATACGCGCATTACTCTTCGCCTGGACCGTTTGCAAGCACACGAAATCAAACGCCATTGTCTACGCGCGCGATGGTCAGACGGTCGGCGTTGGCGCCGGACAAATGTCACGAGTCGATTCCGTCCGAATCGGCGCGATGCGCGCGCAACTTCCGGTCGCAGGCTCAGTGCTCGCGTCCGACGCTTTCTTCCCCTTTCGCGACGGCCTCGACGAAGCCGCACGCAACGGCATCACGGCCGTCATACAACCAGGCGGTTCTGTTCGCGACGAAGAAGTAATCGCCGCCGCAAACGAACACGGACTGGCGATGGTCTTTACAGGTGTGAGGCATTTCAAACACTGATATTATGAGCACCAACATGGATAACGAAAACTCAATCCGTTGCCGCTACTGCGGCCAGCGAAATCAGGTACGCAACGAAGGCGGCGACGTACGTTGCGGGCGCTGCCGCTTGCCCTTGTCCGAAGAGCCGCACAAGAAGTTTGCGCGACTGCACAAGGACCAGTACATCCATCCCGCCGATCGCCGCGCTCTCGCGACGCTGAAAGCGATCCCCGGGATCGACACCGCGCTCAAGAAGCTGTTGGCCGTCACCGGCGAATCGGCGATCCGCGTTATTTTCACGGCGAGCGCCGTTAAGGTAACGCCGACGCAGTGCCCGGACCTTTACGCCAAACTCCAGATCGCCTGCACCACGCTGGGCGTCGACATGCCGGAACTGTTCGTGCAACAGAACCCGATCGTCAACGCGTTCACCGGCGGCGTCGAAAAGCCGATCATCGTCCTGTATTCACAACTGATCGAGCGGCTGACTGACGAGGAAGTGTTGGCGGTCGTCGCGCACGAAGTCGGTCACATTCACGCCGAGCACGTGCTCTATTTGACCGCCGCGCGTTTGATCGAGTTTCTGGCGAAGTCGGCAGTGCTCGCGTCGCCGCTGACTTTTATCGTTAAGGAATTACTCACGATGAGCATGCGCGCCGCGTTGCTCGCGTGGGCCCGCCGCGCCGAACTTTCGTGCGACCGCGCTGCATTGCTCGTCACGCAGGACGCCAACATCATCGGGCGCACAATGATGAAGTTGAGCGGCGGCACGTTCGCCTCGCGAGTCGATTACGATCAGTTTCTCGCGCAGGCACGCGACTTCCAGAAGAACTACGACGAGAAGGCGCTCGATCGTTTCTGGGCCGACGTGATCACTTCGGGACTGAGCCATCCATTCCCGGTCTGGCGCGTGTCGGAGATTTTGCAGTGGGTGGAAAGTGGTGAATACAAGGCGCTCATGTCAGCGCCGGAAAGCGCAGCAGCGTAAGCCACAAAAGGCAAAAGGAAGACACAAAAAGGCACACAGAAAAAATGCTCGAAAACAAAAAGGGAATTATTTTCGGAGTTGCCAACAAACGCTCGATCGCCTGGGCCACAGCACAGGCGCTCCACGAAGCGGGTGCTCAACTCGCATTCACCTACCAGGGCGATCGCCTGAAGGAGAACGTCGAAAGCCTGACTAAAGAAGCGATGGGCGATTCGCTGCTGCTGCCCTGCGACGTCACTAATCAAGAGGAAGTCGACGCTACTTTCCGCCGTGTCGCCGAAGATTTTGGCCGCCTCGACTTCCTGATTCACAGCATCGCCTTTGCCCCACGTGAAGCACTCGGCGGCGAGTATCTCAACACGAGCCGCGAAGCTTTTCTCACCGCACTCGAGATCAGCGCTTACTCGTTGCCGCAACTCGCTCGCGCCGCCGCGCCGTTGATGACCGAAGGCGGCAGCATCGTTTCGATGTCTTACTACGGCGCTGAAAAAGTCGTCGCCGGTTACAACGTGATGGGCGTCGCCAAAGCCGCGCTCGAAGCGAGCACTCGTTACCTCGCAAAAGATCTCGGTCCACGCAACATCCGTATCAACGCCATCAGCGCCGGCCCAATTCAAACACTCTCCGCCCGCGGCGTTTCCGATTTCACCAGCATGTTGAAACACCATGCGGAACGCGCACCGCTCGGACGCAACGTCGAAGCGCGTGAAGTCGGTAACACCGCCGTCTTCCTTTGCAGCTCGATGGCTTCCGGCATCACCGGCGAAATTATCTACGTCGACTGCGGCTACAACATCATAGGTATCTGAGATGCCCAAGAAAACTGGCGATGACGAAACCGCCAATCGTCACAGCCGGATGCCTCCGAAAACAACGCAGGACGAGCAACTGCTGGAGAGCCCGCGGCCGGACGAGTTTACGCACACCGATCCGTGGCGCGTCTTCAGAATCATGGGCGAGTTTGTCGAGGGTTTCGACGAACTGGCGAGTCTCGTTCGCGGAGTCTCAATCTTCGGGTCCGCTAGATCGAAACCCGACGACCCCGATTACAAAGCGGCCGAGGAAACAGCCGCGCTGCTGGCAGCGGAGGGGTTCGCCGTAATCACCGGCGGTGGGCCAGGCGTCATGGAGGCCGCGAACAAGGGCGCATTCGAAGCCGGCGGGCTCTCGATCGGGTGCAACATCGAGTTGCCGTTCGAGCAGCGTCCCAACCCATATCAAACGCGCAGCCTCACGTTCAAATACTTCTTCGTTCGCAAGATGATGTTCGTGAAGTACAGTCTTGGCTTCATCATCTTCCCGGGCGGGTTCGGGACGTTCGACGAGCTGTTCGAAGCGTTGACGTTGATCCAAACGAGGAAGATCCGCAACTTTCCGATCGTGCTCTTCGGTTCAACCTACTGGACTGGAATGTTGAATTGGCTACGCGACGTGGTGTTGTCAGAAGGCAAGATCAGCGAGCACGACTTCCAAATGCTTCACATCACCGACTCACCTGCGCAGGTCGTCGAGATAGTGCTGCGCAGCCAGAGCTCTCTTACCGAACTTGTTTCGGATGATATCGTCGGCGTTCCGCACTGAAACTCTTAAGGCGTAAGGCTGGCGTTAAGCCAATCCAGGTAAGGAGACGAAGCCGCGACGATCGGCAGCGCGATAATCTCGGGCGTCTCGTAGCTGTGAAGTGCGCGCACTTCCCTTTCCAGATCCTCAAATTTCGATCGTGAAGTTTTAGCGAGTAATAGGATCTCGGGCTGGCGCTCGATCTTGCCCTTCCAACGATAGACCGATTCCATCTCGGGAAGTATCTGAACGCAAGCGGCGAGGTGAGCGCCGATCAGCATGTCGGCGAGGCGGGCTGCTTCTTCGCCATTTGCGGCCGTCATTAAAACTACGATGGCCTCGTCGGCGGCAGGCATAAACTTACTCCTCTTCTTCTTCGTCCAGCTCTTCTTCTTCAGTACCACCGCCGGTAAGAGGCGTCGTGTCGCCGCCGAAGAAGGCGTTGTAAAGCTCGAGCGCGCGATCGTAATCTCGTTCGTCGACGAAGATCTCCGCGCCTTCGGCGGTTGCCGACAGCAGCGGTGAGAACGCATCCGCGCCGCCTGATTTGATAACCGAACGAACCCCGTTGTTAGTGAAGATGTCGTTGACCATCTCGGCTTCGGCGGGCGACCCGAGCTTGTGAAGCGCCACGAAACGCGCTTCGCTGCTGTCGTGGACAGTATTCTCGGCCGTCAGCCGTTCGACCAATGCCGTCTCGTCATCAGGGCATTGGGTGATGCCGGGTTTGTATTCGGCTTCGCAAACAGGGCAGAACATAATGGACTCCAATCGGTAGAGTTTTGCTTGGTGACACTCTCACTTAACTTCAAAAGGTATCTCATCAAAATGTGTCATTCGTTTGAAGGCGCGGAAACGATCGTTGATCTCGGCGTGGGTCAATCGCCGTACTCGCTCGGTGCCAAACTCCTCGACGTTGAACGACGCCATCACCGAACCAAAGATCATCGCGCGTCTCATGGCGTCTTCGTTGAGCGTCTCCTGGCTCGCGAGATAACCCATAAACCCGCCGGCAAACGTGTCGCCCGCGCCCGTCGGATCGAAAACCGATTCGAGCGGATACGCGGGTATCGCAAAATAACTATCGGGCGTGAAGAGCGCCGCGCCGTATTCGCCTCGCTTGATGATCAGCGCTTTCGGTCCCCAGCTCAGAATCTCGCGCGCGGCCTTGATCAAATTCGGAATTCCCGTTAACTGGCGCGCCTCGGCGTCGTTGATGATCACCACGTCGACGACTTTGATCGTACGGACCAGCGAGTCGCGCGTCATGTCGATCCAGAGGTTCATCGTGTCGAGCGCGACCAACTCGGCGTCAGGCATCTGCTCGCGCACGCCACGCTGGAGGTCCGGCTGAATGTTACCCAGAAACAACAGGCGCGAACGCTTCGATTCATCGGAGACTTTCGGTTGAAAGTCGGCAAAGACGTTCAGGTCAGTGAAGAGCGTGTGCGCGACGTTCAGGTCGTAGTCGTAACGGCCGCCCCAGCGAAACGTTTTACCGTCTTCGATCCGTTCGAGATCGCGCGTGCCGATGTGGCGAGTGTCAAAGACCTCTTGATCGGTAAAGTCGCCGCCGACGACGCCGACGATGCTTACGTCAGTAAAAAAACTGGCCGAGATCGAGAAGTGCGAGGCTGAACCGCCAAGCATCTTCTCGCATTTACCAAATGGGGTTTCGACAGAGTCATAGGCGACAGAACCGACAACTAGAAGGGACATGTTTTGTTAGTCGTAATCCGATCGTGTTTAGTTTGAAAATCCGTGTTAAGGCTTTGCTGGTGTCTCCAGGGCGCGCAACTCTTCCTGCGCCTGTTTTGCAGAATTACTGCCTGGATACTCGTCGACGAGTTTCTTCAAGTAGAGGCGGCCCATCTCGCGAAACTGCTCTGACGTCAGCGTGCGTTTCTCGCCGCCGTCGAAGCTCACGTATAGATTCGGGTTCTGCTTACCCTTGTTCTGCGAGAGCCAGACACTGCTTTGGCCCGCCATCAACAGCACCTCATCGATCTTCTGAAAATTTGGATTGCCGGCGATGATCTCCTCGCAACGCTTCAGCGCCGCGACGTACGCCTTCTTCAACTTGAAGTAGTTCTTCGCGACTTCGAAATTGTGCAGCGAGTCGCGCTCGAGGTCCGGGTCGCGCAAGGTCGCCGGATCGGGCCCGGAGCGAACGCCCTGCGCCTGAACCGCGGAAAAGGAAAAAAGCAGAAACAGTGAAAGAACTAATAGTTTCATAGCTTACCTCGGCAGAAACGTGGATTTAGCGATACTTTTGGATGATCGCTTCCAGCTTCTGTGTTGTCGCTTCGGGCCAAAGATTTGGCGCCGTGAAGATCGCATGCTTCAGGGCCGAACCGCATTTGCAGTTCCGCTCGCCCGTCTGCAGATGCTTCATAGTCTCGCGCAGAATGATCTGCGCATTGCGGACGTTCTTGTTCAAATACTCGATCACTGTTTCGACGCTCACCGCGTCGTGACCGGGATGCCAGCAGTCGTAGTCGGTCACGAGCGCGAGAGTGGCGTAACACATCTCAGCTTCGCGCGCCAGTTTCGCTTCCTGGAGGTTCGTCATGCCGATGATGTCCATGCCCCACGAGCGATAGACATTCGACTCCGCGACAGTCGAAAACGCCGGCCCCTCCATGCAGAGGTACGTTCCGCCACGGTGAACACTCACGTCCGCGGCGCTGCACGCTTTTTCGAGCACATCGCCGAGCGCGCCGCAAACCGGATGTGCAAAAGAAACGTGGGCCACAATTCCGTCGCCAAAAAACGTCGACTCCTGCACGCGCCCGCGCGTTCGATCGAAAAACTGATCGGGAATCACCATGTCGAGCGGCGCATATTTCTCCTGTAACGATCCGACAGCCGACGCCGAGAGAATCCGTTCGACGCCGAGGAGTTTCATAGCGTAGATGTTGGCGCGAAACGGGACTTCGGTAGGCGTAAGACGATGCCGGGCGCCGTGTCGCGGCAGAAAAGCGACTCGCTGGTTCTCCAGCGTGCCGATGATGAACTTGTCTGACGGATCTCCGAACGGAGTCGCGACTGCGACTTCTTCGATGTCAGTCAGCTCCGGCATTTGATACAGCCCGCTGCCGCCGATGATTCCTACCTTAACTTGCGGAAGAGTGCTCATGAATCGCTCGCTTCGTCTCCGCGATAAGGGACCGGAGTGAAGCCTTTTTCTCCTTCAACTAGTCGACACAACGGCTCGTCGGCGTCGTGATAGAACAAGCAAAGCCAACCCTCTTGCGCAGCCTGTGGAATCAAACTCTTCTTAGCTTCGAGCGTCTCTACTGGATAGAGATCGTAGCCCATGATCCACGGAAAGCGGACGTGCGCGCGCATCGGGACGAGATCCGCGAAACCGAAAACCGTCTTGCCGCCGCGGTCCAACTTCCAGCACTGCATCGAACGGTTGTGTCCCGCGATGGTCTGCATTGTTAGACCAGGCGCGACCTCGTAATTCTCGTCTCTGCCTTCGAGTTGGCCCGAGTCGAGCAGCGCTCGCCAGTTTTCAGGCAAGTAACTGGCGCGATCGCGTTCGGTCGGATGTTCGGCGTGTTCCAACTCGGCGCGCGAAACGAAGTAACGAGCGTTGGGAAATGTTGGCACGACATCGCCTGCGTCGTTCAGTTTCGTGTTGCCGCCGCTGTGATCGAAGTGCAAGTGTGTGTTGACGACGATCGTGATCTCCTCAGCGGACACGCCGGTCTGCGCTTTTAATGTTTCCGCCAGCGGCCGCGTGCGATCGATTGCGTAACGCGATGCGTGCTTCGCGGGCCACTTGTCGCCGATGCCCGTTTCGATCAGGACCTTTTCAACGCCAGTGTCGACGAAGACGCAGTTCATGTTCATACGAATGCGGTTTTCGTCGTCCGGCGGACAGACTTGCGACCACAGTTGACGAGGAACGACGCCGAACATCGCCCCTCCGTCGAGACGAAATTCGGCGTCCTGAATTACCTCAACCGCGTAATCGCCTATCTGCATTCCTTGACTACTTGGGCCAAAGGCCGGACCAAGGGCCTGGCCCAAGTTTGTTTCAACAGCTCCCGGCGAGGCTGAGC
>JBKPNH010000156.1:0-26631 GCA_046732535.1 Acidobacteriota bacterium
TTGCTGTACAGCGCGGCCGCCTGGTTAAAGACGGCTGTTGCGAAGTTGACTGTTTCCTGGACGCTTCCTCTGTTGAGAAAGACATCGAAGTCAGTTTCAAGGAAGATCTTTACGCATCTCGTCACCGAGGCGGGCGTGGAGTCGAATTCCTCTCCTGCGTAAAGGAGGCTCTCGTCCTCGTCCGGCGGCTCGAAGTATGCCGGCATCGCGGCTGTAAGATCGTTTTCGGCATACAGAATGTGATCGCGGCGGGGATTGTTGCCGCCAAGTTTTCCGAGTACAAAGTTACCGTCTTTCGCCGAGCTGTACGAACCGGTCAGTTCGTTCTTGAAGACGCTGATGGCGGCGAATGAGTCCGCATCGCCTTTCATTACGCCCCAGTAATGTACGCCATGCTGATACTCTACGGGTTCACCTTGTGAACTGCTGGAAACGACTTTAAAGCCCGGCGCAAACGGGTTGACTCGGACCAACTCGAGTTCGACGGGAGCACCGCCAAACGTAGGAAGATGCAGTGTCAGGCTTGGCGCATTTCTATTGACCAATTCTGCCAACGCATCCTGTCGCAACTGAAGGACGGTGCCGGCCTTGAGCGCGCGTCTTCGGATTGCCTCATTGGCGACGGAACGCGTTTGGCGATTGAATGGTTCTGCAATGGGAAAGTCTCTACCGGATCTTTTCGCGTTTTCGATCATTCGTGAAAGAGGTCTGGCTTCATTCTTTGCCTGGGGTGGCAGCGGTGGTGTTGGGGATTGGGATGACACTCGCAAGCCGGACAGGTTGAGCAAAGCTATACAAACGAACAAGAAGATGGCGAGCAAGCCTGCTCTGAACAGTTTGCTGCGCACGATTGAGTAGATTCGATTGGGTTTCATGGATGAAGGGTCCTTTCTGCTTTTGGATCTGAGTATTTTGGGCAGCGTGATGTCTCCCACGTCGCATGCCCTGATTCGCAGATGCAGTAGAAGGGTTGGGGGTGAAGCAGTCTCAGGCCTCAAGTCTCACGTCTGAAGAGACGAGGGTTCATGACCGAGACTTGCAACCGGAGAGAAGTTGGATATCAGCGTTTCGTCAAGTTGCCGCTGACTGAACCGTTGAAATACCAACAATCTTTCTTAGATTGTATTGTTGTGGCTTCTTGGTAAGACTTTTACGCCCGGTTGGGCCATAAAGTCAATGGTGAAGGGTTGCCACTCATGGGCGTTCGGCAAGGACTCATCTCTTGCTTCCTAGGCGGAGCACCATGTGTCTTTAATAATGTCATGATGGCTGAAGCGGCCGCGAGACTTGCAACCGGAAAAGAGTATTCGCAAGAATCGAAGCTATTCAGGACCAGAACAGCTTGGCTGCTGACCTTCCGGCCCTATTAAAGGATTCAGGCTGGAGAAATGAAAACGTAATTACGCCAATGGAACTGGTCGGGCGAGTGGGGACAGCAAAAGCGTTGACGACGAATGCCAGCTCGAGGGTGAAGTTACCGGCCAATTATCGAATGATCTACAAAACAGGCACAATCGTTGAAGGCAACGAAGGTCGTGAGAGCGAGGCGCTGATGTTTGTGATTGGTAGATGGGTTTTGTTAGAAATGAGACCCTCGCAGGCTTTTTATATATGGAGAAGTCAAAAAACAAGGACCAGAATAGGCCGGATGGGAATATGAAGAAGTTTGAATTGGCTGCCATACTCCTCAATGAAACAGTGCAGCACTTAACACGTAATCGTAGTTAACGTTGTCCTGGTTGAGGGTAGAAGCCTTCCCACGATCAATCGTCTAGGATATATAAGCCAACTGACCCCGAGTCGGCCACCAGTTCCGCGGCCAAACCCGCCCAACCTCGTTTGGCCCACGTCGGCGGAAGATTGAGTCCCGGATTATTGTTAGATAATGTACAAACGGGAAACGTGAATCTGGATTTTCGGTTAGTGGGCCATCCCAACGGCGGTTTTTTGTATCCTAGCAACACCACCAAGTTATCGACCTTACATCCCGGAATTGGAGGATGAGGTGGCTCGGCCTGAACTAAAGCTCGTTCCTCGTAACCACGAAGAGCACCGTTCTACCTACCCAACCCGACACGAAGGTTTTTTCTATTCCTGGGTTCAAGAGGCACATAGCCTATCCCGGTTAACTAGTACCTTGGTGAGTCTATTGATAGGCACAGTCTTGCTGAGTGCGTTTCTATTCGTCTGGATAAAATTACAGTCAATGACTCCGAGCCCAATGCAAGGTCCGCCAGAGTATGTGGCAAGCAGTACACTTTATGTGTTTAGTAAGCCTGGACTCATCAAAGCCAATCGTATCGGAGCTTGTGCTGCTGGAACCAGGGCCAGAGTGGTCGGCACGGCGAACGTAGACGGTCAAGTCTGGTACGAAATCGAAATTCTCAGTGAGCACCCCGAGAATATAAGTTCACTCAAGCAAAAGTGGGTGTTGGCAGAACGTTTAGTGATGAGCCGCTCCTAATTACGGCCTACCCACGTCAACATGTTCACGACTGGCTACAAAGCAAATGCGGCTGTCTGCGCCAGCAGGCCGTAAAAGAGTATTCAACTGGCGAGTGGATTTGAACGATGTTCTTCAATTAACTTTTTCCCGCGGGCGATGCCTTCGAGTAATGTCGTACGGTGCTGTAGGGTCTCGAAGGTTCGACTCGATGAGATATCCTGAGAGAACGCCATGCTGCGTAATTAGGATTGGCTCTCGATTCTTTTCGAGTTGGGTCAGGATCTCGTGGCTTGGCGCTTCAATGTGGTCACGAGTTCACTTCGCATAGAGTGATATTAAAGTAGTTCGTGCTCAGGAGCCGATGATTGAAATCACCGCAACTGGCATCCTGAGAAGTTCGAATGTGGTCAGTAGCGCAGTACATGCCATGCGTGTTTAACAAGTAACACGAGGATAAGTAAGGCTACTACGAGTTCTTTTGATTCCCACATAAGTTCCTTACTCCGCCGTACAACATGAATCGCACGGTCAAATACGTAATCAATCTTTGGGAAAGATTGATGCGGAATCGAAAGCGAGGGCTTGGCTTGAAGTTCGGGTATCATAACGACCGTCCTTATGAACGCACAATTAGTCCTTACAACTGACGCTTGGTTGTGCGGTTGGGAACTGTCGTTTGGAGGGAGTCTAATCTCCAGTTCACTAAGCGTCAGCGAGTAGCTCGAGTTTTAGTGTTTGCGATCTCTCTCCCGAGATCCTTGGAGATTAGAACGGTTGGAACATGTTCTAACCGGGGCCGCCGTCTGGACCGGCCATCTTCAAGATGGGTTGTTGAAAAGATTCATTCTCTCCATTCCGAATCCCATCTCTTTGAAGACAGACAATAGCTTAATCACAAAGAAACCCCAAGTCAATGTTTGAATCAACAACTTCCAATGGTTTTAGTTTTGGATTATGGTGTAAACGCTAGAACTGCTAGTTTCGTATTGCGTGAATCAAAGCAAAAACGATTTTCGTCGGGCCGAACAATGAAGAAGCCGGATAGGAAGACCGCCGACACAGAGCCGTTTCGTGAACTGCGCGTTGATTTAGCAGCAATCCAAGGCCGAGGGGATATTCAGAGTCATGTTTTTCGGGTAATTTCTCTCGGTTTCTTTCCGCCGCAACTGTCTATTCGCGACCCCCATATCCGTCGACAATATCGCGATCACATCGGCAACTTTCGCCTTCACTCTATATTCAACGCCGGGATCGTCTTTCCCGAATTTGAAGTGCATATGCGCCAAGCCCTTGCGACTTCTACGCCCGGCGGAGGGGTTGGTCACGTAGCATCAGCCCATGCGATGCTGCTGCTGCACTTGGATGAGCTCGCGGATGTGCCGCGGAATGTCTTCGACGGTCTCGGGCCAACGGAGATAGGCGGCGAGTTCGCCGTTCGAGCCCGCGAGCAGCCACTGGGACGTCGTGCTCTGCCCCGATGCTGATGTGACGCGTAGTTCCGTGAATCGCGTCCGCTCGGGATCGGCGGGCGACGGCGCACAGCGGAGCGCCACGTTTCGTTCGGCGTGGACGAAAGCCTGATGGATCGTCTCGAATTCGCCAATATCGGGCAGGCGTTCGATCCGCTCAGCAAGCTCGCGTACCGCAGCCGCAACGGCAGGATCCGCGGTGACTCCGAACACCGGATCGACGAGCGGGACTCGGAGTGCGATGGCGAGGTCGCGTCCGCAGTACGAAATCCAGCGCGCATCAGATTCGAGCAGTTCGTTGCGTCCGTAGGTTGGATCAGTCTTCGCGATCGCGTCACTCTCAGAAACAAGCGGGACGTGCGCGCCGGTCGCGCCGTTCGCGCGCTCGATCGTGATGCCGCGGACGATGTAGTCGTCGCTGACGAACGTGTGGATCGTCTTGACGTCGCTGCGCGGCACGCGCGCACCTTCGAACAGTACCTCGTCCATGTTCGCCGAGGCGACCAGACCTGCCTTCGTTGACCATACGCCGAATCCGCCCTCGTGGACGAGCCACACGAAGTCGGCGCCGGCATAGCTCGCCGCGCTAAGGACGCCTCGCCGGCGCATGGCAGCCAGTATTGCGGGCCGATTGCGCCTGGGCTGCTTCGTGTACTCGTAGCGCGCCACACCCTTAGCTGTCAGCACGCCGATGGCGAACGTCACTTCTGGCCGGCTCGCGTAGTCCCACACCGCGACCACGTCCTCTGGCTCGCCGGGCGCCGCCCTTTGCCCGGTTTGCACGTAGAACCGCTCGAGCGCGGCGCGGTCCTCGCGCTCCTTTTGGATCGCGTAAGCGAGACGATCAGGATCGTCCTCGCGATCGAGCGCTTCGAGGAGATCCTTCGCGAGCTGCCTGGAGCGTGCGTCGAGGTCGTCGTTCATCGCAAAACCTATTCGAATCGCCACACTCAGTACAAGGTTCAGGCTTCTTCTTCAATTGCCTTTCCCCGCGCGCAATGCCTTCGAATTGTCAGCTCGTTGTCAAAGCAAAGGGTGCCTGGTCGCCGTAGGACGATACCAGTTCCAAAACGAAAGCGCCCCAGACGTTCGCGCCATCCATTCGAAACTTGCAAATGCAATTACCGGGGCGGCTTTTCCTGCGTGGTCCCAAGTGGCACGACCGCCGTAGAGACTGAAAGCCATGCCGTTGAGCACACGGCCCTCAAGTCCAACTAAACTGGCCGGCACTTCCAGTCGCACCCACTGCCCTGAAGGTGGCAGCGCTCCCATGAAGCGTCGGCTATTAGTGCCGTCGGTGCCCCACCCGATAATGTTCGCACCCCAGTAAGCTCGATGATCCCACGTGCCATCATTCCACTGGAGCATGATCTCACTCGGCACATTCGCCGGATCCAGATACACATAGGCAATCAAGGTGTCGCCGGTGTTGACAGCTAGTGTTGTCGTCGCACCAAAAAAGTAATGCTGGTGCGCGCCGCTCGAGATGCCCGACTGATCGGCGAGATTGCCGGAAAACGGCGTCGGATTAGCAGCAATCCAGTTCCAACCGTTGCCATCGGCGGCCAATACGGCTCCCGCCGGTGTCGAATCCTCCACCCAGACAACTTCGCTCGGCGCGGGCGTCGGTGTGGGTGTGGGTGTAGGCGTCGGTGTTGGTGTTGGTGTTGGCGATGCGCCACACGGATCCGTTGCTCCTACTGGCGTCCAGAAAGTACCGGCCCATCGCCACCACTGCGAGTCTGTGCCAAGCGCGTAAACGATGTGATTGCAATAAAGAATCTGCGGACCCGCACCACCCGTGCTCGTACCGTTGCGCAAGATCGTTCCGCTAGCTGTCCGTGTCCAAACATCGCCATTGCTATCGACGATCTGAGTCGACGGCGGAACGCGAGTGTTATTCGGCGACTCTCCAGTTGGGGTCGGTGTGGGCGTTGGAGTCGGTGTTGGAGTTGGAGTTGGTGTAGGCGAGCCGCCACACGGATCCACCGCTCCCACCGGCGTCCAGAAAGTACCGGCCCATCGCCACCACTGCGAATCCGTGCCGAACGCGTAAACGATGTGATTGCAGTAAAGAATCTGTGGTCCCGCACCTCCCGTGCTGGTGCCATTGCGCAAGATCGTTCCGTTACTTGTCCGAGTCCAAACGTCGCCGTTACTGTCCACGATCTGAGTCGACGGCGGAACGCGAGTGTTGTTCGGCGATTCGCCAGTCGGTGTTGGAGTCGGAGTTGGAGTTGGAGTCGGTGTCGGAGTTGGTGTTGGAGTCGGTGTCGGAGTTGGTGTTGGTGTCGGAGTTGGTGTTGGTGTCGGAGTCGGATTGCCGCTAGTCGTCAGTGCAAAATTCCGCGTCGTGGTTCCACCGGCAGAGACATTTACATTGTTGGCGACTCCGTTCGAATAACCTGTTGCTGACACACTGATTTCATAGCTACCAGTCGGCAAATTACTGAACCTGTAGAAGCCACTCGAATCAGTTTTCAAAACGTGAATTCCTGCTGTAACTACAGCGTTGTTAAGCGCAATGTTCGTACTAGCGTCTGTAACTGTGCCCTGGAGAGTACCAACTGTATTCGGTGTGCACTGTGAGTATTTGAATGAGCCGATGCGCGTTTTCCAATTGTTCTGCCCGAGAGTGGCCGGCAAGGAGTCGTAGTATTGGTTCGTATACCAGAACGTACAACCATCAGGATCGATTGTCATCGCGCTATAGTCGCCCCAACGGTTATTGAGAGTGTTGTCGGAGAATCGACAACACTGAAAGCCCGTGCCTTCGATCATGGACGTTTCACTCTGTCCGAGGGTGTTTAGCGGATCGGTTACGAGGCGTCCTGCATAACGAATGGAGGGATACATCGTCGCATCAGATACGCTGTATCCAACCGCCATGTCGCCATCCTTGTCCAAAGCAAGACTGGGCATAAAGCGATGTTTCGAATCCGGTGACCAAGTGGCTTGCTGGAGCGGACCGGAAGTAACAACCGTGCCACCCGTGACGTTTACCTGGTACCAGCGAATCTGCGCGACGTTTGGGGTGCCGCCACTACCCACGGTATGCGTAAGCCATAGCGACTCGACACCGTTGAGATTCTGATATTGATTCTGCATCATCACGCGATACGTGAGTGAATCGAGGCTGTTACCATCCTTTTCGGGTACGTTACCTGGTCCAGCATTGAACGGAGCTATCGTAACGTTGGATGGGCCCGTAAGACTCGAATTTGCCGGCACTCCGTAATCCACGTGAAACTTCCACACGCGCACTCGGGAAGTCCCCCAGATCGAAGTTAAATAGTTTGGCGTGCCAGCAACTGGTTGACTTCCGTTACTGCTGACATGGCTCGGCAGAAGACTGAAAATCGAAACACCGGAGATAGTCTTCGGTAAGGTAAAACTCACAGCGTGGGCCGTTACTCCGCTTTCCATCTCGGTTCTGTTGAACGCCCAAACCTGTGCATTCTGAAACGAGCCGCTACCGGTCGTGGAGAAGACATTCGCCGTCATATAAATGCCGTTGGGCCACACACCGAGTTTCGGGTAATCGGGGATCTTGCCGCCTGAAGCGGTTTGCCATGCATAAAAATACCAGCCACCGGCAACAGGATCGCTGGTTTGCGACACCGCCATGCATTCATACATCGCGCCGGAGGTGAAATTGGACCAGGCAAAATCGGTAATAATCCAACGGTCACTTAGCGCATCGTAGAGCACGATAGGATCGCCCTGGTTATCGTTGTCGCAGGGTGTTCCCGTGGGTTGTTGTGAAAAGAACGTGTCGAGCGTGAAACCGGCTAGACGCGCACCGGTGGTTTTATCAAAGATTCCAATCGAACTATTGACCGTTTGGATGTAATGATTTGGACCAACATCGCCGTTCGGATCGGGCGGCCAACCCGAACCCCAGTTTGCGAAATCCAGACCCTGAAAGTTTCCCGTTGGTGCGGGCGCAGGAGCGGCGGCAGCAAACTCCTGGAGGGCTGTATCTGGTCCTAATCTGGTGGGCAGTTCCGGACCAGGGTCTTTCGGTTCGCGTAGTGGCTTTTTGATCTTTGGCTTGATTAAAGGAAGGTTACGAACGTCACCACGAAAAATCTTCGGTTTAACCGCCGGTATATCCACTCGCGCTGCACCCGCAGTGGGGGTCTCGTCTTGATTCGAACGAGACAGCAAAGCTGGGTTTTGTGGCTGACGACGTTTGTCGCTGGGTGGCGGGGAAGGCGGTGGGTTAGTGCCGACTCGCTCTTCGAAGCGGGCTGATGAAACCAAAACTAGAGCACTGAGCGCACCGACGACGGCGAGAAGAACGAGTCTCCTGCGCCACCGCACGATGCGGTGAAGTGCTCTTTTGCAGCTATTGATGACGGGATTGGGAGTCATACGAGAACCTCTTCGCGTTGATACTGGGCCTTCCTCGCAGGGGTACGGCGTATGAACGGGTTATAGCAGAATAGGCGCGGCAGTGCGAATTTTTTTCCAGAGACTTTCAGCACGTAAAGTCACCCGGGCAAGAATTGACGGAAACATCGTCAACAGGCTGGTGACAAGTTGGCACAGATGAAAAACGGCAGAGCCAACATTACATTGGCGAACTGCCGTTCGTCATGGAATAAATGGTGAGCCGAGTAGGCCTTTCGCTAGTTTATCTTTAACGTATCTGAAGCTGTGTTCGTATTGCCGGCTCGATCTGTACCTCGCACTGTAACGGTGTAAACGTGGGTGCTGTCTCCAACGTTCTTCGTGGCCGGCAGAGTCAGCGTAAACGAGTAATTCCCATTTGACAGCAGAGTAATCGGACCACTCGGCTGGGTCACCCCATACTCATCGACGACGCTGAATGTTGCTCCGTCGGTAAGGGAAACGCCGCTAACCGTATCGGTAGCATGGCCCGTTACGGTAATCGTGACCGGATTCGAACTCGGTGCTGCCGTCGCCGGCGACACATTACACGTCACACCCGGTTGGTTTGAATCGATATTGACGATCAGCGAACCCATAGTTTCCGTATTCGTGGCTTTGTCCACACTCCAGAAGTTAATCGTGTGTGAGCCATTACCTGATACGCCGAACACTGTCGTATACGTCTTCGTCGTGCCTCCGTCCACTTTGTAGAAAGTCGTTTGCACGCCGGACAGATTGTCTGCTGCCGCGAGTGAAATCTGGACCGCGCTGCGATACCAGCCGTTGGTTCCTGCTGTTCCGGAACCCGTGGCTTGTGTCAATGGAGCGCTCACGTCGATCTTGACTAACGCAGTACCTACTCCGGAGATGTTTCCGGCTACGTCAACGCTCCAGTAATCGACCGAGTGATTGCCATCGACGCCAATCGCAAATGGTGAGCTGTAAACAAGCGTTGGCCCGCCATTGATTCGATAGTAAATGTTTGCGAGTCCTGACAGGTTGTCTGTGCCCGTCATCGTAAACTGCACCGGTCCCTTGTAATAACCGTTGCCTCCTAGAGGACCAGTAAAGGAACTCTGCACAGTGGGAAGTGTGGAATCTATTCTGATCGTGGCGCTATTCTGCGCTTCGGTGTGGTTGAGTTTGTCATTACTCCAGTAGAGCACCGTATGTTGACCTTCACCGCTGACTGTAAAAGGCGAGCCGTTATAGACCGTCACTGGCCCGTTATCGACTCGGTACATGGTGACGTTCACGCCGACCTCGGGATCTGTCGCCGTCAAGCCCACCTGCACCGCGCCTTGATACCAGCCATTGGCGCCGGTTCCACCGATCGCGATCTGGGTGGTCGGTGCGGCGCTGTCGACTCGAACGGTCAAAGACTTTTGCGTTTCAGTATTGCCAGCAAAGTCCACGCTCCAGTAATTGACGACGTGAACGCCGCCCGTCGAAATGCTAATTGCCGTAGTGTACGTTTGAGTAGCTCCGCCATCGATCGTGTAATAGGTATTGGCCATGCCTGAGCCGCCGCTGTCCGTCGCGCTGATGAAAACCTGCGCAGGACTCTGGTACCAAACATCGTACCACCAGGCACTTGAGACCTGAGCCTGGCTTGAAGGCGCTACCGAGTCGACCTTGATGAGCATCGAACGCTGCGATTCCGCATTGCCGGCGCGATCCACACTCCAGTAGAGGAGGGTGTGGTTTCCGTTAGTAGAGATATTGAACGGCGCGGAATAGGTCTGTTGCGCTCCACCATCGATCTTATAGAACGTGGTCTCAACTCCTGATGGAGTGTCAGTCGCGGAGAGAGTGACCTGCGCCTCACTGGTATACCAGCCGCCGCCGCCCTGTGTCCCCGCCACTGTTGCTTGGCTTACAGGAGCCGTCGAGTCGATATTGAACGTAATCGTCGTCGGACTTGCAAAGTTGCCTGCCTTGTCGTGGCTCCAGAAACTCACCGTGTGGGTGCCGTTACCCGAGACGGTAATTGGGGAGCCCGTGTAGCCCATCTGGTTGCCATTATCAATTCTGTAGTCAGTGGCAGAGGTTGCCGGCACACCCGAGACGCTGTCGGACGCCGTTAGCGTTACCTGCACAGCTCCCTTGTAGTAGTCGTTGTTACCTAAAGTACCTGATAAGGAACTTTCAGTTGTCGGTGCTACCGTATCGACCTTGAGTTCCGTAGACTTTTGAACTTCAGTGTTGCCTACATTGTCGACGCTCCAGTAGTTGATCTGGTGCACTGCGCTTTCATTGATCATGAAGGGTCCCGAATAAGTTTGAGTTGGACCTCCATCGACGTTGTAATAGGTTGCCGCTACGCCGGAGCGCGCGTCTGATCGCGAGAGCGTGACCTGCACCGGAGTGATTCGCCAATTATCGAAAGCGGTCGTACCAATGAACGAGATGGTAGTTGTCGGCGCAACGCCATCCAGGTTCAGGTTGTAGAAGTGTGGGATTTCACTGTGGCCGGCCCAATCAACACTCCAGTACACAATCAGGCGATTGCCGTCACCTGAAACCGTAAAGGGTCCTGAGTAAGTTTGGGTTGAACCGCTGCCGACCGTATAGAAAGTATTAGCCACTCCCGAACCGGAGTCTGTAGCAGTCAAAGTCACCTGTGTCGGCGAAGGATAGTATCCACTGCCGGCGGGGGAGATTTGAGTGACGGGTGCGTTGATGTCGACATTAACCACGCGCGACTGCTGTGTTTCATTATTTCCAGCTTTGTCGGCGGTCCAGTAGTTAACCGTGTGACTGCCGTCGGTCTGAATCGTGAATGGCGACTGGTAGAGTTGCGACGGGCCGCCATCGATCTTGTAGAAAGTGCCTGAAAGTCCGGAGAGATTGTCTGTCGCCGCTAGCGTCACCTGTGCGGATTCCTTGTACCACTGAGTGATTCCGGGTACGACGGTTCCGGCAACTGCACTGGTGGTTACAGGAGCGTTCAAATCAATTCTTACGACAGGCGAAATCAGCGTGGCGGTGTTGCCATCTTCATTGGAAACCGTCACTTGCTGAGTTTGATTATTGCCTTCGGCGTTGAACAGAAGCGGACTTGCGGGATCAGAAAAAACAGCACTTGGAGAATGCGCTACCACGGTGAAGGGCAGTTGTACCGGTGTCTTGTTCCAACCCAAACCGTTGGGTGCGGGTGAAACGCTGCCCCAAGTGATGGTTGGAGTGGGATCCTGTTCGTAAGCGACCAGAGTTGTGTCGGTGGGAACCACCAGGATTCCCTCGGCTGCGGCAAAGCCGGTCAGCGGCTGCGATGTACTCTGTTCATCAACACGAGGAATGCTCGTGCCCGCGGTTGTCGACCAAGCCAATTGACCGTTAGACGCTTTAACCGCGTACAGCTTTCCGGTGCTTGAGCCAACGTAAACATAATCGTTGACGACGAGCATCGACGATTGCAGGAATCCATCTCCATCGAAACGCCAGTAAACTAGTTCGTCATTAATAACATCCTGAGCTTCAAGGGTGCCGTAAATGTTAGCTCCACCATGCTGGAGTGGGTTCAAAACGAATTTCCTGGCGCCTGAGAAGACCGGGGCGCTCGTTGAGTGGTAGACGCCGGCTAGTCCGCCAGTCTGACTGTCGTAGATCCAATCTGCATTGGAACCGGGATCGCGAACAAAGAGCCGGCCGTTGTACAACACCGGCGTCTCCCCGCCACTACCGGTGCAGACCGGGTTCCGATGCCAGATGATCGAACCGTCTGCAGGACTGAGCTTATAATTATTCCCACAAAGGTAAGAAAGAAAAACGCCGTCAGCAGTCAGCGCGGGTGAAATACTCGCGCCCATCGAAAGCGGCGTCGTCCAAAGTAAATCGCCGGTATCAGCGCTGAGCGCGGATGCTCTGCCGCCATTAGCTCCACTGGCGACGTAGACTACACCTTGATATACGGTAGGCGCTGAGTTGAACTCAAGTCCGGGAACCTGCTTGCTCCAGATCACGTTCCCGGTGTCGCCGTCAATGGCGCGTAGCAAGCCGTCTCCGTTGAGCGCGAAGACGCGGCCGTTCGCGTAACAAATGGCAGACCAATAGGAGAATCCTCCCAGCGCATACGACCAGAGCGTCGCGCCGTCTGCGGCATTCAGCGCATATAGGTCTGTTCCAAACACGTTCGTCGCGTAGCGCATCGTTACGTAGACTTTGCCGTTGGCAATGAGTGGGTAGGACATCTTTCGTCCGAAGTTCAGAGTCCACTTTGGCCTGAGTGGCGGGATCAGCCCCGGTGAATTAATCGAGCCTGTATGAGTTTCGTTAATCTGATAGTTACGCGCCTGCTCGGGTCCAACTTGAGCCTGCACTGAAATTGCGAACAGAATAGAGATCAAAACAAAGAGGGAAAGAGTGAGCTTTTTCATTAGAGTCTCCGGGCCACAAATAGAAGTTGCTTGGATTAAGGGGCAGGGCTTCGAAACAATGAGGAGTTTTCAGATTTGAAAAATCGGAATTCGCACCCAGGAAGGCCTTGTTAGTACCGCGCTGAGATGATAAGCAGTGTTGGGAGGAGAAAGCAACGATTATTTGCAACTGCTGAGTTATGAGGTAAAGCGCGTAGTGCGATCACGAGCACCGCCAAAGATTACGGCATCTATTCAGTCCAATTTGGCTGTTGTCTTGTCACGAGTTGCCTCAATTGAATGGGGTGAATTCTTCCCTATTACTTCAGCCATCTGGACATCCGCTGCTTTGCCTGCCTATGAGTGAGTGAGCGACCTTCTTCAATTGCCTTTTCCCCGCGAGCAATGCCTTCGAGCAAATGTCATGCGACCCTGGAGAGTCTCGAAAGTCTCAACATCGACGAGGTAAGCTGATGGAACGCCATGCTGCGTAATCAGGATCGGCTCTCGATCCTTCTCGAGCTGGTTCAAAATCTCAATGGCTTGGCGTTTCAGTGTGGTAACGAGTCCAGTTCGCATAGAGTGATACTAAAGTGACCCTTGCGGAGGGGCAAGGGATTGTCTGATCACTAACTCCGATGCTTTTCCCACGAGTAATATCTTCAAATAATCTGATGAGGCGCTGGAGGGTTTCAAATCGACGAGATAAGCTGATGGACCGCCCTTGAGTGATGCGGCTTTCGATTTTCGAAAACCGCAAGTGGATTCAAACCAGTGACCCGGTGACTTATCGCAGATGAAAACGGCAGGCCCAATATTCATTGGAACCTGCCGTAAATCATTCCTAATTCTGGTGAGCCGAGCAGGGCTCGAACCTGCGACCCGCTGATTAAGAGTCAGCTGCTCTACCAACTGAGCTATCGGCCCTTGTGGGTTGGCGTGGGGAGAATTATACGTGCGAAGAAAAGGGTGTCAAGCAAGGCGCGCGTTACGCGCAAGATGTAGATTCTATGTAAGGGCAAGGCGGATGAAGGGATCATTCCGCCTTGACTGCACATTCGCTATTCGCAAGTAGATCATGCACGGCGGCGATCAACGCTTCGATGTCGGGCTTCGCCACGTATGCCGCGGCGCCAGCCGCCATTGCTTCTCTCCGGTGCATTTCATAAGCGTCGCCCGTGTAGAAGATACACGGCACGCCTGGCGCGATTCCGCTCAACCTTTCGCACAACTCCAGACCGGTCCCGTCCGGCAGACGCTTGTCGAGAACGTACAAATCAAACGATCTACTCGCGGCCAGGGTACACGCTTCTTCCATCGTGGCGGCGGTGTAGACCTCGTAATCCTCTTCAGCCAACAGGAGTTGCAACATTTCGGAAGTATCGCGGTGGTCGTCGACACACAGCACGCTACACCTCGAATAAGACATGTTCAGGGGAACCTCCGTGTTCGGGTCAATGTCGTCCGCTTCCCGGGAACCAGGAAAGCTGCTTACGGGAGGGCACGATTATATTCGGACGCAGGCTAACACGCTACTCGCTAAAGGGTTTTATCGACCCTGGAACGCGACGCGGATTCGTCGTTTCAATATGTCATCTAGATTACGGATCGTTCACCTTTCTTGCGATCCAATGCTAGACAAGGTGGGCAGCCCTCCTGCCCACCGCCAACAAATCCGCGAACCAAATCTAAACCCCTATTTATTACCGAATGGCGAGCCGCTCTTCATCGCTTTCAAGAGCTGATTGAGCACTTCAAGATCCTCGTCTTCGGGCTCCAACTCCCGGTACTTCTCCAACGTCGCAGACGCCGCCTCGAAGTCTCCGAGCTTGTGGTAGACGAGCGAGAGATTGAAGTAGACCAGCGCGAACCCGGGCTCGATACGAGCAGCGGCTTCGTAGTGAAGCTTGGCGAGATGCATGTCGCCGGCGTCGTAGTAGAGGTTCGCGAGATTGTAGTGCGCCTCGACGTGTCGAGGATCGTTCTTTAGCGAAAGCGTGAAGTTGTCGAGTGCGTTGGCGGTCTGTCCGCGTTCGAGATTGAGGATGCCGAGGTTGCAATAAGCTTCAGCGACGTTGTCGCCTTCGCTGATCGCTTCCTGATAATGTTCGGCGGCGGAAGCGTCGCCCTGTTCGTGCAGCAACAGCGCCTCTTCAAAAGGCGTCAGCAGGCGCGCGAGGCGCGGAGTCTCCACGCGAAACAGATTCAACTGTCCCTGCAACTCCGCTTCGATCTGGCGGATGCTGTGACCCTGCGCGCGCAGTTCACGCACGCGTCTGAACTGCGTCAACGCGTTGAAGTCGTAGACGAAATCCGGCGCTTTCGAATTCGGCGCAGCCTGAACGACGCCTTGCTCCGTCCAGCGGCGAATCGTTTTCTCACTCAATCCGAAGAGTTGCTTGATCTCTTTTACCGAGTAGGCAGACTTGACACGTTGGTAATCTGCCTTTGACGGGACAGGTGAGGGAAAACTGATTACCTTAGGGCGCGGATCTTTCATTTACAAACAAAACAAGATCAGCCGACTTTGCGCTTCTTTGCCGCTCGCGGTTTCACCAACGTGATTTGCGGCTTCTTCTTGGCAGCCGTCGCCGGCGCCTTCACCATCGGTTTGCGATTCGACGCCTGCAAGCTCTTCTTGAGCGCGCTCATAATATCAAGTCTCGGCACTTCTTCAACTTCGAATTCCGCAACTTCCTTGCCTTTGATCTTCGAGTCGATGAGCGACCTGAGCGCTTCGTGATAATTGTCGGCGGTATCGATCTCCGAAAGCGTTGTCGTCATCTCATGGACGAGCGTCGTAGCGAGCTTGAGCTCGTTCTTGTTCAGTTTGTCTGCGTCCAGTTTCTGCACGTTCTCCAGGTCCGGAACGTCCTCCATCTTTCGCAGCTCATGCGGATAGTGGAGCTTCTGCAAGACGAGACCGTCTTCGTGCGGAAACACTGCCACGAGATCTTCGCGATCGCGCAGTACGACTTTCGCGACTCCGATCTTGCCGGTCTGCTTCATCACCTCGCGCAACAACGCGTAAGGCTTCTCCGAAACGGCGCCATCCGGGCCGGCGAAGTACGGCGCGTCAAAAAACGTCGTCGGGATCTCATCGCGATCGACAAAGCCCACGATGTCGACTGCCTTCGTCGTTTTGATCTTGATCTTGGCGATGTCGTCAGGTTCTACAATCGCCCAGCGCTCGGGCTCGTACTGATAGCCTTTGGTGATCTGATCGTTAGTGACGACCTCGTTGCATTTCTTGCAGCGTTTGTCGTAGCCGATGGGGCCATAGTCTTCCCGGTGCAATTGATTGAACTGAATCTTCTCGCTGGTCTCGATGGCGTTGTAGATGCGCACGGGGATAGCGACCAGCAGGAAACGTATGTGACCCTTCCATATAGATCTCATATAGGGACTCTCCTCACGTGAAATTATGAGGGCGAAAACGGTTCAAGTAAAGCATTATTTGTGCCATCGATGAAACAGGACCAGAAATCTAGCGAGCGGCGTGCTCCAGGGCATTTCGCATAGCGCCGGCCGTTTGCCATCGGTGTGCAGGATCCTTTGCAAGGGCGCGGTCGATTATCTCGCAGACTGCGACGGGGACGTGCGGCGCCCGCTGCCGCAGGGGAACCGCCGGCTGCTCGAAAATGGCGCGAATAGTGTCGTTAACGCTGGATTTGCTCGTGAGGTCCAGGGCCAGCGCTCCTGAGAGCAGGCTGTAAGCCGTCATCCCGACAGCATAGATGTCTGACTGCGGCTTTACATCCCGAAAATTACGGAGCTGTTCGGGCGACATGTACGCCAGCGTACCCGCCATCTCACCAGCCATCGTGACGCCGCTCATCCCGGAATGAGTGAAGCTCTTGGCGAGCCCGAAGTCGGTCAGTTTCGCAACGAGGTGAGGGGAGTGGCCCGAGACGAGGATGTTCTGGTCTTTGAAGTCGCGATGTATGTAGCCGCGTTCGTGCGCGAACGAGAGCGCGTCCAGCGCCTGCGAGATGATCGAGATGCCGTCTTTGTAAGACAGGTGCCCACCCTTCAACTCGGCGAGACGGGAAGCATCGGCGCCGTCGACAAATTCCGTTACTAAGTAGACGACGCCGTTGTGCGTGCCGCGATCGATGAACTCGACGATGTTTTTGTGTTTGAGTGCAGCGGCGACGTCGATCTCGCGCAGGAAGCGGCGCATCGCTTTGTCGCTGACAGCGAACTCCGGAAGCAACGTTTTGATCGCGACCGCGCGGCCCGTCGTCTGTTCGCGGCCCAACATGACACAGCCCATACCGCCGCGTCCCAGTAGTTTGACTGTGTCGTAACCGGGAATGGCTTGAGGCGAGCGTTTCAGTTCGATGCGACAGTCTTCACAGAGAAAGGTCAGACGTTCATTAGTTGTTTCTGCCTGCGCCTGTTCGCGTCTGCCGCAGTTGAGGCACTCGACCATGACAAGCACTGGACGAGACGTCAGCGCGTCCTGCGTCGTTTCCGACAGATCGCGTGACGGCGCGGCGTTCACCTCGACCAACAGAATCGTTTCGCCACACTGAATGTGATCGCCGTTGTTCAGAAAAGCATCTGTGACGCGTTGCCCGTTGAGATACGTTCCGTTGGTAGATCGCAGGTCGCGCACAAAGGCGCGCGGCGGATTGATCTCTAGCAGGCAATGGTTACGCGAAAAGTAACGATCGTCAGGTAGGCACAGATGCGCGTCAGGATTTCGACCGATGAGAAAACTGTCATGTTGGGTGAACGAAAAGATGCGGCCTTTGTATGGACCGGCCGTGACTTTTAGATTCACCTGCATGGATCACTGTTTAGCCACAAAGAGGCACAAAAGACACAAACAAACCGAGAGATGTTACCGCGAGCGGTCGATCTTGAGATCGTCGAACGCGACTTCAGTAACGTCGCTCGTGTACAACCCAGCCTTGCCGTTTCTGAAGTTCTCACGATCGGTGATCGTTTTCAGAAACTGCCCGTTCGCGTAAAACGACAATTCGGAGCCTTTGATTCGGACCTCCAATAGATTGGGCGTGGACCCGGATCGGATGGCGCTCGATTTCGTTCGCTCGACGAGCGTCGAATGAACGCCCTGCTTGTGCATTATCACTTCATACTCAGGGTCGACCGACGGGTAGATCAACAGCGCGTAGTCTTCGAGTTGTCCGGTCCTCGACTGCACACAGTGGACCATCAAACCAAACCCGGCGGACGGCACGCTGCCATCGACGCTGCGTGCCGTAACGCGCACAGTCGCATTCTCGGTGCTGTACTCGTTGGTAGGCGCGTACATCACGACGTACATTCGCTCCTTCGAGCTCATGTGATATTCGTCGTTGGCGTACCAGGTTCTGCCGAACTGCGACGTCGCCGTGCTCCATTTCTTTTCGCTGAAATCGTCAACCATGAAAGCCGCCGGTGTCACGGTCGTGTTGGTATTCACGTTTGTGTTGGCGACGTTCGCATTGACGTTGGCATTGCGATTGGTGTCACGGTTCGTGTTTGCGTTGGCGTTCCTGCTGTTGGATGAACCCAGACTGAACGCAAGAAAGACGGCGATCAGACCGACACCGAGAATCAGCACGGTGAGTAGACCACCAAGCACCCACCAGATCGCGTTGGACCGCTTACGAGGAGCGCCTGGCGCGGGCGTCCACTGTTGCGGCGGTGGCGGCGCAGTCGGTCTCGGGCTCGGGGCCGCCGGCGCAGGCCGGTAGATTTCCGTCGGTGGTGGTTCGGCCGTGTCTCGCGGCGGTGGATACCTGACCGTGGCGTTCAGGTCAGTGGTCGGCGCAGCGTCGCTCGTGAGCGGCGTGCCGTCGTCCAAACAAAAGTTCAGGGAGAGATCGGCGTAGGTACGGTTGCACGTGGGGCAGCGCTTCATTGTCAGGCGCAAAGATTAAAGGAAACTTCGGACTGGCTCAAGAGCGAATCGGCTTACCGCAGCGGCCGCAGAACTTTGTCCCGGCCGGATAGCTGGTGGCGCAACTCCGGCAGACCACTTCGACGGGCCTGGGCGCGCGCCAGTCGAGCGCTGACGTGCCGATGGGAATGCCGCACCGTCCGCAGAATTTGATACCCGCCGGATAGCTGTGGCCGCAACGCGGACAAGTGACACCGCTCGGCGACGCCGTGGACCTGGGGACCGGCTGTGACGGGTGTGACGGCGTGGCTGTTGGTGGCGTCGGCAACTCGCCTGTGACTGGTTCAAACGTCGTGTTCCCGCAACGCCCGCAAAACTTCACTCCTTCCGCGAAACGCGACTGGCACTTCGTACACATCACGACGACGAGCATCGGTGCATTTTGTCCGCTACGACTGTCCAGGCTCCCGCCGCGCGAGGGCGACAGTTGATTGCTCGAAACGCCGATCTTGAGCTGCGCTTCGATGATCTGTTCCGCGATGTCGCTGCGTATCTCGATCACGCGTTCATCGTCGGGTTCGCCCGCCTTCGATACTCGTAACACGTGTTTCCCCGGCGCGACGGAAGTCAGTATCACGCGGCCCGATCGGCCCACGCTCCCGTATCGTTCGTCGTCGACGTAAACTTCGGAGCCGGACGGGGCCATGACCACGAGCCGCGAGTCGCCACGTTTCGGCATCGCCGGGGAATCTGTAGCAACCGCCGCGGCGAAACTGTCGAACCACTCACTGGCCGTCGCCGGTCGTTGATTAGGATCGAGCGCCAGCGCCTTCATCACGGTCGCTTCAATTTCTTCGCTGACGTCCGAACGGAGGCTCGCCAACGACGGCGGCGTCTGCGTCAACTTCTGCGCGATCAACTGCGTGATATTTCCAGTGAACGGCGGGCGGCCGGCGAGCATGTGGTAGGCGATCGTTCCGAGCGCATAGATGTCGGCGCGAACGTCGAGGGCGACCTCCGGCTGCATCTGTTCCGGCGCCATGTATTCCGGAGTACCGATTATGCCGCGTGAGGCTGGTCCACTGTCGGAAGTGACGTCGGATCGATCCGAGTTGACGATCTTCGCGAGACCGAAGTCGCCGACTTTCACAAAACCATCTTCGCCGCCGGTCTTTCGCTTTTGCTGCATCAGGAAAATGTTCGCGGGCTTGAGGTCGCGATGAAGTATTCCTTCGTCGTGAGCGGCTTCGACACCCGCTACGACCTGGCCCATGATCGTCGCCGCCCGTTGCGGATTCACTGTTCCTTCGCGGCGGAGCAGGTGATACAGAGTCTCGCCCTCGACGTACTCCATCACGAGAAAGAACACGCCGTCGGGACTCTTTCCGAAATCCGTCACGTCGACGACGTTCGGATGGCGAATAGAGGCAGCGGAGCGAGCTTCGCGTTCGAAACGCGCAATCGCTTCACCTTCCTGTAGATCCTCGTCGTTGAGGATGTCAGGCCGGACGGTCTTCACCGCGACTCTGCGCGTGAGCAGGTTTTGATCGCGGGCGAGATAGACCTGGCCCATCGCGCCTCGTCCGAGACGTTTTTCGAGCAGATAACGTGAAGCCAGCAGACGTCCACCGGGCAGCGTTTGCTTCGTGCCCGCTTCATCCTGCGGACACGTTAGCACGTCATCTTCGTAGCAGACTTCGCAGCGGGGGCATTCGCGCATGGGGTTCGTGTTTACTTCAAGCCGGCGCTACTTCTGAAGTGCAGCCCGCGCAGCGGGTTGCCGCCAGCGGGATTGCAGTCAGACAGTAGGGACAATCCTTTGTGTTCGGCGGGGGTGGCGGCTCGGCGCGCAGTCGATTGATAGCTTTCACCATCAGGAAGACTACGAACGCGATGATGAGAAAACTAATTACGTCGTTGAGAAACCTTCCGTAAGCGACAACCGGCAGGCCGCGCAACTGTGCGTCTGCGAGCGACACCGCTCGCTGATCGGACAGGTTAATGAACAAGTTCGAAAAATCGGCCCGACCGAGGGCCATGCCGATGGGCGGCATGATCACGCCTTCGACGAGCGACGTAACGATTCGTCCGAATGCCGCACCGATAACTACTGCAATCGCCAGGTCGACAACGTTTCCGCGAGCAATGAATTCCTTGAATTCTTTGTACATGTTGTTGTCTCCTTAAGTTATTGCCAATTGCCGATTTGAACAGGTACGTAACCTAAAATCGCAATTGGCAATTGGCAATCGGCAATTGGCAATGCCTCAGTGGCAGTTCTTTGCTAACTTGAATCCGGCCTTTTCTGCTTCGTCCGTGGTTTTAAAAACGACCTTGTTCGCTTCTACGATCTCCTTTTCGGGACGGCACGTGCCCCGGTAATAAGTCTTCGCTTTTTTGTCGCCGATTATCTCGGGCGGCGCTGCCGTGGCTTCTTCGGCGGCGGCGCTCTCGGCCATTGAGTCCTGCTCTTCTTTCGCTTGCCTTCGTTGGCCCACGGTCTCGTCTGCTGCAACGTCAAACACTCGAAAACTCGGCGCGCCCGCAACCATCTGCACGATCAACTGAAAATCCGCACAGCGCATCTGTTGACCACGCGAGCGCCAGGAGCTCCAACCAGCGGCGGGAAGCTGTAACGCCTGCGAGATCATTTTCACGAACTCGTCCACGTTCTTCGCTTTGTACTCTTGCTCGTAGCCGATCCACAGCGACGTTAGCCGCTCGTCCAGCAAGTCGAGCGAGATGCTGCGCACGCCTTCGAATTTCGTCTTGTCGATGGTCGAGTCGAAATGCGGATTGATCGTCGTCTTCGAGACACCGAAATCGTCCGTGCGTCCGAACTTCGTCTGCGGTACGTGCGCTTTGATCTCATCTCTCGTCATACCGAGACGAAATCCGAGTAACTCCGGTGCGGCCGGAATCTCCGCAATCTTCTTCGTACACTGCGCCGCCGCGGCGCTGCCGCTCAAGACCACCAGTACTGTCAGGGAAATCCAACGCAGGAATGGCATGGCTCGGAAATTAAGGCCAAAGCTCAACCGCTGTCAATGAGAGCCATGTGTGATGTTTCGCCCCGTTCGGCCACTCCTACTGTGAGCGGGAGATTTTTTATGAAGAACGATACGAGGAGACACACATGAAGCACTCAAGACTCAGAATAGTCATCACACTTTTCATCATAACGGCGATCGCCACGTTTGTAGCGTTGCAGGGCGGTAGTGCGTCCAGCGCGGCGCAATCGCAAGGTAAGGGACCCGAAAACAAGTTTCGCCGAGCCAGGAAACGGGTGGATGGCCAGTACATCGTCGTTCTCAAGGACGACACTCGCCCCGAAGACGTCGAATTCGTTGCTAACCAATTGCTGGCGCGGCATCAAGGAAATACGCGCTCAGTTTACCGGCACACGATCAAAGGGTTCTCGATTCAAATGTCAGAAGAGGCGGCGAAGGCACTCAGCCTCGAACCTGCGGTCGAGTATGTTCAGGAGGACGGAATCGTCAAAGCCGCGACTACTCAAGCTAATCCGATTTCGTGGGGTCTCGACCGCATTGACCAACGCAACTTGCCACGTAACAATACATACAACTTCGCCAACGTCACCACAGGCGCAGGCGTTCATGTCTACGTCCTCGACACCGGTATTAATCCCTTGCATCAGGAATTTCTGAATGCAAACGGTTCCACGCGTGTTTCACAGGACGCAAGCTTCTGGTACGAGGATGGTCACGACTGCGGAGCGCACGGCACGCCTGTGGCTTCTCTGATTGGTGGAAACACTTTGGGCGTGGCCAAGGACGTCAGGCTGCACAGTGTCAAGGCCCTTAACTGCTGGGGCGAAGGACCGTACTCCAGCGTCATCGCGGGGGTTGAGTGGATAAATGACAACCACATTAAACCTGCTATCGTTAATATGAGTTTTGAAGGCGAGGTCGATGACACTATCGAGAATGCGATTCGCGCTTCAATGGCCCAAAAGGGCCTGGCGTACGTGGTTGCGGCCGGAAACGGTGGCGTCGATGCGAAAGACACCACGCCCGCGCGCATGCCGGAAGTCATCACTGTCGGTGCCACAGATAAAAACGATACCCGCGCCGTTTTTAACTTTGAGGAGGCATCTAACTGGGGACCAGCGGTCGATCTGTTCGCGCCGGGTGACGATATCATCGCCGCTCAGTCCTTCGACGAGAATCTCGACGGCATTCCTAATGACACAATGCACGTACGTGGGACCTCTTTTGCCGCAGCGCACGTGACGGGTGTGCTCGCGCGTTTTCTTCAGGCTTTTCCGAACGTGAGTCCCGCCGTATTACAAGGCGTCATCAAGAACCTGGCTACGCCCGACAAGGTGCAGGACCGAGGTCAGGGTTCGCCGAATCTCTTACTCTACTCAGAACTCCACGCTGCTTTCGTGCGGCAAGGGGCGTCGCCGCCGATAAGCGAGTCCGCCACGCTGGTCGATTCCGGAATGGATCTTGGTCCGAATGAGTTTCTGGCGATCACCGGCACGGGAACGATCAACGCCGGCGTATTTCTGGGCGGCGACAACGGTCCGGAAGGCTGGAATTCGATTGAAAACAATCCTGCGTTTCCACTGCCGGGTACGCGTCCGTTCTCGCTGTTGGGCAGTCTCGATGGGCAGCTTTTCTACATCGGTAAGAGTACTGCCACGACAGACAGATTTCCGTCGACCAAAAGACTCTTCCTGAGAACGAACGACGATGTGCCGGGTAACGGGAGTGGTGCGCTCAACGCTTTCATTCAGGTCTGGAAACCGCTGCCGGATGCTTTGTCGAACTTCGTCTCGCAGACGGTGCCGAAGACAATGCTGATGCCGGGTGAAACGATGAACGTCTCGATTACGATGCGTAACCTTGGTCCATCAACCTGGTCCGCGGGACAACTGTTTCGCCTTGGCGCAATCGGTAATGGCTGGGAAGGCTGGCGTGCTTACCTGCAGAACGACGTACCGCCGAATACAGACGTCACCTTCACTTTCCCTGTTACGGCGCCGTCGACGCCTGGCAACTACAACTTCCGCTGGCGCATGTTGCAAGAGTGGGTGCAGTTCTTTGGTGATGCGACGCCCAACATTCCGATTACAGTGCTTGCACCAAGTAATCAGGCGGAGTTTGTTTCGCAGTCAGCGAAGACGGCGATGTACGCCGGGGAGTCTTACAACGTATCGGTGACGATACGGAATGTCGGTAACACGACGTGGCCGGCTGGTTCGACGTACAAGTTGGGTTCGCAGAACCCGCAGGACAATATGACCTGGGGCTTGAACCGCGTCGTGTTGACGCAGGCTGTTCCGCCGGGAGGTCAGGTGACGATCAACTTCGTCGTCAACGCCCCAGCGCCGGGGAAATACAATTTCCAGTGGCGAATGGTCCAGGAAGGAGTTGAATGGTTCGGCGCGTTTACACCAAACGTCGTCGTAACGGTGAAGTTGCCGCCATGTCCGAGTTGTTGAAGTTCGCAGAATAACTCCCTTATCCGTGTTCTCCTATGTGCGCTACCGCCAGCTAACCTGGCACGCATAGGGGAACACGGATATTTGCTTTACTCAGGAGGAGTATGCCGGTATTTTGTGGACCGTTAGGCGGAGGCTACTCATGAGACATGCGCTTTCGGTATTGGTGCTGCTGGGAATGATGCTGACGTTTTCGCTGTCTGCGGAGGCGCAGCAGCAGACCCGTTCCACAAACGCACCGACAGCACCGGCCGAGAAGAGCGAGCCCGTCGACGACTCGTTTGTCCCCGCAGTCGAGAGCAAGATAGCGTCTTTGGAGTTAGTCAGCGCTACGCGGCGGGATGCGTTCATTCGCATTCGTGTGAAGAACGTGAGTGAAAAAAGTATTTATGCGTTTCGGCTGCGTTACCATCGCAGCGGCACGTCGATTCTTTTGAGTTTTGTCTTGTCTGATACGAGGACGAAGATCGAGCCGGGCGAGACCTACAGATACGATTGGCCCTACTCACCTAACTCGACTCTCGCGCGCGAACCGCTCGTATTCGAAGCCGCGATATTCGAGGATGGCACCGGCGAGGGAGACGCAGACAAAGTCAAAAATCTGCAAGACCTTTTTCTCACCAACATGCGTGAGTTGGAACATGCGATCGCGTTACTGAAAGGGGCGTTGGACTCACCAAAGGTTGAAACGCTCGAGGGGCTGGATGAACTGAGAGCGAAAGTTACAGAGATCCCGGAGGCGCTCAGTGTTCAGATGTTGAGTGGGCTAGCGGGCATCGTCCTTCCGTCTTGGCGTGGAAATACCGTGGGAATGATCAGTGAGATCGAACGGAAGAAGCGAGAAGAACCAGACACGAGCATCCGTCTGGAATTGCAGAACTTGAAAGCACGCTACGACAACTATCAGTCAAAGTATCCGCGTACGCAGTAGGTGAGGGAGGCGCTTATCGATCTTCGGGTCGAGTCACGGATTTGATCTTCGAGAGGATCAGCGACCTGCAGCGCGACGAAACACTGCCGGCTTCACAGAAGCGATAGCTTTTTCGGTTTCTTCGACGATTCGCCTTGCCATCGCCAGATTGCCGAACAGCCGCTCTATCGGATCAGTTTGCGCTTGCTGTTCAAACCAGACCACTTCATAGTCCGGCAGTTCGTTCACGGCCGCGACACAATATCCACTCGTTCTGGTCGCACAAATAATGACCTCACAACCGAGGCCAACAAAGTGATCGAGACTCTCCTTGATCCGCTTGATGTTACTCTCGATGCCGATCTTTACGCCGTTAATACTCAACACGGCTCTGAGTTCTACCCTCGTCCTGTATTCGTGCTCGACGCTCGCGCTTGGATTTCGACTGCGCAGTAATTCGTCGACAAGCCTGATGGTCAGGCTTTTCCCGGTCTTTCCTTTACCTCTTAATGCACACGCTGTTTTCAAGGTGTCCTCCCCTCTTTTCCACTGACCTTGACAGAATGAGATAGGCTATCGCTATACCGCTGCCGGTGCAAGAAGCGGGCGGGATTTATCCGTGAAGGTTCAAGCGTTAGCGACTACGCCTTGGTTCGTCGTGACTGAAACTCCATCGGTGCCACTGGAGATTCAATCGTGGGCACTCGGTGTTGGAGAGTCTTCCGTGCTCGCTTGGGCCTACTCTCATCCCAGCACAGAGGCGATCATCGATGACCTTGCCGGACGACGATGCGCGGCCGCGTTTGGAATTCCTGTTCGCGGTACGCTCGGTCTTGTGCTCGTCGCAAAGCAACGCCGTCACATTCCTTCCGCACGAGTTGTGCTTGAGCAACTAAGACAGGGAGGAATGCATTTGTCTAATGATGTAATGAACGAGGCCCTCTCGCGAGTTGGCGAATAGACATTCCTAACTCGTTCAGCCATACGAAAAGTATGACTTTTGAGAGTTCAGCCGTAGGGGATAAAACGTTTTTTCCGTACTCAAATCTCTATTTACGAAAAAAGCTACTGGGGATGCACTACGGATGGGTGATTTATTGGTACCCGCGGCAGGGGTCGAACCTGCGACCTCTCGCTCCGGAGGCGAGCGCTCTAATCCACTGAGCTACGCGGGCCTAAACAAAATGGCAGGTTTCAAAGAGATGACCAGGAGTGTCCCCCTTTTTTAACCCTTTTTGTCCCCCTCGTCAAATATCGTGCCGCCTTCGTATCGAGCCAAGATTGAACGATTGACAAGTCGCTTTAGCAAAGGGGAAGAGTCTGAAAGCTGGATGCCCGTCCGCTATTCGATGTTTTTGACTCCCGTTGACTGCCATACCACTCAGTAGTATAGTCATAATACATGGGGAGAACAGATGATATTGTCTGGTTTGAATTCGTTGAATCGAAGGTCTTTTCCAAACAAATCGGTGCATTGCCGACTGAGATCTTGATTAACATTCAATCTGAGCTTGTCCAAAATCCTCAGCGTGGCCTCATTTGTTGTATCTATTCAGCAAAGGTGACCAAGCCGACTTATCACCGGACCAAACGCGCATCATTGGCGCGCTGAGCCAGCAGATTAGAAGGGAAAGTGAGTCATGAAGACAGGAAAGACTCGGAAGGTGCAGACAAATAAAACGAACTATATGAGTGACGAGGCATTTGCCGATCTCAAGAACGCCAT
>JBKPNH010000157.1:0-35982 GCA_046732535.1 Acidobacteriota bacterium
CCAGAGTGGTGAATCCGCTGAAGTCTCCGGATTCAAAGCTCGGGTTAGTAAGCGTCGACTGCGTCCCACTCTTCGCTTGAGCCCGCAAGTGATTTACGCTAACGCTATAAGTGAGCAAAGCTAATAGCAAGAGCATTGCCAGGAGTTGACGTGTAGTGTGCCTCATAGTGCTTCCTTTCAAGTTTGGTGTTGCCAAGGTTTCGTTCCGTGGCTGTTCTTAAGCGTAGTGGCACACTGGATTGCTGTGTTTCTTTAAGTTGGCGACCTTGCACTTCAGTTCACTCTTCTTCGCGTCCTCGAGCAAAAGCTAAAAGAACGCCGGGAACTTTCAATGGCGCTCAGTGTCTAAGCATTCGTGATTACCAGATGCGTCGGTCCTGACTTACTCGGTCTAAACGACTTCGGATTCATTACCGATACGATCGCGCTTGAGCTCCTTGCGCTTCCCGTAATAGTCAGCTTCATACTCTGGCGAATCTTCATCACCAACAAGGTAGGACCGCGCGGCGGCATTACCGTCCTCGGATTAGACGATAGTTCAACGATCTATTCCGAGCTGGGACAATGCCGCCTCAGCCATTATGTTCGCTTCGAATATTTACTCGTCGCGGCTCTAACGTTTGGTATCGGATCAGTGACACCCGATGTGTGCAAATATTTATTCGTCCTGTTTATCGCTCCCGCCGAAACGGAATTTCTGTGGCACTAAACTCATAATGCCGGCGATAGTCTGCACGGGCACAGTCAGCTCGATAATGGGTTGAACGCCCTCGCCGCGAACACGCAACACGATACCGCTCGGTGTGCGATCGAAGTCGAGTACGGTGATCCGATCAAGATTCAAAAGGGCATCGCCTACTGCTACTAATTGCATAAAATCTCCTTTGCTCAGTTAGAAATTGATATAGATGCAATCAACGACTTTAACGCTCGCAGCGACGGTTCAAAGGACTCCTCCGTCAGACCGTCCAGCTCCCGCTCCTGCTTTTTCAGATAAAGCCGCTTATTGTCGCGTTTAATGTGGTCCGTGAAGTCGATACCTCTCGGCAGTGATGGATGAGTGAGTGCGAAACGTGCCGCTACGTAGTACTTCCCGTCGTTTGTTAACCCTTGAAAGTTGCAGGTGAGCTCTTCGTTGTTTATCGGATTTGCTTCCAGTTCCTGCGAGTATTGCGTAAGAAAAAGCACTCCCTTGCCAGTCTTGAAATTCAGGTACTGGACTTTGCTTTCAATTGTTCCCGTCGCATTGTTGTACGGAATGTCGACGAGTTCTTTATCAAACGTGAATCGTGCTGGACGTTTAGTCAGAATCTTGCGCAGCTTGGCGGCAGCCTCACTCAAGTATGGATACGACTTGGCAAAATCTGTTACCGAGTTGTCCGTGAGAGGAAGAATGCAGAGCATGCTGTAAGCGGGTTGGAAATAGCGCGGCCCTTTCTCGAATGCCGGCAGCGCGCGTTTATCCTCGAGGAGGAAGCACGAATGCGCAGGCGCTTCGTCGGGAAAGGTGTTTGGTTCGACAACGCGCTTCGGCCTCTCCTCCACTCGGATGGTACTGAAGATCTTTGCGTCGTACGTGAAAGGAATTTCGCCGGGCTTCGCTTCTCTTGGAGCGTTATCCTGCGCTTTCGAGGGCCAGCCATAGGCAAGAATTAAAACTATGCCGACTAGAAACGTTAATTTAGTTTTCAACACGGATCCTCAGTGGTTAGTCACAATGTGTCGTGGCTTCAGCGTGGGGTTGGCTTGTTTTGGGTCTCAGCGCTTTTTTGCATCAACTCGGCGAGCAGGTTCACGCTGGCTTCCAGCACCGCGGCAATCGGTTGGTTCTGTTCGATAGATGGACCATAGACTTCGACGGTGCGGATACCGCTGTAGGTCAGGATGCTGACCCGAAAGTTTTCGATTTCAGGCTCGGGAGTCCGATGCGTGTCGGAGAGCGCCGCCGCTTTGACCAGCGGTTCGGCGGCTTTCAGTAATTTCGTGATTTGAGCGCTGATCCTGGCGTCGCTGCCCGGCGTTTCCCACACGACTCCGGCGCCCTGACTGCTAAGCCATCGCGCACGCCCGTCGGCGTATGCAGCCAGCGTCCCGATACCGGTTTCGTTGTGCAATTCACAGACGACTCCCTGGACCTTATCAGCAACATCCCCCGGCAGCGGTTCGCCCAATTCGCGCAAACCCTTCCACGCCCAGAGCTGAATGCGAGATTCGGTTTCGGGTAAGGCAAGGACCTGTTTCAGTTGATTCTTAGCTTCATCCGTTTTGTTGGCGCGTGACGCGGCGACGGATGATGCGAATAGAGCCATCGGATCGTTCGGTGGAGGAGTCTGAGTTGGCTCGAACATGCTTATGAGCTCGTCGAGCGACTGATCGGCAAAGAGCAGGTTCTTCAAGTCAGCCATAGCTTCAGGGTCCGCTGCCGGTTGCGACGTAGCCGTCCCCGTGGCGCCGCCCGAAGTGGAGCGTTCACCACGCATCTTCCAAACCGCGAACACCGCTCCAACGGCTAGAACCAAGCCTGCGACTATGATCAGGATCCGTGTTGTCATGTTGGGTTGTCGAGCGATTGTACCTTTTCTCTCTTATATCCGTAACACCCGCTAATACACACTAACACCACGCAGCATTGCTCAACTCGCCGGAGCGTGGCAGAATCTTCATGCGATCCACTCACCTCAATCGCCAAGCTGGCCTCAAGACAATCCCGGCAGCCAGCGGAAAAACAACAACCGCCGCTTGCGCGGCGTGAGTAGAGAACTGTGGGCATGAGTTATATGAAGAAAGATCGCACCATCATGGTGGTTGAAGACTACGAGGACACTCGCGTGCTTCTGAAGCAGTGGTTGGAAGGGCTCGGTTACTCTGTGTTGGAGGCCAGCAACGGTCAGGAAGCGGTTGATATCGCAGATCGCGAGCGGCCCGACTTGATCCTGATGGATCTCGATCTCCCCATCCTCGACGGCATAGCAGCGACCCAGCAAATACGACAAAACGCTGAATTAGAACGCGTGCCGATCGTGGCAGTCACCGCCTATCCGATGTCTTACTCGCACGTCAAAGCATTCGCCAAAGGATGCGACGAGTACATGCGTAAGCCGATCGACATCAGTGAGCTGGAACGTGTCGTGTCTCGTTATCTGGCTGCCGCCTGATTAAAAGACCAGACGGACCTTAAATCGTGTCGCGATCGTTTTCGACAGGAAAAGGTGCCCGGGTGATTGCTTTCCCGGGCACCCTTTTTGTTGCCGTTTACTTTTACTGACTTACTTGCGTCGCCGTGAGTTGGCGCGCAACTGGCGGATCTGGCGCTTCAGTTCGGTGATCTCCTTCTGCTGTTCCTTGATTGCGTTCAGCATGGTCCAGATGATCGGATCGCCGTTAACCATCAGGTAACCCTGGCTGTTCCTGGTGACGGCTTCGGGGATCACTTTCTGGACGTCCTGCGCCCCAAAACCGATGTGCTCACCATCGTTTGCCAGGCCGAGCGCGTTATCGGATTTGTATTCATAACGCACAGGCTGCAATTTCATCACGGCGCTCAATCCAGTGGTGAATGGCGACTTGATGTTCTTGAGCCGTCGATCCGAAAACGCCAACCACGTATTACCGCCTGTTTTGCTCGCATCGCCGTTCACCGAGAGTCTCTGATCGGGCGTTGTGGTGTTAACGCCGACGCGGCCGGTGGCCGTCAATACGAGCGGCAGGATCGTGAAGTCAGTAGCGGCATTGGCCAACGAAGCGTCGTTCGCGTAACCCATGTAGAAGTTGTTGTCGTTTCCGGTCGCGAGCGCCCACGTGTCGTTAGTCGTCGCGCGTCTGAAGTGAGCGCCGCCGATGAACGAATCCTCAGTCTGTTTGATATCGAGTCTTGTGTTTGGACTCGCTGTACCCAATCCAACGTTTCCGTTCGCGGCGATGTCGAGCGAGCTCGTCGGCGCGCCGGGACGAATGCGCAGTGACAAACGCGATCCGCCGGTAACGTCGCGGACGAAGAAGTTAGCTTCATTCGCGCCGATGTCCCAGGTTTGAGCAGTGAAGCCGCCGCTGTTGTTTTGCTCGAGACGCATTGCAGGCGTGTCGGTGGTGTTTACGTGCATGTCGAGCACCGGCGTGGCAGTGCCGAGGCCGACGTTACTGCTGCTGGAAACACGAAGCGAATTCGCTTGCGCACCGGCATCTACGGCAAACACGATCGTTCCGGTTTCAGAATTTCCCGTGGCGCCCTGATCGACGAAGCCGAGATAACTCGTACCGCCGCCTGAATCGTTGGCCCTGATTTGCCAGTTGTTCGTTGGAAAACCGGCGGTAACGCTGGTGTCGTCAAACTGAAGCCGCACGTTGTTTTCCTTCATGCGGATCGTGTCGAAACCGAAGTTCTCATTGTTCACGCAATCCAGTCCCGCGCAGATGCTGCCCTGGACGATGAGATCGTCGGGAATCACCTGATCGAAAACCATGAAACGCGGGTGATGGCGATTAACTTTATAGTTCACACGGCCTGACGAAGCCACGGGCGCCGCCGAAGAAACAACCGCGGGAACCGAAGAGGGAACTGCCGGGCGTTCGACCTTCGCATTCTGACCCGATTCGTTCATTCCACCGACGTAGATCACGCCGCTCACCACCGAAAATCCGCCGGATTGGACCAACCCGGCCGGCAAGGCGCCGCGTTTTTTCAGCTCGCGCACGACTTCGTCGGAATTGCCCTTTTCACGCGCAGCCTTCAGCGTTTCTTTTACTCCCTGGCCGAAATTGGGGGTCAACCGCAGTTCATAGGTGTACTGCCCGTCAGGCAGTCTTTCGCCTTTCTTGTCGGCGAGTTGGAATTCGGGGGTTTGGTTCCCATGAAACTCTTTTACATACGCTTCGCCGTCCGGCCCAATAACAGTCAGGGTCGACGCCGAGTGACTCGCTTTAATATCCCACCTGACACTCGATCCGGCGCTATTAAGCGTGGCGAATTGGTTATCGCTCGATTGGGCGAGCGCAGAAATGCTGAAGCAAGCTAATGCGAAGACAATACTCAACACCGAGGGTAGGGTTTTTTTATTGTTCATTGAGAAAGCCTTTCCTTCTAGTCGGCAGGTTTTGCCGTGGTTATTTGCGAGTGGATTAAGTCTCTCTCCATTCGGGAGACATAGAGCAGCCTTAAAGCGGTGCGAGGTCGAACTGGACACATGCGTATACCACAACTTGCACGCAATGTGTCAAGAGTTTCATTTAATGTGTGTTCTTTCCCGTACTCTTACTCTTCGGGTGTTTCTGGTTCCACACTCTGATTTAGGGGCTCGATGGGACCCGTAAAGAGCTCGGAGGCAACTCTCATAACATAAGCTCGGCCGTCCGGTTTCCCGGCACTCGAACGATTGGGAATCTTTCCGGGAGCCCTGCCGTTGAGCGCTTGATTCATATCCTGCAGCACTTGCGGAATATAGAAATAACCGGAGTGGACCGTGACGGAGGGCGGTACCCTGTTGTTATTCATTACCGTCCGATTAACAACCAGAGAGCAGTCGAGGCCATACACCTTGGCCAGCAACTGATCGCTCTTATCCGGGTTGAGGTTGAAACTAGCAGGTCCATGGAGTCCGAGTCTGTTGGGGAAGCTCGGGTTGTGGTAAGTAGTCCATCCTTCAGCGGTCGGAAGAACATCATCCTGGCTCGACCAGTAAACAGTTGTTCCCAGTACGTAAGGTTGAAGGTACCGTAGTTGGCCGGACCACGGAGCAGAATAAGTAGTCGTTTGCAGCGCGCCTGTGTTGATATCGGCCGCCAACAGGAGAACTTGATAGATGAAAGGAGGGTTAGGTGAGAAATCAATCCCTTTCATCGCCAGCATCAGCATGTAGTTACCCTCTGAGTGGCAGATAAAGTTTAGTTTCGCATTATTCTCCCTGCAGACGTAAGCCAGGATGGTGAGCATCGTGCGAAAGCTATTGATGCTGCCATTGATATTGTCGCGAATCGAGCCCGACTGCCTGGTCGGCGGAAAACTGTAAGGCAGAGTTCCGTAATAAAAATAGCTGTCGACGGTGCCATAGCTGGGCCAATCGAAAGCAATCACGAGACCGTTATAACCTTGCGCCTGAAGACTACTTCCGTAAGTGCCGAGCTCGTTGCAAGTGTCCGAAAAATAATTACCGAGGCCGTGAACGTAGACTGTGATCTGAGCGCAACCATTACCGGCCGCGACTTGAACGTCTTTTGCAAGCGCGGCGGCGAATGCAGCCGGCATCATCTTGCTGGGGTTATTTGCGTTACCAGGGATGTAGGCAGCCGTATTGGAATTATATTGACCAGCAGCCTGGTAGAAGTACAACGTCCCTTGCGGACAAGGGTAAATGGAACTCCGCGTTTGCTGCGAAGGATTAGCGCGGTTTGTTATCAGGTAGCTGTTGGTAAACTTCGTGAGTGTCATGTCGTCTTTTTCCTTCCTGGAAATAGTATCCCCAGACACATCAGGGCGATAGCTCAAGCGGCTATTGATGGTCCAGCCGGATTGGTCAGATTGCGCGAGGAACGAAAGCCTTATACACCCTTGATCCCTGTAAACACAAGGTGAAACAGTGAAACACTGGCACGCAGTTCATCAGCACCGCCAGCACGAAAGATAGTTGAATACCGAAGGCAAGTGGCGCATACTCTCCGGCATCGGGCTCGAGCCTTCATAACCTGGTCAGCGGAGGCGAAACGTGAAGATCCTTTTGCTGTTCCTGCTCCCCCTATTGCTCATAAAAGTCGATCAAACGCTCACGACGGTCCCCGATGGACCACAGATGAGCGTTGTCAACTTCAAGTGGACGCGCGCGCGGCAAACAGTTGAAGTGCATCCGGCAGAAGCCACGATTCCGGCGCGCGCTGTGATTCCGCAAAACAAAACCTTCGCGCGAAACGCGAGGATCAACGATCCCGCCGGCGTTCGCGATCCCAACGCCGACACGATCGACGGACGCAGCGCCGCGATCGAAAAGAGTGTGCAGGAATCGCGCACACGCAAAGCCGAACCTCGCGACGGTTTCGCTTATCGTGTAAAAGTCAAAAACACTGCCGCCAAAGTCGTCGAGATTGTCTTTTGGGAATACCGGTTTATCGATCCCAGCAACGACCTTGTAGCGCGGCGGCAGTTTCTATGCGGCGTCAACATCAGGCCCGACAAGGAGAAAGAGCTCGAGGGTTTCACTTTGCTGGGACCGAGCGACGTAGTCAGCATCGACGCACTCGGCCGGAAAACGCTGTTCAGAGAAGAAGCGCTGATCAACCGTGTCGAGTATTCGGACGGTACGATTTGGCAAAGGAAAGACTGGAGCTTCGCGGAAGTGAAGCGAAGCTACGACCGCGTCTTGCGAGAGCCATGGCTCCCCGGCACCTGCAAGGGCTTGTAAACACGAACGCATGCCACTTCTTCAGCCTCAGAAGCCAAATCTCCTCATCATCGACGATGAATGGCAGATCCGAAGTCTGCTCGTCGATCTGCTGGGCGCCATCTATAGCTGTTCGGAAGCCGCTTCCGCTGAAGAAGCGCTGACTGCGCTTTCGCATGAAACGTTCGATCTCGTAATCAGCGACATCGACATGGGCGGCATGAGCGGGCTCGAGCTCGTTCCACGCGTACACTCACTCGCGCCTGACACGGTCGTCGTCATGATTAGCGGCAATCAGGACATCGAGTTTGCTATCAACGCGCTGCGCGTCGGCGCGTTCGACTACATCACGAAGCCGATCGACATTCGTCACGTTGAAGCGTCAGTCGAACGCGCGCTGAAACACGCGGGCCTCCTGAAAGAGAAACGTCTTTACAAAGAACAGATCGAAAACCTGTTGCAGCAGCGTACCGCGGAAGTCGACTGGCTTGCCTATTACGACACTGTCACCCAACTTCCGAATCGCGCGTTGTTCGAAGACCGGCTGGCGCAGGCGGTCGCAATCGCGCGTGCGAGCGAACAGTCGCTGGGTATCTTGTTTATCTCTCTCGATCAGTTCAAGAAAGTAAACGACTCGCTCGGTCATGGCCCAGGCGACAGTTTATTGCGCGAGTTTGGCGAGCGCTTGAAGAGCTGCATCAACAAGTCTGACACCGTCGCGCGATTTGGCGGCGATGAGTTTGCTCTACTGCGGACGCAAATCGAAGGCACCAAGGATGTGATGGAAACGATCGGCTTGTTGTCGAAAGTTTTGAAGTTCTCGTTCGATCTTCCCGGTCATGAGCTCTTCGGCACCGCGAGCGTCGGCATCAGCATGTTCCCGTTTGACGGCGACGACAGTCAAACGCTTCTGAAGAACGCGGGTGCCGCGCTTTACAAGGCGAAGAGATCCGGCGGCGCGAATTATCAGTTCTTCACGTCAGACATGCACGAACTCGCGACGCGGCGACTCGCGCTGGAAACGAACCTGCGCCGCGCGATTCAAAACCAGGAGTTTTTGATTCACTACCAGCCGCGCGTGTCCGTTGATTCGTTGGCGATCACGGGTGTCGAAGCGCTGGTGCGTTGGCAGCATCCGCAACTCGGATTGATATCGCCGTCGGAGTTTATTCCGCTTGCCGAAGACACCGGTTTGATCGTGCCGATAGGCGAATGGGTATTGCGTAATGCCTGTCGCCAGAGCCGCGAGTGGCAAGACAGTGGTTTTGCTCCGATTCAGATGTCGGTCAACATTTCGGCGCGCCAGTTTCACGAGCGGGATCTGTCGGAGACTGTGATCCGGATTCTCGACGAGACCGGGCTCGACGCTAAGTATCTCGACCTGGAACTGACAGAAAGCTCGATCATGCAGAGTGAGGAGTTTGCTTCCAGCGTGCTGAACCGATTGAAGAGCATGGGGATTCACATCTCGATCGACGATTTCGGCACCGGCTTTTCGTCGCTCGCTTCGTTGAAGCGTTTGCCGATCGACGTGCTCAAGATCGATCAGTCGTTTGTGAGAGACGCGACGACTGATCCTGATGACGCGGCGCTCGTCATGGCCATCATCACGCTGGCTCACAATTTACGGTTGAGAGTGATAGCTGAAGGCGTGGAAACAGCGGAGCAACTTCGTTTCCTGCAGTTACTCCGCTGCGATGAGATCCAGGGTTACTTCTTCAGCCGGCCTCAGCCGGCGGACCAGTTGGTGGCGTTGTTCGACACCACATTCACCAAATTGGTTAGTTAGTGTGAAACTCGAAACGGGCAACGTCCGATTCACCAAGTATCACGGTGTCGCCGGCGTTCAACTGTGTCTCCGTCACGCGCGCTGATCTCGGATCGTTGACGAACGTGCCGTTACGCGAATTCTGATCCTCGATCACTACGCGCCCGCCTCGAACACCAATCCACAAATGCCGCTTCGAGATCCTCGGATCGCCGATGACGATCTGCGACGATCCGCCGTCGCGGCCGATGAAGTCGCCGTCGGGCCTGATGTCAAACTTTTGTCCTGACAACGGTCCGGATACGAATTTGATCGATCCGTAGTTGACGTTGAACCCGTCGCCGTCGTGCGTAATTGCGACAGTGCGCGACAGATCGACCGTTCTGCCGTCATCGCCGCCTGCTACGTGCGGAATCGGTGGCATAGGCGGCGGTGGAGGCGCCGGTGTCGGTTTCGGCGCAGCGTGAGCAGGTGATGGGCTCGGTGGCGGCGGTGATTGCGCGGCAGGCGAAGGAACATGGGGAGCATGGGCCGGGTGCGCTTTTCCACCAGGCGCGGGCGCCGCACCAGCTTGCTTCGCAGACTTCTTACGGCGGCGCATCATGATCACGACGACGGCGACGATGATCAGCACCAGTCCGATAATGAACAGCACACCAAGAATGACGCCAACCACCCAAAGCGGAAAGCCCGACTTCTCGCGTCCTTCAGCTTTCGCCTGTTGGCTGCTTTGCACCAGCCGATCGACTTCCGAATGTTGCGGAAAAAGTCTCTTTACTTCTTCAAACTTCGGAATGGCGGATGAGTACTGATCCGCCCAGTAATACTCGAGGCCTTCGCGGAAAAGCTGGTCGGTCGGGCCGTCGGTGTTGGCCGCTCCGGCGCTCTTCACGTACTCCATTACCGTGTTCGAAGGAACGACGAACGAGAAACCTGAGACTTCCTGCCCATTTACAGTGTCGCCGCGGAAGGTCAGCAACCCGATCACTTCATTCTGATCATTCACAACCGGCCCGCCAGAGTTGCCGTGCGTCGCCGGCGCGCTCGTTTGCAGGATCGGAGCACCGCTGGCTGCCTGTTTTCGCGCTGAGATCTTTCCGTCGTTGATCGTCGCTTCCAGCGCCGACTTCTGGCTCAGTAACCCGGAGCTGAACGTGTCGGCGGCACCGGGATAACCGATGACTGTGACGTGGTCCTGAAGTTGGACCTTTTCGGAGTCTCCGAGTTTCAGAATCGGAGCGTTCTTGACCTCGATTTTTATTACGGCGACGTCCTTGCCCTGGTCTGCACTTTCACCAGTTGGCGCGCCGTATTGCTTGATCTCGAAAGGGAAGTTGCTGCCGTCAGGAATGATGACGTGATGGACCTTTTGGAAACTCACCAGTTGGCTGCGCTGGGCAAAAAATTCCTGATTCAGAGTTCGCGGGTCACGATTGAGCTGCTGCCCGATCTGCTGGAGCATCTGCGCGAAGAGCACCTGCTTCGCTTTCTCCTCGCCGTCGCGCGTAGTCGAGACGACGTGCGCATTGGTTGCGATGTAGCCGTTGGAGCTGATGAAGAAGCCCGAGCCAAGAGCGATAGTCGATACGTCGAACGTAAACGACTGGCCGTTGGGAGCTTCAAACCGGAACTGGCCGATCGCGCCGTCGATGATGCGGACCACTGCCGGCTTGCTGTACATCGCCAGCCGTTCGCCCTCCGACACCGCCTGCACGACGAACCGCGGTTGCATGGGAAGCAGCGTGGCGGCAACAAAAAACGCGCCTATCGCAATAAAAAGCAGTCTGCGCATCAGAAGGACTCCTTGGGGATGATGATTATTCCGTCTCAATATTGAAGCCTTGAAGTAGATGACCGGCAGCTTGTGAGCTTCTAAAGTAATTCAGAACGAAAGTCAATCAAAAATCCGGTACTTTTTCCACAGATTCACGACAGATTTGTGTGACAAACTCTTATCGTTGATACACGCCCAAAGCGATCGTGGCACGATGCTTGCCCAATTCTTTGTAGAGCTTTACCGATATAGGAGGAGAGAAGCGTGACTAAGAATGTTTGCTTGCTGACAATACTATTGCTGGTGGCGCTTGCCGCCGGTTGTGCGCATGAACCAACCACTGATCAAACCACTGCGACTCAGAGCCCAACGACTAAGCCCGGGCCGGACAACTCCGAGATCACAACGTCAGTGGACGCCAGCGGAACTAAGACTGAAACCAGAACTTTCCGAAATAATCCACATCTATCAAAGGTCGTGGTCACCACCACTCGCGACGGCAAGCGAACAGTGAAAGCATATTCTGCAAGCGGGCAGGAACGCGAAGTGAACACAAATGACAACGTGCTCGAAGCGACCGGCGACGCCGTCGCCAAATCGGCCAATTTTGTTGCGGACAAAGGCGAAGATGCCGCAGGCGAAGTCGCCGACAAAGCCGAGGACGTAAAAGACAAGGCCCAAAGTGTAGGCGAGAAGACCGTGGACAAGAGCAAAGAAGTCGGCGAAAAGACGGTGGAAGTGACCAAGAAAGCCGGCGAGAAAACGGTCGAAGGCGCGAAGAAGGTTGGCGACAAGACAGTCGAGGGAGCTAAGAAAGCTGGAAGCGCTGTCAAAAAGGTAATACCGTAACCGCGAATTGACACCGAACTGCGCATTATCGCGGATCTGAAAGGGCGACGGGCAACTGTCGCCCTTTTGTTTGCTATACTACCTGCCTCGCGAGGAGGAGGTTCAATGGCAGACAAGTCGAGGTTCACAATCATTTGTCCGTGTTGCGAAGCCAACCTGACAATCGACGCGCAGACCGGCGCGCTCCTGTCGCACGAAGAGAAAGCCAAGCCGGTCGCCTCGTTCGACGAGATGGTCAAAGGACTCGACAAGCAGAAACAATTGCGCGAACAGATCTTCGCGCAGGAGCTCAGTTCGATGAAGGACCGAGACCGCATTCTCGAAGAGAAGTTTCAGGAAGCGATGAAGCGGGCCGAGAAGGACAAAGACAAGCCGTACCACAATCCGATGGATATCGATTAGATCCGGGCGAGATTCTCCCTAATTACACTGGAGCACAACTCAATGGTTCGTAATTCAAAGCGTTTCCTTGCCCTTTTTGTGGCTATCGCAGCGCTTGTCGCCGCACAGATCGTGGGGCGGGCGCAAACGCGAATGCCGCAAATGAAGTTTAGCGATCGCACGTTGCCGAACGGAATGCGCGTGCTGAGCGCGCCCGACTCGTCGAGCCCGACGGTGGCGATCCAGGTCTGGTATCACGTCGGTTCGAAAGACGACCCGCAAAGCCGCAGCGGCTTCGCGCACCTGTTCGAACACATCATGTTCAAGAGCACGAAGAACATGAAGTCAGAGATGATGGACCGCCTCACTGAAGACGTCGGTGGTTTCAACAACGCCTTCACCGCCGACGACGTGACGGTCTACTTCGAAGTCGTGCCGTCGAACTATCTCGAAACGCTGCTCTGGGCCGAAGCCGATCGACTATCGGGACTGAACGTCGACGATCCAAACTTCAAATCGGAACGCGACGTCGTGAAGGAAGAGTACAGGCAAGGGATACTGGCGCCGCCGTACGGCCGGTTCGAGTACCTGCTCCAACAGAAGTCATTCACCGAACATCCTTACAAGCGACCCGGTATCGGCAGCATCGAGGACCTCGATGCCGCCTCGCTTAAAGACGTCCAGGAGTTTCATACGACTTACTACCGGCCTGACAATGCGACGCTGGTCGTGGTCGGCGACTTTGATCCGAAACAACTCGATGCGTGGGTAGACAAGTATCTCGCCCCGATCGCGAAACCGAGTCGACCCTTGCCGCGTGTGCAGGTGAAAGAACCGCCGCGTAAAGCGGAGATGCGATTTACTGACTACGGCCACAACGATCTGCCCGCCGTCGGTTTGACTTATCTTACGCCGCGACAGGCCGACCCCGATTCGGACGCGCTGCGAGTTGCCGATGCGATTCTGTCGGCGGGTGAGTCGTCCAGGCTCTACAACACGTTGGTCTATCAGCAGCAACTAGCGGCGGAAGTTAATTCGAGCTCCGACGTGCGGGAGGATGCGAGTCTTTTTATCTTGACTGCTGTTTTATCTGAAGGGAAGAAACCGGAAGACGCGGAGAAGTCGCTGCTCGCGGAGATCAGAAAGTTACAAGACACACCCGTTTCGGCGGCTGAACTCGAGAAAGCTAAGAACCAGCTAATCACCAACCAACTGCGCCAACGTGAAACCAGCAACGGCAAGGCGCTTGCTCTGGGAGAAGCCGCGGTGCTGTTGGGTGATCCGGCTCGAGTGAATACTGATCTCGCGCGGCTGCAAGCAGTGACTGCTGCGGACGTCCAACGCGTGATGAAGAAATACTTCACGGATGCGAATCGTATGGTCCTGTACTACCTTCCTGAAGCTTCGAAGCCTGCTGAGAAGAAGTGGGGGGAGGGCAAGTAAATGAGAACGATGAAACCTCTATCGCTGCTGTTTGTCCTGCTCTCGCTGCCGTTTGTCGTTTATGCGCAGACTCCGCAAGCCACGCCTCCGCCGCCTGCGGCGCCACGATCCGGAACGTTTCCAAAGCCTGTCGAAGAGACACTGCCGAACGGCCTGCGCGTGATCGTCGTGCAACGCAGCGAGACGCCGCTGGTTTCGGCCCAGTTGCTGATCAAGAATGGCGGTGAAGTCGATCCGCCGGAGTTGGCCGGACTCGCGGAAATGACGGCGGACCTATTGACCAAGGGTACACAAAGCCGCGACGCGACCCGCATCGCTCAGGAGATCGAGAGCCTTGGCGGCTCGCTTGATTCATCCACGCGCTGGGACTCATCTGTCGCAAACGTCAGTGTGATGTCGTCGAAAATCTCGCCGGCGATGGAAATTCTCGCCGACGTGGTACGGCGTCCGACGTTCAAGAGCGAAGAAGTTGAGCGGCTGCGGCAACAGTCGCTCGACAGCTTCACGCTCATATTGGGTGAGCCGGGAAGCATCGCGCGTCTTGTGGCGGCGCGAGTCGTGTTTGGCGATAGTCCGTATGGACATCCGCTTATCGGCACTAACGAATCGCTGACGCGGATCACCGCCGCGGACATCGCGAAACTACACAGCCGATACTATCGTCCCGACAACGCGATCCTCGTGATCGGCGGCGACATCACAGCCAAAGACGGCATCGCGCTGGCGACGAAGTATTTCGGCGACTGGCAGAAACCGAGCACGCCGTTGCCGGAGATCAGCGCCGCTAAAGAGACTGCGGCGAGCAAGGCTGGCCGCATCGTCGTGATCGACAAGCCTGACGCCGGACAAGCCGCGGTCTATCTCGCCCGCACCGGTATCAATCGCAAAGATCCGGACTACTTCCGCGGCATTGTGTCGAACTCGGTGCTGAGCGGATATTCAGGCCGTCTGAATCAGGAGATTCGCATCAAGCGCGGTTTGAGTTATGGCGCGGCATCGTCGTTGGACGCGCGGCGTGACGTTGGCTCATTCGTCGCTTCAGCGCAGACTAAGAATGAGTCGGGCGCCGTAGTGGCGGATCTGCTGTTGGGTGAGATCGGACGTTTGTCGTCAGCGCCTCCGGCGGATCCTGAGTTGACGCCGCGGAAGGCTGTTTTGATCGGTGGTTTCTCGCGTAATCTGGAGACGGCGGGCGGGCTCGTTGCGCAGGTTGGTTCGCTGGCGCTCTATGGAATGAGCCTCGACGAGATCAATCGTTACATCAACAACGTGCAGGCAATCTCTACCGCCGACATACAGAAGTTCGCGGGCACGCGGCTCGAAGCGAAAACGAGTAACATCATCATCGTCGGCAATGCGAAGGCGTTTCTTCCTGAACTGCAAAAGAAGTATCCGAACGTGGAGGTAATTCCGGTGGCGGAGTTGGATCTAAACACCGCGCTGCTCAGGAAGAAACAGGCGGGAGGATGATATGAAAGCGACTTTAGCGATCTCTGTTTTAGTGTTGTGTGTTGGCGTGACTCTAGCGCAGGAGCCACTGGACGGAGTGGACGCGCGTTCGAACGCGGCTGAGTTTGCGAAACAACTCGGCAGCACGGATCCGCTGCTTCGGCAGCGCAGTGCGGAAGCGCTGGCTCGACTCGCCGCCGTCAAAGAACGCAAGCTCGTCGAGGGGTATCAGCTTCAGGAGAAGAACAAGGAAGTTCGTCTCGCGCTCGACTGGGCGTTGTATCGCATGGGCCGATCGGAAGCGCTCTATCGCATAGTTGCCGATTTGGATTCCGGACGTCAGGAGCAGGCGCTCGGTTATTTGTCAGAGTTGGAAGGGCCGGACGTGCTTTATCCGTTTCTGAATAGAGAGAAGAACCGGCCGCGAATTACAGCCGGACTGTTGAAAGCTCTCGCACGCATCGGCGACTCGCACACCCTCGAAGTCGTAAAACCATATCGTGAGTCGCAGGAACCCTTCGTCGCCGAGGCTGCCGAGATCGCGCACGACGAGATCGAGAAGCGCCTGAGTGAGCCAACGCCGCCCACACGCGTTCGTCCGCGCACAATCGGAGATCGTCCGTAAACACGAATGCATCCGAGTCTCCGCACCTTTCTCGATCTACTCGCCAGAGAAAACGAAATCACCACTATTAAAGCTGAGGTCGATCCCTACCTAGAGCTCGCGGAGGTCCATCGCCGCGTCATCGGCGAAGGCGGGCCAGCGTTGTTGTTCGAGCGGGTGAAGGGAAGCCGGTATCCGGTCGTCACGAACCTGTTCGGCACCGATCGCCGTCTGGATCTCGCCTTTGGTCCCAAGCCGGAAGCGATGGTGCGAGACATGGTCCACATCGCGGAGTCAATACTGCCGCCGCGTCCAGGTGAACTCTGGAAGCATCGTTCTGTCGCGTTCGACTTCCTGAAACTCGGAACGACGAACACGAGCCGCTCGCCGGTGACACAAGTCGTGGATCGACCTGCGCGCCTCGACCAGTTGCCGGTCCTGACGACGTGGCAGGAAGACGGCGGGCCATTCATCACGTTGCCGCTCGTCTACACCGAGAATCCGATCACGCGAAAACACAATCTCGGCATCTACCGAATGCAGATCCACGACGCGCACACCGCGGGACTGCACTGGCAGATTCAGAAAGGCGGCGGCTTTCATTACGCCGAAGCCGAACGTCTCGATCAGCCGCTGCCCGTGACTGTGTTTCTTGGCGGACCGCCGGCGTTGATACTAGCCGCGATCGCGCCATTGCCCGAAGATGTTCCCGAACTGGTGCTCGCGTCGCTGCTCGCGGGTCAGAAGTTGAGGATGACGAAGACGGCATCAGGAAATGGGCATCGGCTGCCGGCCGAAGCTGAGTTTGCCCTGGTCGGACACGCGCCGCCGCACGAGCGACGACCGGAAGGACCGTTTGGCGATCACTACGGTTACTATTCGCTGCTTCACGATTATCCCGTGTTTCAGGTCGACGCCGTTTTTCACCGGCGCGATGCGATCTATCCGGCGACAGTCGTAGGCAAACCTCGGCAGGAAGATTTCTTCATCGGCGACTACTTGCAAAAACTGCTCTCGCCGCTGTTCCCGTTAGTGATGCCCTCGGTGCGTGATCTGTGGACCTACGGCGAGACGGGTTTTCATTCGCTGTGCGCGGCGGTCGTGCGTGAGCGTTACGGACGGGAGGCGCTCGTCTCCGGTTTTCGCATTCTCGGCGAGGGCCAACTCTCGTTGACCAAGTTCCTGATACTCACCGACACGCCGCAGGACCTGAAGAACTTTCCGCGATTGCTGGAACATGTCCTGGCGCGTTTCCGTCCGGAGACGGATCTCTTTGTTTTCTCGAACGTGTCGATGGACACACTCGATTACACGAGCGGCAAAGTCAACGAAGGCAGCAAAGCGATCATGCTCGGGCTTGGCGAGACTGTGCGGGAGTTGCCGCGCGAGTTTCACGGTCAGTTGCCGGGTTTTGTTTCGCGGGCGGAGGTTTTCTGCGCGGGATGTTTGGTGTTGCAGGGCGCTTCGTTTGTGGAGGATGAAACGTTGCCGGCGCGAGTCGCGAGTGATCCCGTCTTTGCTGACTGGCCGTTGATTGTTTTGCACGACGATGCGCGTGTTGCGTCATCCTCGCCGGATTTCCTGTGGGCCACGTGGACGCGCTTTGAACCTGCGGCAGACATTCATGCAGCGCAGACCACCGTTCAGCGGCATCATCTCGTCTATAAGGCGCCGGTTGTGATCGACGCGCGCACCAAACCCGGATTCCCTGATGAACTGATCGTCCGCGATGACATTCGTGAGCTCGTGGATCGACGTTGGCCTGAATACTTCAGAGCCTGATCGTAAACACCGCGCCGCCTTCGGGTGCGTTGGCGGCGGTGAGCGTGCCGCCGTGTTCGGTGATTATTCGATGCGCGAGGGCGAGCCCGATACCGTGTCCCGTTGGTTTTGTCGTAAAGAACGGAATAAAAATTTTCGACAAATGATCGGCCGGAATTCCCGGTCCGGTATCCCGAATTTCGATAGTTTGATTTCGTATTTTCACAAAAACGGATCCGTCTTCCGGGATGGCTTCGACTGCGTTGCGTAAAATATTCAGGATAGCTTGACGCAACATTCGCTCGTCAGCACGAACAATCGATTCATCCAGATCGAGTGTTAGCTTTAATTCTGTTCCACACTCCTCGACCAACTCTTTTAGCGACACCTCTTCGAAGTGCAACGGTTGCGGCCGCGCGAAGTTTAAGAAAGCCGTCACCATCGACGAAAGACTTCGCACCTCATTCAGGAGTTCCTCGTTCTGCAGCAACTGAGCATAACCTTGGAGCGTTGCGATCGCGTTCTTGAACTCGTGTGCCAGTCCTGCAGACATCTCGCCTAAACTCTCCAGATTACGTTTGAGCGCGACCTGCTCACGCAATTCCGTCACTTCCGTGATGTCCGTCAACAAACAGAGCGCGCCCCGGGGCCCGCCTTCCGGCGGGAGCTCGATCGGCGCGACCGTCGTACCCAGTCTGCGTAGCTTGCCGCTCGAACTCACCGCCTCGATCTCCGTGCGTCGATAGAGCGTTCCTTTTTCCAGGCAGTCGGCGATCATTGACGTCAGATCGGCGTGACCGGCGAGCAGTTGCTCGTACGATTCGCCTAACACGTTTCCGTCAAGTTCCAGCAACGTCCGGCCGGGCGCATTGACGACCATCGATAGCCCAGCGGCGTCGAACGCAAGTAATCCGGAAGGCAGACTCGCCACGATACGTTCGCTGAACTTTTCCGCTGACGTCGCGCGCTCTCGCGCTTCGGCGCTGAGCTGTTCGAGCTCCTTTCGCTGCTCCTGCAACTGCGCGACGACGGATTGAAACGTTTCCAGCACGAACTCCGCTTCGTCCTGAGTCTTGAGCATCTGCTTCGTCACCGAAGCGCGCTGCGCCTCCCCGACGAGTTGATGATAAGGACGAAGCAACCACCGCACGACGAAAAGGATCGACAACAGACTGCCGATCAGTATCGCTATGAACGAAGCGAGCAGGATTGGCCCACGAGCAGCGGGGATTTCAGGAGTGAAAGCGTAGAGGAGGACTGCAAACAGGACCGCCAGCAGGAACAATCCCGTCAGCATAGTCAGTCCGAATTGAAATCGATTCCGTCCCAATCAGTGTTACCTGAACTGACCGGCATACCAATCCACCAAATGTGATCCAAACAGCAGCGAGAACACGGCGCCGATCCCGAGAAAGACGCCAAACGGCAGCAGCATCTGCATGTTTCGTTCACGCTGTCGCGCCATCAGCAACACGCCGATGATCGATCCGCTCAGCACGCCGACAAAGATCGTCAGGATCGTCAGCCGCCACCCGAGATACGCGCCGACCATGAACATCATCTTCACGTCGCCGAGTCCCATCGCCTCGATGCCTCGAAGTTTTTCCCACGTCCAACCCATCAGCCACAGCGAACCGCCGCCGAGCAGCGCGCCGATCGCTCCGCCCGCGAGTGACGTCAGCCATAGAGGCCACCCTTCGAACGCTCCATTAGCAAGCGAAGGCACATCGTCAAAGTGCGGCGCGCCCATCAGGAACGGAATCGCGATTCGGGCAACGAGCGCAAAGACGATCCCCGGATACGTAATCACGTTCGGAAGAATCATGTGTTCGGCGTCGATGAACACGAGCGACAACAACGCGGAGACGAACACTAAATCAAACGGCAACGCCGCCGTGAGTCCGTCGTGCCACGCGACTGCTACAAACGCAGCCGCCGTCAGTAATTCAACAGCCGGATAACGAAACGAGATGTGCTCCTTGCAACTGCGGCACTTCGCGCCGAGCAGCACATAACTGAGGACCGGAATGTTGTCGTAGAACGCGATCACCGCGCCGCACGAAGGGCAGCGCGAGTTGGGGAAGACGATCGACTCCTCGTGTGGTACACGATGAATCACGACATTGAGAAAACTGCCGATGATGGCGCCGAAAACTCCGGCAAGGACATAACCCACGGCTGGAGGAACTAGACTGAAGTCAGGCATTCTTTTTATCTGCGTGATTCGTGGCCTGCATTTCCCAAAGCATCAGGTATTTCAAAAACGCGTGATGGGCAGCGAAGCTCGCTATCGTGAATCCGGCGAAGCCGTCGCGCCAGCCACCTTTCAAAACAAAACTGCGCACAAACGCGGCCGGCCCGGCCGACGCAACGCCCAGCACGGAAGTTCGACGGCCCTCTTCAAACATCTGTTGCGCCGCTAAAGGCGCGTAACGTTCACCGATCATGCGGTGATGATGCGCGGCGTTCGGTGAAGTGTAGTGCAACAGATCGCCGCCGAGCTCTCCGATGTGGCAACCTTGATCCATTATCACTGATTCGTGAATGTGACGTTGCTTCCATCGTCCCTTCGTCCGATTGAACAAACGCAACTGGTAATCAGGATACCAGCCGCCGCCTTGAATCCAGCGTCCCTGGTAATAGGTGCGGCGGGCCACGACGTAGCCGTCCGCTTTCTCCGCGAGCGAATGATTTTTAAGAGTTTGAATCGATTGCTTTAGCTGGTCGGACACGCGCTCGTCGGCATCGAGACTGAAGATCCAATCGTGAGTAGCGCGATTGACGGCGAACTGCTTTTGAGCGCTGAAACCAGGCCAGGGGTTTGTGATCACGCGCGCGCCGCACGACTCGGCTATTTCGCGCGTCGCGTCAGTAGATTCTGAGTCGACCACGACGATCTCATCGGCCCATGCCACTGACTCACAGGCAGCTTTGATATTTGACTCCTCATTCAAAGTGATGATCGTGGCGCTGATCTGCATAAAAAAAGTGTGCGCCAGTGGCAAACCATTGACGCACACCGATTATATAGTTTTTGTGTCAGTTATGGACCGTCAGGATTGTCGACGACGACGTTGTTCGCGCGCAGAGTCGTCGAGGTCGCCCGCTGCAAGTCGGCCAGGGCCTTGTTGTAGTCGGTTTCGGCTCGCAACTCGGAAGCACGGGCGTTAGCCAGCGCGTTCTCGCGTTGGAACAGAAGGAACGTCGTCGAACGACCCACCTGGTACAAACGCTGCTCGCCTTCAAGCTGCATCTCGGCGTTTGTTCGCGCTTCACGAGCCGAAAGCACTCGCTGGCGTGCTGACTCAACCGCTTGCGCGGAGTTACGAACGTCGACCTCGATGGTCTGGGCCAGCGAACGGGTCGAGGCTATCAGTTGCTCTTTCTGGATCCGCACACCTGCCAGGTTCGCTTCAGCCGTCGTGTTCTTGAACGGGAGTTGAATCCTCACACCGATCGTTACGTTGCGCGTGTCGCCGCCGATCAGGTTTCTGAGGTCCCGTCCGTAACCGCCGACCAGTGTTGCATTTGGTCTGGGGGTGATGTCCGGTTCCACGTTAACCAATGGAGACTCGGCAAGCGGCAAGCCCTGCGCTTGTTGAATGGCGCGGATCTGCGAAAACAGGAAGGCCGCCGAGCTGGTCGCCGGGTCGCCGAAGATTAGCGGAACAGGCCCTGTTATCGGCGGTAGCGGATCGGAAACGTCCTTGCCCGCGAGACCGGTCAGAGCAACAGTTCCCACCAGGTCGATGCGTGGCTTGGTTTGGTTTTTGAAGTACTGCAGGTCGATGTTGTTGATGTCCTCTTGCAATCGCAACCGTCGCAACTCGGGCCGATTGTCTCGCGCGGCTTTTAGTGCCTCCGGAAGGTTGACCGGTGTGGTATCAAACTTCGGCGTCTCGGTAGGGGTCAGTTGCGCGGACCATTCCGGACTGTTTGGCTCCTTGAACATCAAAACTTTGAGATTGTTTTCCGCAATTGCCACTGTTTGCACCGCGGTCAGCAGCGCCGTCTCGCGGTTAGCCAACTCGGTCAGCACTTCGGCTCTTTCGAGTGGGGCCTTCGCGCCGGCCGCGATCTGCGCCTCGATGTTTCGCAGGCTCTCACGCGAGAGGTTGAGGTTCGCCAACTGGTTCTGCTGATCGCGCAGGGCGAACACGAGTTCCCAGTAAGCCTGTTGTACGCGCGTGATCACGTCGATCGTTCGTTGGCGGAAGTCCGCGTCCGACTGGTCCACGCGTTTTCGTTGAATGCGAATCAGGCGACGGTTGTTGTCGATTGAACGATCGCGCAGCAGCGGTTGTGTAAATTGCAACGAAAGGTTCGAAGAGTAGAACGGGTTCAGCAAGCTGAAACTGTTGCTGGTGTCCGTATGTGAATTTGCGAATTGGAGGAAATAGTTTCCGCCGCCGCGTCCAAATTGTTTCGTGACTGACGGACTCCACGTGTAAGTCGTCGTACTGGTTGTGCCCGCCGTGCCGCCGCCGCTCAGTTCGTTTTGGACTGGCGAGATACGCTTGTCGTATTGCGGTGTGATCTCGAACACCGGATCGAAGATTCCCTCGAGCGCCCTCAACTGAGTTTCCGCGAAGCGAACGTCGTCGCGCGCGACTTCGATATCGTTGTTGTTTTCGAGCGCGCGCTTGATCGCGTCGTTCAGTGACAGGGCAATTGTGTCAGTCCCGACGCCCAAACGCTGAAGACTGGGAATCGGCGGTAACGGACGCGCCTGGAACTGCGGAATCACGGGATCACGAACTGGTCCGGTCGCTTCTCCGCCTGTCGACGGAACGGGCGACGTCGTCGTCGTCGGCCCGGGTGTCTGCGACGGAACCGTTGCCGGCGGTGCGGTCGGGTTTGTTGTCGGTGTTCCCGGAGGCGCCGTCGGATTCTGCTGGGTCGGCGTCGTTGGCGTCGTGGTTCCCGGGATCGGGTCATTTCCTGGCGGCCGCGTTGGGTCGCCCGGCGGCGGCGTCGGTCTTGGCGTTGACTGCGGTGTCTGCGCCAGTGCCGCGCTCGTTCCCGCGAACAAGACACTCGACAGAATCACTGCCCTAACTAAAGTACGAGACATGAAAGTAAACATTAACGAACTACTCCTTAAAAGTGATCCTTCCGGTTCCCAAGTGCAAAAGGTGAAGGGAATGACGGCGAACTATTCTGGCAAACGAAGGTCCGCCGCATCAAGCGTTTACTACGTTACCAGCAGAATGGCAGTTTCATAAAATCCACGCGTTTTTCCGCGCATTCTGTGCGTTCTATTCACTGAATCCAACCGTCGCTTGACACTGCCAACATCGACAAGCGAGACTCTGTCCCACAATTGCAACAAAATCAATCCCAAAAACGGCACTACTCATGACGAGTTGTGAGCAATTCCAGGAGGATTTTCGAGAATGGCTGTTAAGGTTGGCATCAATGGTTTCGGACGTATCGGACGCAACATTTATCGTACCGCGATTGGCGATCCGGACATCGATTTCGTCGCGGTTAACGATCTCACGGACACCAAAACGCTGGCGCACCTGCTGAAGTACGATTCCGTGCTCGGCAACCTCGATCACGACATCACTTCCACTGAAAACGGTATCAAGGTCGATAACGACGAGTTTCGCGTTTTCTCTCAACGCGATCCGGCGGCGATCGATTGGGAATCCGTTGGCGCGCAGATCGTTGTCGAGTCGACTGGCATATTTACCAAGGCTGAGGATGCGAAAAAGCACCTGCGCGGTGGCGTCAAGAAGGTGATCATCTCGGCGCCCGCCAAGAATGAAGACATCACGATCGTGCTGGGCGTGAACGAAGAGAACTATGACCCGGCGGCGCATCACGTCATCTCGAACGCGTCGTGTACGACGAACTGCCTGGCGCCGGTGGCGAAAGTGGTCCATGAGAAGTTTGGCATTCGCTCGGCGCAGATGACGACGATTCACTCTTACACGAATGACCAGCAGCTTCTCGACTTGCCGCACAAAGATATGCGACGCGCCCGCGCGGCCGCGCTTTCGATGATTCCGACGTCGACGGGCGCTGCGAAAGCAGTCGCGCTGGTGTTGCCGGAGTTGAAAGGAAAGTTTGACGGTATCTCGGTGCGCGTGCCGACGCCGAACGTTTCGCTGGTAGACGTCGTGATGGACCTCGAGACTGAGACGACGGCCGAGGACGTGAATCGCGCGTTCAAGGATGCGGCCAACGAAGAGCTGCGCGGCATCCTGGAATTTTGCGAAGAGCCGCTCGTGTCGATCGACTTCAGGCGCAATTCGAACTCCTCGATCGTCGACGCCGAGTACACGAAGGTGATTGGCGGCCGGATGTTGAAGGTGCTTTCGTGGTACGACAACGAGTGGGGCTACTCGTGCCGCGTCCGGGATCTGATCAAGTACATCGCAGGCAAAGGTCTTTAGTTCTTTCTTGTTCTTTGTTCTTTGTTCTTGATCTCTTGTTCTTGATCTCTTTTGTGCTTTTTGGTGCCTTTTTGTGGCTAAACTATCGATCAAAGATCTAAACCTAAAGTCACAGCGCGTCTTTGTTCGCGTTGACTTCAACGTTCCTATCAAAGATGGGAAAGTTGACGATGATTCGCGTATTCGGGCGTCGCTGCCGACGATTCAATACGCGATCGAACACGACGCGCGCGTGATTCTGGCGTCGCATCTTGGTCGACCGAAGGGCGAGCGCGTCGATAAATACAGTCTACGGCCGGTCGCTGAGCATCTTTCGCAATTGCTCGCGCGGCCGGTTGCGTTTGCCGACGACTGCATCGGCGAAGCTGCGGAGTCTGTCGTGGCTCAGCTTGCGGATGGTGACGTTGCGCTGCTCGAGAACCTCCGCTTTCATCCCGAAGAAGAAAAGAACGACGACGGTTTGGCGAAACAGCTAGCGTCGCTTTGCGACGTTTACGTGAACGATGCTTTCGGCACCGCGCACCGCGCGCATGCGTCGACTGCAGGCATCACGCGTCACGTTTCGAAAGCAGCGGCTGGCTTTCTGATGCTGAAGGAGTTGGAGTATCTCGGCCGCGTTATAAACAATCCGGAGCATCCGTTTGTAGCGATACTCGGCGGCGCGAAAGTCTCTGACAAGATTCCGGTCATCAACGCCCTTGTCGATCGCGGCGTCGACAAGATCCTGATCGGCGGCGCGATGGCCTACACGTTTTTGAAAGCGGAAGGCTTCACTGTTGGCAAGTCGCTCGTGGAAGACGCGATGATGCAGACGGCGCTCGAGATCAAGAAGCGCGCGGAGGAGAAGGGGATCGTTTTTCTGCTGCCGACCGATCATCAGGTGGTCGACAGTTACGAGCCGATCAAGGGCCAGCAGATTGTCGCTAAAACGATACCGATCGAGTTTACAAACATCGGTTTGGTGGGAATGGATATCGGCGTGGAGACAGTAGGGCATTTTTCCGCTGCGCTTCAGGATGCGCGCATGGTCATCTGGAACGGTCCGATGGGCGTGTTTGAAGAGCCGCCTTTCGACCAGGGGACGATCGGCGTGGCGAAGGCTGTGGCGGAGGCTGCTGAGCGGGGAGCGACTGTGGTTGTTGGTGGCGGCGATTCGGTGTCAGCGGTGACGCGCGCGGGTGTCGCTGACCAAATCACGCATATTTCTACTGGCGGTGGTGCGACGTTGGAGTTTATTTCGGGAGACGAGTTGCCGGGTGTCGAGGCCTTGAGTAATGCGTAAACCTGTAATTGCCGGGAACTGGAAGATGTATAAGACGGTCGGCGAGTCGGTGGAGACCGCGTTAGGGTTGAAGCCGTTGGTGGCGAATGCTAACCACTGCGAGGTGGTGATCGCGCCGGTGTTCACGTCGATCAAGACCGTGGCGGATAGGTTGGAAGGGTCGAATATTCGGGTCGCCGGCCAGGATTGCTCGACCGAGGTCGAAGAAGGCGCGCATACGGGCGAAGTTGCTGCGTTTATGCTGCGAGATGCAGGCGCTCGATACGTAATCATCGGCCATTCCGAGCGCCGTCAGTTTTACGCGGAGAGCGATCCGATCGTTAACCGGAAGGTCCGCGCGGGGCTCGCGAGTGGTTTGAGCGTGATCATGTGCGTTGGCGAGACGCTCGATCAACGAGAGCAGGGAATCGCGGAAGATGTTGTGTCAGGGCAATTAACTGGCGGTCTTAGCGGGTTGACACCGTCAGATCTCGACCGTATCATCGTCGCCTACGAGCCCGTTTGGGCCATCGGCACGGGACGCACAGCGACGCCGGAGCAAGCGCAGGAAATGCATGCGTTTATCCGGCGCGTTTTCGCGGATAGACACTCTTCGGCGGCTGCCGACGCGTTGCGGATTCTTTACGGCGGCTCGGTCAAGCCCGACAACATCGTCGGATTGATGGACCAGGCGGACATTGATGGCGCGCTGGTCGGCGGTGCGAGTTTGAAAGCCGAGAGTTTCGCGCAGATTGTGAATTATCGGCGTTAATGCTGTTTTAGTTTCGGATCTAATCCGCGGTTACGGAGTTTGATTTGTTAACTTACATTCTTTACGGCCTTTTTATTTTGTCTTGCTTCGTGTTGGTAGTAGTGATCCTGCTGCAACCCGGCAAATCGGACGCCGGCGCACTCTTCTCGAGCTCGCTGTCGAGCACCGCCTTCGGCCCGCGCGGCACTGCAAGCCTCCTGGCGAAGATCACAATCGGCGCCGCCGCGGCATTCATGCTGATCGCTTTAACGCTCGGCCTGCCAATCCTGACCGGCTCGCGCTCAGTGCTCGAGTCGACACCGGACACAACCCCGGTCGCCAGCCCGAGCCCCACGCCGGCAGCGGAGGCCTCTCCAGCAGCATCACAAGCAGCGCCGGCTGCGTCGCCTGCTGCCCCAGCCGCATCACCGGCAGCGACGAAATAGTGGCGTTCTTTTGTTGGTACGGATTCCGGCTATAATAGCCGCGCGACCTTTGAAAACTTCTCACCCTTTAGCCGAAGTGGCGGAACTGGCAGACGCGCACGTTTGAGGGGCGTGTGAGGAAACTCGTGGGGGTTCGAGTCCCCCCTTCGGCACCAACTTAAAAATTTAAGCGTTGCGAATAAAGAACTTAGGGAGACGGCCTCACCAAGCCTGTCACAACTAAGGCACACCATAAACTTCCAACACCCAAGAATTTTAGTTTTCTTTAGCTTTCTCAAAGGTGGGTTTGGGCTAAAGTTTTGGATAAAAAGCGTCTCAACCGATGCGCGTTTTCTCTCAAATGGCGCTAGCAGAGATGTTCTGAATTTCGGCTATCATCATTACGTAAATCAGAAATGGATATAGTCCCGACTCAAAGACTTATGCCCAGAGTCCTAGTAATTGCCGCATTACAGGAAGAGTTGGATGCGGTTTTTCGATTAAAGCCAAACGGTCGTGAGGACTGGATTCAAAGGACTACGAGCGGCGGCTACCTATCGTACGAAGCAAACTTCGAAGATAACAGCGGGAATCCGTTTGAAGTGTTTGCTTCCGCCCAACCTACAAAAGGGATGGTCGCTTCTGCGATTCACACCACTCGGATGCTTTCTTTTTACCCTTATCCAGATTTTGTGTTCATGACTGGCATCTGTGCCGGTCGCCGAAAGAAAGGAATTGTGCTGGGTGACGTCATAGTTGCCAACATGGCGTTCGATTATGAGGTCGGAAAGAAAACTCTTGATGGATTTGAACCAGAGATGGCAGCCAACAAGCCAGACGCTCGCATGGTCCAATGGCTTAATGACTTTCATTCCAGGAATGTTGAATTAGAACAATTGATTCAAATACCTCGTCCCCCTTCACTCCGCTTTCAAAAAGAATGGGTGCTATTCAAGCTCGATGAAAAAGAGCAGCAAGGTGTTGAATGGCCGTTAACGGATCAGGACTTTGCGGAGGCTCGCATCAGTTGTCCTAGCTGGAAACAAGCACTCAGTTCCCTATCAAAAAATGACCTCATCAAACAAACTCACGGATTAACCCTAACGGATTTAGGCCGCAAGGAAGTTGAGAGGTTCAAGATGGAGGGACTTACTTCCGAAGCAAATGCTGATCGCCGCACCCCCACCGTGCGGATAGGAGCGTTTGCCACAGGATCTCAAGTGGTTGCTGTACCGAATTTCTTTGAACAATTAGCACAGAGAGAAAGAACAGTTCTTGCATTGGACATGGAAGCTACGGCGTTTTTTCAAGCCGTACAGGAATATTCAGCAAATATCCCTTGCGCAGTAATGAAAGGGGTGTGCGATTTTGCTGATGACGAGAAAGATGACGCGTTTCATGCTTACGCGGCGGAGGCCGCAGCAAGATGGATGTTAGCCTTTGTACAATTTGCCTTGCCTTTGATCTCACCGGCTTCCAGTAGAGAGCGCACCCAAGCCATCGACCCAGAGGCCGGATCTCCTGCAACTCAGGCCGGATTCCTTTACCAGAACTCAGTTGTAGCTCTTTACCTGGGACGGCTGTGTGACACGACTTTGCGACCGAATAACCAACGAATTACCAAAGTCCGAGTGGAAACAGCAACGGACGTAGACGATATAGTTGTGACTTACGCTGATGGTCGTACTAAATACATTCAAGCCAAAGAGAACGTAAGCGACAACGAGTCTGAATGGACCAAGCTCTGGAACGATTTCGAAGCTCAGTTCAGCAATCCAATCTTCAAAAGTGGTAAGGACAGATTGCTGTTGCACGCTGGCGAGGCTCGTAACAAGCATGACGCTTTAATCGGGTTGTGTGAAAAGGCGGTTCACAGTGTTAGTCATGACCAGTGGATTGCTCGACTAACTAGCGACGAGAAGCAGTTGCTCGAGAAGATCAAGTCAATCCTAAGTCCCAAGTTTTCGAGTGATCCAGATCTGCTTGTCACCTTCTTCAGACACATCGACATTGAAATCGCGTCTCTAACTAAAATAGAGCGAGATATAGTGCCCCGCTGGATGCCATTGAGCAACGAGCCTCCAACCAAGCTATTCCGGTTACTCAGAGATCGAGTCGGTGGAGCAACTCGTTATAGGGGTGAGTTCAATCAAGACGATTTGCGAATAGAACTCGCTTTGGAAGACAGAATAACACTCGACGATCAGCCAAACATTGAAGAACTACTAGCGCGAGTACAAGAGTGCGGAGCAGTTCTGCGACAACATAAACATACGTTTGGCAACACCGGTAAGCATATCAACAGGGCTATCGTAGACGACATTTCTCAGTGGGCGCGGGAAGTTGACGGCGACGACAACTTAGCGTTGCTGATGGATCAAGCGGGAATGGGCAAGACAATTATCGCTCGTGACGTTCTTCTACAACTGGAAGAGGCGCACGTCGCCGTGCTCGCAATCAAAGCTGACCAGCAGCTCTCAGGCATTATCACTCTCGAAGACATACGCATTAACCTACATCTTCCCGACTCACCTGATCGCGTGGTGGAACGCCTCGCTGAGCGTGCCCGCGTGGTTGTACTCATTGATCAGATTGACGCTCTGTCTCTGTCAATGGCGCGTGATCAGAAAGCGTTAAACCTCATGCTTGATCTAGTCGCGCGATTGCGCCTCATTCCTAATGTGCGCATCATAATGTCATGCCGCACATTCGATCTTAATAATGATCCCAGGCTCAAGCAACTTGACATTAAAAAACGCTTCTCCATTCCAGAACTAGCAATGGGAGAAGTTAAGGATGTCCTTGAGCGAATAGGTTTCAGTGCTGACAACCTGTCACCCACGACTCAACAATTATTAAAAGTTCCCTTGAACCTTGACCTGTTTACGTTAGCGATGGAGTCTCAGCCTGTAACGGCTGACACTGATCTGAAGGTACAGGGCATAGACAGCCTTCAAGATCTGTATACGCTTTTATGGAGTAACGTGGTCCGTAAACCGGTAGAAGGAGCTCCATCGATCGCTGAACGCGAGCGAACCATTAACGTTCTTACCAATTATATGAATGCCGAACAGAGAATCTCGGTGCCGCAATCCGTACTCACTAGGACAAGTGACTTAGATCTTGAAGGAGCTGCTAGCTGGCTGGCCAGCGAGGGTATCTTGATAGCAGGTAGAACCGAATGGAGTTTTCTGCATCAGACGTTCTTCGACTACTGTTATGCCAAGAACTTCGTCGAACGTGGCGGATCTCTGTCAGAGATGGTCCTCCAGGGTGATCAAGGACTTTTCGCTCGTCCACAGATCATTCAGGTTCTAACGTATCTGCGCGACCTCAGACCTCAGGGTTATCTGCGCGAGCTAAACACGCTGATCACAGCACAGGGACTTCGCGCTCACCTGCACGACTTAATTATTCGCTGGTTCGGTGCGTTAACTAACCCAACTGAGGATGAGTGGCTTGTTACGCGCCAATTGCTTCTTGACCCTCTTCTGAGGGCCAGGCTAATGGCAGCAATGGCAGGTAATCCTGGCTGGTTTCAATATCTTAAGGATTCCACGCTTCCGACGATGCTTGGCCAGGAGACGATTCTAGATACGCTTGTGATCCCTTACTTGATTTCCATGCTTGACGTGGAACAAGCCGCGGTCATCAAGATGGTCAGACCTTATCACGGCCGCAGTGAGCAGTGGAACCGCCGTCTTAGGTGGGTGATAGAAACGATTAGAAATTGGAAGACGGGGGAAGCTGTTGAGCGATTTGAGCTCGAGTTTAGCGCGCTGTCTTCTGCTGAAATCGGCCACTTATATCAACTAGACGACGTCGCGAGGGCCGATCCGCGTGTCGGTTGTCGCTTAGTGAAGGAGGCTTTCAATAAGGTGCTCGAAGAGTATGTAGCAATGCGGCTAGAAAACAAGAAACCGTACCTGTTTTCATTGAGCACACACTTGGAGCAGTTCAATGGCAGCACGATAGAGAACGCTTTGAAAGAAGTAGCACCTAAGGAGCCAGAGTACTTCCTTGACCTAATGCTTCCTTGGGTTGAACGTGTGATGGAGTTGACGTCAGACCGTGAAGATACTCTTCCTTATTATCCTTCTGATGAGTTCTCCTACCTGGGATGGTACGGTGACAGTTTTGTGGTTAAGCATGAACTCCTCGAGGCATACATCTCGGCACTAACTTCGCTGGCCTCCAATGATCCGAAAACTTTTAGGAAATTTGCCGCCAGGCTGTCGGCTGTACCTCGCGCTACACCGCAGCGGCTTTTAGCGCACGCTTTTCGTGCGGTTCCGGAAACGTACACAGCCGACGCATTTGAGTTCTTGACCGGCGACAAGAGGCGTCTTGATCTCGGCGACCACGATCAATATGACACGAGAATGCTTATTAAAGCGCTGTACCCTCATCTTACGCCCTTTAAACGCGCCGAGCTTGAGGATTTCATTCTTTCTTACGACTACATCAGGAAATACGCTGGCGTAGACGGCTTGCGGTGGCGTGGGATAGAAAAGCTTTATCTACTACAAGCATTACCAAGGCACCTTCTGACAGAACGCGCCGAACGTCAGTTGAAAGAGTTGGAACGCAAGTTCCCGAATGTCCGTGCTTCCGAAAGCCCTACAACCATCAGAGGAGGGTTTGTTGGTTCACCCATTCCTGACGAACGCGCAAGGAAGATGTCAGATAAAGCCTGGCTCAGTGCGATGGCGCAGTATAAAGGGACCGTCCGACATAAACACGATTTTCTGAAAGGAGGAGCGAGCGAACTCGGGGGCGTCCTAGTCGACCTCACAAAAGAGAACCCGGAGAGATTCTACCGTTTAGCGTTGCAGTTGCCTGATGACGTTGACGACTCGTACGTTCAAGCAATACTGAACGGTCTGGCGGAATCGGCTGCTCCCGCGCACTTATTGTTTGAAGTTATCCGTCACTTTGCCCCTCACGAGTGGCGTGACATTAAAGGGGTTATTGCGCGGGTTGTCGAGAAGAGAGTCAAGGATGGCGTGCCGGATGACATAGTAAATTTGATTGATGGCTACCTTCGCGGCCCCTCCGCAAGCGATGAAGATTGGTGGAAGCGGCAGGATGAAGAGAACAACAGGGAACGTTACCGTGATGGTGTGAATGACGGTCCGTATACCAGCTATCTGAATTCCGATCGCGGTGCCTCTTTTAGGACATTGGTACGAGTCTTGGATGAACAAGACACGCAATATGCGAAGACCCGCAAGTGGGAACTCATCGAATTTGTTGCAACTGATACGTCCACTGCATTACGAGCAGGTGCTATTGAAGCGTTGCTTTATATGCTGCAGGAAGACCGCGCACGGGCGGTTACAACGTTCGAACGGCTCATGGACGGCCATCCGGGTCTCCTGCGATCTCATTTCACTCAGGAGTTTTTGCGTTACGGACTCTACCGCTACTACAGGATGATGAAGCCGTTCATTGTACGCCTTATGAACGCTGAGCATGAACTGCTTCAGCAGCGCGGTGCGGAACTGGCGTGCATCGCAGCTATTTCCCCTCAGGCGTTAGACTCCGAGGAAGAACGCAATGATGCGAACAATCTGGCAGATGATGCTCTCACTGGTAGTGCGCCGTGGCGCCGCGGCGCCGCGCGCGTCTACGCTACCAACATCACGTCTGAATCTTGCACTTCATGTGTGAATGGGCTTTTACAGTTGCTGAATGACGAAGATAAAGAGGTGCGCCGGTTTGTGAACGGTCTATTCCACCGTCTTCGTGACGAAGACTTTATTAAGCTTCGTGAATTCATAAGCGCTTTTGGCGCTTCGCGCGCGCTTTCCGGAGAGACTCGCTGGTTCACAGAGTTTTTATGGCAACATGGCAATCTTGATCCACTGTTCTCACTCTCGGTTGTGAAGACAATGCTAAAGAACAGTGAAGAGTCAACCGCAAAGGATGCATCCTCGAGATTCTCGGGGGGCGAGGACCTCGTCCGCTTGGTCTTGGGAATCTACACATCGCCACTCTCAGATGAGGAATTGCGTACGCGAGCCATGGACATTTTTGATCAACTTATGAACGTCTTTACCGGTCAAGCCTTAATGGTCTTAGGCGAATGGGATCGTAGATAAGTGTTACTATCCGCAGGTTCTGAATTCGGCTGGAATCAACTACTGTAAGTGTTTCGAGTTTAGGCCCCTCGGTGAGTAGAGATTTCCGGAATTGGGAGGAGCTCAAGAAACCTGGAAATCGAGGGTTACCAAGCCCACCGGTATCGAATTCGTCATGATGGCGTCGGTTCATAGAGCTTCAGAACCGTTTCATCGATCCAGTCCATAAAGTCGCGAGACAGGTGCCAGCACTTACCTCGCAATAGCAACTTTTTCTCGGCAAGGTTTGAATAAGCGAGTTTCTCGGTTTCAGATTGATGAAAGAGATTGGTTGGATACGTAATTTGAATAGACTCATTTTCAAGCTCTTTTATGTCACTCCACCACTTAATTGGTTGCGCACTTCGGTCCACATCTTTAACTTCCGAAACTATTGATCGTATTGAAAGGGATGGCCGGTCCATGCAAATTGTCACAACATAACGTTGATGATCGCCAAGAGGAAGATAGTGCGCCCAGTCGTTGATTACAAATTCCTGCAACTTTGAAGGAAGTTCAAGGTAAGCCATCTCAACCTGCAACACTCTTAGCTTCTCAAGTGTTCGTCTGCGCTTGATTGCCTCTTCAATAAACTCGTCACTCACCAAGTCCCAGTCAAATTGAATCTTATTACGGGTAGTGCGATGCCAATGAATAAACTCCTCGATCCGATACCAGGCCTCCACAGGATCAGTGCATTCGATAAATCCTCGTAGCTGCTCTATTGCCTCAGTCATATCAACGATTGCGTCCTTCATGCGCTGCTTCGTTTTGAAAAACTCTTCGCGGAGATCCCCATACCAAGTGTGCAATGGGAGTTCGTAGTCTTCATGAATATGTGCTGGATCGATCTTAATATCTGGATATTGAGATCGGAGTATGAAACGACGGTTTCGCAAAAAATCTTCAAAATCTGCTCTCCTCAAAGCATCTTCGAGACGGTTGAGCGACAACCCGACGTCCATAATCTCGAAGCGGTCTGATTCGAAAACCTTCCGAGCGGGCACATGATAGTAATCGCTTCCATCTACACCACTACATTGAAAGTTATGGACAAGCTCGTTGGCCGACATCAGAAAACTTCTGGACTCTTTGCCGAAGCCAGTAAAGATCAACAAGAAATAGTCTTGAGCAGTACCGTCTTCATCAACGATGTCTCGCCGAGGAATTCTCATCGAAGTCCGTCCATCCTGAACAAACTTTGCTTGAATTCGTCCGAGGATTTGAGCTTTGCGATCAAGAAGGTAGCGACGTTGTATTAAGAGATCAGCACCGCGGACGTCAACGGACCTGTCAAGCACCCAGAATCGTTCCAGCAAGAACGCGCGCGCGCGTGCTTCGCCTAGTACACCGTGTTCAGCTGAGAGAAGCCATGTGGCCGGTCTTCCGGATTCATTTTTTCAGAGCTTGCCTCACCATAAAGTATGTTTGAACTATTGACCTAATTAGGAAATGGGAGTTATTAGGGGGCCCTAGCCTCCCTACCATTCGTGACGAGGTCGTCGCCCTAATGCGGTTGGAATAAGGCCATCCTTCGGTCTCAGCAGGTTAGTAACCCTTCATACCGCTCTTTATAAACCTCCTGAGAGATCTCACTGTGAGCGATAATTAATATCCAAAAGTAGATTAGATACTGCTTGCGACCATAATCAAAATGAAAGTCGATCTCTGACACCAAGGACAAAATCAAAGTGAGGGCAATCCACACCTGAGTTGTCCTTAGTTCTTGAAGTTTTTGGTCTAGCCTCTCTCGAATGTCGTCGCGGTCCTCTCCAGAAATTGCTTTCAAATCCTCCATCCCCAAGAAGTGCAAGCCTAGCTGACCTAATCCTCTCGGCTCAACGTGCGATAGTGTCGAGAGTTCGCGATATAACCAGTCGTCGAGGAACTGAAGATATGGGATCGCGGTAGAGTTCGGATGCTCCTTCCTCAAACGCTTGAGAATCTTACCGAGCTTAGGCCAGTAAAGAATCTGATTGAGATCCCGTTTTTCCGCCTCTGTAATTCCAAGCGCCGCTTCGAGTTTGGCTTGCCCCTTACTTCGAATGTCAATGTACGCGTCCCAGCGCGGTCGTCCGCTGTACCTGTCACGATACTTCGCCAACATTTCGTCTTCATCACGCCATGCAGCGCGATAAAACAGATCTGAATGGCGTGGGAGATCCTCGAGGAGGTAAAGGACAGAACCAATGATCTCCAGATTTGTACGGTTAAGAGGAGGTGTAGATAGAGCAAGTAGTGGATCTCTATTGGCTCCGTCGCTGATGTCAGAGCAGATAAACGCTATCGTTTTGTAATTCGTGATCGCCAACCTCACGAACTGCAACAACACCATTTGCGCACTAGCTACTCTCGCGTAAGAAGCAGGCCATTGCCTTTCGAGACTGTAACCGGTAGCGATTAGAAGTTTGTGAAAGTCCTCTCCGATTGTCTTAAAATCAAAGGCAGGAGGATTCTGATCAGTTTTAGGGGTCTCCGAAGCCGGTGTCCAAATGGGTTTGTTATCATCAATAATCACGAGTAAGCGTTGGTCACTACGATTATCCAGACTGCCTGCCATCATACTGTAATATCAACGGAAGGCTTAAGGTGGAACGTCCGCCTGTTCCGTTTCGCAGATTGTGTTTACAAACCAAAAGAGAATAAAACTCTTGGAGTTGTGATCTTGCGATCAGAGAAGCCTGTCACAACTAAGGCACAGCAGAAAGCGGAGAACGTAGATAGTGCTGATAATGCAGAAGTGAAAAGTGGAATTTTATTGGCGTTTTTGCGAAAGCAGTGAAAGACTTAGTAAAACAAAGGCCGTTGGAGTCTCCCCTTCGGCACCAAGAATCTCAAAAATCCTCAGTAAAAACGCAGATTTTTGATGTTTAGGAACAACTAAGGTACAAACACCTTTGGTTCCGCGGCGTGAGCCTGCAATTTTTGAAGAAGTGGATGTTGCTTCAAACGAGAGGTTGGTCACTTTTAATCCTCAAAAAATAGTCACCATGGGTCGCCCTAGTCAATAGGATTTTTTGCAGCGCCAGGCTCTGGCTTTTCAAGGCACGCTATCACCAGCTTCGGCCTAATTTCTAACTTCAAACGGGGGACCAGATGGCGGCGCAATGGTACGCGCGATAGGTCAGGTGTGCAACCTGAGTTTTTGACCCAATTGGGCGTTAGTGGAGCGACGTGGTTTTCTGTCTGAGCAGGAGTTGGGGGAAGTAGTCCAAAGAAGATAAGCTGGAGGAAATGGAAATTGAATTGATGCTCCCAACGGCCCGAAAGTTTCCGTTCTCTAATCAGGATTGGATTTTTGAGCCGAAATGGGATGGCTATCGCGCATTATGCTTGATTCAGCATGACTCCGTTCGGTTCATGTCGCGAAACAAGAAAGAACTGACAAAACGTTTCCCGGAGCTATCGACGATTCATCAGGCCATTAAAGGACGTTCAGCGATTCTGGACGGTGAAATCGTGGGGCTGGACGCGAATGATCTTCCCAGCTTTGAGAGTTTACAAAACAGAAAGAAGTGTTTTGTCGTCTACTTTGCGTTCGATTGCTTAATGCTGAATGGAAACGATCTAAGAAGTGAACCCTTGATCTCGCGCAAGGTCGTGCTCAAACACCTTCTAAAAGAGTC
>JBKPNH010000158.1:0-29756 GCA_046732535.1 Acidobacteriota bacterium
TCCATGTGTAGCATTTCCGGCGTTCTCAGCTTCGATGGTAACGATTTCAAAGACGTCGTTAAGCGGATGAACTCTGCGCTAAGGCATCGAGGTCCTGACGATGAGGGAGTCGCGACGTTTGGACACGTTTGTCTCGGCAACACACGTCTCGCCGTGATCGATATCTCGCACGCCGGTCACCAGCCGATGAACGATCCCGAGACCGGCCACTGGATCACTTACAACGGCGAAACGTACAACTTCAAACAACTCAGGCAGGAGTTGGACGTCGATTCGTATGCCTGGCGATCTAACTCTGACACCGAAGTGGTCCTGCGCGCGTATGGAAGGTGGGGTGTTGATGCGTTTCGGCGTCTGCGCGGAATGTTTGCGCTCGCGCTATGGGACGAGCAGCGGCGACGACTCGTGCTGGCCCGAGATCCACTCGGTATCAAACCGCTTTACTACTATCGCACTGAAAAGCTGTTCGTTTTTGCTTCTGAGCTGCGGGCGCTGCTGGCGAGCGGCCTCGTTCCGCGCAAGCTGAGCGTTGAAGGCGTCGATTCATATCTTGCGTGCGGTTCGATCGAAGCGCCGTTGACGATTGTCGAAGGTGTTAAGCAGTTGTTGCCGGGTCAGTATCTGACGGTGGACGAAAACATTGAAATTGCAGCGGCGAATTTCGCCGGTTCAAGATCAGAAACAAACGTGCGAAGCAGGGCCGAAGCGATTGCACGGTTGCGATCGGAATTAGAAGAATCCATCCGGCTGCATCTCGTCAGCGACGTGCCGCTCGGCGTTTTTCTTTCAGGCGGAATGGACTCGAGCGCGATGGTCGCGTTGACGAGTCGAATCACCGGAACACCGCCGCGGACGTTCAGCGTCGTCTTCAACGAAGCCGAATACTCCGAAGCGCCTCATGCTCGCGCCGTCGCCGCAAAGTTCCGCACCGATCACCACGAAACACGCCTCGATGAAGATCAACTACTGGAGCTGCTGCCGCAAGCGATTACCTCGCTGGACCAACCGACAATGGACGGCATCAACACGTTCGTCGTCTCGAAAGCCGTGAAGAACGCGGGCGTGACGGTGGCGCTTTCGGGTCTGGGTGGCGACGAACTGTTTGGCGGTTATCCAAGCTTCCGGCGCGCGCTCCAGGTCGAGTCGATGTCGCCTCTATCAAAACGATGCCTGCGCGCGGTCTCGGAATTTGGAAAGATCGCGTTGAACGGTTCTATCCAGCGTCACAAGTTCTGGCAATTGGCGGGGAGCGACTGCGCTCCCGCGGACGTCTATCGCATCAGCCGCCAACTCTTTTCACCCGATTACGTGAGACGCCTAACGGGCCGCTCACCACAAGCTCATCCGGCGTTTGCATCAACCATGGACGTCGTAAATACGATCTCCGAGCTCGAGTTGCGCGGCTACATGACGAACACCTTGCTGCGCGATACGGACTCTATGAGCATGGCCCATTCGCTTGAAGTGCGTGTCCCGCTGGTCGATGTGAAAGTCGTCGACTTTGCATTGTCGCTGCCCGGGAAGTGGAAGTTGAGTAATGGCGTCGCAAAGCCATTGCTGGCTGACGCGCTGGCGGATCTGCTGCCGCCGGAGTTGATGACGCGGCGGAAGATGGGATTCACGTTGCCGTTTGAGAAATGGATGCAGGGCCGGTTAAGAAGTGAGATCGAATCCGTGTTTTCCGATCGAAGCCACGCTTTTGACTCGCAGGCAGTCAAGAACGTTTGGCGCAAATTCCTGGCGAAACCTCGCGCGATCGGTTGGTCGCGGCCGTGGTCGCTTTACGTGCTGGCGAGGTGGTGCGAGATCAATCGAGTGACACAGTGATGCGAGTGCTTCACGTTATCCCTTCCGTTTCGGAGCGTTCCGGTGGACCGGGTCTGGCGATCGTGCCGATGTGTCGTGCATTGCAGGCACAGGGGATCGAAGTGGTGTTGGTCACGACTGAGGTTTCGCAAACTGCCGGCCACGGCGATATGCCTGCAATCTTCTTCGCATCGCAACTGGGATCATACAAATACTCGCGCCCGCTCGCCGTTTGGCTAAATGCGAATGCGCAACACTTCGACGCTGCGCACATTCACGCCGTCTTCAATCACGCGTGTGTGGCAGCCGCTCGCGCGTGCCGCAAGGCGCGCGTCCCGTACGTCATCAGGCCGCTCGGTACGCTTGATCCGTGGAGTATGAAACAGAAATCGATGCGCAAGCGTGTGTTCTGGTCGCTGACGGGCAAGACGATGCTGAGCGGCGCCGCGGCCGTACACTACACGTCGCAGGCGGAGAAAGCCGCGACTGAAGGTCTGCTCGGCGTGAACCATGGAAGAGTGATACCGCTCGGGATCGAGGAAGTGCCGCTATCGACAACGTCTCGTGATCGTTATGTGCTCGTCCTGTCTCGTCTTCATTCGAAAAAGGGGCTGGACGTTTTGATCGATGCGTTCCTCGATATCGCGCCGCAGTTTCAAGAATGGCGATTGATCATCGCCGGTGACGGTCCGGAAGAACATGCACTCAAGCAACAGGCAGCACCGGCGTCGGGAAGGATAGTGTTTACTGGTTGGCTCGACGGTGAAAGAAAAGAAGCAATGCTGAGCGGCGCGTCGTTGTTGGTGCTGCCTTCGTATCAGGAGAACTTCGGCCTGTGTGTGATGGAAGCGCTCGCGCGATCGGTTCCGGTGCTCGTCAGTCCGCACGTCAACCTGGCCGAGGAGATCGCAGCCGCAAACGCAGGCTGGCTCGCGGCTGTTGAGAAAGACGCGATGGCGCGCGCGCTCGCCGATGCGCTGAGCAATGAAGAGGAATTATTGAAACGCGGCAGAGCAGGGAAGGTGCTTTCGCAACGTTATTCCTGGGAACGAGTCGCAAGCAGCCTGGTAGAACTCTACACGGAAATCACAAATGGCCGCGCCCCAATTCACAAAAACGTACACCGAGTTTGAGTGGCGCTCGGAAGCTGCAGGCAACGGCGCGTCGGGTGAGAAGCTCACTGAAGTCTTCGTGCGGCTCGTGCAAAAGCTCGACGGCGTGCGGTCCATCTGCGATCTCGGCTGCGGCAACGGCCACATCGCCGGTCGTCTCGCGTCGCTCGGATACAAAGTCACGGGAATCGACGCATCTCGCAGTGGAATCAGCATCGCCCAACGCGCTTACCCGAATGTGAATTTTATCGAAGGCTTCATTAATCAAAACGCGATTGGGGTGGAAGACTTCGATCTGGTCCTTTCAAGCGACGTCATCGAACACCTGTATCAGCCATCAGATCTGTTGGAAGCTGCGTTTTCGTTGCTGAAACCGCGCGGCCACGTGTTGATCGGCACGCCATATCACGGCTATTTGAAGAACCTCGCTCTCGCCCTCAGCGGCCGCATGGACTCGCACTTTTCAGCACTGCACGACGGCGGTCACATCAAGTTTTTCAGCGTCAACAGCTTGTCAAAACTAATGGCGCACCATTCGTTTACGGATCTCAGTTTCACCTTCTACGGCCGCGCTCCATGGCTGTGGAAGAACATGATCTGCCACGGGTACAAACAATGCTCGATCAAATCACGCCGCTGATACTGACCTACAACGAAGCGCCAAACATCGCGCGCGTGTTGGAAAGCGTGCGTTGGGCCACGGAGATCGTCGTGGTCGACAGTTTCAGCACTGACGAAACGACGGCCATCGCCGCTTCATTTCCGAACGTGAGAGTCGTGCAGCGCGTGTTCGACTCACATCGCCATCAGTGGCAATTCGGATTGAGAGAAACAGGAATCACGACCGAGTGGGTGCTCGCGCTCGACGCTGACTACCTTTTGAACACAGATCTCATCCATGAACTCCAAAACCTAAAACCACTCGAAGAAACTGCCGGTTACCGCGCCCGGTTCGTCTACTGCATCTCAGGAAAACGACTGCACAGCGGCGTCTATCCGCCCGTCACTGTTCTCTACCGCTGCGCCGCAGCCAATTACATTCAGGACGGACACACGCAACGAGTCTCTCTCGCCGGACGAATCGACGAACTGCGCTCGCCGATGCTGCACGACGATCGAAAACCACTACGCCGCTGGCTCGAATCGCAGGCGCGCTACACGAAACTCGAAGCGCAAAAGTTGCGCGCCGCCCGTCCGGGCGATCTAAGTCGCGTGGACCGCATGCGGCGCTGGCCGCTGATCGTCCCACCACTCGCGTTGTTCTATTGCCTGATCGTGCGCGGCGGAGTTCGAGACGGTTGGCCCGGCTTCTATTACGCCTTTCAAAGAGCAACAGCAGAGTTGATGTTGTCGGTTTACTGGATCAAGAGCTGGTTCGATGGCAACGTACATCCTGGGCATCAACGCATATCACGGTGATGCATCGGCAGCGATCATCCGCGACGGCAAGCTGATCGCCGCCGTCGAAGAGGAACGCTTCAATCGTTTCAAACATTGCGCCGGCTTTCCCGAGCAGTCGATACGTTACTGCCTCGAGACGGCAGGCATCGGTCTTGAACACCTGGACCACGTCGGTATCTCGAGAGATCCTTCGGCGCATCTTCATAAGAAGGTGTTGTTCGCCGCGTCTCGCGCAGCGAAAGAAGGCGGCGCCGGTCTCATCAATCAGATCAGGGACCGGCTCGGCAATGCGGCGAAGGTGCGCGACCTGAAATCCGAACTGGCGCGCGTCTTTGACGCACCGAAGAGCCGCATTCGAGCGCAGTTTCACAACGTCGAACATCATCGCGCGCATCTCGCAAGCTGTTTCTATGTCTCGCCGTTCGAACGCGCGGCGCTGTTGTCGATCGACGGCTTCGGCGACTTCATCTCGACGATGTGGGCGGTTGGCGAGGACAACGCGATCGAGATACTCGGCCAAGTCGAGTATCCCCATTCAATCGGCATCGTCTACACGGCCACGACGCAGTTTCTCGGATTTCCGCACTATGGCGACGAAGGAAAGGTGATGGGCCTTGCGCCATACGGGCGGCCGCGCTTCGTCGAAGAGTTTCGCGATATCGTTCGTACAGAAGAGAACGGTCAGTTTCGTCTGAACCTCGACTACTTCCGCCATCACGCGGAAGGCGTCGAGATGACGTGGGACCGCGGCTCGCCCGTCGTCGGCCGCGTGTTTTCCGATCGCTTTGCCGAGACGTTTGGACCGTCGCGAACAGCAGGTTCGCCGCTCTCGGATCGCGAGCGCGACATCGCCGCGAGTCTGCAACTGCGGCTGGAAGAGGTTGCGTTTCACGTCCTGAATCATCTTCATGAGCGGACAGGACTCGAAAACCTTGGTCTTGCCGGCGGCGTGGCGTACAACTCTGTCATGAACGGAAAGATTCTGTTGCACACGCCGTTCCGACGTATCTTCGTTCAACCCGCGGCCGGTGATAGCGGAACTGCTGTCGGCGTCTGTTATGAGATCTACAAACGCGGCGAGCACATGATCGGCGCTTACACCGGCCCGGAGTTTTCGAACGATCAAATCCGCGAGGCGTTGAGCAATGCGAAACTAAACTTCGAAACCTACACGGATGAAGAGCTCACCAAACGCGCCGCGCACGACATTGCCGACGGGCTGGTCGTCGGGTGGTTTCAGGGACGAATGGAGTTTGGGCCGCGCGCGCTCGGGAATCGATCGATCGTCGTCGATCCGCGTCGAGCGGAGATGAAAGATGTTCTCAACGATCGCATCAAGAAGCGGGAGCCGTTCCGGCCGTTTGCCCCGTCCATTCTCGAAGAAAGGGTCGGGGATTATTTCGAACAGACTCACCCGGCGCCGACGATGTTGATGGTCTACCAGGTACGGCCGGAACGGCGCACCGAGATCCCGGCCGTGACTCACGTCGACGGATCGGGGCGTCTACAGACCGTCTCGCGTGAACTCAATTCGCGTTACTATCAGTTAATTTCGGATTTCGCGGCGCTGACCGGAGTGCCCGTGTTGCTCAACACGTCGTTCAATGAAAACGAGCCCATCGTCTGCACGCCGGGCCACGCTATCGATTGTTTTTTGAAAACACGGATGGATGCGCTTTATATTGGTAACCACATCGTACGCAGGATGGGAGATCACGGATGAGGATTTTAATAACGGGCGGGGCAGGATTTATTGGTTCGCATCTTTGCGAGCGGTTGATTGGCGAGGGCCAGGAAGTGCTCTGCCTCGACAACTTCTTCACCGGCAGGCGCGAGAACATCTTTCACCTGCTCGACAATCCGCGCTTCGAGTTGATCCGCCACGACGTTACGGAACCGATCCTTCTCGAAGTGGACCAGATCTACAACCTCGCCTGTCCCGCATCACCGGTCCATTACCAGTACAACCCGGTGAAGACCGTCAAGACCAACGTAATGGGCGCGATCAACATGCTCGGTCTGGCGAAGCGCGTGCGCGCGCGCATCCTGCAAGCGTCGACGTCGGAAGTCTACGGCGACCCGCTGGTCCATCCGCAACCGGAAGACTACTGGGGTCACGTCAACCCGATCGGCCTTCGCTCGTGTTACGACGAAGGCAAACGGATCGCCGAGACGTTGATGACCGACTATCACCGGCAGAACAACGTCGACATCCGCATCGCCCGCATCTTCAACACCTACGGCCCGCGCATGCTCGAAGACGACGGACGAGTCGTTTCAAACTTCATCGTCCAGGCGTTACGCGGCGAGCCGCTGACGCTTTACGGCGAGGGCCTCCAAACGCGTTCGTTCTGTTACGTCGACGACTTGATCGAGGCTCTGATTCGACTGATGAATACCGAGAACCTTCACGAACCGGTGAACCTCGGTAATCCGGGCGAGTTCACCATCAAGCAGTTGGCGGAAGAGGTAATGAGCATTTGCGGCTCCGACTCCGGATTTACATACTTACCGTTGCCCGCTGACGATCCGCGGCAACGCAAGCCCGACATCACCAAAGCGCAGACCTTGCTCGGTTGGAACCCGACGATTCCGTTGCGCGAAGGATTGGAAAAGACAGTTGCCGATTTTCGAGAGAGGGCTCAACGAACATAGGCGCCCGATCGAACAATAGATCCACGGGTTGAGATTTCTCCTTCTTAATCAGTGTTTCTACCCCGATGTGGTCTCCACGGCACAACACCTCACCGATCTCGCCACCGAACTCTCCGCACGCGGTCACGAAGTAACAGTTTTGACGGGCGATCGAGGCTACGACGATCCTTCCACGCGTTTTCCGCGCCGAGAATGCTGGAAAGGGATCACGATCATTCGCATCCCGTCGCTGTCGCTGGGGAAGAACAGCAGGTTGCGGCGCGTGTTGAGTTTTGCCAGCTTCATCGCGAGCTGTTCCGCTCGCTTGCTGACGTTGAAACGGTTCGACGTCGTCGTCGCGCTCACTTCACCGCCGCTGATCTCCTTTCTCGGAACGCTCTTCGTGAAGTTGAAAGGCGGCCGCTTCTGTTTCTGGGTGATGGACCTCAATCCCGACGAAGCCGTCGCCGCCGGATGGCTCGACGAACACTCGCGCGTGACGCGGCTACTGCAAAAGATGCTGCGTTGGAGTCTCAAACACGCGCATCGCACGGTCGTTCTGGACCGCTTCATGAAAGAGCGAGTGCTGGCGAAAGGCGTCGATGCGGATCGGATTGCCGTCGTTCCGCCGTGGTCGCACGACGACGCGGTCGTTTATTCAGCCGAGGGCAGGGAAGCGTTTCGTGAGCGACACGGATTAACGCAGAAGTTCGTCGTGATGTACTCGGGCAATCACAGTCCGTGTCACCCGCTCGACACCTTGCTCGGGGCCGCACGCGAGTTGAAAGCGCGCGAAGAGATCGCGTTCTGCTTTGTCGGCGGCGGCAGCGAACATGCGAAGGTGCGCGAGTTTGCTTCGCGGCACCGGCTCGATAACGTGACGTGCCTGCCGTATCAGCCCCTAGACGAGCTTTCGAGCTCTTTGTCAGCAGCCGACTTGCACGTTGTAGTGATGGGCGATCCGTTTGTCGGCATCGTTCACCCGTGCAAGGTCTACAACATCATGTCGATCGGCGCTCCGGTTCTCTACATCGGACCTGAACGCAGTCACATCACAGACCTTACGACGTTCTCTTTACGGCACGGCGATGTCACCGGCGTCGCTTCATGCATTCTCAACGCACGACCTGGGACGCGAATTTTTACCAAGCATTCGTTTTCAAAACACAAGCTTCTGCCGCAGATGATGGAGGAGGTTACTCTGTCTTGAAAACTTATTTTGCTCTCTTCCTGATCGCCACGATTGCGTCGCTCGTCACCACGCCGCTCATCAGGCGGCTGTGTCAACGACTCAAGTTACTGGACGTGCCGGTCGATGGCCGCCGCATTCATCGCACGGCGATACCGAGGCTGGGTGGAGTTGCGCTCTTTCTTTCGTGTCTGGCTGCGCTGTCGCTGCTCCCGTTCGTGGATAACCTGCTGACGGAAACACTTGGCGGATTCAAAAACGAATTCCTGACGTTGGCGATTCCGGCGACCCTGGTGCTGCTGGTCGGGATGTACGACGACTTACGCGGCACAAATGCGGCCGTCAAATTTATCTCGCTCGGATTGATTGCGAGTTTGTTCTACGCGATGGGCGGGCGAATCGACGCGGTCTCGATTCCGTTCGCCGGCTCGGTTGAACTGCCCGTCCTGCTGTCGTTCTCGATCACGGTCGTGTGGCTGGTCGGGATTACCAACGCGTTCAATCTCATCGACGGCATGGACGGTCTCGCGTCCGGCGCCGCGCTGTTCTCGTCGCTGGTCATTCTCGGCGTTTCGGTCTCGCAGGAACGGCCGTTGATGATTGTCGTGTCGCTGGTACTTTGCGGCGCGCTCGCTGGTTTTCTTCGTTACAACTTCAATCCGGCGTCAATCTTTCTCGGCGACTCCGGCGCGCTCTTCATCGGTTTCGTGTTGGCGGCATTATCGGTTCTTGGAACGCAGAAAGCGACGACGGCGGTCGCGATCGTGGTACCGATCCTCGCGTTCGGTTTCCCCGTCGTCGACACGGCGATGACGATGGCTCGGCGAATGGTGAGTCGCAAGCCGGTCTTCCAGGGCGATAAGGAACACATTCATCACATGCTGTTGGCGCGCGGTTGGTCACAACGGCGTGCGGCGCTGGTGCTTTACGGCGTGTGCGCGGCGTTTGGTTTTGTCGCGCTCATCTTTCCGGCGAGCGGATCGAAGCTGACGGGTTTCATGTTGTTCGTGATCTCGGTTGCAGTGATCATCGCGGTGGGCCACCTCCGTTATCACGAAGTCGACGAGATTAGAGCGGGAGTGAAGCGCACGGTCGGCGACCGCCGGTTGAGAGTCGCGAACAATATCCGCGTCCGGCGCGCAGCTCGGGCATTGTCGAAGGCTTCCGATCTGCATGAGATGTTTGAAGCGACGCGCCACATGCTCGACTCCGGAGAGTTTTCTTTTGCGAACGCGCTGGTCGGACAAGTCGGCCGCGCGGAGATAAATGAGCGAGCATTCAACGCGAGCCGGCAAAGGCATCCGAAACAGGATCTGGAATTCCGAAACGGGCACGTGTCATGGTCGTGGTCGGCAAATGGCCTTGATGCGGATGAGGTGTTCCGTGGCCGTTCAGAATGGTCTTTCCGTTTGCCGCTGATCAAGAACGGCGTCGAGTGGGGCTGGTTCAACTTCTATCACAGCTTGAATGGCGAGACGCTGCTGCTGGACACGAACTATTTAAGCGATCTTTTCCGGCGCGAGTTTACGGATGCTGTCGCGAGGATTGTCACGCTTCATGAGGTGCCGGTTGTCGTGACGACGAATCACGTAGGGGACGAGGTGCGGGACGATTGCGCCGCGTAATCTTTGTTGCGTTGGTGGGTCTGATTGTATTGGCCGCGATTCCGTATGGGACGGTTGATCCGTGGTGGAAGGCGGCGTTTATTTGTGCGGTCTTCGCGATCTGTATCGTCGCTATTGTCGAGTGGGCGATTAGCGGGTCGAATTACGTTGGGCCACGAGAGATATTGGCGCCGTTGCTGGTGCTCGCCGGGTTCGCGTTTTTGCAAACAACGAATATTAGCGCCGATCCGTATCAAACGCGGTTCTTTGTGCTCCAGGTCCTGGCTCTTACTGTCTGCCTGGCGTTGCTGTATCGCTACGCCGATAGCGAAGGGCGCATGCGCGTGCTGATTCACGTCGTGATTGCGGTCGCGGTTGCAAGCGCCATCTTCGGAATCCTCCGGCAAGCGACACAGCAGGAACAAGTCGGCTTCGTGCTGCCGACATTGAAGAAAAGCCAGGGCTACGGGCAGTTCATCAACAAGAACCATTTCGCATACTTGATGGAGATGGCGTTCGGGCCTGTGCTTGGGCTCATTCTGGGACGAGGCATCAGACGAGATCGACTGATGATCTACGTGGCGTTGTTGCTGCCGATCTGGATCGCGCTCGTGTTGTCCAACTCGCGTGGCGGCATTCTGGCGATGCTGTCGCAGGTGGTCGTATGCGCATTGCTGTTACTAAAGCGGAACAGATTCGTTTTGATCGGTGTTCTGGTGACTGGCCTATTAATAGGCACGCTCTGGGTTGGCGGCGATCGACTCGCGTCCAACCTCGAATCCGCGAGCACGGATTTCGCGGGCGATACAACGCGCGACGGCGCGAGTAGAAACGAGATCTGGCGTGCGACCCTGAAAATGTTTGCGGCGCACCCAATTGCCGGCGTCGGGTTCGGCGGCTACTGGATCGCCATTACTGCTTATCACGACGCCTCCGGCGCGCTCACGCCACAGGAAGCACACAACGAGTATCTCGAAGTGCTCTCGAGCGGCGGCTTGATCGGATTGGGGATCGGGATCTGGTTTGCGGTGATGGTGATTCGCAGAGCGCGACTGAATTTTTTTGACAATGGACCGGTTCGTTATGGCGCGCTGGTCGGAATGACAGGCGTCCTGGTCCATAGCCTGGTCGACTTCGGTTTGCACTTGATGAGCAACGCGCTCATCTTTCTCGTGCTGGTAATGCTGGCGACAGCGCCGGCGCCCGCAGGTGCAACTAAGAAAGTCGTTGACCTAAACGCTTAACACCAGTAGACTTCGCTCAATGAACGGGCGAGTTTTAGTCGCTGTGTTGTTTCTCTTGAGAAGGGATGTTTAGATGAATCTGAAACGACGTAATGGTCCCAGAGTAATTGCGGCGTTAATTCTTTTCTCCATTGCACAAGTTGGTCTCCAAATCAGCCTTGCTGGACCAACCACCACAGCGGTACCGATTCCACCTCAAACGGTAGCCCGGTTAACAACCCGAAACAATCAGCCGATCCAGGTCAACGGTTTGAGCGCGACTACGGGCGCCTCGATCGTGAGCGGGGCGACGCTTGAAACCGGCGCCGATCAATCCGCGACGGTGAACCTTGGACCACTCGGCAGCGTCGACATCGGACCCAACACCAAACTGACGCTCACGTTTGACGATCAGGGTAACTTCAAAGCTCTGGTCATGACCGGCTGCGCCAAAGTTTCCGCCCGGAAAAATGCCACCGGCGAGATCGCAACCGATCAAGGCAGCGTTGGAAAGACGAACCCGGCTTCCGGCGGAGACCTCGAAGTGCGCTATCAGCCGGGGACTGCGCCTGCCGTGGGCCAGGGCGTCTGCAGCACGGACGTGGCCACCGGTGTGCCCCCAACAGACGCGGGCGCTTCGGGCAGTCAAGGCGGACTATTTGGCCTTGGCGTTCCAGCGACTATCGCCATCGTCGGTGCAGGCACGGCGGCGGGACTTACACCGCTCTTTTTCCAGGACAATCCAAGCGGCGCTTCAAACTAAGCATTAATCAAATAACAACTCCGTGTTACTACGCAGCGTAGTCGCACTGCTCGCGATCGCGTGTTGCCTTTTCGCGATGCAGGCAGCGGCGCGATTCGGTTTTGGGCGGCTACTCGGCCGCTATGCCGTCGTCGCGAACTCGCTTCCGGCTGCCAATCAGGCGATCGCGCTTGCTCCGTCTGACGCCGAAGCACATCGCGCTCGTGCGAGAGTGCTGAATCGTACCGGCATGCCGTTCGAAGCGGCGAAGAGTTTCGAAACGGCGGCGAGTCTGCGGTATCGCGATGATTACCTCTGGCTCGAGCTCGGGAGTACGAAAGATGGGTTGGGCGATGCTGCCGGCGCGTTGGCTGCTTTCGATCAAGCCGTCCGTTGGGCGCCTTACTACGCCCACACGCTTTGGCAGCGCGGCAATCTCAGATTGCGAATGGGACAGTATACGGAGGCGTTCGACGATCTACGCGCGGCTGTTGCCAGCAAGAAGAGTTTGCTGCCCAACTTCATCGACCTCGCCTGGGGCCTTTCGCGCGGTGACGTAAACATGGTCGAAACGCTGGTCCAAATCAGGGACGATGGCGATCGTTTGGCGCTGGCGCGTTTTCTCGCTCAAAAAGGGAAGGGCAAAGAGTGTTTGCGGCACGTGAGTTTGCTCGGCGCGCCGCTTTCCGACGAAAATAGACGCGAACTCGTGAATCAACTGCTCGCAGCAAAAGCCTTTCGCGAGGCGTTCGAGCTTTGGCGTACTGATGCCAAACTCAGTATGCCTGTAGTATTGAATGGAGGATTTGAAGAGCCGCTGCTGCTGACGAATCGAAACTTCGGATGGACCGTTGTTCCAAAACCGGAGCCGAGGATAGCGCTTGATAATGCTGAAGTGTCGAGTGGAAGTAAAAGCCTGCTGGTCGGTTTCAACGGCGAATGGAAGGACACAAGTGGCTTGATCTCGCAGACGATCGTTGTCGAACCGCAGAAACGTTATCGAATCAGTTTCAACGTGAAGACAAAGGAGATCGTCACTGGCGCACCGCCGATGATCGCAGTGAGCGATGCCGCGGATAATCACCGCCTGGGACAATCTGAGGTGTTTCCCACGCCAACAAGTAACTGGCAATGGATGAGTTTTGAATTTTCCACAGCGCCCTCAACGCAAGCGATCGTATTAGAATTGACGAAATCCGCGGGTGCGTGTTCACCGTGTCCAATCTTTGGCACGATGTGGCTGGATGGCTTTTTGATCGAAGATGTCGGACCCACTAATTCTCAGCGTTGAGACCGCGACGTTATCGGGCAGTGTGGCTATTGCGCGCGGCGAGCAGTTGCTGGGTGTCGTCAGCGGCGATCCAAAGATCTCGCATTCGAACACGTTGCTTGCCGACGTCGACAAGCTTCTCGCGGAGACACAGATTCGTGTGTCTGATATTGACGTGTTTGCCGTGGCGACCGGACCGGGAAGTTTTACCGGGCTTCGAATCGGTATTGCCACTGTCAAAGCACTCTCCGCGACATTGGATCGTCCATCCGTCGGAGTTCCGACGTTGGAAGCGGTTGCGCTTTCCGGCGGCGTCGCTGAAAAATCCGTTGCGTTGCTGCCGGCCGGCCGTGGCGAGGTCTTTACACAATTGTTTTCAGTCTCCGCCGCGAACGACGTGAAAGCGTTGGACGAAGCCGCACACGTTCCACCGGCGCTACTGTTCGAACGATATGGTCATCTCGAATCGGTGACGTGGTGCGGTGAAGGCGCGATCGTCCATCGTGAATTGATCGAAAGCTCGGCGGCGGGTAAAGACTGGCGCATCGCTCCGCAAGATCCGAATCTCGCGACGTATGTCGCGAAGCTGGCTTTGCGTAAAAACGAGTTCCACGATGCCTACTCACTGCGCGCAATCTATGTCCGTCCAGCCGACGCTCAATTAAAAACGTAATGACCTCAACTCTTCACGACATCACGATCTCGCGCATGACCGAGCACGATCTGCTGGAGGTCGTCGAGATCGAAGAGACGACGGGCTTGAGCCGCTGGGGTTGGGCCGCGTATTACGCCGAACTCCAGGGCGTGAACCGCGATCTGATGCTGATCGCCCGTGTTGCTCCCGCGCCCATCATCGAATACCAGCGAATAGCAGGTTACATCGTGGCGCGCGAATCGGCTGGTGAACTGCACATCAATAACGTCGCGGTTCGAGACCAGTACCGGCGGCGAGGCATCGGCCGGGCCTTGTTGGGCCGTATCCTCGAAACGGCGGGAAAATTGAACGTACACGTGGCGTTTCTCGAGGTGCGGAGCAGCAATCATGCCGCCCAGGCGCTCTACCGAGATCAGGGTTTTACGGCAATTGCGCGGCGCACGGACTATTATTCCGATCCAAAGGAAGATGCGGTTGTCATGAGTTTGGTCCTTGGCAAACGTTAATTTAGACCTCGCTCGCAGCACCTGAAGTGGAACGAGTATTTGAGACGAATTACCCGCTTGATTTGACCCACTTGTTGGGCTACCATTTTTACCGTGCGAGACAATCCAAAGGGAGGTACCAGGCCGTTACCTCCAAAACCATCCTGCCCAGTCCCATCGTCTGAAAGGAGACATGCACCAACATGGACATCGCAACCACGGATAGTTTGAAAGAAGAGTTGATAAACCGGGACCCGGAATTTCGCGAGTTAGCGAGAGAACATCATAAATACGAAGAACGCCTCAGCGAATTATCAGCTCTTTCCTATCCGAGTGACGAAGAACAACTGGAGGAAATCACGCTCAAGAAAAAGAAATTAGCTCTCAAGGACCAGATGTATTCGATTATGTTGCAATACCAAAAGACTCAAAGTATGAGTCACTGAAGCTGCGCGGAAGCAGTTTCTCCGAGTTTAAAGAATCAAAGGGGACGTGGAACAAGAGTTGCGCGTCCCCTTTAGCGTAATAAGGGGTTTAAAACCAGATTGAGTATCGTTCGAGACGGCATTCCTTACATCGTGGTACCAGCGGTCCTGGCCGTTGGGGCGGGCGTGTTTGGTTTTTGGTGGGTCGGTCTGTTGCTGCTCGTCGTAGCGGCGTTCATGGCTTTTTTCTTTCGTGATCCGAAACGGGTTCCGCCCGACGATCCGAACGTCGTCGTCGCGCCAGCCGACGGAAGAGTGACGCGCGTGAAGACCATCGCGCCAGAAACGGATTCTCCGACAGTTGTCAGCATTTTCTTGTCGCCGCTGGACGTACACATCAACCGCGCGCCCATTCCCGGCCGAATCGTCGACGTTGTTTATTCGCCAGGGAAGTTTCTGATGGCCACGAACGAAAACGCCAGCCTTGTGAACGAGCAGAACGCACTGACGATCGAAGGCCCGAAGATCAGGGTCGTCTGCACGCAGATCGCCGGAATCCTGGCCCGGCGCATTGTTTGCTGGAAAGGAAAAGGGGATACACTGTCGCTGGGCGAGCGGTTCGGAATGATCAAGTTTAGCTCGCGCACCGACGTCCTCCTGCCGGCCAACGTAAAGGTAACCGTCACCGAAGGCGCGCGCGTGCGCGGCGGCATAACGGTGATTGGGAGAATTCTATGAGCTCCACGTCAGAAGATCTGGAACACGAGCGGCCAAACCCGCCGCGTCGAGGGTTGCGGAAAGGGCTCTACCTGCTGCCCTCAGCCTTCACGGCTGCCAACATCGGCATGGGGTTCTTTTCCGTGATGGCGTCGTTGCGCGGCTTCCAACTGCTCGGAGGCCCGACTCCGGACATCGTCGCTGCTACATCACACTTCGACAGCGCGGCGATGGCGATCGGTTGGGCCTTGTTGTTCGACATGGTCGACGGCCGTATCGCGCGTCTCACTAAAACCACGACCGAGATCGGTATCCAACTCGATTCGATCGCCGACGTAGTTACGTTTGGTCTGGCACCGGCGATCCTGGCTTACGTCTGGGGTTATGGTGTGAGTCTGACTGAAGGAAGCGACCTTCATCGTCTGGCGTGGTTTTTGTCGTTCCTTTATTTAATGTGTGGCGCTTTTCGTCTCGCGCGTTTCAACGTGCAGGCTTCGCGGCCGCGTATTCTCGCCGAAGGCACAGTAAAAACAGACAAGAAGAGCTTCGTCGGTTTACCGATTCCTGTGGCCGGCGGTCTGATTGCTGCTTTGGTGCACTTCTCACCTGCGCCGCTCATTTACTTCGGTCCTGAGCGAGCGAGAATCTATTCGGCATTGTTGATGCTGCTGGTCGGACTGCTGAGTGTGATGATGGTCAGCACCTTGCGGTTCTCGAGTTTCAAGACGGTCGGTACGAGTGTTCGCAGTATGCGGACGATCATTCTCGCGCTCGCTGTGGGAATGCTGATCTTTCTCTACTCGCAGTACGTGTTGCTGGCGGTCGTGATCAGCTACATCCTGCATGGACTGCTGTCGCGCGTTGCGAGCATCTTTTGGCGCCGCGGTGAATCAGCGGAAACCAAGATCGAGACAAATCCAGTGCGCCGAGCGTAAGTGAGTCAGGGCTTCGGGGTTTCAAGGTTTCGAGGCCGCGTTCGCGGGTCGTGCAAACGCCAGCAAGCCGTGTTCAATCGTTACGATAACGGCATCGCCAACCAGGATCGGCGCGGCTGAACTGGTGAGTTCTTCCTCAGTGGGAAGTGAATTGACCTGCTTCCCGTCTTTCAACGACAACACGACCGCCGCTGAGCTCGACAACGGCGTGAATAGCGCCGCTTCCTGAACAGTGAGCGGCTGCGAAGAGATGCGTCCCGGCAACTGCTTCTTCCAAAGCATCGCGCCTCTGTCGTTCAACAGATAAGCGAAGTTGTCCAACGAAGCGACGAGCAGCATGTCGCCCGCGAGCACGACTGCCTCGACGCCTGCGCCTGTTCGCTTCCGCCATTTCAAACGGCCTCTGTCTGCCGTAACGGCGTAGACGTAACCATCTCCCGAACCGAAGTAGACGTTTTCACCATCGACAGCAACCGGACCGCGAACGGCGCCTTTAGTGCGATAACGCCAAAGTTGTTTGCCTGTCGTTTCCTCAAGCGCGAGCAGCGTGCCGTCCTCACTGCCGAAGTAGACGCGGCCCGACTTCAAAACGGGTTGACCGGCGAACGGCGAAGAAAATGGTATCGACCAGAGAACGCCGCCAGTGTGTTTATCAAAAGCGTAAGCCCTGCCGTCGTTGCCGCCGGCAAACACCTTGCCGCCGCCGGTTGCGAGTGCCCCTCGAAGCGGTGTAACGAGCGGCGTCATCCACTGCGTGACACCTCCTTCGTGGCTGAGTGCGCGCAACGCGCCGCCTGAACGCCGCGGCTCCGCGTTTGACCCCGTAGTTTCAGACGCGACGTAGATCGCCGTTTCGTCGGCAATCGGCGATGCTGAAAGCTCGCCGCCCATGTCCGAACGCCAGTAAAGCTGACCGTCGCGGACTGTCAGCGCGACGATCGTTCCGCCGGCGAGCGGCAAGTAGACGCGTTCTTTGTCGAAAGCAGGCGTGAGATTTAGTGTTACGTTTGATTCGTAACGCCAGCGCACCGTGAGCGGCTGGGAAAGAAGTGCGTCAGTACCTGGACGCACGCCGACGCGCACGCCGACGCGCACGCCGACGCGCACGCCCGCGTGCACGATTGTGATCGTTGCAAATACAACGCAAAATAACACCAGGGCAAGTTTTTTATGATCGATTCGCCTTTGTGTATAATCAGCCACTCTTCTATTCCACGTATTAAAAACCAGGCGCTGAGGTTTACTTGAGTAACGTCCCGCAGCACGAAACCGTAATAATACTTGACTTCGGATCACAGTACACACAGCTAATAGCCCGTCGCGTTCGAGAAGCAGGCGTCTACTGCGAGATTCTTCCGTTTAATGCGCCGATCGACGCCATAAACGCGCGATCTCCGAAAGGACTGATCTTCTCCGGCGGCCCGTCCTCCGTTTACGACGCGGCCGCTCCCAAACCTCATCCGCAATTGCTCAACTCAATCGACTGTCCGTCGCTCGGAATCTGTTACGGGTTCCAGGTCTTCGCGCGCGAACTGGGCGGTGCTGTCGTCGCTTCGCCGAACCGCGAGTTCGGGTACGCCCGTTTAAAGATTCTGGATGTGACCAGCAGGTTGTTTCAGGGCCTGCCGGCGGAGATGGACGTTTGGATGAGTCATGGCGATCACGTCACCGAGATTCCGGAAGGTTTTCAGGTGACGGCGCTGACTGACGACGCGCTGAACGCGATGGAGAACCCGAGCCGCGGGATTTACGGCGTGCAGTTTCATCCCGAAGTCGCACACACTCCACTCGGCGCGCAGGTGCTGCGGAATTTCCTCTTTTCCGTTTGCGGCTGCCGCGGCGACTGGTCGCCCGAAGCCGTTATCGAGGAACAGGTCGCGCGCATCCGTGCCCAGCTTGGCGACACAGGAAGAGTGGTGTCGGGTCTGTCCGGCGGTGTTGATTCGACTGTCGCGGCGGCGCTGGTCCACCGCGCGGTCGGCGATCGTCAGACGTGCATCTTCGTCGACAACGGTCTGTTACGTGAAGGCGAGTTTGAGTCGACGCTCGCGCTGTTGCGACAGAGCATGAAGCTGAACATTCACGGCGTGCGCGCCGGACATCTGTTCCTCGAAGCGCTGCGCGAAGTCACCGATCCCGAAGAGAAGCGAAAGCGCATCGGAAAAGTCTTCATCGACGTCTTTGAAGAGGAAGCACGACGGCTCGGCGACGTCGGTTTTCTGGTCCAGGGAACGTTGTATCCGGACGTGATCGAATCGGTTTCCGTGCGCGGTCCATCAGCGGTGATCAAGAGTCATCACAACGTCGGCGGGCTCCCCGAGAAGATGAAGCTCAAATTGATTGAGCCGCTGCGCGAGCTGTTCAAGGATGAAGTGCGGCTGATCGGACGAGAGCTGGGCGTGCCGGAAGAGATCCTCGGCAGACATCCCTTTCCCGGTCCCGGTTTGGCCGTGCGTATTCTCGGTGACATAACGGACGAGAAGATTCGTCTCGTGCAAGCGGCCGACAGAATTCTGGACGAGGAGCTGCGGCTCGCCGAGTTGTACAACTCGGTATGGCAGGCGTTTCCGGTTCTGTTGCCCGTGTCGACTGTCGGCGTGATGGGTGACGAGAGAACGTATGAACGGGTGGTCGCGATTCGCGCTGTCACCAGCGTCGACGGCATGACTGCCGACTGGGCGCGGCTGCCGCACGATCTGCTGGCGCGAGTCTCGGCCAGAATGGTTTCAGAGATACGAGGCGTCAATCGAGTTGTTTACGATATCAGTTCCAAGCCGCCTTCAACGATCGAGTGGGAATAACATTCTGCACAATTAAATGAACGATAAAAACTTCGTACATCTTCATCTTCATACCGATTACAGTCTGCTTGACGGCGCCATTCAGATAAAACCGCTCTCCAATCGCCTTGAGGAATTGGGCATGAACGCATGCGCCATGACCGACCATGGCAACATGTACGGCGCGATCTCCTTCTACAACGCGATGAAGTACAAGGGCGTGAAACCCATCATCGGTTGTGAGACTTACATCACGCGCGGCAGCCGCAAAGAAAAGGCCGCAAGCGCGCCCGGAGAGAAAGCCAACTTCCATCTGATTCTGCTGGCCCAGAACTACGAGGGTTATCAGAACCTTGTGCGCCTGACGTCGAAGGCTTACACGGAAGGCTTCTATTACAAACCGCGCATCGACAGAGATCTACTGGCCGAACACAGCAAAGGACTGATCGGTCTCTCCGCCTGCATGTCGGGCTGGCCGTCTGCCATGTTGGCGGCCGACAAGTGTGATGAGGCGGCGAAGGCGGCCGTCGACTTCGAAGAGATTTTCGGAAAAGGGAACTACTTCCTCGAGATCCAGGAACACGGCCTCGAACCTCAACAACGAATTCGTAAACCACTGGTCGAACTCTCGAAGCGAACGGGTGTCCCGCTGGTCGCTACCAACGACGCGCATTACCTGATGCCCGAAGACGCGCGAGCTCACGACGTTCTTCTGTGCATCGGCTCCGGCAAGACCGTCAATGAGACGAATCGTCTGCGTTACGCCAGTCCTAATTTTTACGTGCGCTCTGCCGAAGAGATGTGGCGCATCTTCGGCGACGAGCTTCCGGAAGTGCTGACCCGTACCGTCGATATAGCAGAGCGCTGCGACATCAAGCTGCCGCAGAACGTGAACTACCTTCCGCAATACCCGATCCCGCAGACGGAAGAGGGCCTGTCGATTGACGACTACTTCGAGAAGATAGTGCGGCAAGGCTTCGAACGCCGGCGCCAGCAGGTGTGGGATCCACTCGTCAGTCGTGGGGAACTGAAACAACCGCTCACGGATTATCAGACGCGGCTTTCCAGCGAGATCCAGATGATTAAGCAGATGGGTTTCCCCGGCTACTTTCTCATCGTCTGGGACTTCGTCCGCTACGCGAAAGAGCACGCGATTCCCGTCGGCCCCGGGCGAGGTTCGGCAGCCGGCTCACTTGTCGCCTACTGCCTCGATATCACCGACGTCGACCCGCTCCAGTACGATCTGCTGTTCGAGCGATTCCTGAACCCCGGCCGTGTCTCGCTGCCCGACATCGATATCGACTTCTGCGTCCGCGGCCGCGGCGACGTCATCAATCACGTCGCCAATCTCTACGGCCGCGATTCGGTCTGCCAGATCATCACGTTCGGTACGCTGGCGTCGAAGGCCGCGATCAAGGACGTCGGCCGGGCGCTCGAAGTGCCTTATGCGGAGGTCGAACGGATCGCCAAGTTGATCCCGCCTCCCGTCCGCGGCCGCAACGTCAGCATCAACCAGGCACTTGAGCAAGTACCTGAACTCCGAAAGGAGATGGAAACCAATCCGCAGGTTAAAGAGATACTTCAGATCGCCCAGCGGCTCGAAGGCTGCGCGCGTCACTCCTCAGTTCACGCCGCGGGCGTGGTGATCTCGCCCCTTCCGCTCCAGGAACTGATCCCGATCGCTGTCTCCGGGAAGGAAGAACTCACCACGCAATACGTCATGTCGGACCTGGAAAAGACCGGCATGCTTAAGATGGATTTTTTAGCGCTTACCGCTTTAACTGTTATAAATGACTGCTTAATCAGCATTAAACAGACGCTTGGCGAAGAGATTAAGTGGCCGGATATAGCGCTTAACGATGCTAAAGCTTTAGCAGTTTTCGCTGAGGGAAGGACTGAGGCGGTCTTTCAGTTCGAGTCGTCGGGCATGCAGGAGATCTGTCGCAAGCTGAAGCCCAAGGGACTCGAAGATCTCGCGGCGCTCAACGCGCTCTACCGGCCAGGCCCGCTCGACGGCGGCATGGTCGACGAGTTCATCCTCCGGCATCACGGCAAGAAGAGTGTACGCTACATCACGCCGGAGATGAAGGAGATCCTTAACAACACCTACGGCATCATCGTCTATCAAGAGCAGATCATGCAGCTCGCGCAGAAGCTTGCGGGCTATACACTTAGTGAGGCCGACCTCATGCGCCGCGCGATGGGCAAGAAGAAGCGCGAGGAGATGGCCGTCCATGAAGAGAAGTTCATCTCGGGCGCCGTCGAGCGCGGGATCAAACAGGAGAAGGCCGAGAAGATCTTCTCCTTGATGGCGCAGTTCTCCGACTACGGTTTCAACCGCAGTCACAGCGTCGCGTACGCCTATCTCGCGTTTCAAACCGCGTATCTGAAGGCCCATTACCCGGAGCATTTTTACGCGGCAGTGCTCTCGAATGAAGCCCAGGACGCCGCCAAGGTGTTTAAGTACTCGAAGGAGTTAAGGGCACAAAAAGTCGCCCTCCTCCCACCGGACGTCAATGAGAGCAATTCAGGCTTTACGCCCTTAAGCGGAGCCATTCGTTACGGCTTGACGGCCATCAAGGGACTCGGCCAGTCGGCAGTTAAAGCGATTTGTGAGGCGCGGGACTCAGGTCCGTTCCGGTCGTTCTTCGATTTTGCCGAGCGGGTCGACTCTGCTACTTTGAACAAGCGCGTCCTTGAGAGTCTGATAAGCGCCGGGGCCTTTGATTCGCTGAGCGACGGACGGGCCATTCATGCTTGGCGCGGCGGACTGCACAGTTCGATCGACGCCGCCTTCGCGCGAGCTGAGGGTGCAAAGCGCGATCGCCTCCGCGCGAGCACCGGCCTGTTCGGCGCCATGCCCGCGGCAGTGGACTACAAGAACGAACTCTCTCCGACGCTGAAAGGCTGGACGCCGATTGAGATGTTGGCAGCAGAAAAAGCGGCGCTCGGGTTTTACATCACCGGTCACCCGCTTGCGCAATACCTCGAGATCCTGGAGAAACTGAAAGCGGTCTCATCTTCGGAGCTTCCGAACCTGGCGACCGGAACCCGTGTGACCTCGGGCGGAATCATCTCCGACCTTCAGTTGCGAACGACGAAGAAGGGCGACAAGTTTGCCCTGCTGCGGTTGGAAGACGAAACGGGCGGCACAAAGTGCGTGTTGTGGCCCGAAGTTTACCGGAAGCATTCGGCCGTCCTGCAAAATGAGTTGCCGGCAGTGATCATGGGCCGGCTGGAGCTGAGCGAGGACAATCCACCGACGATCATCGTCGATCAGGTGCGAAGTATCGAAGCATCGGAACAGCAGAATGAGTTCATGGTGCTGCGGCCACCGCTGCTGGAGGAGGATATCTCCACGTTGTACGATTCGATCCTGAGCGTCTTGAGCACAAACCCCGGCGATTGCGACGTCAAGATCGAAACACAGACCGACGACGGGCTCGTCGTTCGCATCCAGGCCAACAACGCATTGCGCGTCAAACGAAGTAACGAGCTGGAAGAGGCTTTGAAGAAGATCGGCTGCGGTGTCAGTTTTGAAAAGGAAGCACAGACCAGCAGGAGTTTTAGATAAGTCTCCCCGACATGAGCAAAAAGAAAAATCCAGACCCGCCGCCTGAGAAACCCGCCGAAACGCGAACCGCGTTCGAGCGTGTGCAGCTCGCGCGCCACGCCGATCGTCCGTACACGCTGGACCTGATTGAGCGGCTCTTCGAAGACTTCGTCGAGCTGCACGGCGATAAGCGGTTTGCTGAAGACCCTGCGATCGTTTGCGGCCTGGCGCGTTTTCACGGGTTGCCGGTGATCGTGGTGGGCCATCAGAAGGGACGCGACACCAAGCAGCGGAGCTATCGCAACTTCGGCATGCCTAAGCCCGAGGGTTATCGAAAGGCGTTGCGCGTGATGAAGCTCGGCGAAAAATTCGGCCGCCCAATCTTCACTTTCATCGATACACCGGGCGCGTATCCGGGCATCGACGCCGAGGAGCGCGGCCAGGCAGAGGCGATCGCCTGCAACCTGCGCGAGATGGCGAAGATCAAGGTCCCCATCATCGTCACCGTGATCGGGGAAGGCGGCTCGGGAGGCGCGCTGGCGATCGGCGTCGGCGATCAGGTGCTGATGCTCGAGAACTCGATCTACTCAGTGATTTCTCCGGAAGGCTGTGCGGCGATTCTGTGGAAGGACTCGGCGAAGGCGGATCTCGCCGCGGAGGGTTTGCGTCTTACTGCGCAACATCTCTTCGAAGAGGGAATCGTCGACAAGATCATTCCCGAGCCCGAAGGCGGGGCACACAACGACTACGATCAAACTGCACGCTTTCTGGATTCAGCTTTAAGTGAATGCCTGGCCGAAGCCGTCAGCTCGTCGCAGGACGACAGGTTGAGTCGTCGCTACAACAAGCTGCGCGGCTTCGGCCGTTGGGGCACCGACGAAGGCTAGATTCAGTCAGCCAGGTCAACCTCCAGCAGCACCTTTCGCAGTGTTACGCGATTCACTTTCCCACCGGTCTCCTTGAAAACGCCCAACTGAGAAAGCAGCGATTCAGCCGTGCTGATCGCCCCCTCAGCCTGCACGGGCACACCGCCTCCGTTTTCTGAGGTTTCAGGCGCCATCGGAACGGACTCGTCACCCTCGTCCTGAGCATTGCGGATCGCTTCTTCAATCTCCGGATGGTTGAGAGATATCGGCCCGATGCCAGTGCGTTCACTTGGGGCGCGCTCCAGCGTTGGATCCAGATCGTAAGTCATACCGCCAAACACATTGCCATCGGCGACAACAGTCAGACGTATCTGACCGCCGCGTGTTTGTTTGACCTCTTCCGTGGTGAACTGACCACCGGGCTTCAGTTCAACCCCGACTTCTCTGGATTCACCTGGTCCAAGAGCAAAACTGGTCGTCGTTTCCCGGTGGTCGACGACGACAATCCAGCCTCTCTCTTTGAGTAACTTAGGCAACTCTGATCTGATCTCTATCCGAGCCGCACGGTCCAATGGATTGCGCACCTTGAACTTGCGCCCGATGAACGACGAGAGTAATCCTCGCAATCCACCACCGCCCGCAACCGGCGCGACATTGCGTTGACCGATGTTGTTGTCGAACGGAACCACACGCCATTCAGGAGTCGGACCAGTCGCACTCGGGAAGAACGTTGCCGGGTCGATGTTACTGCGATCGCCCGCTGTGCTGACTTCCATGAACATGCACTCATGTCCGACGACCGCCGGCTTCCATTTGAATGGTCCAACAATGACTTCGCCGCCTGAGGGAATGCTCGCGACGGTTATTTTCGGAGTCAGCATCGGTTTCCAATCGCCTGGCCAGCTCAGGCCGGCGCCCGGGTTAGCTGAGTAACCGCGAACGACGACGTCGTTTGCTGCTTGCGTGCCTCGATTTTTTACTTTCACGTAAGCGAAGTTGGTTTGACCAACAACCGGTGTTTGATGAACACCACCACCGCCACCGGGAGTTACACTCAGACGGTTCCAAATATCTCTGCAATCCCAGTGAACTGGTTGAAACACATACTCACCGTTGCGTGGGTTGCCGAGATAGTCGACGCCGTCATTGATGTAGACGTCCACTTTCGGGGGCGCACCAGGTTTGGTCACCGGTACGGGTGAGCCTGGAGCTTGAAACAGTCCCTGTTTCTCGAAAGCCCAGCGGATCACTTTGTGAAAAGCTCCGCCTCGATAGCCTTCGAAATTAGCTGTGCCGATATCGGCGTTCATCAACGCCGTTGCGTAAGTGTTGGGAGTTGGCGTCGGTGTAACTGGATTCGTAGCCAGGGAACCGATTGCACGGAAAATCAAATAGACGGCTTGCCTGGCGGCCATTTTTCGTCGGGTAACATCCGTCGAATCACCGCCGAGCGAACGGTAGATACGGAAGTGAGTTGTCGAGAGAATCTGCTCACTGTTGTAACCACCGGTGTCGCTTGTTCCGCCCCAGCCCCAACCAGCGGCAACATCGCGGCCGTGTTGTCGATTGGGAAGGATCCACGGGAAGGTGTGGAATCGTTTGACCGGATCGTTGCGTAGCGCTGATTCCGGATCCATCAGAATCGCAGCCAAACTATCACCGGCGCTATGCGCAAATCCGAAATTGGGTGAATGTACGCTGTCCCAAAGAATCGTGTGACCGAATTCGTGTAAGACCACTCGCACGTCAGCGGCGATGCTGACGGAGGGAAACGGAGTTCCCGCCAGACCAAATTGAAATCCGCCCGAGCCCGTGCCCGTCGTATTTCCCGGTGCGCGGGCGTTGACGGCATCGCTAAAAGCGCTCGCGTCAACAGGCACTGGGAAAACAGTGCCGTCGAAGTACGTCGACAGATTGAATCCCATGCCCTGCATCAAACGGAACAGCCAATCGCAATGGTGATAGGCGTTGGCCGCTGCGAAATTTCGCGTTGGGGCATCGAAGGAGAAAGTCGCCGGGGGATTAACCGCCGTGGGCGCGGGGATCGGCGGTGCGTCGTTATCTGTGAGTCTTACAAACTGACCAGTGAGACCCTGCGGATTAGCATTGACGAGTCCCTGGAGATTCACGATGCTGCGGAACGGATTGAGTACCGCCGCTGTAGCGGTCGGAATAACCCCGGGCCCTGCACCCGCAGTCAACGGGTCAGATCTAAACACGTGTCCCGTTGCGCAGGCGATGAGGGCCCTCAGGTAAAGCACCGCGCCAGTCTGCTCTTCAATGAATGCACGCCAGTTGACCCTTCCGATGTTTACAACCGGGAGCGTGAACAGAACTTCTTTTACGACATAGTGTTGTCCCGGCTGAATCTGAGGTGGCAGCGGAGGCAACTGTAGAGTGGGTGGCCCATGTTCGAATGAGTCCTCGCCTGGATCCATTAGTGCTTCTGGATCGATTCGTCGGGCCGGATCGAATTGATAGATCAAGCGGCGAGTCCCGGTGATTTCGGGTGTATCGGTGAGGTAGAGCACTTGTTTCAGTTCGTCCACCGACATGGATGCAGACGAATCGAAATTCGAGCCTGCCGGAAGGTTGATGTCGTTATGGACCGAACTCTGCGAAGCAGTGACGCGCATCGGTTCCGGTTGAATGGTGACACTAGCGCCTGCTTTCCAAATCGGAAGTCCAGCGTAAGTTTGCTGGTAAGAGACCGTGGTTGTTCCCATGATGTCTTTCTCTTCCGCCAGTTCGAGTTTTCCGTCGGCGGACATCGCGGCGACGTCGTCCGACAGTCCAGTAGAACCGCCGCCATTCGCGAACATGTTTTGATCAAATCCGTAAACGGGGGCTACTTGTCGCAGGTATTGTTCCGCCAACGCTTGAGGAGTGTTTGGGGAGGGAAACTCGGACAGGCCCATATCTGCGGCTGTGTCTCCGGCAACGAATGGTTGCTCCAGATGTTCCAGTGCTTTAGTTTTGCCGAGCTCGTCCTGAGAAAACTTTACGGTGTCATCTAGTTCGAATGTCATACGTCCTCTCTTTCTGAATATTGGACCTAAGGGAATTTGTAGTTATCCAAAGACCGCATCGTCGCTCAGCGAATTGCAGCGACCCACGCCGCCGCGGCCACAGCGCGTGCAATGTCGGCGGCATAGAGCGAATTGACGGTCTTATCAGCCGGCAGGTGATAGTTAGGATTCGGATCCGGCGCGGGTGAATCCGGGTTCGGCCCGACGAAGAAATCTTCTGACGCGAGGCATGCCGCGTAACCTTCACGCTGAAAACTGTAGTGATCACTCCGGCTCTCAGCGGGATCCTGCTGGTTTCCGTTTGGATACAGTTGCGGCACAGGAAGAGTCGATGAAACTTCCGGAACGAGGCTCATGATTAAGTGAGCGAGTTTTTTGGAGCGTTGCTGAACGCTGACGGACGGCGTGAAGCCGACATGAAGTTCGAAACTACGTCCCGGATTCAGATCGAATCCGATCATGTCCATCTGAAAAACAGCAACGATTTTGGCGTTGATCTGGGCCTGCTCGCGTGCGTAGGCGCGACTGCCGATCAAGCCGTGTTCCTCCGCATTGAAAAGCACAAAACGAACTTCACGGCGCGGTATCGAGTCGGCCATCGCGACGAAGGCTCGCGCCACCGAGAGCACCGCTGCAAGACCACTCCCATCGTCATCGGCGCCGGGTGCGTCGTCCGTGGAAGCGCGATAGCCGGCCTGGCGCGAACCTGTCGAATCCATATGAGCGGTAACCAGGACCACTCCCGGTTTACCAGCAGCCGGTAGTGTGGCTTCGATGTTGGGAAGCGTGCGCCCTTCATGAGTGAAGGCATGAGTTCTGACGTTGAGTCTGCCCGCGCCAATTTCAGTGAAGTCGCGGACCAGGCCGGCAGCGGCGGCGACACTTGCAGGATGCTGAATGTGGCGACTGACGATTTTGGTGGTTCCGAATACCGGTCGTACACCTGTGTAGCGTTCGATGTCCTTTTTAATCGCGGTGGCAGTTATCGTCTCTTGGAGAATGCTTTTTTGAGCATCGGTGAGTAGCGGCGCCAATGTGTCGGCGCCTTCATCCGGACCTGTCAGCAAAGCTTCGGCGGCGGCCACGGTTTCACTCAATCGATCGTTCTCTTCCAACTCCATCGATTGGAGGAGCGTCGGCGACGGCATGAGTTTTAGATTGTGGCCGTGACGCGCAGCGGCGAAGTGATAACTTTCCACGGATCGTCCCGCAGGTATGGAAACGAAGAGACCCTCACCAGTGGAGCTCAGTACGCGCCGCGCTGAGGTCGGTTCGCCAAAAAACTGGAATGAGTTGCCGGAGTCGTCGAGGAAACCAGTTTCCATCTGCCGATCGTCGCGCAGGATATAAAGGTCGCTCGTCTGTGGCTCATCTTCGTCACCGAGCCGGTCCACCCAGAACCCAAGGTCATCCAGTTTCGCGGCGCTGGCAGAATCGGCGATCGCATAGAGCTGGGCCGCGAACTCGTTGTCGCCGGCCGAGGCGTGTATGGGAAGTACTCGGAGTTCCCGCAACTTCTTTTGCCAGGGATATGGCGCTGCCTTCCGCGGAACGCGAATGCGAAGAAATCGCAAAGGCCCGTAGTGCGAGAGGATAGTCATCGCGAGAGTAGGGTGTGGCGCGACGAGATACTCAGCGGCTAGTGCAAACTTACGTTCCGTTGCATCTTCTCCGACGAACATCAGCACCCGCGGGGTCCTATCGTCTGGGGGTAACGACTGCCGGACACGCGTTGCGGCTTGTTCAAAGATGAGTGAAGAGTCTTTCGGTCCGTAAAGAATAAAATTACGGTTGAAATACTGGAGCAAGCCGACGCGGTCGAGAGCGTCGTTCACGGTTTGCTCCGGAATTGAGCCGGCATTGGAGATGATGCCGAGTTGCGCGCCTTCGTCTCGCAGTTCTGCAAGGGCCGGTGGAACATCAGGGAAGGGAGTGAGCTCGATGCTGTTTGCACTCGTGCCCATTCGTACTGAAGCCAGGGTATTACCGATATCAAAAAAGACGACACACTTAGAGAGATCAGGCATAACTACCTTTCTCGTCGGGCTTGCCCGCGTCAGGAACGGAGTTCAGTTTCTAGTGTGTATGCTGGGAAGTGGTTTTTTGTTTCTTGTGTGTGAGAAAAATGTTCAGAGACAGGCACCACAGATTGAACAGATACTGGTTCTATCTGTGGCTGAATTCGCCCAAACTAGCGGAAAACGTATCGCGCTTAGAACGGAATGTCGTCGTCTGATAGATCGCCCGCTGGTTCGGAGTGACCTCCCCCTCCGGCGCTCGCTGACGCCGCTCGTTCCGAGAAGTTCTCGTCGCCTCTCGTGCCGATGAACTGCATGTCCGTTGCAGTCACTTCGAGCGACTGCCGTGGTTTTCCATCACGATCGACGTACTCTTCCACGCGCAAGCGGCCTTCGATGTAGACCTGTCGACCTTTTGCCAGATACTGTGAGGCAGTTTCCGCCTGGCGGTTCCACAAGGTGACGCGGAACCAGGTCGTTTGATCCTGCATTTCGCCGTTTCGATCTTTACGGCGTTCATTCGTGGCCAGGCTGAAAGTACAAACCGGAGTACCTTGAGCTGTATAACGCAACTCCGGGTCGCGCCCGAGATTGCCCACGAGAATTATTCGGTTAAAGGACATGAGGAACCTTTCTTTTTAACGGGAGATTACTAACGGCGCGATACTACTAGCCAACCGAAAAGCGGTCAAGCGAGGGGTGGTTTTATAAGAAGCGTTATAGATTCGCGTTCAAAGATCGACGAAAGTCTCGCTATCGCGCTTGGCAAATGATTTCTGGTAGACTGTCGCCACTGTTGAAGCGGATTTGCGAATGAAGCCTCGGGTTTACATAGAAACTTTTGGCTGCCAGATGAACGTGGCCGATTCCGAACGCGCCGCCACGGGTTTGCGCGCCTCCGGCTACGATCTGTGCGAGTCAGCCGACGACGCCGACGTCGTTTTGCTGAACACCTGCTCGGTGCGTGAGAAGGCGGAACGCAAAGTTTACACGCGTATCGGTGAGATTCGCTCGCAGCAAACAGGAAACTCCGCTCCGCTCGTAGGCGTAATGGGCTGCGTGGCCCAACTCGAAGGCGAATCAATCTTCGCAAACGCGCCCTCCGTCAACATGGTGATCGGAACGCGCGCCACGGATCGCATCTCGTCGCTGATCGAGCGCGCCCGCGAAGGCGAACGAAAGATCATCGATCTCAACGAACGTGGCGAACACGATTCATGGGACGTTTCTCCCGTCGAACGCCATTCGCCGCACGTCGCATTCATCCCCATCATCGAAGGCTGCAATAAGTTTTGCTCGTTCTGTATCGTAC
>JBKPNH010000159.1:0-18260 GCA_046732535.1 Acidobacteriota bacterium
CGCCGCCAGCTTGTGCTATCAATTCACATCGTAGATTCGCGCCACGAACCCACAAAACAGGATTTGCAGCTTCACGAGTGGCTTGAGCAAAGCGACAAGCCGCGATTAATTGTTGCCACAAAATCCGATAAGCTTTCGCACAACGAGTTGAAAAAAAATTTGCAGCACATCGCACGCGTGCTCGATGACGACAGCGTAATGGCCTACTCGGCCAAAAGCGGCCGCGGTCGTGACGAGCTTTGGCGGGCGATCAAAAGTGCAATTGAATCGAGATAGTTATTCATTAAAATCCGTGTTACCTGAACACAGATAAGCACGGATTGGACAATCCGAATCTCTCAAGCCCCCTTAGGTCAACCTGATTGTTTTGGGCCACGCGCGTTGGTTGGGTGGCATCAAATGCGTTACCGGAATTTGCCGTGCGCGCAAAGTTGAGTTACATTGCAGCAACACCGTTTAAGGAGAATCTGGTATTTGCCCCGCAAGAGTGGGAGCGTCGAGGCTGTGTAATACGTCCATCGCTCTAAACCGCACATCATATCCACCATTTTTCTGTTATTGATAAAGCGCAGGACTGCTGAAAGAAATTTAGAGAAAAACTGACATGTCACAACGAACACGTTCACGCGCATCGAGCGCGAACAACGACGCCAACGGAGAAGACGGCGGCGCAACAGTAGCTACCGCCGAAGCTCCTGAAAGAGAACCCAGAGAACCCCGCGACGGAAAAAACGAGGGCTTTCACAATCTGGCTGATCTCAAGGAGATGTCTATCTCCAAACTTACGCAGATTGCCAAGAGCATGGATGTGCCCGGCGCTACCGGAATGCGTAAGCAGGAACTCATCTTCAAAGTACTCGCCGCCCAGACGGAAAAGAGCGGCTTGATCTTTTCTGAAGGTGTGCTGGAAACGTTGCCGGATGGTTTCGGCTTTCTGCGGGCGCCTGAGTACAACTATCTGCCCGGGCCCGACGATATCTACGTCTCTCCTTCACAAATTCGGAAGTTTGATCTGCGCACCGGCGACACCGTCAGCGGCCAGATCCGTCCGCCAAAGGAGGGCGAGCGCTACTTCGCGCTGATCAAAGTTGAAGCTATCAACTTCGAGTCGCCCGACCAGGCGCGCGAGAAGGTATTCTTCGACAACCTGACGCCGCTCTATCCCGAAGAGCAGTTGAAGATGGAGACGCTTTCAGAGAACTTGTCGGCGCGCGTCATCGATCTGGTTACGCCGCTGGGCAAGGGACAACGCGGTCTCATCGTCGCTCCACCGCGCACCGGTAAGACGATGCTGCTGCAAACCATCGCCAACTCCGTCACTCAGAACCATCCGGAAACTACGCTGATCGTGCTGCTCATCGACGAGCGGCCGGAAGAAGTCACCGACATGCAGCGGTCTGTCAATGGCGAAGTGATTTCGTCGACGTTCGACGAACCACCGACCCGCCACGTTCAGGTCGCCGACATGGTGATCGAGAAAGCGAAACGTCTCGTCGAGCACAAACGCGACGTCGTCATCCTGCTCGACTCCATCACGCGTCTGGCGCGCGCTCATAACGCGGTCGTTCCGCCGAGCGGCAAGATTCTCTCCGGCGGTATCGACTCCAACGCGCTCCAGCGTCCGAAGCGCTTCTTCGGCGCGGCCCGCAATATCGAAGAGGGCGGGTCATTGACGATCATCGCCACCGCGCTCATCGACACCGGCTCGCGCATGGACGACGTGATCTTCGAAGAGTTCAAAGGAACCGGCAACTCGGAAATCCATCTCGACCGTCGCCTGAGCGACAAGCGGCTCTTCCCGGCAATCGACTTGCAGCGTTCCGGCACACGCAAAGAGGAACTGCTGATCAGCAAGGAAGATCTCAATCGCATCTGGGTGATGAGACGCGTACTGAATCCGCTGTCGCCCGTCGAGCAGATGGAAGTGGTGCTCGAACGATTGGAAAAGACCAAGTCCAACGCGGAGTTCCTGGCGTCGATGCAGAGTTAGAGAGGTAGGGATGCGGATCGCAATCCTGACCTCCGAGGCCGTGCCTTTTGCAAAGACCGGCGGGTTAGCTGACGTTTCCGGCGCCTTACCCAAAGCACTCAATCAAGAGGACGTCGACGCCCGCCTCATTCTGCCCCTCTACGATCTAATCGATCGTGACCTGCTCGCCGGCGACGCCGTTGAAAATATTCGCGTTGAGTGGCGTGGTCAGGTGCACCACGTTCGATTCGTGGTGAGCGATGCCGCGGGCGCGCCGGCGTATCTTCTCGAAACACCCGAGTTCTTCGCGCGGCCAAACATCTACGGCTACCAGGACGATCACATTCGTTTCGCGTTCTTCTCACGGGCTGCGCTCGCCCTGCTGAAACATCTCGACTGGCAACCCGACGTCGTACACGGAAACGACTGGCCCTGCGGCTTCGCGATCGCCGAGCTGCGGGCGCGGCGTCGTTACGATCCGTTCTTTCAAAACTCGCGCGGCCTGCTGTCGCTTCACAACGTCGGTTACCAGGGACTGTTCGATCCCGGCGATCTCTGGTGGTTGGGATTCGGCGACCCGCCGGAACGCGACGACTTCATGTTGAACCGCAGCGCCTCGGCATTGAAGGCGGGGATCATCGCGGCGGAGGCATTGTCGACAGTCAGCCCGCGTTACGCACGCGAAATTCAAACGCCCGAACAGGGTCATGGGCTCGACTGGCTGTTGCGCGTGCGGGCGGATCGACTGGCCGGGATCACGAACGGGGTCGACTACGATGTTTGGAATCCCGAAACGGATCCGCACGTCGCCGCAAACTTTTCCGCCGATGACTTGTCAGGTAAACGCGAGTGCAAGATCGATCTGTTGCGGCGTTTCGGACTGCCGCAGGACGCTCGCCGTCCGATCATCGCGATCATCTCGCGGCTGGTTGGTCAAAAAGGCTACGATCTGATCCGGCAGATCTCGGGATCGATCGTGCAAACAGGTTCTTTCTTTATAGCGTTGGGCGCGGGCGCGAAAGAGTACGAAGACTTTCTGCAACGCTGGCACGATGCGTCGCCGCGCGAGGTCGGGATTTATAAAGGCTACGCCGGCGAGCCGCTGGCCCATCAGATCGAAGCGGGCGCGGACATCTTCCTCATGCCTTCGCTGTACGAACCGTGCGGGTTGAACCAGATGTACAGCATGCGATATGGCACGGTGCCCGTGGTTCGGGCGACGGGTGGTTTGGACGACACGGTCGAGCACTTCAATCCTTCGTCAGGCACGGGCAACGGCTTCAAGTTTGGTCCTTACGACGCTGGTGCGCTGCTTGAAAAAATACGCGAGGCCCTTTACTTTTATGGCCGTCCTGACGATTGGCAAAAGATTCAACGTAACGGAATGTTGGTTGATAACTCCTGGGAGGCCGCGGCGAAAAAGTACGTCGAGTTATACCGGGAAGTAGCACAACTCTGAGTGATTCATGGCTAACGTTATTGCGGTCATCGGCGCCCAATGGGGCGATGAAGGTAAAGGCAAGATCGTCGATCTGCTCGCCGAGCGGTTCGACATCGTCGCTCGTTATCAAGGCGGGCACAACGCCGGACATTCGGTGCAAGTCGGCGACGAGTCGTTTGTGTTGCACCTGTTGCCGTCGGGCATCGTCCATCGCGGCAAGACGTGCGTGCTCGGCAACGGCATGGTCATCGATCCGAAGGCCTTCTTTGTGGAAGCCGACCGGCTGACGCAGCAGGGCATCGAAGTCTCACCCGAACGCGTGAAGATCAGTTCGCGCGCACACTTGATACTTCCCTATCACCGCGCGCTGGACCACACGAGCGAGGAGCGGCTCGGAAACGAGAAAGTCGGCACCACCTTGCGCGGCATCGGCCCGGCGTATGAAGACAAGGCCGGACGCCGCGGCATACGAACAGCCGATGCGCTCGTGCCTGACGTTCTTCGTTCCCGCATCGAGCGAAATCTCGAAGACGCGAACCGCATCATCGAGGCTTACGGCGGCGAACGTCTCGACGCGAACCAGATCTTTCAGGAGATGTCGGTCTACACTGAGCGTCTCGCGCCTTTCATCGCCGACACCACTCACTACCTGAACATCGCCGCCACTGAAGGTCGATCGATTCTTCTCGAAGGTGCGCAAGCGACGCTGCTCGACGTCGACCACGGAACTTATCCGTTCGTCACTTCCTCGACCACCGTTGCCGGCGGCGCCATCATCGGCACGGGCCTCGCGCCGCATCGGCTAAGCGGCGTGTTGGGAATCGTGCGCACGTATACGACTCGAGTCGGCGAAGGTCCGTTCCCGACGGAGATGCTTGAAGGTGAAGCCGAGTTGGGCCAGATGATTCGCGAGCGTGGCCGCGAGTATGGCGCGTCGACTGGACGGCCGCGACGCTGTGGTTGGTTCGACGCGTTCGCGACTCGTTATGCCGCTGAGATCAACGGCTTCTCATCCGTTGCGCTCACGAAGCTTGACGTACTCGACACGCTTGACGAGATCAAAGTCTGCACCGGTTATAAGTTGAATGGGCGAGTGTGCGAGTCTCTGCCTGCGGTGTCGCAGGATCTGCGGCGAGCGGAACCGATCTTTGCAACCCTGCCCGGATGGCAGAGTTCAACCTTGGGAACGACGGAGTTGAATTCACTGCCGGCGAATGCGCGCCGCTACGTCGATTTCCTGTCGCAACAGATTGGCGTGCAGATCGGCCTCGTCTCAACCGGCCCCGAACGCTCGCAAACGATCATTGTTCAGGATTCGGCGCTTGGAGGCTGGCTCCGCGATAACGAATAAAGATGTAAGCGGCGACGACCCAGTCGAAGCTGAGACAGGCGACGGCGTAGATCCACGGTCCAATGTCCCTTCCGGGCCCGATGTAGTGCAAGCCGAAGTCCCAAACTGGATGTAACACCCATCCGAGTGCGAGCCACTTCGCCGATCCTCGCCAACCGAACAGTCCCAGCGTGCCGTAAGCGATACATTGCAGCAGCTCAATCAACAACCATATCCGCGACACGGGCGCCGCGTATGCAAACCCGAGGTAAGCGCCCGCCGCGGCGAACAGCACCGTCGCGAGCAGCGTCCTTCCGGCAATATCCTTCACGAACCGCGATAACAGAAACGCTATCAACGACAACAGCGCCCCACCAATTGCGCCCTCAATAAGCACGGCCCTGATCAGTTCCCCATCCTTCATAATCTGTGGTTCCAACTTAGCACATTTGAATCCTAACTAACTGTCCGGTAAAATGCCCCTCGAACTTTTCCTCGCAATTGAAAAGAGCACGCCCTTGCGTGCTCTCTGTTTGTAGATGGGCCGATAGCTCAGTTGGTAGAGCAACTGGCTTTTAACCAGTGGGTCGCAGGTTCGAGTCCTGCTCGGCTCAAAACCTATTTAGATTAGAGGAGTTACAAGAAAGCCTCTGAACCAGTCACCTTGAAATGGACCAAACCTAGAAGATATACCGTTTAGACTAAGAACTAGCCCTCCGCAAGGGGGCTTTCTTAATAAGGTGGGCGTGCATACCATCCATTGTGAGTTGTACGCCATCAATAAACCACTTTAAGGCATCACTCACAATATTGAGTTCATCTTCAGTTACGTCTAGGGCTTCAACACTTTTAGGGTGCATTAGTCGGTCGCGGATTTTGATGGCTTTCATGAATGAGTTCCATCCACTATCGGCATAACTAATTTCCGCTTGAATTTTGTAAACGCGTTTGCAGATAGCAAATGTGAATCTCGTGCCTTGGTGAACCTTTAGAAATCTAGTAGTAGTGGAAACTTCACCATTATCTTTCAGTCCGTATGACTCATCATTCAAAACAGCCAATTCGCCTTTAGTCAAACAATGCTCAGTCTCAGGAAGTTTAGCGGCTAGTTGACGAAAGCCGAAAGATACACCTTCAAGAAGAGCAAATACTGCCCGTACATACGCTCTCATTGCGCTGAACGGAACAATTCGGTTTGGCACTAGGGCCATATCCATAAATTCATCAATATCATTAGTCAGCACCGCCATCATTCCCTTCAACGTACCAAGTGCTTCCTGCTGTGCTATTAGCTGGTCACATGTATACGATGAGTTAAGTTCGTCTTCCATAATTGGGTCAATAATAGCAAAAGCTGTTTGAAAACCGGGGCGCACCACCAACTTCCCTGAACCGTCCCGAAAGAGGCGCTTTTAGTTTTGGACTTTCCGCTGTCAGAGGACATAACGAAGAAAACAAACTAGCCCTAATCCTATACCAACGATTGACCCGATTAGAGAAGCGAACGAGCCGGACGCTAGAGCTTTGGCTTCTTCGGCGATGATGGGATGGAGATTGTCAATCTCTTTTATGCTCTGGCTTCTATGTGAGTGCATTTTGTAATCATTGTACAGCGGTAAGGTCATGGAAAGGATGGAGGCCAATAATGGATAAAGGCTGAACGGCAGACCAAATAACCAAAAGACTAAACAGCCATACAATATGACAGTAGCCGAACCTAATATGCCGGCGAGAAAAAGACCCAACGGTATCTTTATTCGTAGCGGCAAGTAATACAACAGTATTCCAAATAAACCACTTCCGACCATCGTTCCAATTGTAAACGCAAACTGTCCTAATATAATTACTAGAGTGTAGGCAATTACGGTCTTCATTGGCCCAATAAGCTATCACACAAAGAAAAACCGCCTCAATAGTTTGAGCTATCAAAGCGGCTTCGGCCACAGGCCATGCCTCCGCGTTTTGGGATTGTAGTATTCAGTCAGTTCTTGAATATGCAAGGCCGTACGAGGGTCTACATCGGTATAGTCGTCATACGAGCCTGGATATTTAGCTTTCGCAAGCCTGCCGATTTCTTCATCAGTCAAGTCGTCGTAAGCATTTCCGGCCTTGGCTCTAATGAGCTTCCCAAGTTCCTCGATGGTCTTCATCGAATTCCAAAAGGGTCCTTTGGATTTTTGGTTTATTTGATTGGGGATGGAGTTCTATCAAACAGTCCGATACCAGCGGGAATAGCAAACAAGAGAGCGACTCCAAGAAATATGAGCACATTACCATCCCATATAAGTGGGTATAGTATTAGTAGAAATATTCCGAATATCAAAATTAAAAAGCCATTAGGACGTTCAGGTCGTCGAATCGCTCCCACAGCACCGATACTTAAAGCAGCTAAACCGAAAAGAATGTACGAACCCCAACCAAGACTTAGATGACTTTGATAGTATTCCTTACCTCCAAACTTAAACATGATGAAGAAGGCGATTACGATGGAAATAAGATAGGCAACTAGGTTATAGAAATAGTTGTCGCTTGGAGCAGGCTGGTCCTTACGTTTCTGGCTGGGCATGGAGGATGCTCCTTATCTGGGCTAAGCTGAAAAGATTAAACAAACAATGAAGATGGTGTGATAGGATTGACCAACTGGTTCACGATTTTTGACTACTCACACTCTCTAAAATACTGGCAAAAAGAGCAACTGTAGCGGCTCGTAGAGCCGCTTCCTTTTAACCAGTGGGTCGCAGGTTCGAGTCCTGCTCGGCTCAATTCCATTTCCCTAAGTGCCGACGGAATCTAAGCTCTCAGAATCTGAAATGCATTGAACATCAATATCAATTCGGCACTACAGCAAAACGACCTGAACTAGATGTACATTCAAATACGACCGCATTGGGGCGAGGATGCTTATTTGCGATCCTTTTGTTGACCCTCAATGGAATAAAAGTCAACGCGTGGTCTAGGCGAACGGGTTCATAATTTCGACGCCCGTAGTTTGTTTTAGCGAATTGTCAAAATCTTCGGTGTAAAGACGCGTGATATTGCCTTCTACGCATGCTGCGACGATCATCGCGTCCCAGAACGAAAGCTTGTGCGTTCCCGTTAATTGTTCGGCACGCACAAAGACATTCTCTGATGGAATGATTAGCTTCCACAGCACGCGTAATTGCTCCAACTCGCGCCACGCTTGCGCTTGCGTGTAACCCACCGCCGTGAGTTTGCGCGATGCGGCGATGAACTCACATGCGACCTGCCAGAGCAGAACGCCATCTGTCAGGTTGGCGGTAAGAGCGCGCGCCCTTTGCTGCTTAACAGAATCGCGTGGGTCACGCGCGTAGATCAAAACATTCGTGTCAACGGCGTTCATGCATCTCGTCACGGGTTAGACGGGGAGCGTCGGAACGAATCGGATGCGCGTCCCAGCTTGCGAACAATTCGCGTAAGGCGCGCTCCCGTTCTTCGTCGCTCGTTGCCGTCGGCACAACGTAAGGATTATGCACGGTTATTTCGACTTCCGCGTTTTCCGACACATTCAACTTCTCGCCGTTTGGCAGGGGCACGAATGCTCCATCCCTGTAGATTGCTTTTAGTCTGACGGACATGGCGCTCTAGCCTCCGCTGCATTCTAGCATCCAGAGAGCCTTTCTGCTCCTTTGGCGCCTTGCGCAATACTAGCAGTCGGGGTGAGGTGGGCGGATCGGCTGCCAACCCGAAGAATAAGGCCGTAAGGGGCGCGCTAACAGATCGGTCGCCGCAGCCACTGAAGGCAACGTGTTCGCCATGTTGACGAGTGTTTTCCTATACGTTACAAGCTTCGCTATAACCAAAAGTAGGCAGCCCGTTGAAGTTGCTGGATGAAATTTTTCCTGGTGTAAACAGCTCCAAGAACAACTATGATCCTTGCACGCCCCACCCATGACTACTGTAATTGATTTCTGTCCTACGCTTTCAACCCTGTACAAGGAGCGGCGCGCCGTCGGACGTAGCGGGAAGGTGTTTGAGGAGTTGGGTGCGCTCTCGACGGTAAACAATCTTCTTCATATCAGGGCCTTGATGCTCGAGTTGACGCCGCAGCGGACGCTGGAAATCGGCATGGCTTTTGGAGGCTCGGCTCTTGCCTTTGCTGCAAGTCACAGAGATCTGGGACGGTCAGGACTGCAACAGCACACGGCAATCGATCCGGCACAGAGTAATTATTGGGACGACGCCGGCAGGCAAAGTCTCGAGCGGGCAGGTCTAGCAGAGTACGTCGAGGTGATCGAACAATATTCCGCCTTTGCCCTTCCGCAACTCATCAAGGAGCAACGAAAGTACGATCTAATCTACGTCGATGGATCCCATCAATTCGAAGACGTTCTCATCGACTTCGTCTTCTGCCATGAACTGCTGAACGTCGGTGGGATGATTCTTTTCGACGATAGCACGGACTCACAAGTGGCAAAGGTCTTGAGATTTATCGAGTCGAATTACGATGAGATCTATCGCATTGAAGTTCGCGCCATAGGAAATCGAAAGGAACGACTCAAGCGCCGTCTCGCTCGCATGCTTCACAAAAACCAACTCACAGCCTATCGCAAACTTCGCGACGGACGGCAAAACTGGGGCAAGCGCCTCAACAGATTTTAGAGGCACAAGTCTCAATTACTGTGACTTCACTGTTAACAGAACAATTTCCGGTGGGACGCCGAAGCGGACGGGCATGATGCTGGTGCCGATGCCGGTGGTGACGAAGAGATGGTGGCCGTTCTCGAAGATGTGACCGGAACCATAGCGTTGGCCGTATTCCGAGGTGTGGACCACGCTGCCAATCAACGGGAAGCTCACCTGCCCGCCGTGTGTGTGAGCCGCTAAGAGCAGTGGGACATGCGAAGGCAGGCGCGGAAAGAGGTCAGGATTATGCGCCAGGGCGATCAGCGGTGCGCCCGGCGGGACCTGCGCGATTGTTTCCTCAATGCGTTGCGGACGCGTCCAAAGATCCGCGAGACCGACCAGCCATAGTGAAGAGCCCCGTGCCTCAACACGCAATGCCTCGTTCTCCAGCACCTTGATCCCGTTCTGTTCGAGCAAGAGTCGCACTCTCATGCCGTCGAACCACCAATCGTGATTGCCGAGCACTGCGTAAACACCGAGCGGCGCGCTAAACCCTTTCAGAATCGGGGCGAATACTTCGGGGCTCATACGCAGCGGGTGCCGGCGGCCGTCGCCGGCAATAAAGTCGCCGAGGATCACCACCATTTCCGGTTGCAGTTGGTTCGTGCGCTCAACAATTGTTCGCAGTTTGTTCTCGTCGATGAACGATCCACCCGCATGAAGATCCGCGAGAACGGCAATCCGAAGACCGTCCAGAGGTCGCGGCCACTGCTGAATCTCGATCGTCTGATGCCGAATGACGAGCCGGTTCGGCTCCACGAAGAACCCCCAAAACACGAGAGTCCCCGCCACCAAGAGCACCGCCGCCAAACCAATGCGCAGTCGTTTCTGCCACCGCGACTGACTGCCAGACCGGCGCACCTGCAGAAATAGGAAGAGAAATAGACCAACCAGGACAGCAATCGCTATTACATATGGTACAGTCATATCAAACACCGATTAAACGGATAAACGACAATGAAAACAAGAGTCGCCATTCTCCTGATCTTCTCGCTGGCGGTCACCGCATTCGCACAAACGCCGGAGCGGCAACAGTTCGTTCGCACCGAAGCGCCAGTGATTGCACTCACTCACCTGCGAATGATCGACGGCACCGGCGCACCCGCAGTCGAGGACGTCACAATCGTCATCAACGGCGGAAAGATCGAGTCTGTTGGACCAACAAGCGCCGCGAAAGTCCCTGCGAACGCACAGACGCTGGACCTGAACGGCTACACAGTGTTGCCCGGCATCGTCGGCATGCACAACCACATGTTCTTTCCCATGGGCGGCTCGCCGCCGATGTACTCCAACATGGGCAGCAGCTTTCCCCGCCTGTACCTCGCCAACGGCGTAACCACGATTCGTACAACCGGCAGCGTCGCACCCTACACCGATCTCGAAATCAAACGCCTCATCGACGCCGGCCGCATGATTGGTCCAAAGATGCACATCACCGCGCCGTACCTCGAAGGCAAGGGCGCGTTCACGCCCGTGATGCATCAACTCACCGACGCAAACGACGCGCGCCACATGGTGAATTACTGGGCCGACCAGGGCGCAACCTCGTTCAAAGCTTACATGAACATCACCCGCGATGAGTTACGTGCGGCAGTGGAGGAGGCGCACAAACGCGGCTTGAAAGTAACCGGCCACCTCTGTTCGATCGGTTACAAAGAAGCCGCCGAAATCGGGATCGACAACCTCGAACACGGCCTCTTCGCCGATTCGGAGTTCGTCCCCAACAAGCAACCGGATCAATGCCCGCAAGGCGTTTCGAACAGTTTGCGCCAACTCGACATCAAGAGCGCGCCGGTCCAGGAGACCATTCGTACACTGGTCGCGAAGAACGTCGCCATCACATCAACCTTACCGGTGTTCGAAGCGGGCGGCGCGCCACTGGCACAAAGCGGAATCGGCGCGGCGAGTGCGTTGCTCAATCCGCGAATGCTCAACGTGATGTCGACGGACGCACGCGTCCGCTATCTACAGGCCCGCGCGCGTGTCTCGTCGCAAGGAGACTTCGTTTCCCTGCTTCGCAAAGCGATGGAGTTTGAACGCGCCTTCGTTCAAGCGGGTGGACTGCTCATCGCCGGACTAGATCCGACGGGCAACGGCGGCATCGTCGCCGGCTTTGGAGATCTGAGACAGATAGAGTTGTTGGTCGAAGCGGGTTTTAGTCCCGCCGAAGCAATCAAGATCGCCACCCTCCACGGCGCCAAGTTTCTGGGCGAAGACGCCAGAATCGGATCGATTGCCGCCGGCAAACAGGCTGACTTGATGATCGTCAAAGGAAATCCAGCCGCTAAGATCAGCGACATCGAAAACGTCGAGATCGTTTTCAAAGACGGCGTTGGTTACGACTCGGAGAAGTTAATCCAATCGGTCCAGGGCCTGGTAGGAGTACGATAACTACACTCGGCGGGCGAAATATTCCGAAGCTGGTCTGCGAAAAAGGAAAAAGAGAATCACCGAGAAGATGACGATGTGTATCGCCAGTTGCAGGAAGCTATGTAGAGCGGCGATCACGATATGAAACGCGATCCAGGCGACCAGCAGCCAGCGTGCCCAGTTATGCCCGCGAAGCAGGAACAGCCCACCCACGATCTGGGCCGTCCGAGAGAGGTGGACCATCCAGTGTGACTTCAAGTCCGCAACTCTTTGCGCTGTCGTGGCATTTACCAGGGGCAGCAAGCCACTGACCAACGCAATGCTGCCCAGCAATATGAATAACCAACCGATGATCGTGATCGAGAGGGGCCGATCTTTCATCAAGTAAGCTATCGCAACTTAACGGCTCTCTGGTAAATGACAAGTCCGGCAATCACTGCCAGCGCCATCAGACCCAAGCCGCCGGCAATTAACCAACGCGTACCCACCAGCGACTGCGCGACAAGAGCTTGAGACGTGGGAACCTGTCGCGCGCTCTCCTGATATGCGCGCCCTTCGGCTACGGTCAACGAAGTCTCCAAACGCGTGCGAGCAGTCTCGAGTATTTTGAGTTGGGCCAGCACGCCGTCACGCTGAATCGTCAACTGACGCCGGCGCGCCTCGCGCAATTCTTCAGGCCTCGTGGAGCCGACTCCCGCCAGCGAACGTTCGATGTTCTCGGGCTTCAGCGCTTCTTCCAGTTCCTGCGCCTGCACCTTGAGAGTTTCCTGCTGCGCTTGCAGGTCGAGCAACTTCAAACGAATGTTGTCCGCTGTTTCAGCAGCACTCTGCTCCTGCCCGGAGACTAATCCTACGAATGCAAATGACAATAGAATCAGCAGTAAACTCAATCTCGGCATATCACCACACCTCCCGACGACCTGGATAGGGTAGATAATAACCTATTTGTGGTTATTACTCTTAGGCTCGCGGTACCAGCGAGTGCCGGACGCGTATTCGCTGTCGGTGGGCCGAAGACGAGTAAGTGAGCTTTTGGGGTCGATGTGCGCGCAGGCGACGTGTATCGCCGTAATGGCCGCCATCGGCGCAACATAAGAATTCAGGAAGGACGGACTGGCGACGAGCGCCACCAGATGAGAGTCGGCGTGACGCGCAATCGGCGTAGTGTCACCGTCGGTGATGCCAAACGTGGGCACGCCCTGGCGCTTGGCCCGCAACAGCGATTCGACAGTTTCGCGCAGACATTGTCCGAAGCTGATGGCGATCAGCACGTCTTTCGAAGTTAACCCTTTGATCTTGTATTGCAGATTGCCGCTGCTGCCGACCGGCGCTTCCGCATCGAAACCCAGCGCGTTGAGCCCGTACGCGAGGTAGTAAGCGAGCGCAGAGGCGAAGTCCAACCCGACGACGAGCACGCGGCGCGAACGCTTGATCAGTCTGGCGAGCTCGATCAGACGCTGACGGTCCAGATCGGATTTAAACACGTTGAGATTTTCGAGTGCTTTGTCCAACGCGTGATCGATGTGATCGGCAACGCTGCGCTTCTCCTTCGTGGCTGCTTTTAAAGCCGTGTACGGCGTGATGCGGGCGACGAAGTGGTGCCGCAAATCGGTGGCGAACTCGGCGAAGCTCTTATATCCCAGGACCTGGGTGGTGCGAAGGATCGTCGTGGCGTCGACGCTGTACCGCTTTGCCAACTCCCGTGATGAGAGGAAACAGGTCTCGTCCGCGGAATCGAGAATGGCTCGCAACAACCGCTGGCGGCGCGGATTGAGACGCAATCGCGCGCGCGCAAACCGCTCCTCGACGGAGCTCGTCGCATTGTTGTTCCCATCGACTTTCGGCGCCGGAACAGTCTTCTTCCGGCCGGTGGGTTTGGGTGAGTTTCTCTTCACAAGTCTCAGTGGGGTTCGAGTCGCATCGTCGTCTCGGTCCGGGAAGCAATGTAATCGAGATTGACTTCGAAACCGAGTCCCGGCCAGCGCGGCGCAGTGACGGTGCCGTCGGCAGAAACAGTCACTTCAGGAACGATCAGATCGCGTTCGAAATACCGCGAGCTCGCCGAGATGTCGCCGGGAAGCACGAAACCCGGCAGACTCGCGAGCGCGATGTTGTGCGCCCGGCCAATGCCAGACTCTAACATTCCGCCGCACCAAACTGGTATCCCTTTCGAGTAACAAAGATCGTGAATTTTCAATGCCTGCGAATAACCGCCAACGCGCCCGATTTTGATATTGATGATGCGGCAACTCCCCAGCTCCAGCGCCTGCTTCGCGCGCCCGACGCCGGTGATGCTTTCGTCGAGACAAATGGACGTTTGTATGCTGGACTGAAGCTGGGCGTGATCGATCAAGTCGTCGTGTTCGAGAGGCTGCTCGATCATCAACAAGCCAAACTCGTCCAAACGTTTGAGATGATCTCGATCCGCGAGCGTGTAAGCGCTGTTCGCGTCGACTGAGAGGAGAATGTCAGGGTGCCGGCGCCGGACTTCCTTCACGATTTCGATGTCCCAGCCCGGTTTGATCTTCAGCTTGATTCTTTGATAACCGAGACCGAGGTAGCGATCGACCCGCTCCAGTAGCTGATCCAGCGCCGGTTGGATACCGAGACTGACGCCGACCGGAATGCGATCGCGCGTACCGCCAATCAACTGCGACAACGATTGGCCCTTCAACCGAGCCAGCAGATCCATGTACGCCAGTTCCAGCCCCGCTTTCGCCATGTTGTGTCCGCGAAACGGCGCGAGCCGCCGGGCAAGATCAGCCAGGTCGCCCACCGGTTCGGCCAACATTGCCGGCGCAAGGTAGTCACGAATAACGTGGAGCGCCGTGCCGACCGTCTCATAGCTGTAAAGAGGCTCTTCCGCCGCGACGACTTCGCCCCAACCCGTCTCTCCGCCGCATTTCACGGCCACCAGGAAGATAAGCCGCGAATCGATGCTTCCGAAGCTGGTCTCGAAAGGCTCGTTCAGCGGCAGCCGAACGGTCCGCAGCTCTACTCTTTCGATGGCGAGAGGATGGGGAACGCCCTCGACGCTCTGATTCAAAACCTCGGATCGCATTTGCATGGACGCGGAAGATAACAAATCGCCATTCGAGTCGCAAGGCGTTTTGCAGCACTTGTCGCACTATTGACATTGTGCAGCACTTGCTGTAATTAGACCGTGCATATCCACGAACAGATTCCGTTCAGTTCATTCGACATTCCTTCGAGGAGGCAGGCGTTATGACCCGGACCGCAGCTCCAAACTTTAAACAGCAAGGTCACAGGCGAGGAAGTCTTCCCAATCTCGTGATGTTACTTTTGGCGCTCCTTATCTTTCCCCTTTCCGCCTCCGCGCAAACGACGACGTCGACCATCGAAGGTTTTGTCAACGACGCCAAAAATGCCGTGGTCGCGGGCGCGCAAGTGATCGTGAAGAACCCCGCACTCGGTATCGAGCGGACGGTGAACACCGACGAGCAGGGCTTCTTTCGCGTTACGGCACTGCCGGCGGGCACCTACAGCATAGCCGTGTCAGCTACCGGTTTCGCCGCCCGTAATTTCGAGAATATCGAAGTGACGCTCAATCGCACGCTTCGCTTCGACGTGGACCTCGAAGTAGGCGGCGTCCAGGAACAGGTTGACGTCAGCGCCGCCGTGCAGTTGATCGACACAACATCAGCAGCCTCGGGCGCGACCGTCACACCGCAGCAAATCAAGGAGCTGCCGGTCAACGGCCGCAACTACCTCGACCTGCTGCAACTCGTACCCGGCGTCGTGGTAAATCGTCAGGCCGATACCGGCAACGATAACTCGACACCCGTCCTCGGAGAAAGATCCGGAAACAACAGCTTCCTGATTGATGGCCAACCCAACAAGAACACGTTCAGCGGCGGGGCTGGCTCGCAGTTTAATCAGGAAACGATCGCCGAGTTTCAGGTGTTGACGACCGGATACAAAGCTGAGTTCGGTCAGGCGTCCGGCGCAATCGTCAACGTCATCACGCGAAGCGGCAGCAATGACTTTCACGGTATCGCGTCGCTATTTCACCGCAACGACGCGTTCGATTCAATAAATTCTTTGGATCCGACGATCGACGACGCGCGGCCTCTGCGGCGTTGGGACTATAGTTTCGCGATAGGTGGGCCAGTAGTTAAAGACAAAGTCCATTTCTTTGGCTCATTCGAACGCATCACGGAAAACCGGGTGTTGGAGTTCACTCCCCCGCCAAACACACCCCAGTTCCTGATCGACTTTGAAAACGAGTTTGACCATCCCTCAGAGGTATTCGAGTCACGCGGGTTCTTCAAATTTGACGAACAGCTCGGGCGCCACTCGTTATCGCAGGAAGTGAATTACACCAATGGCGTGATCAAAGAGTTCCTGCCGGCGTCGCAAGCTACCGCGTTGCCGTCGCGACGTAACAATACGAGCGCGCGTCACTTGCTGCTCGGATTCAGCGATACCATTCTCGCCGGGAGTCACGCCAATCCATGGGTAATAACGCTGCGCGGCGGGTACCGCTCGGAGCCTTCGAACAGCGCGCCTGCGCATCCGGAAGCCGGCGTCGGCACCACCTTCAACATGTTCAGCTCGCTGACGACAGGTGGCATTGCCGGCAATCTCGGAGCAGTCGCTTTCGGCAATCCAAACAGCGCGTCGAACCTGGACCAGAAGTACACTTCCGCCGGAGCTCAGGCAGCGAAACTGTTTGGCGATCACAGTCTGAAGTTTGGCTGGAACTTCCTGCGCACGAAAGTCGACGGCGTCGAGTCATCGCTTCTGAACCGCCAATTATTCGCGCTTCAGAGTGACTTTGAAACTTTCGGACCCGTCAACGCCGGCTTCTTTACAGTGACGACAATCGGTGGTCTCACTCCGGAGGCCAACGAGATTCACATCCGCAACAACTACAACGGACTTTTTGTGCAGGACGACTGGCGTTTTCTGCAAAACTTAACTCTCAACCTGGGACTCAGGTGGGACTACGACTCGGAATTTGAAACCAAGCAAAACATTTCTCCGCGAGTAGGCTTTGCCTGGATGGCCACGCCGAAGACTGTAGTTCGTGGTCACTTCGGTGTGTTCTACGATCAGTTGCGCCTGCAAACCGTGCGCGCTGTACCGACCTTCGGCGGCGCAGACCAGCGTGCGGTCCAACCGTTCTCTTATCCCCGAGGCTTGTTTGGCAATCCGAGTATCGCCGCGGCAGCGATTGGCGCGTCGTTGTTCCCGGGTGGGTTCTGTGTGTCTTCGAGTTTGACTGACGCGCAGATCCTGGCCGGCGGCTTGACGTGTCCCGCCTTCGGCGGCGGAGCAGTGAACCAGTTCATCGGCATTGACCGTCTGAATCGCGTCGTCGCGCCTGGACACGCTTTCATTCCCAACAACGCGGTGATCAACATCGCGAACATCCAGCAGCTATCGGGTTTGACGCCGGATCAGTATCTGGCGCAGGCGGCGATCGCCGTCGGCAAAGCCCCGGGCTTCTTTTTCTGGGGCCCGTTTGGCGTGTTGTCGCATCCGGCGATCCCGGCGCAACTCTTCCCCACCGATATAGATCGAAGTTTTAAGACGCCGTTCACGACCAGCTACGGCATCGGCGTGCAACGCGAACTCGGAAAGAGCATCGTCATTACGGCTGATTACTATCACCGCAATATGAACAACATGCTCGGAGTTCGCGAAGTGAACATCGCGTTTCAGTCGCGGTCCAACGCGCGCCAGTTCCTGCCGCCGTTCCCGGCTGGTCCAATCCGCACGTTTGGACCGTGGTTCGAGGGTACTTACGATGCGCTGGTGTTAAGCTTCACGAAGCGCTTCAGTAAACGCTTCACGATCAGCAGCAACTACACCTTCGCCGACCAAACAGACAATCAACTCGGCATTAACGCTGCGCCGACAGATAATTTCGTCGGCATCGCGCCGGTAGTGAGCAGTGTCGAAAACGGCGTGCTGAGAACGAACGCCAATGGCCCTTACACACGCGCGAACGGGCGCTTCGTCGCTGCCGCCGGATCGTTCGTCAACGGTCCCGATCTGGATAAAGGACCATCTGACTTGTCAGTCGACCACACTTTCCAACTCAACGGCTTGCTCGAGCTGCCCTGGCAGATACAACTCAGCGGCATCTTTCGCGCGCAGAGCGGCTTTCACTTCAGTCGCACGGGCTCGCCGGCGGATCCTGACGGCAACGGCACTCTGACCGGCATCGATTCCGCGGCCGGCCGAAACGCCTTCACAGCGCCGCCATTCGTTAATCTCGACATGCGTTTTGCGAAACGATTCGATTTCACGGAGCGGGTCAAATTGCAGGTGCTTTTCGAGTTCTTCAACATTTTGAACCGGCAGAACCCCGCGGCAGTCTTTACCAACTTGCAGCAGCCGGATATCTTCGGCACGAAAGCTCAAGTGCTGCCCGGACGTGAAGGGCAATTCGGATTCAGATTCGAGTTCTAGGTGAACGTGAACTTTCCCGCAAAGGCGCAAAGGCGCAAAGAAAAAACTCTACAACAGTTTGGCAC
>JBKPNH010000160.1:0-17439 GCA_046732535.1 Acidobacteriota bacterium
GAGATTACTAACACAGTCTCGTGGGCTCGGAGATGTGTATAAGAGACAGATATCAGACTTCGTCGTGCGGAAGTTAGTAATGCAGGCGCGCAGAGCAAAGCGGCCTCCGACAGTCGCATTCGACACATAAGCTCGGCCGCCGGTCTGCACGCGGCCCATGATGCGCTCGTTCAGCCGGTCGAGTTCTTCCGGCGTCTCCGTTTTTCCCCAGCCCGGTGGCACGTAGCGGAAGCAGCAGATGCTCAACTCGACCGGCGCCAGCAGTTCGAAGTCATCGGCGGCAGTAACGAGTTCGCCGAGATAGGCGGCCAGCGAAACGTCCTCGCTCACCGCCGCGGCAATCCGGCGTGCGCCGTAGTAGCTCAACGTCAGCCACACCTTCAAAGCACGAAAGCGCCGCGATAGCTCAACGCCGTAGTCCCAAAACGCAAAAGCCTCGTCGTCAATGTGCTGCCCGTGAATTCTTATGTAATCCGCGTCTTCCGTGTTGAAGGCCGCTTTCACGGGACGCGGATCGCGAAACAGCAGACAGCCCGCGTCAACCGGAACGTAGAGCCACTTGTGTGGATCGAGCGAAACGGAATCGGCGCGTTCGAGGCCGCGGAACAAGTGCTTCTTTCGCTCGTCGAGTATGCCGGGCGCGCCGTACGCGCCGTCCACGTGGAACCACAGATCGAACTGATTTGCGATGCCGGCAATCTCATTCAGGGGATCAATCACACCGGTGTTGACAGTGCCCGCGCTGGCGACGACGCAACATGGCCGGAGACCGTCGCGAAGATCGCTTTCGATCTGTTGACGTAACGAATCGACGCGCATCCGTTGCCGATCGTCGCAGGCGATGACGCGAACGTGATCGCGTCCGAGCCCGAGGACGTCCGCAGCCTTCGGGATCGACATGTGGACTTCTTCGGAAGCGTAAATGATCAATGGAGGTCCCTGGTTCCAGAGACCTTTGCGCGACGCTTCGTCACCCAACTTCCTCCGGCTTGCCACCAGCAGCGCGATCATGTTCGCCATCGAGCCGCCGCTCGTCAGCAGGCCGTGCGCGTCGCGGTCGTACTCGATCAACGACCCGAGCCAGCGCACGACGAGCCGTTCCAGTTCGGTACCCGCCGGACCCGATCGCCAGCACGTTATGTTTGCGTTGAGCGCGCCGGTGATCAGATCGGCGTACGCGCCGATCGGCGTGGACGGCGACGCGACGTAACCGAAAAACCGCGGATGACCGTTGTGCCGGCTGAGATCGAAGATCGTACGGCACTCGTCGATCAGCCGGTCGAGCGGCACGCCTTCGAGCGGCAGTTCGACGTCCAGCGCGGCGGTCGTCTTGCCGGCGTAGTTTTCGGCGCGAACCTGGCGCTCCGAAATGGTGTGGAAATAGTCGACGACCAGTTGCGTCGCCAGCGTGGTGACGTCGTCCAGCGCCTTCTCATCGATATCGAGAGACGAACGTGTTCGCAGATGTAATGTCTCAGCTTCTTTCATGTAAAAACTTTTCCCCAAACTAACATACTGATAACATCCGCGAGAAATATGCAGCCAACGAATCACGCCACGCCGCAAGGTACCGCCCATTACCGCGATCGCTTCGCCGATAGTGCGCGGGGACATTTCCGCACTGAACAGGGATTGACGCTCTCGTCGATTGGGATCGGTACGTATCTCGGCAACCACGATGACGAGACGGACCTGAGTTACGCCAACGCCATTGTGCGCGCGGTGACGCGCGGCGTTAACGTGATCGACGCCGCCGCGAACTATCGCTTTCAACGAAGCGAACGCTCCATCGGCCGCGCGTTGAAGACGCTCGCGGGCAACGGGTTCTCGCGCGATGAACTGCTGATCTGCACCAAGGGCGGTTATCTTCCTTTCGACGGCGCGCCGCCGCAAAACGTGGGCGAGTATGTCGCGGAGACGTTCGTGAAACCCGGCATCGCATCGTTTGACGACATCGTCGGCAGTCACTGCATGACGCCGTCTTACTTGCAGAACCAACTCGACCAGTCGCTGCGGAACATGGGCCTCGAGCAGGTCGACGTCTATTACGTTCACAATCCGGAGTCGCAGTTGGCCCACGTTTCGGAAACGGAGTTTTATCATCGCATCCGGCTGGCGTTCGAACTGCTCGAAAACAACCGCAGGCAGGGAAAGTTGCAGTTTTACGGCATTGCGACCTGGAATGGCTTTCGTGAAGCGGCTGGCTCAGGGAAACATCATTCGCTTGTTCGCATGTTTGAGCTCGCGCGCGAGGTGGGCAACGAGTCGCATGGTTTTCGTTTCATCCAGTTGCCCTTCAACCTGGCGATGCCGGAAGCGATCACTCTGGCGAACGAGTCGATCGATGGCGAGGCAATGTCGGTTGTTCAGGCGGCGAATGCGCTCGGCGTCACCGTGATGGCGAGTGGTTCGATGTTGCAGACCCGTGTGTTGCGAGGCATTCCGGAGGCGGTCACGCGCTCTCTCGGATCGTTGTCGACTGCGGCGCAAACGGCGATTCAGTTTGTGCGCTCGGCGCCGGGAGTCACGACCGCGCTCGTCGGCATGAGCCGCGTCGAGCACGTCGATGAGAATTTGCAGTTGGTTAGCGTGGATCCGTTGAACGAAGCTCAGTTGAGATCGTTATTTGGGTGACTAATTGAAACGTTATCAATCGTTTTCAGAGTTCTGGCCGTTTTACGTTGCGGAGCACAGCCGATCCGGAACGCGTTGGCTGCACCTGCTCGGCACCACGGCCGCGCTCGTCACTGTCGTCTACTTCATCGCGTCGGGAAGATGGTGGCTGTTTCCGCTTGCACTGATTCCCGGTTACGGCTGCGCGTGGTTCGCGCATTTTGTGATTGAGAGAAACAAACCCGCCACGTTCGAGTATCCACTCTGGTCCTTTTTTGCCGATTACAAAATGATCGGCTTGATGCTCACCAATCGATGGCCTGATGCGCGGTAACGTTCCGATTCCCGAGATTCCGCACGGCGAAGATTTGTGGCTGATCGTGCTCGTCACTTCGGTGCGCGAGCGGCGCACTCAGCAGGGCAGGCTCTTCTACGACGCCGTGGCCCGCAACGCTTCGGGAACGCTCGCGCTCAAGATCTGGGGCGAGGTCATCGAAACGCAAAAAGAGATTAAGCCCGGACTCTGGGGAATTACGGGCAAGCTCGAAACTTTCCAGGATCGCCCGCAGTTCGTCGTCGCCGAGTATCGTCCGATCACGATCGATCAGTATCGCGAACATCAAAACGCCGACCCAAAACTCCCGCGCGCCTACACGCTCGACATCGAAACACTGAGCCTGCCGAGTTATCGCGAGCGCGTCGGCTCGCTACTCGAACGACAGATGCGTCTCGGCAACATGCGCTTCGAACAGCAACAGCGTTACCTCGAAGACATCGCCGCCGAAGAGGAGCGCTGTTACGAGTTGGGTTCGCTGAGCGCGACCTCAGGCCGCGTGCTCTCGATCGCGCTGCACGTCGGGGCGGTTCCGGGCCTGGAGTTTCCAGATTTCGGCCCGCACGCGAGCGAGCACGTTTTCGGCATCGACCAGTACGGCCGCGAACAAGACGAGAAAGAGGCGCTGCTTGAGTTTGTCCGGCTCATGAAAGACTTCGATCCCGATTGCGACGAGTTGGTCGGGCATAACATCATCGGCTTCGATCTGCCGTTCATTTTTCAGCGCTGTTTGGCGCACGCGATCCAGGTGCGGCCGTTCGTGAATTTGGGCGAGTACAACGTGCGCGGCGTGTTCGACACGATGCACCGCTGGTGGTTGGGAGCGAAGCGGAACGTCAGTCTCGACGACATAGCGTGGGCGCTCGGGATCGAGTCGAGCAAGACGGACGAGGTGGAAGGCAGCAAGGTGTTCGATCTCTATCAGGCCGGGAAGCTGGATCTAATCCGCGAATACAATCTCAACGATGTGCGGTTGACGCGAAAAGTATACGAACGCATGGTCTCAAGTTTCGGAAGATAGGGTAGAATCCGCGGCATGGAGTTTTTCTTTCCGCTGTCGATGCTGGGCGTGGGCCTTGTCATCGGCGCTCTCTCCCTCTGGTTCATAACTCGCTCGAAAACAAATTCCGAGTTTGCCACGCTGGTTGAACGTCTCGCCGGCAAGGAAGATCAGGTCCGGCAGCTTCGCGAAGCACTCGATCGTGAGACGTCACGCGCCGAAGAACTGCGAAAAGAAAACGCCGGCGCCATCGCACAACTCTCCGCGCTGGAAACTAAACTTGAAGAGGAACGAAAAGCCAGCCAGGAGAAACTCGCACTTCTCACCACAGCGGAACAAAAACTCGCCGACTCTTTCAAGGCGCTCTCAGCCGACGCGCTGCGAAACAACAATCAGTCGTTTATCGATCTCGCGCGGCAAAATCTCGAGAAGTTTCAGGAGACGGCGAAAGGCGATCTCGAACGCCGGCAAAACGCGATCGGCGAACTGATCAAGCCTCTGAAAGAATCGCTCGAAAAAGTCGACGACAAGATTTCCGAACTCGAAAAGACGCGCGCGGGCGCGTATGCGGAGTTGCGCGAACAGGTGAAGACGCTGGCCACGTCGCAATCGCAGTTACAGTCCGAAACCGGCAATCTAGTCAAGGCTTTACGGATGCCGCACGTTCGCGGGCGCTGGGGCGAGATTCAGTTGCGAAGAGTCGTGGAAATGGCGGGAATGCTGCGCTATTGCGACTTCTCCGAGCAGACGACCGTGAACGGCGAAGACGGTCGTCTTCGGCCGGATATGATCGTGCGGCTGCCGGGGAATCGCACGATCGTCGTGGACGCGAAAGTGCCTTTCGACGCGTTTTACGAATCGATCTCGGCGGTTGATGAGGACGTGCGTTCGAGCAGGTTGAAAGACCACGCGCGGCTGGTGCGAACTCACATCACGACGTTGAGTCGCAAGCAGTATCAGGAAGCGGTGCAGCCGACGCCAGAGTTTGTGTTGCTGTTTCTGCCGGGCGAGACGTTCTACAGCGCCGCGCTCGAGAACGATCCGAAGTTGATCGAAGACGGCGTCAGTCAAAACGTCATCATCGCCACGCCGACGACGCTGATCGCGTTGCTGAAAGCGATCTCGTACGGTTGGCGGCAGGAGCAGATGGCGGAGAACGCGCATGAAGTGAGCAACCTTGCGCGCAAACTTTACGATCGCCTGCGGACGTTTACGAGGCATTACGACACGATTGGGCGCAACCTCGATCGCGCGCTCGACGCGTATAATCAAGGCGTGCGATCGCTCGAGACGCGCGTGCTGGTGACGGCGAGGCGATTCAAAGAGCGTGGCGCGCTGGCGGGCGAAGAAATCAAACCTATCGAGCCTGTCGACAAAACAACTCGGCCGCTCAGTCTTGATGAAGGTGGGCTCTTCCCGGATATCTAGTTTTAGCCACAAAAGGCACAAATAAGTAGTAAACCTTGCATAACGTCTGGAACGAAATTTGGCTTAGTCCTCTCCTCGGCAACAATCGAACGCTGCTCATCGAGCGTTGCGGTGACTTTGTAGCCACCGATCGCACCAACAATTTCATTTACCTCTGCGCTTCGTACCCGCTGCTCGAAGTCATCACGCAACGCATTCTTGACTCGAGCAAGCGAAGCGGCGTTTGGGGTGACTTGCCGGTCCACCTGTTTCGCGGCCTCGCGCACCGCCTGATCTCGTCGGCGGTTGACGACGTCGGCCGCCCGCTGCCGCCGCGCATCCCAATCGATCGCGACGAGCTGCCGATGAAACGCAGCCTCGTGGCGCAGATACTGATGCGCCTGCTGGCGCAGGACAAATTAAAAGCAATCGCGCCCCTCGCCTTGCGTGAAGGCTGCGTGAACACAGTCACGACCTTGCTCGGCGAGCTTCAACGCGCCGCCAAGACGCCGGCCGAACTGGCGCAGATCCTCGCCGCCCGCACCCTCGATTTCCCGACCCAGATTGATTTCGACACGGAAGTCTCGCTCATATATTCAACCTACGCCGATTTGTTGAATAAGAACCAGCTTACCGACGAAGACGCCGATCAACTACGCGCCTTGTCTATTCTGCGCGGCGAGCTCGACGGCCAGCACGTGCAGATCCCGTGGCTCGATAACGTCAAGCTCCTGATCATCGATGGCTTCTTCGACTTCACTCCGGTGCAGGGTGAGATCCTGCGTCATCTGATCCCGCGCATTCCGCAGACGATCGTCAACCTCAATCACGACGAGCGCAACGAAGAGATCTTCGTTCCCTTTCAGGAGACGATCGGTCAGCTTCAGAGCATGGCGAAGTTTGAGATCCGGCAGGCGAAGGAGTTTTTGCCGACTCACGGCGTGCTCTCGGGTTTGCGCGAGAACCTGTTCAATTCTTCAATCTCGGGCCCGGCAGTTTCCGACAAGCTGCGCGAGATTCGTTATCTCGAGTGCGGCGACCGCGATACCGAAATCCGCACCGTTGCTCACGAAGTCAAACGTCTAGTGCTGACGGAGAACTACGACCTCGCGGACATCGCGCTGGTGGTGCGCGAACGCTCGCGTTACGCCAACACGATCGCGCGCGTGCTGCACGAGGAGTCGATCCCTTGCAATCTCGAACTGCGCATCGAGGGAGGCGACGTTCCCGCCAACCGCGCCGCGTTGAAACTGATCGCCCTGCTCGAAGGGATTGCCAACGAAGACGCTGAGTCGACGCGGATTTCAGAGCTCGCGGATCTCATCAAATCAGAATACTTCCGGCTCGAAGATGCGGAGTTGAAGATCTTGTCCGAGCGTTTCGACGCACAGTATCGCGATCTCCTGCGCGATACCAGGAAGCCGCTCAGCATCGGCATCTGGGACGCGGACGCGCTCGAAAATACTTTCGCGTACGTCGGCGGCGAGCTGCACGTCAACCCGTGGCTGGCGCGCGCTGAGAAGATCATCACCAACCTGCCGCAAGCCGAAGCGACGAAAGAACTGCTGAATCTCGATCTCGGCGCGCAGGACCGCGATCGCGACATCGCCGACAACGTCGAGAACGCTGAGACGGCGAAGCTCGAAGAGAAAGGCGTCGAGAAGAAGCGGCGTCCGTCGCGCGATGTTCATCCGGCGGCGATCGCGTGGACGTCGCTTGTCATTCAACGATTTGCCGAGTTGGTCCAGGCTGTGCCGCGCGTAGGAAAGCCCGCGGAGTTGCGCGTCGAGTTGATGCGGCTGTTGGGCCGGTTTGGTTTTCGCGAGCAGATTGCGGAGCCGACGCGGAAGTCGGACGACGACCGTGAGCTGCCGCAAGTGATGCTCAACGTCAATGCTTTGGAATCAATCAGACGCGCGCTCGTCGCCGCCGTTAAAAGCATCGAATTCACATCCGCGCAATCTGCGGTTGAAAATATCCGGCTCTCAGTTTTTCTTCAGGAAGTCAGGAGAAGTCTCCACTCTCAATCACAAGTGCTCGGCGCCGCCGATCGCTCCGGCTTGCGCATTCTCGAAGCCACCGACGTCCGCGGCCTTCGCTTTCGCGCGATCTTCATCGCCGGCCTCGTCGAAGGCGGCTTTCCGCTACGCGCGTCGCGCGACTGGATCTACCCGCATGAAGAGCGCGAGCGTTTGAAAGAGTACGGCCTGACTCTCGAAGACATCTCGCCGGCCACGTTGCTCAAGGAAGAGCACTACTTCTACCAGTGCGCCTGCCGTGCGACCGAACGTCTCTATCTGAGCCGCCCGCTGATGCTCGAAGACGACTCGGAAACGGTCGCGTCCTACTACGTGGACGAACTACGCCGCGCCGTCACTCCTTTCGAGATCGAAACAGAAATGGTCCGCAGCGACTACGAAGGCCGCCGTCTTGATGACATCTCGAATACAACACAGATGAGCGTCGCACTAGTTCGGCAGGAAGAGCGCCACCGCCACCACATCGTGAGAGAGAACCTGGTGCCGTTGTCCAGAGTCAGGCGTCTACTAACACTGGCGCGCAATGACGGCTACATCAGCGACGCAGCGTTGAGACGCATCGAGATCGAGCGCGAACGGTGCGGGCCGAAGTTTGGGCAATACGACGGCCAGATCACCGATCCGCACCTGCTCGAATTGCTGAAACAGAAGTTCGGCCCAGACTTCGTACACAGCGCCAGCGGTCTCAGCGTCTACGGCAACTGTCCGTATCGCTTCTTCGCGCAACGCGTGTTGCGGCTCGAACCGCGTGGCGAAGCCGCTCTCGACTTACAGGCGATCGACGCGGGCAAGCTGTTGCACGACGTGCTGCGACGCTTCTTCGAACGACATCGCCGCGAGCCGCTGTACAAACTCGATCAGAAAACCTTGCGCGCCGAGCTTGCCGGCATCGCCGACGCTGTTTTCGACGAGCACGAACGAGTCGTCCCGCCGCTCAACAGACAGATCTGGAAGATCGATCGCGAGATTCGAAAGATTTTGCTCGACCAGGTGCTGCTGTATGAGTTGCAAGTGCAGGAAGAGTCGGCGAGCAGGCAGGTGTTGCCGGCGTTTTTCGAAGTCGCGTTCGGCGGCGCGCGATCGGCGGCGAAGGATCCCGATTCAAAAGACGAACCGCTCGAGTTGACCCGCGAGACGTTGATCGGCGAGGAGTCGATCAAGATCAGCGGGCAGATCGACCGCGTGGACGTTGCGCGCGACGAGACCGTCGTCGCTTACGACTACAAATTGTCGACCGGCGCGAGCAAGTGGGACATCACTTCCGGCCGCAGTCTTCAGCTTCCGATCTATCTCGAAGCACTCGAAAGGCTGATCCTTCCGGATCATCCGATCGCCGGCGGTGGTTACTACATCATTCGCGGCGCGAACGAACGCCGCAACAAGGGCCTGTATCGGGCGACGCAGTTGGACTACCTGAATCTGCGTGCCAAGAACTCGATCTTTTCAGATGAAGACTGGCAGCAGGTACGCGAAGAAGTGATCGCGAAGATCTGGATGTTTTTGGATGGCATGCGGGCGGGCCGATTTATCGTCGATCCGTCTGAGCGGCAGAAGACGTGCCGCTGGTGCGATTACGGCGCCGTGTGCCGCTACGATCGCGATCGCATCGAGAAAAAGAAGAAATGGTGATGGTGGAGAAGCGGGTGTTACTTCCGGAACAGGCCGCCGCCGCGTACGAGATCAAGAAGCACATCTCGGTGACGGCAGGGCCGGGATCCGGCAAGACGACAGTGCTCGTCGAGCGCTACCTCCACATCCTGCACGAACAGAGTCTCTCGATCGATCAGATCGTCGCCATCACGTTCACGAACCGCGCGGCGAACGAGATGCGCGAACGGCTGCGCAAGGAACTGAACCTCATCCTCGATACCGCTACCGGCGACGAACGCCGCCGCTGGCTCAACTACAAACGCACCCTCGACGGCGCCGTGATCACGACGATTCACGGTTTTTGCGCGCGTCTGTTGCGCGAGTTTCCGCTCGAAGCCCGCGTCGATCCGCAGTTTATGTTGCTTGACGAACACCAGGCAGCGTTGATGTTGGAATGGGTCGTCGAGGAAGTGCTGTCAGAGTTTATCAGCGCCGGTCACGTCGAGATTTCGCGGCTGACGTTAGGCGTCGGGCGCAGTCGTCTGGCAACGGCGTTGGCCCAGGTCTATCGCGATGCGCGCGGCCAGGGACTCGCCTTCGAAGAGCTTGCGCTAGCGACTGCGCGTGTTCACGCCAGCGCCGAAGATCACGCACGTGCCGTCGAAGAGCTCGATCGAACGATGGAGGAGTTGCTCGGCGTGCGGCGCACGACTCCGGCGGCCAGGGCCAATCAGCGCGATCTCATGAACGCCTGGCCCGACATCCGGAAACTCTTGCGGACGGTCCCATCGCACGAAACGCTGGCCGATTACTGCCGGCGTGTCGGCGAGTTTCGCGAACTGCGCCCGCAGGCGCGTTCGCCGATTGCGGATCACGTCAAAGCAATCGACACGCTCGTTTGGGACAAGGATCTACAGGGACGCATTCCGCAGGTCTGTCTCGATCTGTTTGCGCAGCAGTACGCGCTCGAGATGGTCAACCTGCTCACGAGCATCGATCGCCGGCTGAACGAAGAGAAGCACAAACTGTCGGCGCTCGATTTCGACGACCTCGAATCGCGCACGATGCTGCTGTTGCAGCGTCCGGAAGTGATCGCGCGCACTGAAGACCGTTACCGCTTCTTTCTCGTCGACGAGTTTCAGGACACGAACGGCGTGCAGCAGGCACTGCTCGAACGGCTCGCTTTGCCGGTAGGCAGAAGACCGGCGAATCTCTTCATCGTGGGTGACCGCAAGCAGTCGATCTACAGCTTTCGCGGTGCGGACGTCGACGTGTTTCGCCAAATGACTTCAACGTTGGTCGCGGCGGGTGGTGAGACAAAGCCGTTGCAGTTGAACTTTCGCAGCCAGCCGCCGCTGATCGCCTTCTTCAATCATCTCTTCGCGCGCCTCTTTCAGATCCCCGACGACATGCCGCCGGAGCATCGTAAAACCCTCGACGAGCTTGGTTATATCAAGCACGAAAACAGCGAACCGAAGCGCGAGTTGCGCGATGAGGGTCCGCTGGTCGAACTGATGATCACGACCAAGGCGCCGTTCGAAGAGGATCCGAAAGCCGAACAGGACTCGCGCGTGCTCGACGCGAAACAGCTTGCCCGACGAATCAACACGCTGATCAAATCCGAGTCGCCGAAAATCAGGTACGGCGACATCGCCCTGCTGTTTCGCGCGATGACGCATGTGCAGATCTACGAATCAGCATTTCGCCACGCAAACATTCCGTACCAGACAGTGCTGGGCCGCGGATTTTACGAGCGCGAAGAGATCACCGACCTGATTCAACTGCTACGCTTCCTCGACAACAAGACCGACGAGCTCGCGCTCGCGGCCGTGCTGCGGTCGCCGTTGTGCGGGATCTCGGACAACGCGTTGCTCGCGCTTCGCGGCTTCTCCACAGCACGCCCTCTCTACGCGGCCCTGCGAAGTCATCCCGACATCGATTACATCAGTGATGAAGAGCACGAGCTGCTGGACCGCGCCGCCAAGCTGATCAGCCGCCTCGTCGCGCGCCGCCATCATTACTCAATTCACGATCTGCTTCGGTTCGCCGTCAATGAATCAGAGTACATGACAGTCGTCGCCGCCAATTTCGACGGCGCGCAACGTCTGGCAAACATCCAGCGCCTCTTCACGCTGGCTGCGCGTTTCGAGAGCTCGGGCACGCACCTGATTCGCGACTTCGTACGCTACGTCGAAGAGTTCGAAGCGATTGGCAGTCGCGAGAGTGAAGGACAGATCGATCAGGCTGCCGACGCGGTGCGGCTGATGACGATCCACCAGGCGAAGGGACTTGAGTTTCCCGTCGTGATCATTCCCGACTTGCAGCGGCTGTCGCGCGTCGCGACTGACACGTGGGTGATGCTCGATCGTCACGCGGGTCTGACGATGAAAGTGCCTGACGGACGCGGCAATCTCGTCGCCGGATGCACGTTCAGCAACTTTGAAAAGCGACACGCGTATCGCGAGTTCTTCGAGAGCATGCGCCTGCTTTACGTCGCGGCAACACGTGCTGAAGATCGCTTGATACTCTCCGGCGCGACCGACGAGCTTGCCGCGTTGAACCGCACGAACGACTCGTGGTTGAAGTGGATCTGGCAAGCGCTGCAGCTCGAAGGCAAAACGCAGACGGGCGTTGTCGATCTAACGAGCGACGGCCCTCGCACGGGCCTGCAGCTTCAACTGACGATCAATCTGATTGACGAGCCGCTGCCGCCGATCGAGCCTGAACCCGAAGACGTGTTGGAACCTGGTCCGCCCGGCGAGTCGCTGCGAGAAGTGTTTCCGCTGTTGCGTCCCGTCACCGCGACTGTTGGGAGTTCGATCCATCGCTTCAGCGTCACGCAACTGATCAACTACCAGCGTTGCCCGAGACAGTACTACTTCGAGCGCGTGCTGCGTTTGGCGTCGGCCGATGAGCTTGCGGTTTGGAACAACGCCGAAGCACCGGAGCCGCCGTCCAACATCAACGCCACGTTGAAAGGCTCGGTCATCCATCGTTTCTGCGAACGCTACACGCCGGATCAGGACAGCGAAGAACTGTTACGCCAAAGTTTCGCCGAGGTTTTGCGGCTGCGCCAGGCGCAACTCGCCGATCGACTCATCGAGATCAACCCGGAAGCGGCGATCAAAGATCTGCTGCCGCTGGCGAAGAATTACTTGGCGAGCGACGTGTTCAGGCGTGTCGAAGCGGCGCGCAAAGTTTCAAATTTACAACCTGCGGCTGAAGCTGGTCTGTGGAGTGAGGTGAGTTTTCGTTTGCGCCGACCTTTGGGACTTCTCGCCGGGATTATCGACAAGCTCTTGATCACGCAAACGCCGGAAGGCTGGTTGGAAGTAGAGATCATCGACTTCAAGACGAATAGAATCCGCGTTGACGTGCCCCAGTTCATTCGCGAGAAGCCAGTCAAGCGTTCGAGATCGAAGTCGCCCCAATTCGCTTTCGACTTCGAGCCGGAACCGGAGCCGCCCGAGCTCGATTTCGCAACCAATAACGTCATCGAGATCACGGCCCACGACTACGAGCTGCAAATGCAAGCCTACGCGCTCGCCGTTCGCGAACTGCTTCCTGCCCTCGCCGGCGCCGGCATTCGCGTCACGCTTCACTTTCTCGATCCGAACGTCGAGACGCATCTTTCGAAAGAGCTCCTCGAGCCTGCGCGTTGTGCTCAAGCTGTCGACGAAGCCATGTTGCGCATAGTCACCTCCGCCGAGCCCACAGAATTTCCCGTCAAACCCGCGCCGCACTGTCGCATGTGCAACTTCCTCCGCATCTGCAACGCCGGGAAAGAATATTTGCGTTAACGTCGAGCACACGGATAACATCCCGGGCCTATGGTCACAATCAAATCCTTCGACGACGGTGAGTTCGACGCTTACCTCGCGTTACCGGCCAGCGGCTATGGCCCAGGCATCGTCGTGCTTCAGGAGATCTTCGGCGTAAACAAATTCCTTCGCGACGTGGCTGACTGGTACGCGGCGCACGGCTTCGTGGCGCTGTGCCCGGATCTCTTCTGGCGGCAGCAACGCGGCGTCGAGCTCACCGATAAAGGCGACGACTGGAACAAGGCGATCGCGTTCTATAACGGGCTCGACGAAGTGAAAGCGGTCGAAGATTCAGCCGCCGCCGTTGATTTTCTGCGCCGCCACAACGCGTGCAGCGGACGAGTGGGCGCGGTCGGCTATTGTCTCGGCGGAAATCTCGCTTACTTGTTGTCAGTGCGGTTTAAGCCCGACTGCGCGGTTGGTTACTACGGCGTAAGCATCGAGAAGTCGTTGAACGAGGCGAGTAACTTGAATAGTCCGCTGATGCTGCATATCGCAGTCGACGATAAGTTCTGTAAACCCGAAGCGCAACGACAGATTCACAGCACACTCGATCCGAATCCGCTCGTGACCATTCACGACTACGCCGGACTCGAACATGCTTTCGGGCGTCCAGGCGGTGAGCATTACGACGCCGCTGCCGCTGAGCTTGCGAACCTCAGAAGTCTCGAATTTTTTGTTCGACATCTCGCCGGCGGCGGGCTCGCGGACGCGCAGCAAACGCTCTCGACGCGCTGGGACGATCACGTCAAGTATGAGTTCGCGACCCGCAACACGGACGACACGATCGAGACGATGGTCGCGGATGCTTACGTCAATCACGTTCCGGTGATGACCGGCGGCGTGGGCCATGACGAGCTGCGCGAGTTCTATTCGAAGCGTTTCATTCCGCAGATGCCGCCTGACACGGCGATGACTCCGGTGTCGCGCACGATTGGCGTCGATCGCGTCGTCGACGAGATGGTTTTCGAATTCACGCACACGATCAAAATGGACTGGATGCTGCCGGGTGTCGAGCCGACCGGCAAACGCGTGCGGGTCGCGCTCGTCGTCATCGTTCACTTCCGCGAGGGCAAGCTGGCGCACGAGCATATCTACTGGGACCAGGCCTCCGTGCTCGCGCAACTCGGACTTATCGACGCCACTGAGCTTCCCGTCGCCGGCGTCGAGAGCGCGGAAAAGGTTTTGAACCCGAAGCTGCCGTCGAACGAATTGATGAAGCGGTGAAAAACGATCGACCCACATCGCGTCTGAGGCGGGATCTCGGGACGCTCGAATCTTATGCGGCGCTGATCGGGATACTGATCGGCGCGGGCATTTTTCAGGTGACGAGCCGGGCGTGGGCCATCACCGGGCCGAGCGTGATTCTCGGGTATATCCTCCTGACGCCGGCGATTCTCGCGACGTCAATCCCATACGCAGCCTATTTATCGACACCGCTGGGCCGCGAACCGGGTGGCGAGTATCTGCACATCTCGCGCACGGTGAAAGGATATCGGCTCGCTTACGTCGGCGCGTGGCTAAAGATCATTTCCTACATCGGCGCCGGCGCGTACCTTGCCGACGCGATGGCCGGATACTTGATCGCGTTGAGCGGCGGACGCATCGACGCGCAGCGGTTTCAACTGCCGATTGCGCTGGCGGCTCTCGTCGTCTTCTATCTGATTCACGTTATCGGAATACGCTGGTTCGGACGCATGCAGGTCGTCTTGTCGGCGTTGAAGTGTCTGGCATTGCTGGTCCTGATCGTTCCCGGTCTGTTCGTGCTCGACTCGTCAAACTACACGCCGTTCTTCACGCGTGGTTTGAACGGTTTCGCCGCCAGCCTGTTGCCGTTGTTTTTCGCTTACGCCGGTTTCGAGTCGCTGGCCCAAACAGCGGGCGAGGTGAAAGACAGCACGCGCCGCTTGCCGAAGATCATGCTGAACGGAATCACGATCACGGCGCTGGTTTACGTCTTTACGTCGATCGTGTCGTTCGGCGTCCTGCCCGGCGGACGTTTGAAAGCGAGCAGCGCGCCGATGGCGGAGGTCGCGTCGATGTATCTTCCTGAAGGCGCGGCGGTGTTTGTCACGATCGGCGCGATAGCCGCGATCATGACCGCACTGAACGGGACGATGCTCGTTCCGTCGCGGCTGGCGATCATGATCGTCGAAGATCGTCTCGCGCCGCGTTGGCTCGGTCTGGTCAATCCCACGACCGCCACTCCCATTCGCGGACTGACCTTGACGCTCCTTTGCTGCGCGCTGTTGTTGATCAGCGGACAACTATCCCTCGCGCTGAACGTTGCAGTTTTTGCGCTCGTCGTGCTTTATTTCATTCATAGCCTGGTATTTTTGCTGCTCCCTCGTCTGAACCCGACGCTTGCGAGTGAGATTGAGATTAACCTGCCGCGCAGGATGCAGCAGGTGGCCGCAGTCGTCTCGGTGATTGCAATGGCCTTCATGATCGTCGTTCAGTTGGGCCTCGACGTGGAGGTTTTGCGAACGCAAACGCTTGCTCAACGAATCAGCGAACAATCGTTGACGAGCATTGAACTGATCTTCGTTTGGGGACTGGCCGGCCTTGGACTTTACCAACTCGCTCGATCGCAACGGCGATCGGTAACAGAAGTAGACGCACATGCAGATTGAAGGCAAACGAGTGTTGGTGAGCGGCGCTGGCCGCGGGCTGGGACGCGCGCTGGTGACAGTGCTGGCTGAAGCCGGAGCAGGCGAAGTCATCGCCGGAACGCGCAAGCCGGAGGCTCGCGAAGAGCTGAAGGCGTTCTCGCCCCGGATCACGCCGGTCCAGTTGGACGTAACGAACGACGCCGATATCGCGGCAGTCGCGCAGATGGGCGCGGTGGATATTCTTATCAACAACGCGGGCTTCGCCGGTTTCGGCAATCCGTTGACGATGAGTTTCGACGAGATCGACCGCGAGCTGGCGGTCAACTACGTCGGCGTGTTGCGACTGACGCGCGCGATTGCGCCGTCGATGATCGCTCAGCGCGACGGGATGATCGTAAATGTTGCTACGGCGTTTGCGAAAGTAAACCTGCCGTTGATTGGGACTTACTGCGCGACGAAGTCGGCGTTGTTGTCCTTGGGCCAGGCCTTACGCGCGTATCTTGTGGATTATGGCGTTCGCGTGATCACGGTGATGCCGACGACGATCGATACCGACATGAGCAGCGGCGCCGACGTTCCGAAGATGACGAAAGAGTTTGTTGCCGCTGAAATACTGAACGCGATTCGCGTAGAGGCGCATGACCCGCCGATCGGCGAGGAGGCGAAAAGCATCCTCGACGAGTTTTCGAAAGATCCAATTGGTTTGGAACGAATGTTGATGAAGTATAAATGATGAAGATCGATCGACGCCGCGAAGAATTTCCCACCCTGGCTTCGGGGATTCATCTGCTCAGTCACAGCCTGGGGCCGGTGCCGCGCGCCGTGCGCGAGTCGATGATCGCCTACTGCGATGCGTGGGAACATCACACCAGCGAGGACGCCTGGGCCACGACGTGGTGGCAGTTATCGCGTCGCGTTGGCGATCGCATCGCGCGAATTCTGGGCGGCGAACCCGGTTCAGTGCAGATTCAGCCAAACGCCTCGATCGGTCTCGCCACCGTCGCGTCCTGTTTCGATTTTCATTCAGGAAAACGAAACAAAGTCGTCACGACGACGCTCGACTTTCCCTCGATGGAATACATCTGGAACGGACAGCGTCAGGTGGGCGCCAACGTCGAGATTGTTCCCTCGATTGATGACGTCTCAGTGCCGCTCGAGAGCATCCTCGACGCCATCGACGACAAGACCTGTCTCGTCGCGCTGGCCCACACGTCGTACCGCAGCTCGTATCGTGTCGACGCGCGCGCGATTGTCGAACGGGCGCATGCGAAAGGCGCGCTGGTGCTGTTGGACGTTTATCAGTCGGCGGGCGTGCTGCCGCTCCATGCCGCAGATTGGAAAGTCGACTTTCTGATCGGCGGAACGATCAAGTGGTTGTGCGGTGGGCCGTCGTGCGGGTATCTATACGTGCGGCCGGATTTGCAGCACGACCTGACGCCGCGGCTGACCGGCTGGGTGGCCCACGACGCGCCGTTCGACTTCGCGCCTGCGCCAATGCGTTTCGCGCGCTCCGTCAGACGGTTCGCGCAAGGCACGCCGAGCATTCCCGCGCTCTACTCGGCGATACCTGGTCTCGACATTATCGAGTCAGTTGGTCTGTCGCAGATCGCAGGCGAGTCGCAGCGTCGAACTCAGCGAATGATCGATTTCGCTTTGAATCGCGGTTGGACCGTCAATACGCCGTTGGAGTTGAACCAGCGCGGCGGCTCGGTGATGATCGGTGTTGACGACGGACCGGGCATGGTTGAGCGACTGGCTGAAAGACGCGTTTTTGTCGATAGCCGGCCCGGAGCGGGATTGCGCATCTCGCCGCATTTCTTTAACACCGACGAAGAGGTGGATGAAGCGATGGACGTCCTCGCCTCGTTAATCAACGAATGAAAATCAACGAACGCGCGCCTGACTTTTCATTGCCGGATGGAGACGGTAAGCAGTGGCGTTTGTCGGACCATCGCGGAAAAGTGGTCGTGCTGCTTTTCTATCCCGGCGACGAGACGCCGATCTGCACGCGGCAGATGTGTTC
>JBKPNH010000161.1:0-39261 GCA_046732535.1 Acidobacteriota bacterium
GCTTAGACTGCTGAGGTTAGCGGACATAAAAACTTTGAGACATGCGCTTGTCGCTTGCTTCGAAGGTAGTCCCAGATACCCCGAGCTAAGACATATCCTCAGAATCTTAGTCGCAGCGAAATTCATCGAGAGGGATGGTAACTATTTTAAAGCCAAAGGTGGTTTGAGCTTGGTTGAGATCGAGCACCTGGAGATAGAAAGAGTCTTCGCACAAGTTAATCTGTTCTACCAAAGGTATTCTCACGAATTATATGAAGCCTTGCCAGGAGTCTCACCATGATCATTGAGCAAATGGCCTCGCGACTGGCACTATCAATCCCCTACATACTAAAAATCGCGAGTAGTGCCTCGCACCGATACAAGAAATATGAAATTCCGAAGAGAACCAGTGGTATGCGGACAATCTATCATCCCGCTCGTGAGTTAAAATTAGTCCAAAGATGGCTATTACGAAATGTCTTAGTCAGCTTGCCGGTGCATCCGGCAGCTACCGCATATCAGCAGAATTCCACAATTAAACGAAATGCGGAGGCACATGCCGCCAACAACTATCTTTTGCGCGTCGACTTTCAAGATTTCTTTCCTTCTCTGCGGGGGACTGATGTAATAGACGTTCTCCTTCCGAATCGCGACCGACTAGCGAATCAGCCGGTGTCTGACTTGGACGTTGACTTCATCAGACGAATTGTCTGTCGATTCGATGCTTTGACGATAGGCGCTCCTACGTCTCCAATTCTGTCAAATGCGATCATGTTTGACTTCGACGCAACTTGGCGGCGGAATGCTGAAGCCATCGGAGTCGTCTATACCCGATACGCGGACGACTTATACTTCTCTACGAGTGAGCCAAATGTTCTAAGTGGCCTCTTGACGAATTTACGCGAACACCTAAAAGCTTCAAGCCGACCGAATCTCAAAATCAACGAAGCTAAGACAGCTTTTTCCTCCCGTAAATGGCGCCGACTCGCCACAGGTCTGGTTTTGACGGACGATCGAAGAGTGTCGCTTGGACGTCATAAGAAGCGCATGCTCAAGGCGCTTGTCTGGCGCTTGACGAGGCATGAGTTGAACGCTGAGCAATTGGCGAGTTTGCGTGGCTGGATTTCTTATGCTGTTTCGGTAGAACCCGACTTTGTTGCGCGGCTCCAGCGAAAATATGCTTTGGACTTTCGTTTGGACGAAACGTGGAAGGTTTAAGTAAGTGGCTCGTCTCGAACTTACATTGGGCAGCCCTACCTGGAGGTACTAGACACACGCGCTTGCGCGTGTGCGGCCGAGCGATAAACGCGCTATAGAAGACTACTGGCCCGCAGAAAAGTTGGCGCGTAGATGGCGCGCTGATGGAAATGAACCTACCGTTACCTCGATCACTTTGATGGCTGCGCACCCTGATTTATATTGGTATATCCGTCGGGGTCGGATCAGGTTCAACCCCCTCTGCGCGGTCTTGAAAACCGCCGGCCGAAAGGCTATGCAGGTTCGAGTCCTGTCCCCTCCGCCACTCGCTTTCCACAACTTACAGTTCTTCTTCTTCTCGATCGGTCGAACTCGTAGAGTCTCTTTGTTTGAAGAGAACCGGACGGTTATACCGTCCGGCATCCCTAACCCAGCGGCACGAAATCCTAATTGTTGCCGTGCTGTTTCTTGTAAAAGACGTAGTCCGCGGTGTAAGGCACAAACGCCTGATTACCGACGTCCGTTAAAAACGTACAACCGGTTTTAGGTGCGAGACCTCCAGTTGTGTTCAGCCTCTGAATGAAGGTGGTGTCACTTAACGTGTGGCCACCCGTGGGTCCGTCCTGGGTTCCGGTCACATCGAGCAGGAGCCACGCAATCACACTCTCGTCGACGATTAGCGCTCCATCGGGTTGGTGCACCTTGGCCCAGACTGTGCTGCTGTCGCGGGCCTGCCACGCTGCGCGAATCAAGCCATTGGCCGCTACCGTTGCATCAGTGTTGGGCTCAAATGGATTCGCACTGAAGAAGTGGGTGGTGATTTGCCTGTCATCATTGTCCTTGAACAGCGTAGCCTCCGGTGTGAAAAGTACAAACCTGACGCCAGCGCCTGAGGGCTTACAGACGTAATTCTGAGTGCCGACGGCGTGTCCCAGGAGGAACGCCTCGTTCCCCGGTTCCACCTGCAGCTTGTTGCCGGGCACAGGTGGTGGTGTAACGCTTTGGGCTTGGGCCAACTGCGGCAGCGTGACCATTAATCCGACAGCGAGAGCAGTCGTGTACGCGATGAGCATTATGCGACGCGTGATCTGATTTTTGAGTGCAATATATTTCATGTAATTCCTTTTCGCGCCCTGGGCGCGGGTTATGGGCTGCCGCTTAACTCCCGATGGTTGTCCGAAAAAATTCAGCGGTCCTTTGCAGCAGCCGGCGTTGCTCGAGCATAGCCCGATTTGGAACTCAATCACCTTGAGTAGCTTCACACCTTCTCAGTTGTTCAGCCACAAAAGAGCGGAGTGTTTATTGATCAGACTCCCTGTCAATATCAGAGGAGACAATCGCTGTTGAATTTCCGCCAAAGCGACCGAGCCAGACGATCGGCCTTTCACTGTTAATCTGACGTGGGCCGAGGCTCAGCGGCCTTGCCAGAGTTTTACCCGCGATCACCTGGCCGCTTCGGACCACCAGGTGGAGATCCATTTCGGAAGTGCCGACCCAGATTCCCATATTGTTGGAAGCGTCGACTCCACCAACGCCGGCTGTCAGTGTCGCGATGAAGGCGACCTGCCCATCATCCCCAATTTTGATGTCTCCGAATGAAGCGAATGTCCCCGTTGTTCCTGCCGCCGCCGTGCCCTGGAGAGCGATTGCGGTCGTCGTGATTCCATCCCCGCGAAAGATGCCACTTTGGCTCGTGCCGCCCTTCAGGAAAGCCGCGAAGGCTACCTGACCGCGGTCATTCAAAACGCGCCCGAGGAACTGGAGAGCGACATCAGTGGCGTAGATCCCGCCCTTAGGCGCCGCCTGTCCCGAAATAGCTATGGCAACAGTATCCGTTCCGTCGCCAACAATGACGCCAAAAGGACCCGCTGCATTGTCGAGGTTAGCGAGCGCCAATACCTGGCCGTGTTTATTGATAACGGGCTCACCGAAATCGACGAATGTGCCCCCGCCGGGTACGGGCTGATTGGCAGCAAAAATGGTGGCGATGTTCTCGCCATCACCGCGGTAGATACCGAAATCGGCGGATCCGCCGGTCGTGCCGGCAAAGAAGGCGACTCGTCCGCGTTCGTCAATAACGGGTGTCGAGAAAAAGAGAAAGGTTCCGCCCGTAGGAGCGGGGGTACCATCGAGCGCGATCGGTATCGTGTGACTACCTTCATTACGGAAGATACCCTCGTTAATGACACCGCCAGTTACGAACGCGCCAAAGGCGATCAGCCCCTGAGAATTCACAGCGTGCGAGGTTTGGACCAGACTGCCGCCTCCGGGCGCGGCGTCACCGTTCTGCACAACTGCAACATTGCGCTTACCGTCACTCCGGAAAATGCTGGTACCAGTGTCAAAGATTACGTCACCGCGAGTGGTAAGAAAGGGAGTGGAGACAAAGTTGAAATTCCCGGCAGTTGGGTCAGGGTTCCCGCCAAGCGCGATGGCTGACGTCGTAGTGCCGTCGTTAACAAACACGCCCGTCGTGCTGGGTCCGCCAAGGCGAGTGTCAAAAGTCACCTGGCCGCGCGCATTCACCGCCAGGGTATTGAGGAAGCCGTTGTATTTTCCGCCTGCGGGCGCGACATCGCCTGACGCGGCGATGATGGTGTGCCGTACCTGTGTCTGGGCCTGGGCTCCGGTCACCGACAGGAATTGCGAAAACGTCAGCGCAATAAATGCGCAGCGCATAAGCCGAAGTAACTTCATGATTGCTCCTTTTTCTTCACTGAAAGCATCGCTCCCTGTGATCTTCAACTTGGTCTTCACAGCGAATATCGGTTGTCGCTGCAGGGCAGATTGCATGCCATGCGTTCGTGATGAATGTGCTGCGCAGTTTTTTACGTGAATAGCTGGAGATTATGAGAACTTGCGAAAAAATGGATAAAGTCACACGCGCAGGAGCATGCACATGGACCACGGTATTTAGTAGTTAATGAGATGAGTCTTTGAGGGGTGAGCTACGATATGCGGTGGGTACCTCGAGCAACTCTCGTCGCCCAAGCAAACCAACCCGGCTAAAGAAATCCCCGAATTGACAACCTCTGCGCTTCAGAGTAGAACTCTCATCAAAGCAGCGTGATGATTAGCGTAACGATCCTCAATTTATCCTCGTCCCCGTAGCCAAAGTCGTCGCGCCGATCTAATACCTTAATGCGGATAGGTGAGGTTGGTCCCAGAACAGCTCTCGCATTACCGAATTATAGAAAAGCTCGATGCCGGCGGAATGGGCGAAGTGTTTCTCGCTCATGACCTAACCCTGAACCGTCGCGTGGCCATTAAGATCTTGCCCGCTGAATCGCTTGAGAGCGAACACGCTAAGAAGAGGTTGCTCCGCGAAGCAAAAGCCGCTGCAACACTCGATCACCCAAACATCTGCACCATTTATGAAGTTAATGAAGGGTCAGAATGTCCCTTCATTGTCATGCAGTACATAGATGGCGTGACGCTCGCGAAAAAACTCAAGAACCAGGCAATGGCGTCGGCAGAGGTTGTCAACATCGGAATCCAGGCGGCAGAAGCGTTGGCGGAGGCGCATTCTCATGGTGTTGTGCACCGAGACATCAAGCCGCCGAACATCATGATTACCGCCCGGGGAAAGGTTACGGTTCTCGACTTCGGGCTCGCCAAACAAACTCTGAGCCAAAGCCTTCTGGATCCTGATGCCCAAACTGCGACCCTACTCACTGAGGAGGGCACAATCGTCGGCACGATTGGATACATGTCACCCGAGCAATTAAGGGGCTATGAACTCGACGCCCGTAGCGACCTTTTCTCACTCGGCGTCACCCTTTATGAATGCGTCACGGGTACCCACGCTTTCGTCGGGAACAGCAAGATTGAAGTCTCTTCTCAGATTCTTCACGTTGAGCCCCGCAAGCCCTCGGAGATCGAACCCTCGATCCCGCTCGCACTCGAAAACATTATCCTCAAGGCGATGGCTAAGGACCTGAAGGACCGTTATCAATCAGCCAGCGCGATGCTCGACGATTTTTACAAGCTCCGGAGTTCATTATCGGGAAATAGTGAAATGCTCACACAGCGGTTGACGCTTGAACAGCGACCGCTTGTAGCGAGTACCGCCGCAACCAAAGCCTGGCAGCGAAGCTCGGTTAAGATCGCTGTTGCCGTCACCGCAGTTTTGATCGTGGGAATTCTGTTAGCACTGCGTGCATGGGTCTGGTATCCGGCTTTGCATGAGCCCTCGCGGGAAGCCCGCACCTGGTACGATCAGGGCGTACTGGCGATGCAGGCAGGAACTTATTATGAGGCGAGCAAGAAGCTGGAGCGGTCAATTGAATTCGACAACCAATACCCGCTTTCGCACGCACGGCTGGCCGAGACCTACCTTGAAATGAACAGCACGGAAAAGGCGCAGGAGGCGGTGCTGCGCGCCATATCCCTGGCACCCGATCCCTCCAAACTCGCGGTAGCTGACGGCGCGTATCTGCAGGCTGTCGCGGCCACGGTAAGAAGAGATTTTCCCGTTGCAGTTGATTACTACCAAAAGATCCTGGACCAGGCGCCGGAAAACGAGAAGGCTAACGCATACGTAAACCTCGGACGCGCTTATGAAAAGAGTGAGAACTTGAACAAGGCGATAGAGTCTTACGCGGAAGCAACAAAGCGAGACGCGCAATCTCCTGCGGGGTTCCTGCGTCTGGCAGTCCTCTACAGCCGCCGCCAGGATTCGGCTAAGGCCGAAGCCGCATTCGACGAAGCCGAAAAGCTCTATCAGACCATGTCCAATGACGAGGGACGTGTTGAAGTGCTCTATCAACGCGGTGCGCTTCTCGCCCGGACCGGCAAGCTACCTGAAGCCAGGGCACAGTTGGAGCGGGTGCTGGATATATTGAAACACGTCGACAACAAGTATCAGCTCGTGCGGACGCAGTTGCAATTGAGTTTAGTCTTTCGCGACGACGGCAACATCGACCGCGCTCAGGAATTGGCTGCCGAAGCGATACGCATTGCGCAGACGACCAACATAAAGAACGTCGCTACCCATGGTTTGCTCGACGTGGGTCTCGCGCTGTTGAATCGCGGTGACTTTGACGAGGCCGGCAAGTACTTCAACCAAGCGCTGATTGTAGCTCGGGATGAAAAGGCACGGAGCGGTGAGGCGAGGGCGATTCTGTCGTTGGGCAGGCTCAATCAACAGTTGGGGAATAACGACGAAGCCATCTCTCAGCTTCAGGAAGCACTGGACTTCTATAAGCCAGGCGGCTATCGCAAAGAGACTTCGATCGCATTGACCGTTCTGGGACGCGCCTACCAGGAAAAAGGCGAGGAAGATACTGCCCTTAAGATCTTCGAGGAGCAACTTCAACTTTCCAGGGACTCAGGCGATCAGGTCAGTCTGGCTGATTCGTATATGAACCTGGCCCTGCTCCGAGGCATTAACCAGGAAATGTATCCCGAGGCGCTTTCTCATCTGGATGAAAAGGTCAAAATTGATGAAGCGCTAGGCGCCAAAGTTGCGCTGGGCTTCGATCAAATGAACCGTGGAGCTTTTCTCTGGCAATTAGGCCGATACGCCGAAGCGCGCGCGGCGCTGGATTCAGCCTTCGAAATTGCAAGCCGGCCGGAGGCAAACTATAAGGCAGTGCTCGCCTGGGTTCATTTGACGAGAGCTCGGATGGCTTTAAGCGAACAAAACTCCGCACAAGCGAAGAAACACAGCCAACTCGCCATCAGCCTGTCTTCGCAGTTCCCGGATGTTATGCTTCAGGCAAAATACTGCATGGGCCAGGCGGAGGCTCTTTCGGGCGCAATTCAAGCGGGCCGAGAGCTGGGTGAGGAAGCTATTGCTATGGCGAAGAAAGTTAACTCGCCACAACTCACTTCAAGCGCGCTGCTGGGGCTGGCCGAAGTGCTGCTTCTAGGGAATGATTCGAAGGGCGCTTTGGAGCATGCATTGGCGGCCCAAAAAATGCTCGCGCGAGCCGGAGCTCACGACTCAGAATGGCGTGCCTTGCTCATCGCAGCCCGTGCCAGCAATCTCACGGGAAATAATTCCGCGGCCGTGGGATACGCATCGCAAGCTGATAGCTTGTGCGCAAGTCTCGAGCAGAAGTGGAGTAAGGAAGCCTACGATGGTTACCTTCGAAGACCAGACATTCAGAATTATCGCAATCAGGTTGCCCAGATTCTCAAGCGCAAGTGAACTTAACCAACAAGGGAGAAAACCGATGATCCCCTACACTCAAATCGCTAATTACGATAGTTGTGAGTTTCCATTTACCGTGCTTTTTGGCACAGGCGGTGGCAGTCCGGGCGGCGGCTCTGCAGGTGGCGGTAAGAAGAAGCCTACTAAGAAAAAACCAGCCAAGAAGAAATAGGCTAAATTCGCTTTATCCGTGGTTCCTGTGAGTGCTGCGTTTGTTGATGTGATGCAGACAGCAAGAACACGGATTAACAAAAATCACACGCAGATTAGGGCACCACCTGCGGGTCAAACCAATTTTGACGCGACAACTGTTGTGTGCGTGATCAGGAGATCTCTATGGCTGAGATAGAAACCGGCGCCGCGAAGCGATTGCGATCAGTAGATCACGCGAATGCAATCCCGCTCACGAAGTTTCTTCAAACGATCGATGGGAAGAGTGGTTTATCGAAGAAAGATCGATTGCGCTTGTTGGACCAGGCGATTTTGTTGCTGGAAATGAACTACGTACATCTCCCTCTCAAGCGCGCTATGCACGCGATTAATCCCATTCGCCGGCTAAAGCTGCTCAAATTCCGCCTTGAGGAACAAAAGGAAAGCGAGATTGAAAGTGAGAGGCAATTCCACAAGAGGATGTTAGAGATTTTTGCTTCGCTCCGCGATCTTCACACTCATTATCAATTACCGGCGCCTTTTCAGAATCAGATGGCTTTTCTTCCGTTCCTCATCGAGCAGTATTTTGTACGTAATCGCAAGAACCAATGGATCGAAAAATTCATGGTGTCGCGGATCGCTCGTAAATTCGTCCGCGCTAGTCAAAACGCTGCGCCGGAGGTTGTTTCTTTCAAACCCGGAGTCGAGGTCCTCGCGTGGAATGGAGTACCCATTCGCAGGGCAATCGAGATAAACGGCGAAACACAGGCAGGAAGCAATCCGGAAGCGAGATTCGCACGTGGACTCGATAGCCTCACGACCAGGCCGCTGGACTTGTCACTGCCCCCGGATGAATCCTGGGTGTCTATTACTTATCGTTCTAAAAAAGGAAAGATCCTGACGCTCGACAAACAGAAGTGGATGGTAGACGCAGTCCGCGAAAGGCCGTTAGCAACAAAAACAACTAAACGAAAAAGAGCCGCTATCGATCTCAAGAAAACCAAAATCAACCAGTTAAAGAGGGAGTTGTATCAGCGGAAGAACTGGGTGCTGGGACCTCGCGACGTGCGGGTGGACAAGGAATTTGCGGACATGTTCTATGCGCAGGTCAAGAGAGTGGGAGGAAGAGAGCTCGGATACGTTCGCTTGTTTAGCTTTGACCCGGACGACCCGGATCGATTCGTGGCAGAGTTTAAACGCGTAATCACGTCTAAAGGGTTTCCCCAGGAAGGTCTCATCATAGACGCTCGAGGTAACCCCGGCGGCAAGATCAGAGCCGGTGAGCGCTTGCTTCAGTTGTTCACGCCGCGCCGTATCACTCCTGAACTCTTCGAGTTCATCAACACGCCCCTGAATCTCGAGATATGCCGGCACGCGCCAAAGCATTGGGAACTTTCTCGCTGGGCTGTTTCAATGGCCGATGCTGTGCAAACCGGGGCGATCTATTCCAGTGGCTTCCCATTTAATTCCGAAGAGAGTTGTAACGACATAGGCCAGGTCTATCACGGACCGGTGATACTTATTATTGATGCGTTGTCTTACAGCACCACTGACATGTTTGCGGCCGGCTTTCAGGACAATGAAGTCGGCGAGGTTCTCGGCACAAGCGACAATACTGGGGCCGGCGGCGCCAACAACTGGACATACGAAGACCTGATGACGGCTCTCGGCAATTATCCGGGATCTCCATTCAAGCGATTGCCCAAAGGGGCGGACATTGGGCTTGCCATGCGCCGGAGCATCCGCGTGGGGCGAAACTCAGGCAGACCACTTGAAGAATTGGGAATCGTGCCCGATGACCGTCACTATATAACGAAGCGAGATCTGCTCGAGCAGAATTATGATCTGCTTAGGAAGGCGGCAGAAAAGCTAAGAAACAAGCCAATCTACTCACTTTCCGTGAAACCCTTCACGCAGAAAAATGGTACCTGGGGATTGATCCTAAGCTGTACGTCCAAGATGCCACCGCGGAAAACGCGGAAGAAGAACGGATCGAATATCTCGCCAGCGAAAATCACCGAGAACATCTCATATCTGGACATCTTCCTGAATGGGCGTTTTAAGACGAGTATCAACGCGAAAAACGGCTCGCTCAAAGCAACGAGAGTCACATTTGAACGCGACGAGGTCAACGGGGAACTCCTGGTCCAGGCCTTCGACGAAGCCCGCAATCTGGTTGCCGCTTCCCGGCTTCGGTAATAACAAATCCTCACCCGGAATAAAAACTTACCTTTCGTGGTAATAAGAGTGATAATTACTCAACTTACCAAGTTGGTCGTTCCGTAATTCCTGCGCTGAATCTGGAGTACTCAAATGAATCGTCAGAAGCACCTGCCACTCTTCCTCTCATTACTCCTTGTGCTTTCAATGCTTTGTCAGAGCGCGGGGGCACAAAAGCGACTGCTCTCGCAAGCGCAAGCTGCGGCGGGGTCGGCCGAGGGGGCGCGGGTTGCCCGGCTCGTGGGGTTGGCGAAGGTTTGGGGGACGGTGAAGTATTTCCACCCTTATCTGGCGTACCGCGAGATTGATTGGGACAAGGCACTCGTCGATACGATACCGAAGATCAATGCCGCCAAAACGCCACAGGACTATCAGGCGGCGCTCAATCAGATGCTCGCGCTGCTGAACGACAAAAGCACGCGCGCGGAGATAGAAACAGAGAGCAAAACAGCGAGTCCCGCGAGTACAGCAACTACAGCGAGTACAACGACTACAACGACTACAGCGAGTACAGCGACTACTGCAGCGAGCCACGCAACAACCCAAGCGAAACTCGTCCGCAACGAAAACGGCATCCTCGTGATCGAGGCCGCACGCATTGCACAAGCCGTCACGAAAGACATCTCCGCGCTCAACGGCTTCATGACCAGCATCAGCCAGTCGCTCCCCACCGCGAGCGGCATCATCGTCGACGCTCGCAGCGCGAGTAAGGCAACCGAGATCGAGGCGTACCATCTCGACAACTTCCTCCGCCAAAGCCTCACCGCCATGCTCGACGCCGACGTCGTACTCGGCGCGTCGCGCTATCGCATGCACGACGGCTACGCTACCCAAACCTCCGGTGGCGCAAATTTTTACTCTTCGGGTGTCATCACCACCTCGCCAAAAAGTCTTTTCGGCCGTTCGAAGACCAAGACACCGCCGATGGCGTTCATCATCAACCAAAACTCGCCCGCCATCGCCGACATTCTGAGCGGACTTCAGTCAGCAGGCCGCGCTCACGTCGTGCTCGAAGGTGAACAACCAGTCGGCGAAACATTCACTATCGAACTCCCGGACAACGTAAAAGTGAAAATGCGCACCGCCGAGATCGTCAACGCCGACGGCTCGATCGATCTTCAACCTGACCTCACCCTTGCGAAAGCCACAACCGACGACGCAGCGTTGAACGAAGCGACGAAAGCGCTCAAGGAAAATCGAGTCGGTCCAAAGCCAAATCGGCCCGTCGCTACTGTCGCAGTTCAAAATGTCCAAATCGACAAGCCGTACGCGGAAATGCTTTTCCCAAACGTCGAGTATCGCCTGCTCGCACTGTTTCGCTTCTGGAACGTCATTAACAACTTCTTCCCATACAAACATCTGATCGGCGAATCGTGGGACACTGTGCTCCAACGCTACATCCCCAAGTTCGAAGCAAACAAAGACGCCGTCGATTACCAGTTGACCGTGCGCGAACTGGTCACGGAAATGCATGACTCACATGGCGGAGTTCGCAACACTAACGCCGCCAGCGAGAAGCTCGGCACGTTCCTGCCGAATGTGATGACGGCATACGTGGAACGCAAGTCTGTCGTCACGAAAGTGCTCGACGACAAGCTGCCAATCAAAGCCGGCGACGTGATTCTGGCGATCGACGGCGAACCGATAGAGAAGAAGAGAGAGTCCCTCGCTCGTTATATCGCCGCGTCAACACCTCAATGGCTGATGAGGCTCGTCAACCTCCGCCTGCTACTTGGTCCAAAAGACACGGTAGCGAAGCTCAAAGTGCAAGGCGCGAAAGGCGAAGTCCGCGACGTCGAAGTGCCGCGGTCGTCAAGCATCATGGATCCGAAATGGGCCGGGTTGATGGAACGCTCCACTCCGATCATTAAGGTATTGCCGAGCGGTTACGGCTATGTAGATCTCGATCGTCTGCAAGTCGGCGAAGTCGACAAGATGTTCGAGACAATCAAAGACACTCCGGCCGTGATCTTCGACATGCGCGGCTACCCAAACGGCACAGCCTGGGCGATCGCTCCGCGTTTGACAGACAGGAAAAACGTTGTCGCCGCACTGTTTTCACGGCCCATACGTGAAGCAACAGATCTCACCAACTCGGAAATAGCCGACTTAGCCGGTCATACATTTGCACAGCGAATTCCCGAGCGCCAGGGCGAGGTGTACCACGGCAAAGTCGTGGTGCTGATAAACGAAGACTCCATCAGTCAGTCCGAGCACACCTGTTTATTTTTGGAAGCAGCCACGGACGTAACGTTTATCGGCACACCCACCGCCGGTGCAAACGGCGACGTCACGACGATGGTCCTGCCGGGTAATTTAACGGTCAGTTTCAGCGGGCACGACGTGCGTCACGCGGATGGCCGGCAGTTGCAGCGCGTCGGAATCCAACCGACGATCCGAGTCGAACGTACGCTGCGCGGCGTGATCGAAGGGCGCGACGAGATCCTCGATGCAGCAGTCAAGTTCTTACAGAAAGGCGTGAAGAAATAACACCGCACCCACATCGAAGAAAACCTTGAGAGTGGCGTCCATGCCGTCTTCCGGTTAGATCCATTCCTAATGAAATCGCCCGAAAAGACATAGTAAGAGAGGGCGTCCAAGGGAAAGACTCAGGGGGCGCAAATCTGCGTTGCGTATGGCTTGAGTGTAGTCAAGTTCACGTTACTTGGATATATTACTCACCATTACGCATTTGCGCCTCGCCAACCCAGCGCGAGTCAATCTTTCTCACCGGAGGCAGTATGAGCCCCAGCACCTTCGTCAACGATCTTTTCATCAGTTATGCCCACATCGACAACCTCTCGGTCTCCAGTGACCACGGTTGGGTAGACCTGCTTCACGAGCGGCTAAGGATCCGTCTCGCGCAACTACTCGGCAAACCCCCGAAGATTTGGCGCGACCGCAAGCTGAAAGGCTACGACCTTTTCGACGACACGATCGTCATCGCGCTCGAGCGCTCGGCGATACTGGTTTGCGTCGTCTCTCCGCGCTACGTTGAATCCGACTACTGCCGCAGCGAAATCGACAACTTCTTCAATGCAGCCAGCCAACAGGGCGCCGACCAGTTAGGCGACAAACGCCGCGTTGTCCGCGTCGTCAAGACGTATGTTCCGTACGACCAGCATCATCCGGCTTTGCGAGATCTGCTGCCATACGAGTTTTACGAGCGGAACGAAGGCTCGGGCCGCATTCGTGAATTCGATCATGAGATCAGCGCGCAGGGAGATAAAGACAAGCGCTACTGGAACAAGTTCGAAGATCTCGTCTGGGATCTTCACGAACTGATCAAGCTCCTCGAAAATCCGGCGCCGGTTCACCCCTCAACGGGAGCGACGATCTATCTCGCCGAGACCACGTCAGACCTGAGCCAGGAACGCGACAAGGTGAAACGAGAGTTGGCCCAGTTCGGCCATGTCGTCCTGCCCGACAAACCGCTGCCGCTCGAAGTAAACGCCTTCAGAGAGACCGTCAGCAATTATCTTAACAACAGCCAGCTCTCAATCCATTTGATCGGTGAGCACTACGGCATCATTCCGGAAATGGAGACTGAACGGTCGATCGTTCGGCTTCAGGAAGAGCTTGCCGTCGAGCGAGGCGACGACGCGCACTTCTCTCGTCTCATCTGGATGCCTCCGGGTTTGCAGCCAAAAGACGAACGTCAGAAGAAGTTTGTACTCCATCTTCAGAACAGTTTCTCGTCGCACAACGGTTCCGAGTTGTTGCAGGTGAAACTTGAAGATCTCAAGACGATTATCCAGTCGAAACTCGATCGGAAAGCCCAGCCGGCGGCGGTCGAGGTCAGCGAAGGAAGCACCGTACGTATCTATCTGATCTGCGATAAGCAGGACGTTGAGGCTGCTGAGCCTATACAGAGTTACCTCATCGATTGCGGATTCGATACGACCCTGCCGCTGACAGACGGAACCGACGCCGAGATCCTGGACGATCACAAAGACAACCTTCTGCTTTGTGACGCGGTGCTGATCTATCACGGGCGCGCCAGCGAAGGCTGGTTGCGAATGAAGCTGCGGGAGTTGATGAAGCTTCCCGGATACGGTCGGACCACGCCGTTACTGGAAAAGGCGATCTATCTGGGTGGACCAGTATCGCCGCTAAAGGAGAAGTTCAAAATCGTCGACGCCGGCGTGCTACGAAACTACGGCGACTTCGATCCCGCCACTCTCGAGCCCTTCATTGCCCGGATCCGCAAGGCGAAAGGAGAAGCACGATGACTCCCGAAACCACCGAAACCTTCGCCGAGCTCGCAATTCCCACCAATCCTTTTCCCGGACTGCGCCCGTTTGATTTTGACGAGAGCCATCTCTTCTTCGGACGCGACGGTCAAAGCGAGCAATTGATCAGCAAACTCAGCCGCACTCATTTTTTAGCAGTGGTCGGAACGTCCGGCAGCGGTAAGTCCTCGCTGGTGCGTGCGGGTTTGATGCCGGCACTTCTCGGCGGATTCATGTCGAGTGCCGGTTCCAACTGGCGTATCGCGATCACGCGTCCCGGCAACGATCCGATCGGCAATCTCGCGCGCGCCCTGAACGCTCCCGACGTATTCGGATCGGAAGTAGAAGAGAACGCGACGCTACAGACCGCGCTCGCGGAAGCGACGTTACAACGCGGAAGCCGCGGTTTGGTTGACACTGTTCGGCAGGCTGTCATCTCGGAAAATGAGAACGTGCTGGTCATTGTCGATCAGTTTGAAGAACTCTTTCGTTTTGCTCGCGTCACAGACGACAAGAAGTACGGGAACGAAGCTGCTGCCTTCGTCAAACTTCTGCTCGAAGCGGCGGGGCAACGCGAGCTTCCGATCTATGTCGTTCTCACAATGCGTTCCGATTACCTCGGCGACTGCTCCCAGTTCTGGGGACTTCCGGAAGCAATCAACGAAAGCCAGTACTTGATCCCGCGGCTGACTCGCGATCAACTCCGCGAAGCGATGACTGGACCAATCAGCGTCGCGCAGGGTCAGATCACGTCACGTCTCATAGCTCGTTTACTCAACGACGTCGGCGACGATCAGGATCAGTTGCCGGTGTTGCAGCACCTCCTGATGCGCATCTGGGATGAAGCGAAGGAGAAAAAACTCGAAATCGAAGCCGAAGAGAATGGCGCGACTGTTAAGTACCAACATCGACAACTACATCACGGCAACGCGCTCGATATGTGTTGTTACGACGCCGTCGGTGGAATGGCCAACGCACTCTCACGTCACGCTGACGAGGCTTTCAACGAATTACCGAACGACAGGTCGCGTCAACTCGCCGAAAATATCTTCAAGGCGCTGACGGAGAAAGGCACGGACAACCGTGAAATCCGCCGGCCTATTTCACTGGGCGAGCTCTGCGCAGTAGTCAATGGTAGTCACGACGAGATCACTGCCGTGATCGAAACCTTCCGCCGTCCCGGCCGATCGTTTCTCATGCCGCCGGCTGATGTGGTGCTCAACTCGAAGTCGCTGATCGATATTTCTCACGAGAGTTTGATTCGCGGCTGGTCGCGATTGAAAGCGTGGGTTGACGAAGAGGCGCGTTCGTCACGTATTTACCTGCGAGTTGCGGAAACCGCGGTGCTGCGCAGCGAAGGCGGCGCCGGGCTCTGGCGCGATCCGGATCTCCAGATCGCTTTAACGTGGCGCGATCGAAGTAAACCAAACGAGAACTGGGCGCGCCGTTACCATCCGAAATTCGATTTAGCGATGGCTTTTCTCGACGAAAGCGTGGCGGAGCGTGATGCCGAAAAAACGAGGGAAGAAGAGCGTCGCAAGAAAGAGATCAGGCGCACACGGCTCACGGCGATAGTGATGGCCATCGGTTGTTTAGCCGCGACCATCGCCAGCGCGATAGCGTGGAGGGCACAGCGAAATGCTGAGGCTCAAAAGCGAGTTGCCGTAGTCGCGACGGCTGAGGCCCTCCTATTGAGAGACGAGGCCGACAAGCAAAAGCGCATAGCGGAAGGAAATCTGATTGAAGTAGACAAACAAAGAATCAAAACGGAAGAAGCCCTGAAGGAGGCCAACAATCAGAAGATCGCCGCAGACAAACAAAAGATAGCGGCAGAAAAGAACCTCGCCGAGGCGAATCGGCAACGCTCTGTAGCTCAGGTCGCCCTGCAACGTCAGACCACTGAAGCTTTAAAAGGCAAGGGTCTCAGCGCCCTGAAGGAAGGTGACGAACGGCAGGCGATCGAATACTTCAATCAACTATATGCGCACGCCCAAAAGACGAAGGAAAAGTCAGGTGATATATTCGCTTTGATCAGCATTGCCGATATCTACCGGGATCGCGTCCCATCTTTTCTGCTTCTTTCAGACATCACCGGAGGTGATCCGACCGAGGACATGGAGGAAGGCGAATCCGCTGCCGTTATGAAGCAGTACCTCCAGAGCTACCTGCTCGCCACAAAACAACAAGACAGAGATGAAGAAACGATGAAGAAGTCGATGCTCCTCTACATCAAGTGGGCAACGGAGAAGTATCAGCAGGCGCTGGCTGCGAACAAACTTCATGGCGGCCCGGAGTACCCGCAACGGCAGGGATACATTCTTCAGAACCTTGGAGATCTGACTTTACTCGGTATGGCGTCGGAGCTTCAGGACGATAAAGAAGACGTCACCGAAGAGATGATTGAGGCCCGGAGAAAGGAGATCGTGGAGCGCACGAAGAATTATTACACGCAGGCGCGAGAGGCGTATCACCAGGGCCAACTGCATAACGAAGAAGCAGAAATTCTCAAGAAGACGGGAGGACTGCTTATACGTGAATGGAAATCAAATGACATCGCGACTTCGGCGGACACGTCGCGCACACAAGCGTCCGTTGCTACGACGTTTCCGGACGATCTCATGCAGGCAGTGAAACTGTACGAAGAGGCCGGCGTTCACTTCCAGAACGCAGGTAAGCCGTTACGGCAAGCTCGGATGTACATGCTGATCGCCGAACTATTCAAGGGGTTGCCGAAAGAAAATAACGCACGCCGAAACTCAATTCGTTATTTGCAACTTGCCGCGGACATTTATCGGAAAGAGAAAAGCTTCGCCAAGGTCGCCGGCATAGACGAAGAGCTTGCTAAGATTTACGAAGATTTCTCTGACACCGAAAATCAAATCGCTGTTTTGAAGGATGCCCTCGCCGCACAACGCAGCATCAACCAGGGGAATAAGTCCAAATCAGCGCGCGATGAAATCGACAGAGGAATTACAACGCTCGTCGTCAGGATCGCAGAACTGCTGCGCGAATCAGGCGATGAGGCGGCGGTTGAAAAGTTCTTTGCAGATAACGTCAACGATTCCTTTGCCGTCAACCGGGCGATCCTCCTGGCCGCCATCGCTCAGTTCTACAAACAACATGGCGACGTCGAACGAGCGGCTCTATATCTGAAACAAAAGAAGGACATCTACAAGCAATGGCGTATGCCCATTCAAGAAGGAAATACGTTTTTCGAAATCGGTATGCTTTACAGTGAAGCGGAGCAAATGGATCAGGCCGGAACAGCATTCGATGCGGCTTTCGTTTGTTACCGCGAGAATGGAGACCAGTTGAAGGCGTACCAAAACAGTTATCAGGTTGGAGCAAATCTGCTGAAAATCGCGGAGCACTTTGCGGCGTCGGATAGGCAAAAAGCGATCGCCGTTTATGAAGAAACATTGCGGCTCTCGATAGCCACGCCGTCCCTGCTATACAACGCCAGCACGATCATGCAGGCTCTGGGCCAATTGTTTTTGGAAATGAAGACCGAAGACGGGAACGCCAGGGCCGGGAAGTTGTTCGAGTCGACGATCGCCACCTCGGCTGCTCGGAAGAGTGACAACGAAGCAGACTTGAGATCGACGATCGGCGACGTTTACAAGAAGGCCGGCGACAAAGTTAACGCGCGCGCTTCCTACGATGTGGCCTTGAACCTGTATGACAAGAAGGAGTTTGCTTCCTATCGCTACAACGAAGTTCTGCGCAAGATAGCGGCACTCGAAATCGAGGGAACTCAAAAATCACTCGGCGACTTCTATCTGCAAGAGGCCGCTGCCGCTCGTCAGGCTGGAAATGTGCGTTTCCAGGCTGTTCTCACGGAACTGGCAGGCGCTTTCTATCGCGATTCAACCGATATGCCGAAAGCAATGAACTATCTGCAGGAGGCGGCAAACCTGTATCACCAGGCGGATCTGAAAACCAGACAGGCGTTTGTGCTCAGGTCCCTGGCCGCAATTTACGACGGAACGGACAAGCAGAAAGCGAGAGACTTGCGGCGGCAGGCGGACCTGTTAGATCCGCCACCCGCGACAAACCGGTGAAATGATCCATTATGTCGTGTTCGTGTGAATCATGGGTTGACGTATGGCGGATATCGATTATTCTTGGACCGTTCACGTCTGAATTCTTCGGTAGCTTAAAAACTAATAGAGCGAATGCTCCCTCCCTCGTATCCTGCCCGCGCTGCTCTGGTGGTGGCGCATCCAAGTCATGAACTACGCATACATGGATGGTTGGAAAAGGCGCGGCCGTACGTCTGCGTTTTAACTGACGGCCGTGGGCGCTCAGGTGAGTCGCGATTGCAGCGGACCACGGAACTTCTTTCGAAGGCTGCTGCGAGGCCCGGCGCGATCTATGGCCGGCTCACGGATGCCAGCGTCTATTCCGCCATTCTCAACGGTGATATGGGCCTATTCGCCCCACTCGTCGAAGAGTTAGCCACGGCGTTTGTCGAGGAAGAGATCGAATACGTCGTCGGCGACTCTGCGGAAGGCTACAATGTTACGCACGACATTTGTCGGACAATAATCGGAGCGGCTGTCGATCTGGCGGAGCGAGAGTACGGGCATTATGTCGCTAATTACGACTTTCTCGTCGTCGGATCACCCGCTGAATGTCCCGACGAGTTGCGCGACCGAGCGATCTGGCTTCAACTCGACGACGTCGCATTCGCTCAGAAGGTCCAGGCTGTGCTCGAGTACACGCCGACGTTGGCGATAGACGTTGAGGCTGCGCTCCATGGCGCTCCGTTTCGTGGCGTCACAAGATTTTCGGAGCCAAAGTTGGGCGGTGAAGTCGACGTCGAAGTCAACGCGGCCCTACTCGAAGCGCTTGAATCGCGGCCGAGTCTCAAAGCACAATTCCGAGACATGATCGACGGAGCGCCACTCGATGCGTTTCGTGTCGAGTGTCTGCGGCCAGCCGGCAACACGTCAATGCCAGACTGGACCAACGCCGATCCACCGTTTTACGAAGTCTACGGCGAGAAACTCGTGGCCGCCGGCCGTTACGAGAAAGCGATCCGTTACGAGGAACACATGCGGCCACTGGCACAGGCAATCCGTGAGAAAGTGGAAATAGAAGAACGTTGCGCGGGCTTCGCATTCTGATCACCAACCACTTCCTCCGCGGGCGCACCGGATCGGAGCTGTACGTCTGCGAGGTGGCGACGAGCCTGCTTCGCCGCGGTCACACGCCGATTGTCTACAGTCCTCAACTTGGCCCAACGGCGCGCGAGCTTCGCAACGCGACGGTTCCCGTTGTCGACAATCTCGATGCGATCGCGTCGCCTCCCGATCTCATTCACGGTCAACATCACGTCGAGACGATGTCGGCGCTGCTTCGGTTTCCGAGCACGCCTGCCGTTTTCTTTTGTCACGGCTTTTTGCCATGGGAAGAAACGCCGCCCGTGCATCCGCGCATCGTGCGATATGTAGCTGTTGACGATACGTGTTTCGACCGGCTCGTCGCGGAGAACGGCATTCCGGAAGAACGTATCGCCGTGATTCTCAACTCAGTGGACCTCGAACAATTCCTGCCACGCCCGCCGCTGCCTGCAAGGCCTGCGCGAGCACTCGTCTTCAGCAACGGAGCAAAAGAATCGACGCACCTCGGCGCCGTTCGTGAAGCGTGCCAGAAAAGCGGGCTGACGCTCGACGTGATCGGCGCCGACGCAGGCAACGTCGCCGCAAGACCGCAGGAGGTTTTAGGCCAGTACGACGTTGTATTCGCGAAAGCGCGCTGCGCTCTTGAAGCGATGGCAGTCGGCACAGCGGTAGTGCTTTGCGATACCTTTGGTGTTGGCCCGATGGTGACGGCGAGTGAGTTGGAGCGGCTGCGCCGTCTGAACTTTGGCGTCCGCACGTTGCGGAACAACGTCGATGCCGGTGTGCTGCAAAAAGAGATTGACCGATATGATCCTGCCGATGCCGCCGAGGTGTCGCGGCAAATCAGAACCAACGCGGGACGCAGCGACGCGATCGATCAAATTATCACGCTTTATCATGATGCGATTTGCGAGTTTGAAGAGAACGGTGCTCGCGACTACGACGCCGAGGCGCGTGCCGAAGCGTCTTACCTGCACGATTTGAACAGTCACTTCGAAGTGGAGTTTGATGCGATTCTCAAGTCGCGCACCTTTCGTTGGCGCAAGCGGATGCTCGACTTACCGGGCGCTGGTCCGATGTTGCGTTCCATCGCCAGCAAATTCCGCAGTTAGCGTTTCACAGGTCCGAGAGTTTCCACAGTCCCAGTATCTTCCCAAAAAATTTATCCTGCTCTTCGGGAAACTTCTCGTCGATCTGTTTCAGCGGCGGTGGGGAGTTGAACGGCGCCAGCGCGAGGTTCAGATGGCGAAAGTCGCCGGTGCGAATGTTCGTGTTTTTCTGCCAGCGCGGATAGCTGTTCGTCAGGAGATATGTCGATCCGCTTCGTTTGAAATTCCTGATGGCGGCCGCGATGTGACGGTAGGAGAAATGAATGAAGCAATCGCGGCAAAGAATCACGTCCGCGCGCGGCAGGTCATCGCGTGTCAGGTCGAGAACCAGGAACCGCCGCTCGTCGTTGCCGTAAAGATTCTGGTTGCGCGCGATTAGATCGGGAACGACGTCGACGCCGATGTATTGTTCGACACCTGGCCGCGCATCCTTCATCCAGTTGAAGTCGCCGCACGGTGCGTCGAGCAGGGTGCGGGCGCCGAGCTCTTGAAGAAGAGGCGGCAACTCGCGTCGGATTTTCGCCGTGCGCGTCAGACTCGAACCCGGGCCGGAAACGGATTCGTCGTCACCCCAACGGTTCTCCGTGTAGAACGGCGCAAACGTCGAGCGCATATGCGCGCGTGGCATGAACACCCGGCGGGCGAAGACTTTGAGTCCGTCTTTAAGTTTTAGACTGATCATCCGAAAATTTTCGGGGGTACCGCTGACAATAATCTTAATGAGATCGTACTTACTTCGTAGTACTATGCGTGGAGCGCTATGGAGAATATCGAAAGCAGAGGCAGCGAGGAAGGCAAACTGCCGCTTCACCGTCGTGAAGAGGTTGCGAACAGCATCAGTCACGGGCTGGCGTTGGTGCTTGCGATTGTCGCGCTGCCGGTGTTGCTAATGTCGGCAGTGCGCGCAGGCAGCACGCACTTCACGGTCGGCGCCGCCGTTTTTGGTCTGACGATAGTCATACTCTATCTCGCTTCGACCCTTTATCACTCGCTTACACACGTCCGTGCGAAGCAGTTCTTTCGCCATCTCGATCACTGCGCCATCTTTTTGCTGATTGCCGGATCGTACACGCCGTTCACGTTGGGCGTGCTGCGTGGTCCATGGGGCTGGTCGCTGCTCGCGATCATTTGGGCGCTGGCGATCGCCGGGATCACTTTGAAGTGTTGCGTTGGAATGCGTTACTGGTGGCTGTCGATGGTGCTCTACCTCGTCATGGGCTGGCTCGCGGTAGTGGCAGTGAAACCGATACTGACGCTCGTGCCGTTGCCGGGCATTCTACTAATCCTGGCCGGCGGAATCGCGTACTCCGGCGGCCTCGCGTTCTTTGCTGCGCCTCGTATCCGTTACAACCACTTCATCTGGCACTTGTTCGTCATCGCCGGAACAACCTGCCACTACCTCGCCGTCCTCTGGTACGGTGCTTCCGCCTCCTAACCAAAAGGAATTTCTTACGTTCCTTTCCATCTGTTTCCCGCATGCGGGAGGTCAGTGGTTATTTCAGCTTGTACTGGAAGGCGATCTTTGTTTCCTCTTCCAGTACCAGTGCGCGGACGAAACGGTAAGAGCGGCCACTGCGCGGCACTTCAATCCGAACCGGAAGCACTCCCGCCACTCGACGCTGCAAATTCACGACGTTCTGCGACGCCTGCCCTAACTGCGCTGCCCGGTTCTTCCGCGCCTGCTCTTCGATTTTGTTGACGCCGTCAAGCGTCAAGTTGTTTCCTCTGCTCACCACAGTGACGCTCTCAGCAATCTGGCCGACATCAAGTGTGATAGCGACAAGTCCCGGTTGCATCGCCGCAAGGTCGAGCTCGTGCTGCGCTGGTTTGAATCCCGAAGACTCGACGCTGATCCGAGTCGGCCCAGGCGACGCGCCTGAAACGACCCAGCGGCCTTCCGAATCCGATCGAGTAGACAACGTCGCGCCGGTTTGCTTGTTCACAACCGTCACCGGAGCACCCGGAATCACAGCACCATTCGGATCGACGATAACTCCGCCGACCTGTCCCGCCTGAAGATTGCTCAGATCAACTTCGTTTGATATCCGCACAACTGAGTCGAGATCGCCCGAATCGTCCAATGCCGCGAGAACCTCTTCAGCAGCGCCCGGCAAAAGCTCCGCGGCAAAGGCGTTGCCGCTAAACTGTTTCACCTCGAGCCGATCCGGCAGCGAGAGTTCCCACGTCAATACATTGATCGGAATGTCGAGCTTTGGCAGTCCCATGTCGTACGTGCCCGTCTTCGCGAACCGAGATCCGTTGTTCAGGTAAACGAACGAGACGGTATAGGCGCGCGACGAATCCAATCCCGCGCGCAACAGCGGCACGCGGCTGCCATCCGTGCCCTGCAAAGGCTTCACTCTCTCGCCTTCGACCTCGGTCGATAGCAGTTGCGCTCCCTGCGGAAGCACGACCTTGAGGAACGGCTGCGCATGATTGCGCACGCGCAGCATCACTTCCGTCAGCGATCTACCTTCGACGTTCGTCAAAGTCGTCACAATTGCACGTTCGGCAACTGCCGACAGCACGTTCGCGTCAGGAAACTGTGTCCACTCGAGCTCCAGCTTGGGCGTGTCAGTTCCGCGGTGGTTGTAACGAAACGCCGCCTGCAACGGAAAATGCGAAAGCGAACGCGTGATTGGCCCAGCTTCCCGCACATCCATTCGCCGCAACCCGCCGGCTTCACGCGCCACCAACTCCATCGCGCCGACGCCCTCGACCAAAAGTTCACCAGTCTCACGTTGCGCTCCCGAAAACGTCAGCAACGGCGCGTCGACTTTCGTATCTCGGTTTGTACGTTCCAAAGCGATCAGGAACTGGTGATTGCGCTGGTTCGGTTCGTGAACTCTCAACGTCAGAGTTCCACCTGATGAATCCGCGGATTCGAGCGTGGTGCCTGACGCGGCCGTCAAATCAAACCCTGGCGGCATCGGCACTTTGAACTCCCCGGCTTCGCCCTGAATCACAGTCACATCGCATAGCGCCGTAAGCCGAAGTTGCGAATCGCCAACGGACACGACTGTCTTCACGTCAGACAGGAAGCGCACTTCTCGTTGAGCCACCGGCGCGGCAATTTCGCGCGTGGTCCACCAAACGCGCGCCGGCTTACCCGGCTCGAGCGTCGCCTCGACGATCGTGCTTCCATTCACGGTCGTGCGGCTCGTCACGATGCCGGGCTCGATGCGGACGTTGGCATGATTTCCCGGCAGCTCCAATCTCAATAGCGAACTGCTCGCGAGCGGCACCGGAAGCACAAACGACGCGCGTCCGGCCTCGACCGTCAATCCCGAAGCAATGCCGAGCGAGACTGCGAACGGCCCAGGTCCGCTCAGTATCGCAGCGTGGTTCGGCCCTTCCTGAAGCAGCGGCAGGGGACTCGTCGACTGCCGCGCCTCGATAATCATCAACCCGGTCGTGAGCGGCGCTTTTACCGCTCCTTTCGTCAACGTTGCGCCGTCGATGTCGACGGTTCCGACCAACGTTTGATTCACGAGCTTCAGTTTGAAAACCGCGTGTGACAGAACGAACGGAAGCGGCGCGGTGTCAGCCGGCGTTGGTTTACGCGAAGAAAGTTCGACGAGCCGGTTGTATTCGCTGAGCGACAAGGTCACCGTGCCCGGACCGCCTGCGGCGGGAAGCGGCGCGTCCAACGACGAGTTTCGGTGTTGGCCGTAAGACGTAATCGTTACAAACAGGATCAGGATCAAAGTTACTGCTGCTCTCATCGGTCGCCTCTCTTTCTGTCACGTGAAAAATCGAATTCGACTGCCGGTGTTTGGTTCTCGCTGGTCAGCTCCGATACCAAAAAGATCGACGGGCCAAGGTGCGGAAACACGACGCGAAGCGGCAGGTTGCGCGCTGGTCTCGCGCTGCGTTTGTTGAGCGGCAGTTGCGAAACGAGTCGTTGCGTCACGTCTGATTGTTGGTTCTGAGTGGGTAGAACTTCGCGTGCGATCTCGGCCACGGTCCTGGAACGAAGCGCCATCGAATCGGGCTCGACGTAGTCAGCAACGCGAAAACTTCCCGACAGTCCCGGCGCAGGCGTTAACCGGAAGAGCGGTGGATGATGGACCAACAGCCGCGACTTCGAGATCGGCAGATCGACTGATACGAGCGAAACGCGCGTGCGTCCCTTATCGGTGAACGCCGGCGCACGGTCCATGTATGAGAGTTCGACGACGAATGCCGGTGCCTCGTCTCCGCTGCGGGATTTTTCGAGTGGCAACAACAGTGAGCCGTCAGCAGTGCGTCCGGGTCGAATCGGACGTCCGGCCACCGACGCGCTCCACAACACCGCAGTAGAAGGCAGGGTGAGTTTCAGAAAGTTGCGCTGATTGTTTCGCACGGCGAAGCGCGACTGCACCAGCATCTTTCCGTCAGACGAGATCAGCGCGTTGTACTCGGCTTCTTCGATGTTTGCGGTGAGCACTGCTTGCGGCGTGTAACGCGCGACTGTCAGCGACAGGCTGCGCGGCGAATGGCCTTCCGCGGGAAGCATTCGAAACGCGATCAGCGAGGGCGACGGGCGGCTCGAGATGAGTTGGCCCAACTCGCCGGCTTCGGCTTCCTCGAGACCGCTCGAGCTCCGATCCTTGATTTCGCCGGCGCCAAGCACTTCGATACCGACGCCGCCGGTTTCGCGCTCCGCGGCCGGCAAACGAATGAGCGGTACGTCCAACTGGCCGGCTCGCGCGAGTCGGAGTTCGCCGTTGACGGTAAATCGGGCGTTGGTCGCGACGTCTTCGATAAACGAGACTTTCAGTTCGCGATTCGAAACGTCCCAGTCCGCAACGGTCGCGCCTGAGACTTGATTGACGGTGAAGTGTTCGGGCAGTTGCACCGAGATCTCGCGCGCGAGTCCCTGGACCACTTCGATTTGAACTTCAGCGTTTACCTGCGTTGCGTCTTCGCCGAGACCGATCAACTGCGTGACGGCGCCGCGCAGTCGAAGCGGTTGGCTGGCGCGTGCGTCGTCGACTTTCCTGCGCCATGCGAACGTCAGCGGCTCGCCGCCTTTTCCGTTCGCTTTCCAGCGGCTGCTCGATGCCGTTTCGGAGTGTTCCAACAGCAGGCCGCCGGTGATGCGAACGTCGACGCCTTGTCGCACGAGTTCCACGGTGGCTTGTGAAACCGCGGAGTTGCTGACGGGTAGATGAAGAATATCTGTTCCGGCAACGGTCGTGACTGGGGCGACGATCTTCAACGTCAACACAGATCGTCCAGGCTTCGACAACAACAGTTCGAGACGGCCGGGTCCCTGGCTGCCGGGCTGCGTGATCAGGTTAACCGGACGTCCATCGAGTTGTGCGTCGCGGACCATCAATCCTTCCGGCATCGGCACGCGCACCCAACCGTTCTTGATCACGTCGACCGTGAGCCGTGCTTCACCTGACGCGAGATCGCCGTCGATCTTGAGCTCGTAGTCGATGCGGCTCAATGTCGCTTCGACGGGTGGAGGAGGCGGATCGGGTTCGACCGTCGAAGCCGCGTGTTTCAGTGCGGTGTATTCGTTGACCGGAAGCACGACCCAACCCTCGGCGGCGGCGGTCGATGCGGTTTGGGCTGAAGTGGAAACAAAGCTGAGCGTTAGAACGAGAAGTAAACAAAGCGACGCAGGCAAACGCATTGCGATTCTCCTTAGCAGATTTATGTGCCGCGCTTGCGCGCGTAGTGCAGGCACACTTCGACACGTGCGGCGACGTGGAAGCCGTCGCGAAGATTAGTTCCGCACTATGGTTTCGAATAGAGACCTGAGGCGTTGGTCTCTTCTACCGAATGTCGGAGCCTATGATGCTGGTGGGTTGCTTAAAGGTTGGAAAGACCCGCGTTCCCCTATAATTCGCGTTACGTATATAGGAGAACACGGATCAAGTTTTTAGGACTTCTTTACAGGCATCAGAACGTAAACTTCACCGCCAACTGCACCTGCCGGGGATCGCCCACACCCTGACGCAGGAAGCCGTCGAAATTGAACAGGCCCGGCGTCACGAGCGGGTTGATGTTGTTGGCGTTGTTGAAGGTATTGAACATCTCGATGATCGGAATGATCGAATAGCGCTCGCTCAACTTGATCGGACGCTGAATCCGCCAGTCAAACGAAAAGTATGCGTTGTCTTTGCGATCGATGTTTCGGTTCGTCGCCGTACGCGCACCAGGAGTGAGCGGTTGCGCCGTTCGTCCCTGCACGCGGAAGTTGCCATCGAATCCCCAACCGAGTTCGATAAACGTAAACAAGTTGAACTTGTGACGAATGTCGCGGTCGGAGTACGCGTAGTCGAGCTGGAGATTGTTGATATCAAATGCGCGATCGGTAAACGGATCGCGTTCGTTCGAATCGTCATCCTTGTCTTTCGCGAACGTGTAGTTCCACTCGAGCTGGTAGCGCCTGCTGAACCGCTTGCGCATGCCTACAGTGAAACCGTCGTACACGGACTTACCGACGGCGCTCGTCACCATCGTCTCGCCCAGGAACGGCGCGAAGAAGTTGTTGCGATTGATGTTTAGGAAGCGCGTCAGATGGACGGCTTTGGTGTGCGTGAAGTCGACAAACAGCGACCAGTCGTTGGCGATCTCCTGTTCGAAGCCGACGTTCATGTTGTAGATGCGCGGATTCTTGTAATCACGGCTAAACACGCGCACGCCGCTGAAGCACGGGAACGGATTGGTCCGCACGCCATCGGTACACGGCGTAACGGTCGACGGCGGCGCCACCACGTTGGGCCACACCGGGCCGGGCACGCCCGAGGAAATGATCGGCGTGTTCAGGAAGATCGTTTGTTGCTGCACGCCGTTCGTCGTGATCGATCCGACTTGCGACAACATGTTTTGCCGCGCGTAGAAGATGCCCGCGCTCGCGCGCAGTACTGACTTGCCTTCGTTCGAAATGTCCCACGCGAAACCTAAACGCGGTTGGAATTGTGACTTCTGATCGGGCAGCGTTCCGTCCGATGGAAAGCGTGGATCGTTCAGGAATAATCCGTACGCGGTGTTCTGCGGTGGCACGACTGGCTCTGGGAAGAGCTGCGCTTCCCAACGCAGGCCGTAGTTGAGCGTGAAGTTCTGCCGGACCTTCCAGGAGTCTTGCGCAAAGACGGCGAGGTCTTCGTTGGTGATCTTCGAGAAGCCGGCGGCGTCGGTCGCGGGGCCAGTCAATCCGGCGCCCTGCAAGTAGAGCAGGAGCGGACCACCGCTCGTTGCACCGCCCGGACAAGTTGCGGGTGCAGTCACGAACGTACCGTTTGAACAGCCGACAGTGCTTGGTCCAAACCCTCCGGGCGCAGCCGGCGAGGCGTAACGCAAAAATCCGGTGACGCTATCAAAGATATAACGTCCGGTAAAGAATCCGCGAAACACTTGATCGTTGAGCGTGTGCAGCCATTCGCCGCCGACCTTGATCGTGTGATCGCCCGTGATGATCGAGAAGTTGTCTTTTACCTGCGTGCGCCACAGCAACTCGTCGACATTTGGCTCGATGAAGAACGGATTGCCAAACCGGAAGGTGGTGACGAAACCCATCGCGGTATCAGCCGGGACGTTCGAAGGAACCGCCGAGCGCGGCCGCAACTCGCGCGAGTAAGAGAAGTGCGCTTCGTTCAACTTCGTCGGCGAAATCGTAGTGAACAGGTTTGCGCGGATGACGTTGATCTTCGACGGGCCTTCGATGCCGTTCGCGGAGTTGCCGTAAGTGGCGACGTCGAAGGTCTGGTTCGTGTTTTTCGAGTAGTCGAAGTTGTAAGAGACGTCGAGCTGGTTCGCATCGTTCAGTTTGAAACTGCCCTTCGAGAAGAACGCCTGGTTATTGATCTTGTGGTTTATCGGCAGTCCTTCTTCCTGGTTGCGTGTGGTGCGGAAGAAGTTGATTAGCGCCAGACGCTGGCAGTCCTCGTTGCCATTGATAAGCGCTTCGTTAGCGATGATCGTCGGCGTCGCGATCGGGCACGGCGTCGCCCCGATCGGTTCGCTGAGGTTCGCGCGCGCGAGATTTTCGTTGATGCCTTCGAAAGCAAAGAAGTAGAACGCGCGGTCCTGCTTAATCGGACCGCCGATGGTGAAGCCATACTGTTCGCGATGGAAGTCTTGCAGCGGTTTGCCGTCAGACGTGTTGGCAGCCAACGCTTCGAGACGTTGAAAGTAGAAGGCGCTGCCGTGAACCTCGTTCGTGCCTGACTTCGTGATGACGTTGATGATTCCGCTGGCAGTGCGTCCAAACTCCGCGCTCGCGCCGGTCGCCACGACCTGAAACTCTTTTACTGCCTCGAGCGTGATGTCGATGGCGGCGCGCTGTCCGCCGAGTTGTTCGCCGAAGAAACCGTTGTTGTAGTCGCCGCCGTCGAGGCTGACGTTATTGAAGATTCCGCGCTGGCCGGCGAAGTTGATCTCGTCGCCGTCGGGGCCTTGCGTGATGCTGACGCCGGGCGTGAGAGTCAACAAGTCTTCAAACTTGCGGCCGAGGATCGGCGTCGTGCTGACGGCCTGCTCGTTCAGCGTCGTACTTACTTCGGTCTTCGCAACATCGACTGTCTGCGTTGCGGTAACGGTGACGCGCTCGTCGACAGTCGAGACTTTCAATGTAAAGTTAAGGCTCGAGGTACCGCCAACTGTCACTACGACATTCGAATCTTCCATCGTAGCGAAACCTGATTTGGAAACTGTGACTGTGTATCTGCCGGGCGTTAACTGGAGGGCGGTGAATCGACCCTCTTCGTTGGAGGTTACACTTCGCGAAATATTAGTTTCGGCGTTCTTGATCTCGATGTTGGCGCCGGGAACCACAGCGCCATTTGCGTCTTCAACTGTTCCTTGAATCGTTCCGGTTGTTATTTGACTCTGCGCGCCGGCCGTTAGCGCGACTGATAGTGCGAATGCGAGGCTTACGATCAAGCGATGAAGCCCTGATAAGCTGCAAATTACGGGGGTCCGCATGTAGTCTCCTATAGTTCATGATGTGATGGGTAGTTGTGTCGAGAAAGGAATACCATAGATTAGCGGTTTTGTCTGCGGGTTCTGCGTTTTTCGAATGTTTTTATGGTAGCCTAGCGACTGAGTGAGGATTCATTCAGTGGCGATTAGCGACAAACGTGAAGCCATCCTGCGGGCCGCGACGACCGTCTTCGCTCGCAATGGTTACTTCAATTCAAAAGTTGCCGACATCGCGCGCGAAGCAGGCATCGCGGACGGCACCGTTTACCTGTACTTCAAAAGTAAGGAGGAGATCCTCCACTCGATTTTCGACCGCAGCGTCGAGGAAGCACTCGGGGCAGCCAAAGACCGGGTCAAACGAATCACAGATCCGCGAGAGCGACTGCGGCAGATTGCGCACATGCATCTCGAACGGCTCGGTGCCGACCGCGATCTCGCCGTCGTCTTTCAGGTCGAACTTCGTGGCTCAACGAAGTTCATGGAAGAATTTTCGGCGGCCGGATTCGCCGAATACCTCTCACTGATCCGATCGACGTTTGAAGAAGGCCAACGCGCGGGGCTGTTTCGCCCGGAACTGAACGCGAAAGTCGTAGCGAAAATCCTCTTCGGAGCGCTCGACGAAATGGCCACCAACTGGATCCTCTCCAAACGCCGCTACAAGCTGGCGCCGATGGCCGATCAGGTGCTGGACATCTTTCTCAACGGAGTGCGGGCGTCGTGAAGAGCGTGTCTGAAAACTTGGAGGTGTTGCACGAGGCGGCGCCGCGCCGGATCAGCAACGCGGATGAGCCCGCGACGTTGGTCGACGTGTTCCTCCGAGTTGCGCGCGTTCACAAACTTCCCAATACGTTGAATTACAAGCGCGACGGACGATGGATCCCGATCTCGTCCGAAGAAATGTTGGCGCGCGCCAAACGCATCGCTGCGGGCTTGCACGCGATCAGTTTGCATCGCGGCGACCGCATCGCGTTGCTTTCTGAAAGCCGCTGGGAATGGACCTTAACCGATGCGGGTTGCATCTTCGCCGGCGTTATTGACGTTCCGATCTATCCGACGTTAGCGCCGCCGCAGGTCCGTTACATCTTGAACGACTCCGGCGCGTCCGCCCTCTTCATCGAAGGACGCGCAAAGTTCGACGAGTTGAAAGAAGTTCTCGCCGAGTGTCCGCACGTCAAGCAGATTATCTATTTCGATAATGATGGAATCAGCGCCGGCGAAGGGCTGTCGCTTGCCGAGCTCGAGGAGTTGGGACGGCAGTTTCAGGAAACGAATCCGGGACGGATCGACGAGTTGGCGCACCAGATAACAGCCGAAGATCTCGCCACGATTATTTACACATCGGGAACCACCGGCGAACCGAAAGGTGTGATGCTCACGCATTCGAACATCGTCACGAACCTGATCGACTCGTCAGACCATCTTGATTTTGGCGAAGGCGACGCCGCGCTTTCAGTATTGCCCTTGTCGCACATCTACGAGCGGCAGGCGATGTACATGTATTTGCACCAGGGCATCGCAGTCTATTTTGCCCAGTCGTTGCAAACGGTTGCGACAGACTTGCGCGAAGTGCGTCCGACGGTGCTCGTCGGCGTTCCGCGAATGTTCGAAAAGATTTACGCGCGCATTCAGGAACGCGCGGCGGAAGCGGGCAAGTTTGCGACGATGCTGCTGGCGTGGGCGGTTTCGGTGGGGCGCGAGTATGCGCACTACACGTTGGCCCATCGGCCGGCGCCTTTGTTTCTGAAACTCAAACACTTTCTGGCGACTAAACTGGTGTTTGCAAAGTGGCATGATGCCTTTGGCGGCAGGATGCGGCTTTTGCTTTCCGGCGGCGCGGCTTTGTCTGAAGATCTTGCGCGCATCTATATCGGCGCGGGCATTCCGATCATTCAGGGTTACGGGCTGACGGAGACTTCACCCGTCATTACGGCGAGCCACATGGACAACATTCGAGTCGGGACGGTCGGCCGGGCCATTCCGAACGTCGACATCAGGATCGCGGCTGATGGTGAGATCGAAGTGCGTGGTCCAAACGTGATGCGCGGCTACTACAACAAGCCTGAAGAGACGCGCGCAATGTTCACTGAAGACGGCTGGTTCAAGACAGGCGACGTTGGGACACTCGATGCGGATGGGTTTTTGCGCATCACGGATCGGAAGAAGGAGTTGTTCAAGACGTCCGGCGGTAAATACATTGCCCCGCAGCCGATCGAGCAGGAAATCAAGGGTTCGCGTTTTGTGAACCAGGTCGTGTTGATTGGTGCTGAAAGGAAGTTTCCGGCGGCGTTGATCGTGCCGATGTGGGAGCAGTTGGAGTCGTACTGCAAGTTGAAAGGGATCGAAGTAAACAGCCGGCGCGAGATGTGCGAGCATCCGCGAATCATCGACCTGTTTCAACGACAGATCGAGAAGCTGACTCCAAACCTCGCCCGGTACGAGAAGATCAAGAAGATCGCGCTGCTGGAGAATGAGTTCAGTATCGAGGGCGGCGAGCTAACGCCGACGTTGAAAGTCAAACGCCGAGTGATCGATCAAAAATATCGCGACGTGATCGAGAAGCTTTACAAGGACTAATTTTTGGACGGCGGCTGACTGTCTAAATGAAGGGCTTTGAGTATTCGCTCACCTGCGTCTTCACCTGCTCGCCTCAGCGATTGCTCGCGGTAAGTTGGAACCGTCGAGCCTGGCGTTCGCGGAATGACTAATGGCCCACGGCGAGAGCTGTTTTCGTAAGTCCTGCCGGTCGTCAGCACCTTCGCGGTCGTTGGCGCAAAAACGACGTAATCGACCTGTATCTCGACGTAGTCTGAGCTACTGCTGCGGCTCATCATGTCTTCGACGAGGGTGATCAGCACGACATAAGCGTTCGTCTCTGATTTCGCTTTCGCGATGGCTTCACCACGGTTCATCTCGCGTTGTGAAACGTCGACCGCCGCCGACGAACCCTTGCGCAAGCGTTCGGCACAGCCCCTCGCCGCCGCCTCGACAAAGGTGTACGGATAATGCGAGTAGGTCGCTCCGCGATCGCCGAGGCCGATAAAAAACGAGACCTGGTTTTCGTCCTTTTTGTGCTTCGGTTCCGGTGTCGGTTCGGGAGTCGGCGAGGGAACGGGCGCGACGGCCGGCGGCTTCGCTTGTCTCCTGCCTGACTGTCCATACACGAACAGCGAGCACGTTGCCACGAGCAGAGCGAGGGAGACGCCAAATGCAATTCTGGATGTTTTGAGTCTCATATGTTGCTCGAGGAGAGTAGAACGGATAAATCGGACGTCCAATTGTAGCCACAAAAAGGCACAAAAGTCACAACGAGAGCGATAAGAACCAGTTTGGGCTTTTTGTGCCTTTTTGTGGCTTTGCTACACTGCGCTTCTCAATGCCGTAGTGAATGATAGACAAGCCTCAAAAACTCGTCATTACCCGGGTTCGTGATCAAGCGCATATCACGCGTTCCTTTGATCTGCATTGTGTTGAGCGACGGATTGAGTTTGTTCCGGGACAGGTGGCGATCCTCGGCGTCGGCGAAGAACAACCCGCTTATTTCGCGTTTGCCGGCGCCCCTGACGATCCCGATCTGGAAGTTTTAGTGAAGCAGAGACTCGGCGCCAGCAAGGCACTGTACGATCTGCACGAAGGCGACGAGATCAAGCTACTCGGCATTGCCGGCCGCGGATTTCCACTCGCCGAAGAGAAGCATCGAGATCTGGTGTTCGTTGCAATGGGCACGGGCGTCGCACCTCTTCGCTCAGCATTGCGCCACGTACTGAAACATCGAAAGGATTTCGGTCAGCTCGTCGTGCTCTACGGTGCGCGCACGCCTGACGATTTCTGTTACCGCGACGAGGTCCAGAGTTGGGCGGAAGCAGGCGTCGAATTGCGCCAGGTAATCTCGCGTCCGGACGGGCACGACTGGTCCGGCCCGACTGGTTACGTTCAATCACTGCTGGACCACGTTTTGCCCGATCTTTCTTCACCAATCGCGCTGATCTGCGGCTCACGCGAAATGATCGATCAAACGCGCGAACGCCTTGGTAAGATGGGCTTCAAGCCCGAAGAGATCCTGACCAATTACTGATTATCTTCTTGCCGGAACGTTGAAGCGTGAAAGCACTCGCAATTCGAGCGCTTCGAATTGGGGAAGCTTTCGCAGTGGATCAAGTTTTGGGCTGTAGCGGAAATCAGGCATAAGCATCATTCCGCTGTCTCCTAGTTTCGTTAGCCGCGCCAACGCCGTCTGCGGTTCATTCATTGCGATGTAGACCATCGCGATTTGATACGCGATCAGATCCGCGCTCTTACCGCTCCACTTCGCCGCCTCAACTTCGGCCACGAGTTTCCGCGCTTCCGCAACATGGCCTTTGACGACGTAGAGATAAGCGAGCGCGCTCTGGGCGACCAGACCCAGTTCTCCCTCAGTGCCGAGTTTCTTAAATTCCGCTTCCGCAGCGTCAAACATGTTCAGCGACTCGTACGCCTCGCCCAGGTTCAGTCTTGCCTGCCAGAAGTCAGGAGCGATTTCGAGCGCCGATAGTGCGTATTTTGCCGACTCGTCATGACGGCCCTTGTAAGCATAGTACGCGCTGAGATTGATATTGATGACGGGTGAAAGCGGATCGAGTTGATGGGCCTGGAGCATGTGCTGGAGGGCGCTGTCGAGTTGGCCCGAGTACGCGAGTGCGTATCCGTAACGCAGATGAGCGATCGGGAGATTCGGGCTTAGATCGATCGCGCGGCGGTACATCTCGCGGGCGAGTTGCACATCACCTTCGAGCGCCTTGATAGTTCCCAATACCACGTGCGCTTCGCCGAGGACCGGATCGAGTTCGATGGCGCGCGAAGCAAGCGCCTTCGCTCTGTCGAGCACTTCCTGCGAAGTCAAACCCGGGTAACCGTAAAAACGAATCAACAGGTAAGAATCCGCCAGCTTCACGTAAGCGAGAGCGTAGTTGGGATCTTTCTCGGTGGCCTTCGTGAAGTAGTCGATCGACTTTCCGAATCCTTCGGGCGTCCGCTTGTTCCAGAAGTACAGTCCTTTGGTGTAGAGCTCATAGGCTTCCGCATTTTCGGTGTAGCGGGTTTTTAAAGGCCGGCTGTCTCCGTTGAGGAGCAATGACTGTGCTAACTGATCGGAAAGCGCGTCCTGCACGACGAGCAGATCGTTCGCCTGATCGTCTAACTTTGCGGACCAGATTGTCTTGCGGTCGCGCACTCGGGTGAGTTGGGCGGTTACTCGAATGTGGTTGCCGATTCGTTGGACAGTCCCGTCAAGCACGGCGTCTACTCCGAGTTCACGGCCGATTGTGACTGCGTCGTTCTGATAATTCAGGTATTTGATCACGGAGCTGGTAGGCAGCACGGTGATCTGATCGCTTTGAAGTAGACGCAGGATCAGCGTGTCAGCCATTCCGAGTCCGGCAAGATCCGTGTCGTCATGTGCGCCGAGCGTTTTGAAGGGCAGGACGGCGATCGAACTGTGTCGCAGATCCGTTTCAATACTTCTCGATCGTTTCCACCAAAACAAACCGACAGCGACAGCAACGACGATGATGATGCCGATCAGTGCATAAGATCTGACGTACCTTTTCGGTGCCGGCGTTTCGTCGGCTTCATTCGAAATTTCAGGCGGAGCCTCGACGACTTCACGCACGTCAGCGGTGAAGCGATAGCCGCGTTTGGGAAGCGTTTCAATGTAGGGAACGCCATTGTCATCTCCGAGCGCTTTCCGCAGCAGCGAAATGTTTTGAGCCAGGCTCGATTCCTCGACGAACGTGTCCGGCCATACGGCGTCTAACAAAGCACCTTTCTCCAACAGCCGGCCGCGGCTTTCGATAAGAACAAAGAGTGTGTCCAGTACCTTCGGCGGGAGCGAAATCCGTTCCGGTCCACGAAACAACAGTCGTTCCTCAATCTGAAGACTAAACGGGCCGAATTCGTAAAAGTGCGGTTTTTGTTCGGAATTATTCATCATTGGGTGAGTTCCAAAGTTCCTCAAAAACAAATCAGGGTTTATCAAGACATGAAGGACGACGAATTAGTAGATCCGGCTCAGGACGAGGTTGCTCTGATTTCGGAAAGTACTAACTGCCCCCTAAGGAGGTCATGATGAGGAAAGCTCTGTTTCTGACATTGGTTACTTTTATGCTCGGCGCAGTGTTGTTGTTTACGAGTGCAGGCAAAGCCCGCTCTAACAAGAAGACGGCTTCGCTGCCGCAAACCACCGACCCTGCCGTCATCGGCAAGTGGCAATTACAGACGGGCGGCACGACTGTTGATAATTCCTGGATTAACGAACCGCTGGCGATCCATCTCAGCTTGTTGCCCAACGGCAAGTTGTTGTTCTGGGGCCGCGACAAGAGACTATTGCCCAATCCGTCAACCGGCGGCATCGAATACTTCGACGACTACGGTTACACGACCGCGCGTGTTTGGGATCCTTTTTACAAGACTTTCGCGAACGTCAATCTTGGATCGTCGGGCGACAGGTCGCGGACCAACCTGTTCTGTAGCGGCCACTCGTTTCTTCCCGACGGGCGGCTTCTCGTTACCGGCGGACACCGCACGGCGGATGAGTTTGGCCAAACAAACGTATTCGCCGAATCACTCGGCTCGGCAAATACAAATATCTTCGACTACAAAACGAACCAATGGTCGTCTGGCCCGACGATGAATAACGGCCGCTGGTATCCGTTCAATGTGACGCTCGGCAACGGCGAAACGATGATCGTCTCCGGCACTTATTTTGACGGTCTCGCGTCGCCCACTCAGATCAGAATTTCCCCAAACAAGATTCCGCAGATCTACAGCCTTAACGGGACGCTGCGCGACGTCAAAGACGTTGCGGTCGCGCTCGGCGGCATAAGGGTGATCGATAACTATCCGCGGCTGCATCTTTTGTCAGACGGGCGAGTGTCGATCTCAGTCGCCGGCGGCAATGGTCTTCTGAATTACGTTCTTACTCCGAGCGCCGTAAGCGGCGAAGGCTTTTGGCAGGAAGCGCCGACGCAGAATTTCGTACACGCGGTTGGGGCGTCGGTGATGTACGACAAGGACAAGGTCCTTTTTCCCGGCGGGAGCCTTAGCAACCTTGCGCAGAGGGAGACGGAGATCTTGACGCGGCAGTCGAACGGAAATTTGAGTTGGAATGCTGAGCCGGCCGTCAATTGGATGACTTACAAACGTCAACATCACACGGGAACGGTGTTGCCGGATGGCCAGGTTCTGATCACCGGCGGCACACCGTGCGATGGTTCCAACAACGTGAGCTGTAATCCGGGCTCGATACTCAACACTCCCGAGTTGTGGAACCCGGCGGACAGATCGTGGACGTTGATGGCCCAACATCAGGAAACGCGCGTCTATCACTCGACGGCGATCCTGTTGCCTGACGGGCGTGTGTTGGTCGGTGGAGGCGGACGCCCCGCCGCGCAAGGTGAAATGCCGCCAGGTCACCCTGCATGTCTGACTTCGACGGTAACAACCCCGAACGCTTCGCCATGCAGAGTGTTCGGGCACAACAACGTCGAGATCTTCATGCCTCCTTACTTCTTTCTTCCAGGGACTAACGGCGTGCTTGCACCGCGGCCTGCGATCACCACTGCGCCAAAGGAGATTACTTACGGTCAGCAGTTCACGGTGGGCGTTGGCGCCGCTGCCGTACCTGGTGGAAACGTCAGCGCGGCGGACGTCGAGAGCGGTGCGCTTATTCGACTCGGTTCCGTCACGCACGGGATCAACCAGGACCAGCGACGAGTCGCGCTGACGATTGCGTCCCGTGCGGACGACGGCCGTTCGCTCGTGCTGAACGGGCCCGCAAACGGAAACGAGTGCCCGCCGGGCTACTACATGCTGTTTCTATTGAAGCGGAACGGATCGAACCTGACGCCTTCGATTGCGAAGATCGTGCGCGTGAACAAAGTGTCGACCGGCGTTACGTTTCAGGCAATAGAGGGAAGAGGTGAGACCAGGAACCTGTTTGTCTCGCTTGCAGCAGGCACTACGTGGGAACCAGTCGTCACCAGCGGCGGCGCCTTCATCAGCAACGTATCCGTGACGCCGAGTGGAGCGCCCAACTTGTACACGCTGTCGTTCACTGTCGCGCCGAACACTGGAGTTGAACGACGCAGCGGAGCGATCACGCTTAGCGTGCCTGGTCAGCCTTCGCTCAATCAAGTCGTGACTATCTATCAAGGGCGGCAGTTCGCCGACGTTCAGATACCCACCGGCGAGCAGGATGCTGCGAGCAAACTCGATGCGATGAAGATCACGTCCGGATGCAGCACAACCGGCTTCTGTCCGAGCGACAACATCACGCGAGGGCAGTTGGCAGTCTTCTTCGTGCGCGGTGCGATAAACGCCGAGGTGAATCCACCGACGAACAACGCGCCGAACGTCGAGCCGCCGCTGCCGGCGCAAGTGAGTTTCGCCGATGTGCCTGCGTCCCACGCGTTCTACCGGTTCATCGAAGACCTCGCGAAGCGCGGCATCACCAGTGGTTGTCTTCCGGCGCCGCCGGGCGGCCTGCCTTCGTTCTGTCCGGAGAACCCGGTGACCCGAGCCGAACTGGCCGTGTTCGTCATGAGGCTACTGGGAATTGCGGCGCCATCACCGCCGACAAATCCGATCTATGGGGACCTAGCCGGGTATGAGTGGGCCAGGAACGCGGCTGAAGAAGCTGCGGTATTGAAGATCATGTCGCCATGCTCGATGGTGGTGAATGAAGGGGGCGGCGCTCAATTCTGTCCGGGCGAACCTGTGACCCGGCGTGAAGTGGCCCAGGTGATCGCCCGAGTTTACGGTTATTAATTTGATGTGTGGAGAGACTGTCCGATGACTAAGAAACGTATCGCCGTCCTTTTGTGGTTGGTCCTGATTTCGTGTGCGCCCGTTAGCGCACAAGAACGAGGGATCACGGTTCGAGGTCATCGGATAGTCATTCCTGAAGCCACGCTGGTGGATCAGGATGGAAGGAAAGTGAGGCTCTATGAGGATCTCATCAAGGGAAATACAGTCGCGATCGGGTTCTTTTACACGCGTTGCACGTACATCTGCACCCGGCACGGCGAGCTGTTCTCGCGCGTCCAGAAGGAGTTGGGCAACTGGTTCGGGCGCGACGTGTTTCTGATCTCGATCACGATGGATCCGGGATTTGATAACACGGCGCGGATCGGTGAATGGGGAAGAACGTACGGGCGTCGCAAAGGCTGGACCATACTGACAGGCAACGTCGACGAAGTCGGCAAAGTACTGAGAGCAATGACGGGCGATTCACCGGGCCCGGGCGAAAGCCACGGCACGGGCATCTACGCCGGAAACGATATGGCGGATTCGTGGGACTTCATGTTCGTCACGATGAGCGCTGCGGAAGTCTCTCGCAAACTCAAGCAGTTGGCCTCGATCAATCTGCGAACCGACGTTAGCGGAAGAAATCCGCGGCCCTAACAATCGTGGTGTTGCAATAATGCTGAATTGCTTTGAAGTCGGCCCAATTCTCCGTTACCACCTTTGTTTTCCACCTGCGAGCACTAACCGCAATCAACACATCAAGAGCCAACCGCTGCGAAGCTCCCGCTGGTAGTCGCTGTAGTGTTCCTTTTTGTGAGCGTTTCCTCGAGTGAGTTAACAAACAAAGAATCTTCGAGGCAAGGAGCCAATCATCGTCGTTGGGTGTAATGAGGGAATCGGCTTTCTGGTATCGCCGAAAGGTGCGCTCATAAAATCTTCGGCGCGACTCGTCATCGTCGCCGGCCATGAGCTCCATCAGCACGACAGAAGACAATACAAAGCTCTGTGGCATTTTTTGAAAATCGGTCAGTCTCCTTGCGATAAAAACTGACGTGTCGTAGGTGAAGTACGGCATCGCGCGTTGCTAGTTTGTTAAGGCGGGGGATTAAAGGCGCTGGAATTCACCCTTCTGATAAGCCTCGTAGACCATCTGAGCCATCTTCAGCGTCATCTCAACGCGCTTTCGAAGCTGAGCTGGAGACTCAGCAGCGACTTTTGATTTCTTAGCTTTCGAAGCGGTAGTTGAACACTTCGCTGAAACGTTCTTAGTGCGAGCCGAGCTCGCAGATTGAGTTGATCGCTTTTTTCCGTTTGAGTTGTGAGATTTTGAGGTTTTGTTTAATCGCATGGGCGCAGTGTAACACACTGCATATGGTCGTTCGATTAACTACATC
>JBKPNH010000162.1:0-5056 GCA_046732535.1 Acidobacteriota bacterium
CAACAGCACCTTGCATCGGAACGCATTCTCGAACAGATCCAGCCGTCGCTCCGCCGACTCCAACTCATGATCGCATTCGACTGAGCTCGTGAGTTGAATGTGAAACTCATTTCGCACGCGATTACAAACGACATCTTTCACGCGATTGTCGTGTCGCCGGTCCAGCGCGTCGGCGAGTCGCAGGATCCCCGCGAGGCGGCAAACAGTTTCGCGGTCGGCCGCATTCAAGGCCATGTAGTTTGAGTGACGTTCTTTCGGATTTGAGCCTTTGTGATAACGAGCAATATTCGCGATCACTCCGCGTTCGGTCTCGGAAAAACCAGTGAGCTCGGAATTCTCGATCAGGTAGAACGAATGCTTGTGGTGCGACTCGTGCGCGATGTGATAACCGACGTCATGCAGCAGAGCAGCGGCTGACAGCAGCAGACGTTGGTGACGTGTCATTTTCGCGCTCGCAGAGACGCCGTCGAAGATTTTCTCGGCGAGCCGTGCGACCTGGTGTGAATGTGCTTCCTCGTATCCGAACCGCTTGCCGACTGCGTGGACGCCGCGCAGTTTCTGATCGTCGATGTCCGGCATCGGCGGCTTCGACTCCTCTTCCCATTTACGCAAGCGATCGATGATCACGCCCTCGCGCAGGGCCCAATCACACGTGCGCAGCGACTTGATGCCGAGTGCGCGCATCGTCCCTTCCAGCACCTGGCCGCCGGCGACGATGATCTCCGCGCGTGGCACCGTCATGCCTGCCGTATCCTGCCGTTTAGCAGTGTTCATGACGGAAATTTCCGCGTTCCATCGCGCGAGCTCTTTCAACGTTATGACTGACTCGACCGGCTGCGCGGCCAGTTGTTCCCGTCCGTTTCCCGCGATCGAACGATCACGCAACGCCGCGCCGATGGCGAGGATCGTTCCAGACGTTCCTGTCACAGCGTCCCAACTATGATCGCGCAACTCGCGCGCCGGACGTTCGAGCGCGTCCTGAATCTCAGCTCGCAACTCCTGCAATTCCTTCGGACGCGGCGGATCCGAAACGAGGAAACGTTCGGTTAGACCAACTGCGCCCAGTTTGACCGATAGAAGCGCGACTGGTTGCCCCTCGCGAAAGATCGAGACTTCCGTCGATCCGCCGCCGATATCGATATTGAGAGTCGTCGCTCGTTTATCGCTGCAACCTTGCGACGCCGCGAGGCCGATGAGACGCGCTTCTTCGATCCCGGAAAGCACCTCGACTCGCACTCCGGCTTTCTGTTCGATGGCCCTGATGAAATTGGCCGCGTTGTTTGCCTCGCGTACGGAAGCCGTTGCGATCGCAGCGATCGATTCTGCGCCGCGTGCCTCAGCGATGGACCGCAGCCGCTTGATACAGTCGACGGCGCGCAGTATCGCCGCGCGTCCGATGTAGCCTTTCAACAGCGTCTCATGGCCCAACCGCACGACTTCGCGTTCGCGCGTGAGCACGGCGAAAGAATCGCTGGCGGCAGCATCAACCACCACGAGCTTGATCGAGTTGGAACCGATGTCGATGGCCGCAAACTTCAAGGCAGGGCCTTCTTGTTGAGGTCGACCAGGGTTACCGGTGTCTTTGATGAAGCCGCAGTTTTGTCTCTTAACGGCTGTAGCGGACTGACTTTATCTTCCGTCGATGGAGGCTCATCCACGATCGCCCTCACCGCGCGTCGGAGATCGGCGGCGACGGTGCGTACCGATCGCGAAGCGTTCAGCACGTGGAACCCGAATTCATCACTCATGCGATCGAAGACTTTGAGCATTCGTGTTTGATACTCGATGAAACTGTCGTAAAAGTCATCGCCGAGATGGAGGTCCATCCCGGATTCCCAGTAATCAAAACCGCGGCCGGAACTGAGTACGCGCTCGACGAGTTGCTGCGGCGAGGAAATGCGGAGATAGAAGATCGCGTCGGGCACCAGCGCCATGCCGTAGATCGATCTGATCCAGGCCGAGTCGATGCCGCGGACTTCCGCGCGGGCCATAGCGGAGTACATGTAGCGATCGGTCAGCACGACAAAGCCCGAACGCAGCGCGGGCAACATCTCGTTTTCGAGTCGATCGATGAAGTCGGTGGCGTAAAACAGTTGCATCGTGAGCCGGCCCAGCGTGTGTCCTGTCTTGGCTTCCTTGATGCCGCGGCCGGCGAGCACTGATCGCGTCATGCCGGTGTCGAGCACTGCGTGTCCGCGCGACTCGAGCCACTGGCGAAGGAGTGCGATGTGCGTCGAGCGGCCGACGCCGTCGGTTCCTTCGATGACGATCAACTTGCCGCTGTATTCCTCGTCTTCGATGCCGGGTAGCGGCGTTCCGTATGACTGTTTCTTGTTAATGGGAACTTGACCGCCTCTTCTTGAGATGTTGGCTAATCAACATGCGCATTTCGCGCTGTTGTCGTTCAATCGATCGGCTCGCGTCTATCACAGTCAATCCAAACTCCGAGACCATGCGATCGTACTCTTCCAGTATCTTTGCTTGAAAGATCTTGAAGCTGTCTTCGGGATCGTCTGACCAACCTATGTCCATGCCGGCCTCGTAGTACTTCAAGTTCGGCCTGCCGGAGACGATGCGATCGATCGCGATGTCGAGCGGCGCGCGGAAGAAGAAGGCCACGGTTGGTTTCACAGCGAACGAGTAAACGTCTCGCACCCAGCCGCGATCGCAACCGCGTGCGACGTCGCGCGCGAACGCGGTGTAGATGTAACGATCGGCGAGCACGATGGCGCCGGCTTTCAACGGTGGAATGATGTCGCGCTCGGTGCGGTCGGCGAAATCGGTCGCGTGGAGCAGGGAGAAAGTCGCCGGCGTAAAGAGGTGACGTTTCTTGGCGCGTCTTGTCGTATCCTTAACGAGTGGCGACGAGTTCCATTCGGAGAAGAAAACAGGGTAACCTTCGGCTTTGAGCCACTGGTGCAGCAGGGCAAGCTGCGTTGATTTGCCGCTGCCGTCGGTGCCTTCGACGACGAAGAGTTTGCCTGGGAATCGGTGGTGTCCGTAGGAGATCATCGGCGCAAGAGCCTATGGGATTTGTGTTACAGGGATGTGAAACGGTGGCAGCATAATACGGATTTTAAACTCTCTATACGAGGCTGTTATGCGAACTTTGTACCTCTTACGACATGCCAAATCAAGTTGGAAAGACGACTCCTTGCGCGACTTCGACCGTCCGCTGAAGGGGCGCGGCCGTGAGGCGGCCGAGCAAATCGGGCAGGTGCTGGGGGCGAAAAAGCCTGGGGGGTTGTTAGTGATAAGCTCACCAGCCGTGCGGGCGCGCGAAACTACCCAACTCGTCTTGAAGAGCGCCGGTCTCACCACTGACCCGCGTTTCGACGAGCGCATCTACGAGGCGGACGTCCCGGCCTTACTGGAAGTCGTTTCCTCAATTCCGGACTCAGCTTCGACGGCCATGCTGGTGGGCCACAACCCCGGCTTCGAGAACCTGTTGGCTTATTTAACCAGCGACGACCGCCACATGCCGACCTGCGCCTTGGCGCGAATCGGGTTTGCCGACGCGGGAAGCTGGAGCGACGTCTCAGAAGCCTCCGGCCGCCTCGACTGGTTCGTCACTCCAAAGGACTTACCGGAGAGCTGAGCTGGCCTAACTCCCGAAATAAAACCTCAAGACAGCATCCATTTCAACCTCAGGCTCGTACATCAACAACTCTTGTGAACTCAATGAGCTTAAGTACTCACAAGTTCCCTCATAGTCTCCGTCGGGATCAATTTGTAGAGTCCAAAATCGATCCAAAAGCTTTTCAGCTCTGACGTTCATCAAGGTGAGTTGGTTAAGTATTTTCGACCGCTCAGGCTCCGGTAACGTGGAGGCGAATCCCACGTGTAATGTGTGATACCCGCTTCTGGAGACCACTTCCAGAAATGATGGAACGGAATCTCCGTGAAGTGGTCGGGCCTTTATTACATCGTCGAAGTTCAAACCAGCAATCAGGTGAAGTGTTCCTTTGAGCTGGTACAGGTCCGCACCCAGAGGCTTGGCCCAGATGATCTCGTTCCTATGCCCATTCTTCAACACTCTGGAAAACTGGACCAGTACGAGATCCCCCTGGTGATTTAGTTGCGGACCAGCGCCACCAGCACCACTTTTGATCATTGCGCTCGCGTTAACCGTTATCGATGCGAGATTGAACCTCGGCGCCGCGTTCAGGTGTCCAAAAGATTCTGCCTCCCTCGAAGTCACTGAAGCGGCCGCGTCCATCGGATGTCCGTTTTTCATCGCTGATCGGATAACCCAATCGACCGCGTTCCCAATCCATACTCGCCCACTTGTCCCTAATAGCGCCATGCACTTCATGTGCGTGCGTTTCTTCTTTCCAATAGATAGTACCACCCTCAAAATGGGTATAACGGCCACGTCCATCGGGTGCCGGCAACTCGTCCGTTATAGGAAAACCTAAAAAGCCACGAGTTCCACCGAGTTGTGCCCACTTGATTCTAATGAACCCATGCACTTCGTGGGCTCCCAATTCATGGGTCCAATAGATTGAACCACCCTCGAAATCTCGACAGCGTCCACGACCGTCTGACGTGGCCATCTCTTCGCTGCCGGCACCCGCATCTGCGGGCCGTCCCAGGAAACCATTCGGGCCGCCCAACGCCGCGTACTTGTCGTCAATGGCGCTCATATTTTTCTCCTCCGTCAGATCCCATCCTCTGACTAATATGCAGTGGTGAGGCAAAATGTTTCTTTTTATCGTCGATTACAAAACACACCCAATAACGAGTCAGCGCTGCTAATGCGAAAACAATAAAGGCACAAGCCCAGATCACGGCCCAGTGCCGTCGGAAGGGGATGCGGTTCATTCTGTAGCTCAGGTGGCCGCTGTTCATCCTGATCTCTTCGATCACGATGGACCAAAGACCCCCGGCCAGTACTCCGACAAGACTCACGCCTATCGCCATCGCGATTGTCATTACCCAGAAGCCCGGCTCGCCCTCTGGAAATCGCCGCCGAATGCGGCCGGCGAAGACATATGCTACGACAACATACACAACACCGAAGCTGAGAATGACCGGTATATCCACAACCATATCT
>JBKPNH010000163.1:0-21704 GCA_046732535.1 Acidobacteriota bacterium
CCTTAGTTGCTCTCCATCAGCACAGCGGCCTGAGCCGTTACCGCGAGCCCCTGTCCGACCGCATCGAGTCCTTCACCGGTTTTGGCTTTTACACTCACGCACGCCGCATCGATCCCTAACACGGCGGCGATGTTCTCGCGCATGGTGTCGACGTACGTGCGGATCTTTGGCGCTTCGAGCAAGATTGTCGAGTCGACGTTAACGACGTGCAGACTGCGTTCGCGGACCAACCACATCACGCGCGAGAGCAGCTCCAGACTGTTCGCGCCGCTAAACTGCGGATCCGTATCCGGAAAGTGGACGCCGATGTCGCCTTCACACAACGCGCCCAGAATCGCATCGGCGATCGCATGGGCCAACGCGTCGGCATCCGAGTGGCCTTCCGCGCCGCGATTGGAAGCGACATGCACGCCGCCCAGCACGAGCGGACGCCCCTCGACCAGGCGATGAGTATCGGTTCCGATTCCGATCCTAATCATTTTTTAAAAAAGCTTCCGCGGTCAACAGGTCCTGCGGCGTAGTGATCTTTATATTTCTACTGCTTCCCTCGATTGTCGTCACGCGCGCGCCGATTCTTTCGACGAGCGCGCTTTCGTCTGTCAGGGTTGGATCGTTGACGTCGGCCCTCTCGTACGCTTTTCGCAATAAGTCGTAACGAAAACATTGCGGGGTGAGCGCACGCCGCAATTCCTGACGCTCGAGCGTCTTGACCACCGATTCACCGCTGACCTGCTTGATTGTATCCGTTACCGGCGCTACGAGGATCGCGGCGCCGTCCGATTCAGCGGCCGCCACGACACTATCGATCTCCTCTGCCGTCACGAACGGACGAACACCGTCGTGAACGGCAACTATCCCCGCTGACGCAGATCTGATCGCGTTCAAACCACGCTTGACGGAGTCGGCCCGCGTCGTCCCACCGGGTACAACGCGCGACAATTTCCTTAAGCTTCTCTTTCCGGCGAGAGTGAGAAAAGCCGCGGTCTCTTCCGCCGGCAGAACCACGATCACTTCCTGAATGCTTTCGCACTGCTCGAAGGGCGCGAGCGTATGAAAGATAATCGGAATCCCTGCAAGATGCAGAAACTGCTTCGCCCGATCGCTCGCCATCCGGCTGCCTGTTCCGGCGGCGGCAATGATCGCGGTATTCATTAAGTTAGGAACTTTAGAGCAGCGGGCGTCAGCTTTCGGTAATCGGTTCGGTATCGGTGATTCGTACCGGACCCGGAGCACTGCGTGATTCCCGCATCTGACGGCGCGAGCCGCCATTCGTGCGGTGAATGTCGCTGTGCCCGCCGTTTTCCGCTTCTTCCCAGAGACGTCCGAAGATCATCTTGCCGGCAGTGGTCTGCAACACGCTGGTGACGGCAATGTCGGCGTTCTTGCCGATCAGCCGGCGCGCATTGTCGACGACCACCATCGTGCCGTCGTCGAGATAGGCCACGCCCTGGTTGTATTCCTTCCCTTCCTTCAGGATGAATACGCGCATTGCCTCGCCCGGCAACACAACCGGCTTGAGCGCGTTTGCCAACTCGTTGATGTTGAGCACGCTGACCCCGCGCAACTGGGACACTTTGTTCAAATTGAAATCGTTCGTGACGATCACGGCATCGAGCTGTTTGCCGAGTTCGATCAACTTCAAGTCGACTTCGCGGACTGACGGAAAGTCGGTCTCGACGATCTGAATGTCGAGCGAGCTGTTGTTCTGGAGCCGGTTCAGCATGTCCAGGCCCCTCCGGCCGCGCTGGCGTTTGGAGGAATCGGGCGAGTCTGCAACCTGCTGAAGTTCGCGAAGGATGAACTGAGGGATGATTAACGATCCGGTAAGAAACCCGGTCTCCGCGACGTCGGCGATGCGGCCGTCGATGATCACGGAGGTGTCGAGAATCTTTAAGTCGCGTCTTGCAACCTTGTCGGAGAAGATCCCACCGAGGGCCGAAAGGTCCAGATAGTCTCCTTTAGCGGCGCCGACCATCAACCCGACATAGGCCATGAAGAACGTCAGGGACAGCGTTATGAAGGTCTTGGCCGCGGGCGCCACCGCCATCGATTCCTGGCGGCTGATCAACGAACCGATCAGATAGGCGCCGATGATTCCGAGTATCGAACCTACAGCCGCGCCGATAAGCGTTTTGAGTGATGCGCGGCGAATCCGCATCTCGAACAGAATGATGCAGACCGCGATGAGAGCACCCAACACTGCCGATACCCAGGGAGTCTCCCTGGCTACTGGTTTGAGGATGTATCCTGCCGCTACCAAGGTTGCCGTAAATATAAGCCGTATAAGAACGACATCGGCATGCATGATGAAGGCATACTACCACGCAAATATGTACATCGTCACGGAAATCGTGGCTGGTTTCGCCAACCTTGCGGCCAGTGATTAGCTGCGGTTAAATGTTCGCCATGCGTAAACCAATCATGACCATTTTGTTGCTCACTCTGTTGTGCGGGGCCGTTGTCGTGAGGTCACAAGAGGCGCAGAAACCCGCGACCTTGAAATTCAAAGTTCCGGCCGGTTGGGTTGAAGAGGAAAGAAGCTCGACCATGCGCGTCGCGCAGTACAAACTGCCGCGCACGGCCGGCGACACGGAGGACGGGTCGCTAGTGCTCTACTACTTCGGAAAAGGCCAGGGCGGATCGACGATGGCGAACATCGAGCGCTGGGCCAGCCAGATGCAGACGCCTGAAGGCGCGCCGAAGGAGAAGTTGTCCGAAGAAAGCTTTACCTCAAACGGACTGAAGATCACCGCCGTCGACGCGAAGGGGACCTATGTTGCGGAGACGGCGCCCGGAAGCGGCACGTTCCACAACAAGCCCGGCTATCGTTTGCGAGCGGCCGTCGTCGAGACTCCAAATGGATCGTACTTCGTGAAGTTCGTCGGTCCGGAGAAGACCGTGACGCACTGGGACGAGTCGTTTATGAGCTATTTGAGGTCTTTCGAGTTTAAGTAGAAATCCGTGTTCTACTTGAACCGGTAGGTAATGCGCCCGCGCGACAAGTCGTAAGGCGACATTTCCACGCTCACGCGGTCGCCGACCAGGATGCGGATGCGGTTTTTCCGCATCTTGCCTGAAATCGCGGCCAACACTACGTGTTCGCTGTTATTAAGACGCACTTTAAAAAAGGCGTTGGGCTGCTTGTCGATGATGACGCCCTCCGCCGGGATCAGGTCTTCGGCTGCCAATAGTTGTCTCCTTCGGTTTTTGCTGACTGCGGTTAAGAACATCGCACAATAGCACACCCCACCATAAAACACCCATAGCATCTTAATTTTGAACCTGTTCAAAAAACTTCTTGACACAGGACAGCGACAGGCGTAGGCTGCGGCTTGGAGTTGAACGTGTTCAAAATTCGGTTAAAGGAGGCGGATCATGACATTCGGAATTGGCACCTACGTCGTTTACATCGCGGTCAGCAGCGCATTCACCGTCTGGGTCGGACGCACCATCTACAAAAACGGGCGCGTCTTCCTCATCGACGTCTTCCACGGTAACGAAACCCTCGCCGACTCAGTCAATCACCTGCTCGTCTGCGGCTTCTACCTGATCGGCTTCGGTTACATCAGCCTGGCGCTCAAACTCGGTTACGAGGTGATCAATGGCCAGGGCGCAATCGAAGCCCTGTCCTTGAAAGTCGGCACAGTGCTGATGGTCCTGGGCCTGATGCACTTCTTCAACCTGTTCCTGTTCACGCACTTGCGTCGCATCAAGCTCGCGCGCCATCACGACCCACCGGTCGGCCCGGACGACTTCACGGCCGTTCAGCAGGAGGTGTGACCATGCTCGCGCTGATAGTCCTCTACGATCCGGAATGCGGATTGTGCCGACGGGCCCACGCGTGGCTCGCCGAGCAATCCAAGCTCGTAGAACTCATCTTCGTGCCTTGCGCTTCGGAAGAAGCCCGCAAACGCTTCCCGCAGCTCAATCACGATCTGACGAAGAAAGACCTGACGGTGGTAGCAAATGACGGAGCCGTCTATTTCGGTCCAAAAGCCTGGTTGATGGTATTGTGGGCGCTGACTCGCTACCGCGACTGGTCATACCGTCTAGCACGACCGGAGTTGCTGCCGACTACTAAACGAGTGGTTTCGATGATCTCTCAACATCGATACCAGATTGGACGAGTTGCGGGCCTGAGCAGGTGAAACATGGCGGCGATGCGCAAGAAAGCAGTGAAGAGACTGAAGGGTGATCAGACGCGCGCGCTGATCCTCGATACCGCGCTCACGATGTTTCGCGAACGCGGATACGAGCAGACGACCATGCGCGGGATTGCCGAAAAGGCCGGCGTGTCGCTCGGAAACGCCTATTACTACTTCCGTTCGAAGGAACACCTGATCCAGGCCTTCTACCAGAGCCTGCACGACGATCACCTCGCCGTCGCGCTGCCCGCTCTCGAAAAGGCTGACACTTTAAAAGCACGCCTGCTTGCTGTAGTGCGGCTCAAGATCGAAGTGATGAAGCCGTACCATCAGTTCGCGGGCGTGCTTTTTAAAACCGCCGGCGATCCGCAGAGCCCCTTGAACCCCTTCGCGGACGAGGCCAATTCGGTGCGGGTCGCAAGCATACAACTCTTCGAGAAGGTCATCGAAGGTTCGACGTCGAAGATCCCGAAAGACCTGAAAGCCGAACTGCCCTACCTGCTTTGGGTCTTCCACATGGGGATCATTCTCTTCTGGATCCACGACCGTTCGCCTAAACACCGGCGCACCTATCGTTTGATCGATCACACGGTCGAACTCGTCGACCGCTTGATCTATCTCGCCAGCAATCCCTTCATGAGACCGTTGCGGAAACAGGCGCTTCGTCTCGTCGACGAACTGCGCGATGCAGCCGAGGACGTGCTCGACGCAGACGACGAGAACCAACGCTAATTCCCCGCCCGGTTACTCGACGACGGCGCGGCGCCTGCTGCCGCATTGCCTTCGATGTCGAGCAACGTGATCGGCGCGATGCCGGTCGCTTTCAATGGACCTTCAATCTTCGTGCGATCGCCTACGATAACGATCGCGAGATGTTTCAGATCGATGTAACGCTTGGCCACTCGCAGCAAGTCTTCTTTTGTTACTGCCGAGATGTTCTTCGCGTACGTTTGATAATAATCGTCTGGCAAGTCCAGGAGCACGAGCGCCGTGATCGCATCGCTAATTGCGTTGACGGAAGCAAATCTCTGCGGCAGACGCTGGATTAGCGAATCTTTCGCAGTCTTGATCTCTTCGTCCGTAATCGGCCGGTCGCCGACGATTCCCTTCAGCTCTTTCATGAACTCAATCAACGCGAGATCGGTCTTGTCCAAAACGATCGCGCCGCCTGCACGAAATGCGCCCGGGCCTCTGCCGTAGCCGAAATTCGAGTTCACGCCGTAGCTGTATCCCTTCTCTTCACGAATGTTTGCGTTCAATCGTGACTGGAACATGCCGCCCAGAATCGTGTTCATCACCTGGAGCGCGAAGTAGTCGGGCGTGTTGCGCGGCGGTCCGGGCAAGCCGATGTTGACTATGGATTGTGCAGCGCCGGGTTTGTCGACCAGATAGATCCTGGCCGGCTGTAGTTCCGGCAGCTTCGGATAATTAAAGGACGGTCTCTCGCCGGCTTTGGTCCAGGCCGCGAGTCCCTTTTGAATAGAAGCTTTTGCTTTCGCCGGCGTGATGTCGCCAACCACGGTGATGATCGCTCGACCCGGCTGGAAGTACGCTTTCTGAAAAGCGACGATGTCGTCGCGTGTGATCGCTTTGACGGAGGCTTCGGTTGTGCGCTGGCCGTAGGGATGTGCCTCGCCGTACAGGACCTTCGAAAAGATCTGTCCGCCGACGATTGCCGGCTGGTCCCTCGCCTGCGTCAGGTTCACGAGCGTGCGAGCGCGCAGACGTTCAAGCGCCTCGGTGGGAAACGTCGAGTTCAACATCATGTCGGCGAGGATCGCCAGGGTTGCGTCGAAGTTCTTCGCGGTCGAGACGAAGCTGATCGCGCCCTCCTCGCCGCTGATGCCTGAACCGATGTTAGTGCCGAGTAATTGCAAAGCGTCTGAGAGTTGATCCCCCGTCCGCGTCGTTGTTCCTTCAGTGAGCATGGACGTGGTCAACGCGGCAACACCGCGTTTCCCCGCCGTTTCAAACTGGTTCGTGCCGCCGATGAAGGAGATGTTGAACGACACGAGCGGCAAATTGTGTTTTTCGGAGACGATCAACAAAGCGCCATTGGGCAACTGCGTCTTGGTCCACGTTGGCACGCGCAGCGTGGGATTCGCGCTCGGTGTCGGAATCTTGGTGCGATCGAGTGGCTGTTGCGCTACCGAAGCAACACTCGTGACTATGATAAGCAGCGCGGTCGCTGCCGCAAGACGTCGATTCTGTTTTTTCATGATTTACCTCCTCGGCGAGTCACGGGCAGCACGCTGACGGCTTCGCTTTCGGATGCCTTCGAAGCCTGGTCCTTTTTGCCTTTGGGCACGACGCTCAGCACGATGCGCGGGCGTGCAAGATACAGAGCTGCCACGCGCTTCACATCGGCGGCCGTTACCGCCAGCGTCTTCTGATAATCAGTGCGGAACTGTGCGGCGTTGTCGTAGAAGATCGCTCCGCTGATCAACTGGTTTGCCTTACCGAGATTCGATTCGAGTCCTCTTAAGAAGGACAGTTCCAAACCGTTCTTTGCTTTCTGTAACTCCTCCGCGGTCGGACCTTCGCTTATGAACTTCTGAATTACCTGATCGACGGCAGCTTCCAGCTCCGTCAGCGAATGCTCCGGACGCGGCACCACTGTCACCTGGAACACGCCGACGTCCTCCGATGCGTTTTGAAAGGCAAACACCTGCGAAGCGACTTGTGAGTCGTAAACCATCGCTTTCGTCAGACGCGCGGTACGCGAGCCGGAGAGGATCGAGCTCATCACCGAAAGCGCGTAATCGTCGTCCCGTTTGAATCCAACCGTGGGCCATTGAATATAGAGCCGCGGCACCTGTACGCGATCTTCGTAGACCAGACGCTTGCTTGCCTCCAGCTTGCCGAGCGGAACCGACGGGCGCTCGACCGGTTTGCCTTGCGGCAACTCGCCGAAATATTTCTGGATCAGTTTCTTTGCTTCCGCCGGATCGAAGTCGCCTACGATGGCAAGCGTCGCGTTGTTCGGCGCATAGTAGATACGGAAGAAAGCTTTAACGTCCTCTTCTGATGCTGCGCTCAGATCCGTCATCGATCCGATCACGGGCCACGAGTATGGATGGCTCCTGGGATACATCGCCGCCGCGAAGATCTCGCTCACACGGCCGTATGGCTGGTTGTCGTAGCTCTGGCGGCGTTCGTTTTTGACGATGTCGCGTTGAGCGTTGAGCTTCGCCAGGTCGAGCTTGTCGAGCAGAAAGCCCATGCGATCCGCTTCCAGCCACAGCGCCGTTTCCAGGTAGTTCGAGGGAATCGTCTCGAAGTAGTTGGTGCGATCGTTGGTGGTGGAGCCGTTGTTGCTGCCGCCGACGCCTTCAGTCAGTTTATCGTGCAGTCCGTAGGGGACGTGGCCCGAGCCGGTGAACATGACGTGCTCGAACAGGTGCGCGAAACCCGTGCGGCCCGGCATCTCGTTCTTCGAACCGACGTGATACCAAACGTTGACTGCGACCGTGGGCACCGTGCGATCGACGGAGAGAATGACCGTGAGGCCATTCGGGAGTTTGTAAGTCTCAAATGGAATCTTTATGGAGTCCGCTGAGCCGTTCTGAGCCAGCGCGGAAGGTAACGCGCAGCACATCGTCAGTAGCAGCGCGAGTGTGGGCACAATTCTTCGTCTGTTAATCACGACAACTCCTTTTCGGGTTTGAAATTCGCTTGATCCGTGTTTCTCTGCTGATGTTAAGATTCCACCATTATGAAAGCAATACAAGTTTCCCAGGTGGGCGGGCCGGAGGCGCTCACAGTAGCCGACGTGCCGGCGCCGACACCGAAAGCTGACGAAGCGCTCGTTCAGATCAAGGTCGCGGGCGTGAATTTCATCGACGTCTATTTTCGTGAAGGACGTTATCCGGCAACGCTTCCTTTTATTAATGGACAGGAAGCGGCGGGTGTCGTCGCCGAGGTAGGCAGCGACGTGAAGAACGTGCAGGTCGGCGATCGGGTCGCGTACACGGGCGCGCTGGGAAGCTATGCTGAGTATGCGGCCGTGCCGGCTGGTCGTTTGGTGAAGATTCCGGAGGCGTTGAGTTTCGAACAAGCGGCGGCGGCGATGCTGCAAGGCATGACCGCGCACTACCTTGTGTTCAGCAGTTACAAGTTGCAGCCGGGCGAATTCGCGCTGATACACGCGGCGGCTGGAGGCGTTGGACTGCTGCTGGTGCAGATGGCGAAGAAGATCGGAGCGCGCGTATTTGCGACCGCCGGCACTGAAGAGAAAGCGCAACTCGCGCGCGAGGCCGGCGCCGACGTATGCATCGTTTATACAAAGGACGACTTCGAAATTGAGACGTGGGGAATGACGGGCGGCGAGGTGTGCACGTCGTTTACGACGGTGTGGGCAAGGCGACGTTTGACAAAGATCTGAACGTGCTGCGGCCGCGCGGCTATCTGGTGTTGTTTGGCGGAGCGAGCGGTGCGGTTCCGCCGTTTGACCTGATCAAGCTTTCGCAGAAGGGATCGCTTTACATCACACGCCCGACCCTGAACCATTACACGGCGACGCGTGAAGAGCTGGAGTGGCGCGCCGGCCATGTGATGCAGATGATTGTCGCGGGCGATCTAAAGCTGCGCATCCATAAGATCTATTCCCTGGACGAAGCCCAACAGGCGCATCGCGACCTCGAAGGCCGAAAAACGACGGGCAAGCTGCTGTTGAAGGTCGCCAATTAGCGGCTTTCTAAAGTCGGATCCTAATCTCGTCCTTGTTCTTGAAATCACGAACCTTCAGGCCAGGGATAAAAAATCTTGACAGGGTTTTTACGACTTGCCTATATTAGTCGAGGTCATGAGTAGCACTCGTACATTTTTCTACTTCGCCTTTACTTACCGCTCCTTCTTTTTTAAGGAGAGCGGACCGGCGAAGTGCGAAAACGATGTGCTGAAGACCTAAAACACAAGCACAAATCCTTCAAACGAAGCCAGCCGCGATCCTAAAAAGTCGCGGCTGGCTTTTTTTACGCTGGAGCCACAAACCATGGACATAGAACATTGGCGCAAAGAGATTGACGAAATAGACGTCGAATTGCTTCGACTCCTGAACATCAGGGCGCGCCTGGCCTTGAAAGTCGGCGCACTCAAAAAGGCCGCTTCCCTGCCAATCACCGATCCTGAGCGCGAACGAGTCGTGCTCCAGCGACTACGGGCGATGAATAACGGCCCGCTTGATGAGCGCGCCATCGACAAGCTCTTCCGCCGCATCATTCTCGAATCAAAACGCGTCGAGTCGGTAGTCGAGGCACACGCGTGAACAGACCCGAAACCACACTCGCTTAGTCTTGTTTCAATAAAAGGAACACCAATCATGATCGTCAACATGTCCAGCACCGCAACCCCAACCCAAATCAACCACATCATCGAGCGAATCAAGGAGTGCGGCTTTCAAGCGCACGTGATTCACGGCGAGGAACGCACCATCATCGGCGCAGTCGGGAGCGGCGGGAACCGTTCGGAAATCGAAGCACTACGGGCGGCGCCTGGTGTTGCCGAAGTGATTCAGATCGCGCATCCGTTCAAGCTCGTCAGCCGTCAACTACGGCAGTCGCGCACGATTGTCGACGTCCGTGGAACGAAGATCGGCGGCGGCGATCTGGTCGTGATCGCCGGTCCCTGCTCGGTCGAGTCGGAAGAGCAATTGATAGAAACCGCGCACGCCGTTAAAGCCGCGGGCGCAACCCTGCTGCGCGGCGGCGCTTACAAACCGCGCACTTCGCCTTACGACTTCCAGGGGCTCGGCGTCGAAGCCTTGCGCTTTTTACAGCAGGCTCGCAAAGAAACGGGTCTGCCTGTAGTTACGGAAGTGATGAGCGAAGCCGACGTCGAGATCGTCACGGAGTACGCGGACATGTTGCAGGTAGGCGCGCGCAACATGCAGAACTTCTCGCTGCTCCGAAAGCTCGCTCCCGTCCCCAAGCCGATTCTTTTGAAGCGTGGCCCATCGGCGACCGTGAAGGAATGGTTGCTCGCGGCCGAGTACCTGCTATCGGGCGGCAATTCAAACGTCGTCTTGTGCGAACGAGGAATCAAGACTTTCGAAACGGCAACGCGCAACACGCTCGACCTTGCGGCCGTAGCGCTCGTGAAAGAGTTGTCGCACCTGCCGGTGCTGGCGGATCCATCACACGGCACAGGGCTGCGCAGCTTGATCGCGCCGATGTCGAAAGCGGCGGCGGCGTGCGGCGCGGATGGACTGATAATCGAGGTGCATCCTTGTCCGGAGCGCGCGCTATCGGATGGACCACAGTCGCTGGATTTACCAGGTTTTCGGGAGTTGATGGAAGAGCTTGGTAAGGCGCCGGTGCAGGAAGCGAAGGCCGCTTAGCCACAAAAAGGCACAAAAAACACAAAAACAAGCACCAAGTACAAACCGCTCTCGGAGCCTGTCTTGGTGCTTTGTCTTGTTCTTGTGTTTTTTGTGCCTTTTTGTGGCTACTGGTTCTGCGGGCTGCGTTGCTTTCGTGGCAGTTCTTTTTCCGTCCTCATTACAGTTCCATCGATCGCGTTCACGAATACGTGAGTCGAAACGCCTTCGGAGACTTCATCTGCGATCTCGACGTGATAGAACACCGTTCCATCTTTCGCGAGTTTGCCAGGCTCTTCCCAGTGCGTCGCCTCGAGGCTCGCAGAGAGGACTTTTCCGGGCTGTTGGCTGGTGGCAATCTGAATGGCCTGTTCCATCGTGACCTTCGCCAGCTTCACGAGTGCCGCTTGCCTGATGGCGCGCATCTCGATCTCAACTTCCCTGCGTCGCTGGTACTCGGCAGCTAATGCCGGATCTCGCTCGATTCTTTCCCTCATCTCCTGGACCGTGGCCTTCTCTTTATAGCGTCTCTCGAGCGTCTCTTTCTCCTTCTCTTTCTGCTTGTCTTGTTGCGTTGGTTCCTGCGCGATCACTGGTCCCATCTCGAAACGCATGTTGAAAGCCGCCGCCGCTACGCACGGCACCAACAAGAGCAGCGAAACCGCGAACAGTAACGTCTTCTTCCAGCGGGTAGTCATTTTCGGTTTGGTTAATAACGACATGATACGGGCCTCCAGAATGTCAGCATCGGCGATGCCTACGGTTGTAGTAACGGAGAGTCGACGCAGAGACGGCGCGGAGCCGGCGAGTCGTAGCAACGAGCGTGCATAATCCTCGGCGTTCAGGATTCGAGCAGCCACTAACTCGTCGCAGCAGAGCTCGCGCGTTTGTTTGATCCGGCGCCTGAGCAACGCGGCAGCGGGATGAAACGAGATCGGCAAGTAGAGCAGTTCGTAAATAAAGTTGAGCAGGTAATCGTTTCGCGCAACATGAATGAACTCGTGTCCAATCGCGGACGTGAGCAGTTCAGTGTTGCCTTCACGGAGTAGCGCGTCAGGCACAATGACAACCGGCTGCGCGAAACCCATTGTGACGGGAACGGGCAGAGTTTCCGATCGCATCACTCGTATGCGGCGCGTCGCGAGGTCGCTTTCACATTTATTGATAATGTCGGCGATGTCCTCGTCGGCTTCGAGATCGAGCGCGTTGCGTTTGATGATGCGTGTGGTTTGCCAGGCCTGAATGAATTTGAAAGTGCGATACAGAAGAAATACGCCGTAGAGACTAATCAGTATCAACACTAAATCGGTGTTCAACTGGACGACTGACGGAAGCAGGTCGCGAGTTGAAGTGGTAGTTGGATTCAGTGAACGCGGTTGAAACGGCTCGCCAACGGAGATCGCTTCGTTTGTTATCGGTGTTGCTAATTCAAAATAGGCACGGATGGAGGTCGCCGCCGGAACGAGAAGCGCCAAACACAACGCGCTGACCCATAGCCAGTGGCGGTAACGCGCGGAGGACGATCTCAGCAGCCACGCGCCAAGGCTCGCAAGCGCTGCGATGAGAGCGATCTGCCAGACGGCGTTGAGCAGGACGTTGAGCAGCAGTTGACTACTTATTTTCATCGGCTTCCTCGTTCGACTTTTCTACCAGTTGCTGTAGACGCGCGAGTTTTTCCGGCGTCAGGTGTTTCGTTTCCAACAAGCTCATCACCAGGCTTTCCGCCGAACCGCCGAAGAGACGCTCGACGACGTCGTTCACGTGTTTACCGATCACCTGTTTGCGGCTCACGGCGGGTTTGTAGAAATACGCGCGGTTCTTGAGCGTGCGTTTGGCTTTGCCCTTGCGCTCGAGAATATTGAGCATCGTTTGCACGGTGGTGTAAGCGAGTTCGCGTTTGAGAGCTTGCTGGACGGTCTGCACGTTGGCGGGTCCGGTTTCCCACAGGACGTGCATGATTTCGAGTTCGAGCGGAGTCAGGTTGTCAGTCTTTTTGTCCGTCTTCGGCCGCGCCATAGTGTCTCCTAAATTTTTAGGAGTATAGAAGCGGGTCGCAAGTTGTGTCAACTAATTTTTTAGGAGACGCAGGTGGTTAGTTTTCTCGCCGGGTGTGTTAAAGTGCGCATCGATGTCTCTAATGCTTGCGGAGATCGCCGAGCAGCCCGCCGCACTTGAACGCACCATCGCGCACGAGCGCGGCAAGATCGCAAAACTCGGACAGACTCTAAAATCGCGCGACATCGATCTGATCGTGCTCGTCGCGCGCGGCAGTTCCGACAACGCCGCTCTCTTTGGCCGTTACCTTCTCGAAATCACTACGGGCATTCCTGTTTCTTTGTCCGCGCCTTCGGTCCATACGATCTATGGGGCGCGTTTGAAGTTGGATCACGCGCTTGTGGTCGGCGTGTCGCAGTCGGGCGAGGGTGAAGACATCAATCGCGTGCTGGAGAACGCGCGTCAGTGCGGCGCGTTTACGATCGGCATCACCAACGAGCCGAACTCCGAGATGACGGGTCTCGTCGATGAAGCGCTGCTGACGCACGGCGGCCGTGAACGCTCTGTTGCGGCGACGAAGACGTTCACGGGCCAGATGCTCCTCTTTTATATGTTGGCAGCGGAATTGTCTGCTCAGCAGCCGCCGCCGGTTTCGTTCGAAGCGATTCCTGAGTTTGTAAACCGCGCGCTGGAGCAGAAACCGGCGATACTCGAGTTGGTCCAACGTTATGTGTTCATGGAGAATTGCGTTGTGGTTGGGCGCGGGTTGGCTTATGCGAACGCGTACGAGTTGGCGTTGAAGTTGATGGAGACGTGCTACGTCGTGGCGGAGCGCTTTTCGTCGGCCGACTTCCTGCATGGACCACTGGCGATGGTGGAGCGACATTTTCCGGTGATTCTGTTTGCGCCGCCTGGTGTGATGTTGCCGGGCGTGAGGAGTTTGATCGAACGCTTGCGCGAGTTGAAGGCTGACACGTTGGCGATTACGAGCGATCTGGATGCGGCTGCGGCGTGTAGTCGTTCTATAATAATGCCGCGCGAGATCGATGAGTTTCTGGCGCCGATCCCGTACATCGTTCCGGGCCAACTCTTCGCCGCGCTGCTGGCTGAGGCCAAAGGACTGGATCCCGACGCGCCGCGTTCGTTATCGAAAGTGACGCGGACGCTTTAACGTTGCGATGCACCCCCGATGAATATCGAACTGAAAGATCGCCTTCACAGTCCTGTCTACGTCCAGGTTAGACAACAAATCCAGGACCACATTGAACAGAAGCGCGTCGCCTCCGGCGAATCACTCCCCTCACCCGCCTCGCTCGCTCAAAAACTCTCGGTCGACAAAGGCGAAATCCAACGCGCCTACTTCGAACTCGAACAACTCGGCCTCATCATCAAACACACCGGCAAAGACTTCCTCGGCAAACCGAAGGTCGACTACCGCGTCCGTTGAGCCCTATCAGCATCGTGATCTGCGTGACAGCTAAATATTGACAAGAAGCGGACGACTGGGATAGAAAACTCCCATAACAGCTTCGTCCCGTCGGTGGGTTCGACCCGTTGCCTTATTCCGAAGCTGTTATCGAGGTTGATTTCTCGTTCCCGATGTAACATCCGCCCTCAGGGAAACCAATCTTGAAGAAGAATGTCGCTGGAGGAATGCGGCAGTTAACTCGTGACGCACTTTGCGTCATTTCCTGAATGCCTTCATAGCCCGCAAATGACGGCGTGATGGAACCTAGAGGAGTAGGAAACTCCTTCGAGGAAACTGTCGTGTCTGTACCTGAACTTCAAACGAAGTTTGCCGCTCAACGCGATACATTCCCTAAAACAACTAAGACCTTCGACTGGATGCAATATGCAGCGCACCGGCTGGAGGAGACTATCTGGCAGAGTAAGTACTTACTCTTTGGGCTAGGGTTTCTCTTGTTTCTAATCTATGAGTTGGCACACTTCGCCAAGTTCCTGGTCAAGAACTGGACGGGCTAAGGTAACCGCAAGCTTCGCAATCAGAGGCGCGTTGTGAGGAATTCAACCGCGCGTGCTATTCTTCACGCCGACCTTTAATAGAGGTCAAATCTGTAACTGAACAGGCGAAAGTGGCGGAATTGGCAGACGCGCCAGACTTAGGATCTGGTACCGAAAGGTGTGGGGGTTCGAGTCCCCCCTTTCGCACCACGTAAAGAACATGAAAACCGAACTCACAGACGTCTCCCAAACACGTAAGGAGATACTCATCGAAATCGATCAGGCGCAGGTGCAGAGCGCACTTGACTCGATCAGCGACAACTTTGGTAAGCAGGCCAACGTCCCCGGCTTTCGTCCCGGACACGCACCTCGCTCCGTCATCCGCACCCGCTACAAAAGCGAGATCGCCAACGAAGTCCTGCGCGAACTGCTGCCCGACGCGGTCAATAACGCCATCATCGAACTCTCGCTCAACGCGATCGGCGAACCCGACGTGCAACTCGAAGACGTCGAAGCAATCAATAAGCTCGGCGAACAGCCGTTAAAAGTGAAAGTCGGCGTCGAAGTCTTTCCTGAATTCAAACTCGATAACTATAAAGGACTCGAAGTCACGCGCCGCACTCGTCCAGTCACCGATGAAGACATCGAAAGAACAATCGAGAGCTGGCGCGAAGCATCCGCGGTGATGAACCCAGTCGAGGATCGCGCCTCGGAACTCGGCGACACAGTCACGATCAACGCGCGCGGCAAGCCGGTAGATGAGCCTGACGAGGAAGAATTGAAAGTCGACGACGTAGAAGTCGAACTCGGCGGACCCAACGTGCAACCGGAGTTCACGGAGAACCTGATCGGAGTAAAACCAGACGATACGAGGACTTTCGTCGTCGATTATCCGGCAGACTTCAGTACGACGTCGCTTGCCGGCAAGAAAGTGGAGTATGTGATGGAAGTCACCGCGGTACGCCGTCGTGAACTTCCCGAAATCGACGACGAGTGGGCCAAGAGTGTCGGCGAGGAGTTTGATTCGCTTGATGCTTTAAAGGCAAAGATCCGCGAGGATCTCGAAGTGCGCGCGAAAGCGGAAGCGGAAGACCGGCTGCGTGGTGAACTGCTGCGCAAACTCGTCGAGACTCACGAGTTCGAAGTGCCGCAGAGTTTTGTCGACCGGCAGACGAATTATCGTTTCGAGAGTATCTTGCGCGACATGATGGCGCGCGGTATCGATCCGCGTACGCAGCAGGTAAATTGGGAAGGCGCGCGCGAAGAGATGAAGGCACAGGCACAGCAGGACGTGCGTGCGACGATGCTGATGGAACGCATCGCGGAAGCTGAGAACCTCACAGTCTCGAATGAAGAAGTCGAAGAAGAGATCGAGATGATGGCGCAGATGTCGCGACAGCCTAAAGAGCAAGTGCGGGCTGCCTTGACAAAGAATGGAGGCGAACGTAGCATCGCGCAAAGATTGCGCAATCGTAAAGCGCTCGATCTTTTAGTTGAAAATGCGAACATAACTGACGCAGAGTGGAACGACGGAAGTGAAGCAATCACACCGGACGAACCAACCGAAGCGACAGAAGCAAGCGCGGCAACATCCAACGAGTAAGTGATGAGCCGGATGCTTTGTACTTTGCGCGCAGTGATACAAAGAATAAAGCTCGAAGTTCAAAGTACAAGCACTGAGCTCCTTGAAGAGGTTTAGAGATTCTATGGCTTTAGTCCCCATGGTCGTTGAGCAAACTTCGCGAGGCGAGCGCGCCTTCGACATCTACTCGCGACTGCTCAAAGACAACATTATCTTCCTGGGTACCCCGATTGACGATCAGATTGCCAACCTTATCGTAGCCCAACTTCTGTTTCTCGAAGCCGAAGATCCCGAAAAGGACATTAACCTTTACATCAATTCACCTGGTGGTTCGATCACCGCGGGAATGGCGATCTACGACACGATGCAATTCATCAGACCCGACGTCACGACGATTTGCGTGGGACAGTGCGCGTCGATGGGTGCCTTGTTGTTAGCTGCTGGAGCTAAAGGTAAACGGTTCGCCCTTCCTAATTCCCGAATCCTCATTCACCAACCATCAGGCGGTTCGCAAGGTCAGGCAACAGACATACGCATCCAGGCTGAAGAGATCCTGCGCATGCGCGAGCTCACGTCCCAGATCATCGCCAAACACACCGGACAGTCGTACGACACAGTGGAGCGCGATGTCGAGCGCGACAAAATTATGTCTGCCATGCAGGCCAAAGAATATGGTTTAATAGACGAGGTCATCGCGCACCGGGAATAGCCAGCCGGTAATAGCCGGTAATAGATAGCCACCGCGATTCCCCAAAGGAGCTTTCAGAAACTGTAGATTATGGTCAGACGAACCGATGATACTCTGCGCTGCTCGTTCTGTGGCAAATCTCAGAATGAAGTTAAGAAGCTCATTGCTGGACCTACCGTCTATATTTGCAACGAGTGCATTGATATCTGCAACGAGATCATTACCGACGATCAGCAAGCAGAGTCAGTAGCTACTCGTCCACCGCTCCCCAAGCCGGGAGAGATCAAGAACTTCCTGGATGAATACGTGATCGGCCAGGAGGAAACGAAGAAGCGCCTGGCCGTCGCCGTCTATCAACACTACAAGCGCATTGAGCTCGGCCGTCGCCGTTCCGACGTCGAGATCCAGAAAGCCAACATCCTTTTGATCGGCCCAACGGGAACGGGCAAGACGCTGCTCGCGCAAACGCTCGCGCGCATGCTGAGTGTTCCCTTCACCATCGTCGATGCCACCACGCTGACTGAAGCGGGCTACGTCGGTGAAGACGTCGAGAACATCATTCTCAAACTTTTGCAGGCCGCGAACGGCGACGTCGAACGCGCGCAACAAGGCATTATATATATCGACGAAGTCGACAAGATTTGCCGCAAGGACGAGAACCCTTCGATCACGCGCGACGTCTCCGGCGAAGGCGTGCAGCAAGCGCTCTTGAAAATTCTCGAAGGCACAGTCGCCAACGTTCCGCCGCAAGGCGGACGCAAACATCCGCACCAGGAGTTCTTCCCGGTCGATACCACGAACATTCTTTTCCTGTGCGGCGGCGCCTTTGTCGGGCTCGAAAAAGTCATCGAACGCCGGCTGCGCAATAAATCACTCGGCTTCCACGCCGAGGTGAAATCAGGAACTCACCGTCACGCGGAAGCACTCGCGCAAGTGCAACCGGAAGACTTGATTCGCTTCGGATTGATTCCGGAGTTCGTCGGCCGCTTGCCGGTGTGCGGCGTCCTGCACGAGCTGGATGAGGGCGCGCTCATCAAGATTCTTACCGAACCCAAGAACGCCTTAGTCAAGCAGTACCAGAAGAAATTTGACTTCGACAACGTCAAGCTGAAGTTTACGGAAGATGCCCTCAAGGCCGTCGCGCGGCAGGCCGTCGAACGAAAAGTCGGCGCGCGCGGGCTGATGATGATTCTGGAAGAACTGCTGCTTGACGCCATGTACACCCTTCCTTCGCAGAAACGCGTCAAAGAATTCGTCATTACCAGCGAGATGGTTGAACGTCGTCGGGCTGTTCCAGGCGAGGGGCTCACCGGAATCGACGGCGCCGCTGCATAATTCCCGTACAATCGGTGGTTTTCTTTCAACCATGGAAGTAGCGCCCCCACGGGAAATGATTTACAATTAGCCCTCTTTTCAATTAGGCGAGTCGACCCATTTATTGCGCCTCGCTATTGTTGCAAAGCTCCCCAGAAAAGCTGTTTCAAACCATGGAAGAATACTCAGACAGACCCCCCGCAGACGTGGCGTGGTACCCAATGGTGCCGATTCGCGACGTTGTGATCTTTCCTTTTACTAAGGTCGCTTTCAAAATAGGGCGCGCCGGCTCAGTTCGAGCACTCGAACAGGCCCTCGCAAGCGATCGCACGATTTTCCTGGCCACTCAGCACGACGCCACCGTTGACGAGCCCACGCCCGAGCAGATCTATGGAATCGGAACGCTCGGACGCATTCTCCAATCACAGAAGCAGGAGAATGGGCAGATCAAAGTCGTAGTCGAGGGACGCGAACGCGCCACAACTGTGCGCGTGGAGAATGCAGACGGCGCCTTCATGGCACTCGTCCGTCGCGCTCCCGTCGTCAACGAAGAAGGCGCACGTCTCGACGCGCTGATCCAAAAGGTGGGTCAACTCGTCGAACAACATTTGCGCCTGGCGCCTGATACGCAGACCGATGCGCTGCAAACCGCGCTGCGTAATCAGGAACCTTCGCATCTCGCCGACGCGCTCGCATCACAGCTCCGCATCTCCGTCGAAGATAAGCAGGGACTGCTGGAGATCTTCTCGACTCAGGCCCGTCTTCAACGTTTGATCGAACTGCTGGAGACTGAGATCGAGAAACGACAACTCGACCGCACGATTCAAACGCGCGTCAAGCGCCAGATGGAGAAGGCGCAGAAAGAGTACTACCTCAACGAACAGATCAAAGCCATTCACAAAGAGCTCGGCCGCAAAGACGAAAAGGCCGAACTCGAAGAGCTGAAGAAAAAGATCGAAGAAGCCGGCATGACTGAAGAGGCCAAAGAAAAGGCCATGCAGGAACTGCACCGGCTCGAAGCCATGCCCCCGATGTCGGCGGAAGGCACCGTTTCCCGCACCTACATCGACTGGCTGATCAGCGTGCCCTGGAAACAGAAGTCGAAAGAGATCAAGGATCTCGTCAAGGCCGAAGAGGTGCTCAACGAAGACCACTTCGGTCTCGAGAAGATCAAAGAACGCATCCTCGAGTATCTCGCCGTCCGCCAACTGGTGAAGAACCCGAAAGGATCGATCCTCTGTTTTGTCGGCCCTCCGGGCGTCGGTAAGACGAGCCTTGGAAAGTCGATCGCTCGCGCTACCGGCCGGAAGTTTGTACGTTTGTCACTCGGCGGCGTGCGTGACGAAGCGGAGATTCGTGGCCATCGCCGCACGTACATCGGCGCGCTGCCCGGCCAGATCATTCAGATGATGAAGAAAGCCGGCGCCGTCAATCCGGTGTTGCTGCTCGACGAGGTCGACAAGTTAGGCGCGGACTTCCGCGGCGACCCGAGTGCCGCGCTGCTCGAAGTCCTTGATCCGGAACAGAACCACACGTTCCAGGATCACTATCTCGACGTCGAGTACGATCTCTCAAAAGTCTTTTTCATCGCGACCGCGAACGTGCTGCACACGATTCCGCCGGCGCTGCAGGATCGTCTGGAGATCCTTCGTCTCTCCGGTTACACGGAGCGAGAGAAACTCGAGATCGCCAAACGGCATCTCGTACCGAAGCAAGCTGAAGGCAACGGCCTGAAAGCAGAACAGTTCGTCTTCACCGACGAAGGCATTCTCGAAGTGATTCGTCATTACACTCGCGAAGCCGGCGTCCGCAATCTCGAACGGGAGATCGGCTCCTGCTGTCGCAAGCTGGCGCGCAAGTTCGTTTCCGAGCAAACGGACGAGACGGTCAAAGACGTCGTCGATGCCGAACGCGTTCGCGAGATGCTTGGTCCAATCAAGTTTCGCCAGCAAGGCATCGCCGCGCATAGTGAGATCGGACTCGCCACTGGGTTGGCGTGGACTGAGATCGGCGGCGAAGTGCTTCAGATCGAAGCCACGCTTGTTAAAGGCCGCGGCGGTGTCACGCTTACCGGAAAACTCGGCGACGTGATGCAGGAGTCGGCGCAAGCTGCGCTGACGTGCATCCGCGCACGCGCCGAACGGCTCGGGATGAGTCTCGACTTTATTCGCAAACGCGATCTCCATATCCATATTCCCGAAGGGGCCATTCCAAAAGATGGTCCTTCTGCTGGCATCACGATGGCCACCGCGATGGCGTCGGCATTGGCGCACGTCGCCGTCAGGAAGAACGTCGCGATGACCGGCGAGATCACGTTGCGTGGGAAGGTGCTGCCGATCGGCGGAGTAAAGGAGAAACTTCTCGCCGCTCATCGGTTTGGCATCGATACCATCATCCTGCCGAAGGACAATGAAAAAGATTTAGTCGAAGTGCCGGAGGAAGTCCGCGACTCGCTGAACGTCAATCTGGTGGAAACGATTGACGAAGTGTTGTCGCTCGCCCTCGAGGATTCGGTTCCGACTGCGGCCGCGACCGACGAGGCGCCGCCAATTTGGAACACCGAGCAGCCTTCGCAAGGTATTCAGACCCGTTAAGTTCGATTCACCGATGTCTGCGTCATCCGTGTCTTCGCGCATGGATGGCGTAGATCCGCGTTCTAATGACCTAAAAGGAGAACTAAATGAGCAAATATAAGGATGCAGATTTGATACTTAAGCTCTACGACCTCCGCCGCGAGAAGACGATGCGCGAGGCGCGCAACTGGTTTTTCATGTTCAATCCGCAGAGTCCGCAGGATTTTATGGACGTGCTGACCAGCGAGCAGAGCGCCTATTATCGCATGGTCGTTTCCTATTGGGACATGGCCTGCTCGTTCGTCAACCACGGCGCGATCGATGCCGACATGTTCGGAGACGCCAATGGCGAACATCTTTTTGTTTACGCCAAGCTGGAACCGTTCCTCCCGGCGTTGAGAGAAGCAATGGGCAGCCCGCAGATGCTCGCGAATCTTGAGAAAGTCGTCAAAGAAACCCCTGATTACGAACAAAGAATCGCGACGATCAGGGAGCGAATGGCGAAGTTTGCCGAGCTCATCAAGCAGAAGAACGCTGCCCAGGTCGCAGCCGCCAGCAACTAGTCCCTCTGAACCTATATCCCTGTTTCCCCTGAGTGCTGAATTAGCTGGCGTTAGGCACAAGGAGAGCACGGATTAGGCGAGCTTAGGACACTACCACCTCCGTATAATCTGTTTACCCATGAAGGTTTCAAGTACGGAGTTTCTGAAAAGCGCTTTCCAAGAAGCGGACTGGCCGAAGGACACGCAACCCGAGGTTGCGTTCCTCGGCCGTTCGAACGTAGGCAAGTCGAGCTTAATCAACTCGTTACTAATGGTTCGCGGCCTGGCGCGCACCTCGTCGACCCCGGGGCGGACCCAGTCGTTAAACTTCTTCTCAGTAAACGGCGGCCAGTTCAAATTTGTCGACTTTCCGGGGTTTGGGTACGCTCGGGTACCAAAGAATATAAAATCAAGTTGGGGCGAGATGGCGACGGCTTTTCTTGCCAAGCGCCGCCAGCTTGTGCTATCAATTCACATCGTAGATTCGCGCCACGAACCCACAAAACAGGATTTGCAGCTTCACGAGTGGCTTGAGCAAAGCGACAAGCCGCGATTAATTGTTGCCACAAAATCCGATAAGCTTTCGC
>JBKPNH010000164.1:0-28968 GCA_046732535.1 Acidobacteriota bacterium
CGGCAACGAACCTCGATTTCCATTCGCTCAGCACTATCCAACACGCCGTAAAAATAAGATTGCCAAATCGGTTCCAACCGCATGCAAAATAAAGGAGGTTAAACATGCGTAGAAGACAAATAAGCATCAACATGATGGCCAGCGCCATTGCACGACGGCTAGGAGGGCGTAGAAGATCCGTTCGACGCCCAATCTCGACAGCGGCGATTGCCAGCGCGGTCGTTCGTCGTCTTCAACGCGGACGCAAGTCGTTGCCTGATTCAGTGGCGAGCGCGGTCATCAGACGGCTGTCGCGTGGCGGAGCGCAGCCGCGTTCAGTGAACAAACTTGCCAGTGCGGTTGCCTTAAGGCTTCAGCGCCGGTAAAGCACGGGTCAAAGAAGGAGTGACACATGCGACAACGATCTCAAATCAACGCAATGGCGAGCGCAATTGCGCGACGCCTGAATAAGAGTACACGCCGCCAGGTTTCCACTGCCTCCCTGGCTAGCGCGGTTGCCCGGCGGCTTCAGCGAGGTGGGCGCAGATCGATAGTCAACACGGTAGCGAGTGCTGTTTCCAGGCGACTCGGCGTCGCTGGAAAGAGACGGTTGCCGGACTTGGTGGCGAGTGCGGTGATGCGTCGAATAAAAGGCGTCGCACCGGCAAAGAAGCGCTCGCGAATTGACGCTCTCGCCAGTGCCGTAGCACGACGATTAGCTCAGCAAAAAGAAGGCGGCGAGCAGACTCAGAGTGGCGGTCCAGAGCTGCCGACTCATTCTGAGTCAGGATCAAAGACTACGGGTGCAGAAAAACCTGGAGCCGAGAATGTCAAACGCCCCCGCCCCTAAAAACTATGAGACTGTGAGCGTATCTTCGCGACCACGCTTTGTATGGCTTTTAGGCGATGGCCCAGTCCGTCCGGATGATTCGTTGACTCTGGAAGAATTTGAGTCAGCAGCGGAGTTTGCCCTGGGCTGTTGGCAGATCTTGCCGGCCATCCTTCCTCGTCTGCTTGCGTGGTCTCAGGGGCGGTTCGAGGGGACTCCGTATGCCACGAAGCTTCGTGATTTAGCGATCGCGGTCCAAGTGCTGGCCCGAGTACAGACCAAGCTCCTACAGCGATTCACCAGCGAGATGGATCACAAACGGATCCCGTATGTCCTGCTCAAGGGTTCCGCATCACGTCTTACGTGTTATACGGAACCGGGTATGCGTGGCGGTCTTGATGTGGATGTTGGTGTACCTCGGGGATTTCTCGAACGGGCTGAAGCAATCGCTCTCGAGCAGGGATTCCTTTACAGCTCACTCGACGATTCAAGACGCCACTTCTTTCAAATCACTGAGGCCGAAAGAGCCGACGTCGAAGCGAATCATTACGAATTGGCTTGTCTGGTGCGCAGGCAGGTCATTCGCGATCTCGAGCCCGAGGAAGACGCAGCAATTCGCCGCAGCATTTCATTCCTGCGACCCTGGCACGTCACCTCGTCCGGCGAACTGGGGTGTTATGTCACTTTTGACATTCATCATGGCATCTGCCTGGATATTGAAGTTGATTCGGTCGTATCCACGAGTGACCGGACACAGGTGGCCGGGTACTCAGCTCGAACTCCGAGAGCAGACTGGGCCGTGTTTCATTTGATCTTCAAGATCTACTGGGAGGGCGTGCACAACTATAAAAAGGGTGGTTATCAGTATGCGGATCTGATTCGCCTGATACCCAACGTCCGTGGCGCACTAGCGATGGGCTTGATCTCCCTCTTGTCACATTACTATCTGGAAGCTGCGGCTTATTACGTGTTGAGGCGTCTGCAGACGGAGTTCCATCTAAAGCTGAGTCCTGAGTTGGAAGCTTTTGTAGAGCTTGCCGCCGAGCCTCCGCAGGACGAATTTCCTACTGACATTAATGATCTCGGTGACATGTGGCCCAAAATCTGGGGCTACCGGTGAGCCCCCACTGTTTGGCGCCAGCGAATGAAATCCAGCCTTTCCACGATCTCGATGATCGAGCTCGTGTTTTGCTCAAGCGAGGCGGTTCCATCCAGGTGAGCGCAGTGCCAATTGTTTTTGGTTGCCAGCGATCGAAGAGCGTCCAGGATTTTGGTTTGATAATCCAAAAAGGATTCTCTCCCCAGTTCCGGATAACGATGATGAAGGCCCATTTCGTGTGGCCGGAAGTCATTCTTGCGATCCCATATAGCCTCCAGATCCACATCCAAAAAGATCACGGCATCCGGTTGCTGAATGTTTGAAAAAACAGTCGAGAGATACTCGTCGCTGAGGCCACGTACGAGCAGTTTTGCCATGAACTTATAGTACCAGCCATCAACGATCAGATTTTTTCCGGCGTCTAATCGAGGCCGGACGACGAACTCGCAGAACAACGCGTACCAGGTCACTTGCAGGTGAAGCCAGTAGTCCAGCGGAAGCATATGATCGAACAACGTGCTTTCCTTCGGCCAAAGCATTTGAGCTACAGCCGTCATGCTTCTATTTACAAAATCTGGTTCGGCCGCAATTATTTTATTAGAACAGTGCTCAACTCCAAGGTCCGTGAGTGTCCTGGCAACATCCTTACTTAACGTGCTTTTACCTGATCCATCGGTGCCTTCCAGGGTTATAAAAAATCCACGGTCGGTCGTTGCCGAACTGTTTTGATTCATGGACGGCATCTTAGCAGATCACTGAGCGTTCGACTCGCATTTGGTCATGTCAAGTTGTTTTACCGCCAACCAGCCCGCCAGAGCAGATGAGCTTTCGGCTGCTTTTAGGGACGTGTCTGAACGCTATGTCGGTTTTCAAGTAGTCGTTATGCCTCCCACCTGGCGGCCGAACGATCTGCGCCTGTTTACATTCGTTATTTTTGAAGAAGAGTTGGCAAGGCCGCAACTGCACCGGTTCTTCGAGGTCAGTGTACGGTTGGGCATAGAGAATCCGCGTCCTGTAAGTCGTCGCTTGCTGGAGCTCGCGTCGATCCTGCATCCACTGTTCTTCTCGAGTTTCAAGAGAAGGTGCGGAGTGGATGTTGTTCACGGACCGCTCGAAGAATTTTCGGATCGGTTGAGGGCTTGTAGATTAACCGCAACTGAAGCGTTGACGGTCAACTGTTCACCTGTTCAGTTCTATTTGCAGTCGTTGTTGTTCCTGGCGGGCTGCACTCTCAGTGCTGCGGTAGTGCAGAACCGCTTCTCCCTGGGAACTATTGAAAGCAAGCTCAACCGGCTTTGGCAGGGCGCTCAATATGCGAAACGATTCGGTTACACGCGGTTGGCGGCGTTGCAATTGGACCAATTTGTCATCGAATGTGACCAGAACAAAGCCCGACCAGTTTCACAACTGATTCAAATCAAGAAAGCATATGGTCAGGCGCTCGCCGCGATGTACGACACCCAGTCAGTTGAACTCAAGACGGTTTCGCAGGAGAACCTGACGCAAGCTGACAAAGAGCGTTTTGGATTCATCGACGATTTGCGGCAAGTAGTCGGTGCGAATCTTCTTTGTGTGCTCTCCTACGGCTCTTCGGTGACGAGCATCGATTTTCATGATTTCGATCTCGTGCTGATCGTTAAAGATGCAACAGCAGCGCTAGAGCGCCTCACCGGCACAAGTCCTTCCTATCGCAACAAGGAGATCAATCTGAGCATCTACGACTCAAACGATTTCATGCCCTTTCAGACGATGTCGGGCGATAACCTCAATCACAATGCCCGCTGCCTGTTCGGTGAAACTCAAATCCCGATCAAGTCGTCATACGATCTAATGCTGAGGAATTTCAGTTTTGCGTTTATTCGCCTGCGACAGTTGTTGGGAATGGCTGGTTATCTGGCGAAACAGAAGACACACGGGGGGCTCCAAAACGCCACCAATCTCTATGAGTACTTCGTAAAGATTCCCATGCATATCATGAAGGGCGTCCGGTCGGTGGCGCATGAATCGATCTCGAAGGAGTACATCAATTCCTGGACGGCTGATGCGTTAGGTTACGACCTTAACGAGCAATTGTTATTGCTGAAACACGGCCGGTTCTCGGAAGCGATCTCAAATGCCTACCTCGCGACTCAGGACGTTATTACTCACTTGAACATGCGCTACCAAATATTCGAGGAGGAGGAGGACGCTGTAACGGCGGCCGTAGCTGAGTGAAGATCCTCATCACAAGCGATTCAACGGCAAATGAGCAGATGCAGATGCGTGCTCGTCAACTGGCGAGCGATCTGGCTAGTCTCGGGTTCTCCACCGCCCAAAGCAACAGTGACGGCGCCGGCGACTGCTGCGAGATTCGGCTCGTTGACGATGTCCGGCCAAAGCGAAACGGTGACGTGGCGCTCGAGGGTGGTGAGAAGTTGCTTGAAAGAGCATTAAGAGAGTTGCCGCTCGATTTCCCAACCCTGCCGTTGCTGGTTGAAGGTGAGAGTAAAGAGATCCGCTTGTGGACTGATAAGACCGTAGTAATGCGCTTCAAACCGACGGTCTACTCTTACACTGCAAACCGCTATGGCGAAGTAGCGGGCACAGATGAATTACGGGCAAAGTTTACGGCCGTGATTTTTCGTCGCATGGCTGATCGCGCGTTTGGTGAATTTGCGCCGGCAAATGCGTTTCTCGCGGCAATTGAGTCGAAACATGGGTTGTTGATAGTTCAAAAGCGAGTCCGCGCATGTAATCTGGAGACGCGAATAAAGCGTTACCACATCGGCTCTCCAGTTCATCGATACAAATACACAGAAGCCTATCCATCCGCTGCTGATGGGGCTCCGATTGCACGTTGGACACGCTTCGATTCGCCGGTCGTTTGTTTTGACTGGCGACACCCGCTGATGACTCCAACCGGTGAACGGCTCGCTGATGAACCTCTTCCGGATGATTATGCAGCACTTTGGATGCAAGATGTTCCTCATGCCAAAGAGATAGCGAGAGCTACGTTTATCTGGCTCGAGAGTCTGTTCCTCAATGCCGGTCTGCGGTTAATTGATATGTGTCTGTTTATCGATCGTGAAGGCCGGACAATCTATGGCGAGATCAGTCCTGATTGTATGAGAGTGCGCCTTGAGCTGGGAGACCCGCGCGAAGCTGAAGCAGCGGATAAAGACCTTTGGCGCAACGGGCGGGCTCCGCACGAGCTAAGAGAACGTTATGAACAACTATACCGGCGACTATTCTCACAACAAGAAACACTGATGGGAGTATGAACTATGAAAACTGAAAGTCCTGGTTATTCGGTGAATCGCAGAGTTTCTCCGGGAGGTATGATCGATCTCCCATTCGAGACCCGCAAGGCGCTCGGCTTCGTAAAGGGAGAACCCCGTTATCTGCATATCTCGGTAAGCAACGATACGGTGCAAATTAAACCTTGTGAGAAAAGCGATGAAAATGCTGTCAGAGCATCGCCGCGTGGCTTGCTGAAGCTTCCGGCAGAGGCCCATGCCGCACTCACGCAAGGCAAAAAGGGTCGTTACCGATTAGACGCCGCCGAACAGGGCGCTCTTCGGTTACAGCCGGCTAAAGAATAAATAGTGCCTTTCATTATGGGTGCGAATCGCGGCTGCCACGACGTGCAACGACCTTCTCTGGTCCTGGTGTTGGACGGACACGATGCGTCGGGGAAGACTACGCTAGCAGACAGGCTGGCCACCGTACTGAACGCGTGTCATCTACGGCCGTTTGCGGGTGCGGCTGGCCGACAATTCACGTCAGCCGTTGATCAGGAAGATTTTGACGAGGCCGCCAGGATAGCGCACAACGCAGTGCAGGACTCTCTGGCGGCGGCGACTTCATCGATCGCTATTTTCGATCGTCACTGGATGACAGTCTTTTCGATATTGCCAGAGGCGTATTGGCATTCCTGGAAGCCGTTGCCGCCGACGACTCTCTGTTGGGCGGACCTTCCTGCCACGTTGGAACGTCTTAAGCACCGGCCTCAACTCGATTCAGATGATTTCGATCATCCGCACTACTTGTCGGTCTATTGGAAACTCGCGACAACATTTGCGTGCAACATCGTGCGAACAGACAAGCTGGACCTCGAAGAATCGTTGGCAACAGTGCTCGCGTGGTCCAGGAGATTTGATAACAGAACATGAGTTTTCGACTAGCTTTCGCCAAGGGTCGTGGCGCTGCGGAATGCATTCGCCTTTTGCAGCACGACGAGATACAACTACCACCGGCTTTTTACGATGGCCGGCTGACGGTCCATCAGGTTCCGCGCCTGGATCTCCTTTGCCTCTTATTACGCGGTTACGATAGCGTAAACATGCTGCGAGCCGGACAAGTTGATGCAGTGGTTGGGAGTGAATTGTTGTTTGCCGAGTACGGTGGCGATGATCTTTATCAGGCGATAGAGTTTGAGGTCGGCAGGTGCCGGTTCTCACTGATTACCATGAATGGAACGCCGGCGAGACCACTGGACCGAGTTGCGACCCGGTATCCAAAGTTAACGCGCAGACTGCTCGGCGAGACCGAACCTCAACCAGCAATAGTTGAGTTCAGCGGGAGTGTTGAGACGGCGCTCTTTCTCGGATTGAGCGAGGTAATAGCGGATGTCATCGAAACCGGCCAAACACTTAAACTTCTCTCACTGGAGGAACGGACTGTGCTCGCAACATTTCGCCACGGTGTCTGGTTTCATCGTGAAAAGAGAGAGCTTTTTCAGCAGAAGCTCGCGGCAATAATGCCGGCGCTTGCAAACCGGATGTGTTTATAACGACCGCGCAATCCATTTTCCTTTGGTTGAGTCACGGGCAATAGAGAAGCTTGCCTGCCGCAAAATCCGTGGTCAGCAAACGAGCGACGTGTTAAGCTGTCACGCGCTTGCTGAACCATGCCTATCATCGCGCTTCCGGTTCCTACTTCATGTCCATAACCAGCAAAGGAGTCGAAGGCTTTCTATGAGTGAGAAAAAAGGTTGGGGTTCGACCGTTGCGGGTTGGTTCATCGAACGCGACGAGCCGGCCGCACCAGAGACTGTCGCGGCAGGCGACCTCGCCCAGTCTCCATCAGTCGACACATTTACCACACCCGTCGACGACTACACGACTCCGTCTCCAACGCAGCAAGTCTTTCAGAAGTCGCCTCCGCGACCCGCCGGTGGACAGATCGACTTCACCGCCGTCTTCGAAGCCGCCGGAGTCGACGCCGAGGAACAGCAACGAGTCGCGCGCACGACCGAACTGCTGCGCAGCCTGCCCGCCGGGACCGACGCCGCAATCAAGAAACAGATCGTCGAAGCGTCGCTGAAAGCGTTCGGCGTGCCGATCGAGAAGATCATCGAAGCGACGGTCGAAGAGATCCAGGCACTCGACGGTTACATTCGCAACGGCGCCGCCGAAAATGAAAAGCTGATCCAGGAATCGGACGCGCGCATCAAGCAGTACGAAGAAGAGATCAAGAACATTCGCGCGGTGATGCAGCAAAGCGTCGACGAGCAACAGAACCTGATCAAGGTCTGCAACGACAAGAAGCTCGAGGTGCAGCAGGTGCTGGAGTTTTTCGGTCAGGACAAAGTAGCCAGCGTAGTCAAAGCGTCGCCGAAGCTCCACGATCCTTCAGAACAGGCAGCGGCAAATCCGGTCAATTAACCCGGCCAATTAACGAAGACTGGAGAGAAAGGAAGAAAACCTATGTTCAAACGTCTGGCGAATCTTTGGAAAGGTTTCCTGTCGCTGTGGATTTCCGATATCGAGAAAGAGCATCCGGAGATCGCGTATGAGAACGCTATCAACTCGATGGTGGCGAAGTATTCGAAACTAAAAACCGCCACCGCCGGAATCATTCGCCGCCGCGAAGATCTCGACGAGCGTTACAAACGCGCGACCAGCGAGTTGGCCCAGACCGAAGCGGAGCTCGAAACGGCCGTCTCCACAGATCAGGACGATCTGGCCGTTATCCTGATCCAGAAGAAGAACCAGCTTGCGGCCGACGTCGCCGAACTGAAGATGGAGATGGAACAGGCGCGCACCGATGCAGACTCGGCGAAGACTTCACTACTCGGCGTCCAGTCAGAGATCAGGAAGCTGCAAAGCGAACGCGATTCGATGCTGGCCAAGATGCAGTCGGCCCAGGCGCGCATCAAGGTCCAGGAACAGTTGGATGGACTATCTGTTGACGCCGAAGTCAAAGCGCTCGACAACGTGCGCCAGCACATCAAGACGACGATTGCCGAAGCAAACCTCGGCAAGGAATTGTCGGAATCTTCACTCGATGCACGGCTCGCCGCCTTGCGCAATCAAACCGGCGACGTGCAAGCCAAACAAGAACTCGCGGCGCTGAAGGCGAAGAAAGCCGCCCAACAGGCGCAGACCAACAAAACGATGTAGAACTTTGGACTTGCCGCTTCGTATTTTGTCGATGCGTCAAGGCGCAAAGAGTTAAGGCACCAGGCACTAAACAGCAGAGAGGTGTGTGACCAATGAGACTGACTCCCCTGGCAAAAGCGTTTATAGCAGTCGTGGTGTTTGCGGTTATCGGTTTTGCAACGTGGCATTACAAAGGCGACGCAATCAAACAGTGGGCCGGCGGTGAAAGAGCAGCCACCGGCGAAGACGACAAAGGCGACTTCGACAAACTGAAAAACGGTCCCGGCGATCCGGCACGCAATGTGGGCTCGACGGGCGTCAGCGGCGCCACGATCGGCAGCGGCAGACTCAACCGTCCTCTCGTTGTAGGCATCAACACCTGGGCCGGTCACGCGCCCGGCATCGTCTTCAACAACGGCATGGAGCCGAATGGCGGATCGCAGTACAAGACGAAATACGGCATGGACGTGAAGTTCGTTCTGCTCGAAGATCCGGCGGCGAAGTTTTCCGCGTTTCGCAGCGGCGACGTCGACATCATGTGGAACACGATCGACAACTGGGCGCGCGAGGCGTCGATGCTTGCCGAGAAGAACCAGGCAGCCAAGTCGATCATCATGCAAGACTGGTCGCGCGGCGGCGACGGCATCGTGGCGCTCTCGTCGATCAAGTCAGTCGAAGATCTAAAAGGGAAGAAGATTGCGTGTACGCAGTTCACGCCGTCGCACTTTCTGCTGCTCTATCTGTTATCGCAATCAGGCCTGACACCGCAGGACCGGTCGGAGATCGAGAAGAACATCGTGTTCACGACCGATGCGCCTGCCGCTGCCGCCGCGTTCAAGGCGAAACAGGTTGACGCTGCCGTGACGTGGGAGCCCGATCTTTCCGCGGCCGTGGAGTCGAGAGGAGCCGAAGCGCATGTTTTGGTTTCAACTCAAGCGGCGACGAACATCATCGCCGACACGCTCTGTGCGCGTCAGGACGTGATCGATCAGGCGCCCGAAACGATTCGTGACTTCGTGCGCGGCTGGCTCGACGGCATCGAGATGATCAAGAACAACCCGAATCCGGCGTACGAGGTGGTCGGACGCGCGCTGAAGCTCGATACCGACACGATCTCGGGCATGTTGTCAGGACTGAAGCTCACGCCATATGCCGACAACGCGCAGTTCTATGGTCTAACGGGCACTAAAGCGCATTACGAGACGCTGTTCGAGACCGCGTTTGTTATCTGGCGCAAGAAAGGTCTGGTAAATAAGTCCGTCAACGCCAGGGATTGGGCCGACACACGGTTCCTGCAAGCAGTCGCCGCGAGCTATCCCGGCCAGAAAGTCGAGGAAGCGCCCGTCGTTGCGAAAGCGCCGTCAGAGAGAGACGTGCCGATCCTGCATCAACAGATCCAGATTCAGTTCACGCCTGGCTCAGACGAGATCATGCCCGGATCGTATCTGTTGCTCGACAAGTTGGGCGAGACGATGACTTCGTTCGGCAGCACCGTTCTGCGCATCGAAGGCAACACTGACAGCACTGGTTCAGCCTCCGGCAACCTGACGCTTTCGGAGCGCCGCGCACTGTCAGTCAAGAACTACATCGTCAAGAATTTCCCGAACATCCCGCCGACGCGGTTCCAGACGATCGGACGCGGCTCGACTAATCCGATTGCCGAAAACACGACCGAAGCTGGACGCCAACAGAACCGGCGCACGGACATCAAGGTAATTTTGGCGACGAGTTAGAAGAACACTGATGGAGTCGGGGAAGTCCAACTATTTTTCAATTCGTTCGCCGTTGCCGAAACGCGCAGCGTTCCTGCTGGGGTTTGTCGCGCCGGTGCTTGTCCTCGGCGGATGGTGTGTGTTGAGTTACGGCGGCCTGGTCGACCCTGACTTCCTGCCTAAGCCCACTGAAGTCATACGTGGGACGCTGCAACTGTTCATTCAATACGATCTCGCGACCGCGATCCTCGTCTCTACGAGGAGGATCGCGATCGCGTTTCTTCTGGCCGCGGCGCTCGCGCTGCCGCTCGGCGTTTTGATGGGAACGTTCGATCCCATCAATCGTTTCTTCGAGCCGATCATGGCGCCGCTGCGTTACATGCCGATCTCGGCGTTCATTCCGCTGTTGATTCTCTGGTTCGGTATTTACGAAAGACAGAAAATCGCGTTTCTGTTTCTCGGCGTGTTTGTGTATCTGCTGCCGGTCGTGGTGTCATCGATTCGGCTGGTGCCGGAGGAGTTGGTCCAAACTGCTTTGACGCTCGGCGCGTCGAAGTTTCAGGTGATCCGGACTGTGCTCGTTCCCGCGGCGCTGCCGGAGATCTTCGACAGCTTTCGCGTCATGAACGCCATCGCCTGGACCTATGTCATCCTTGCAGAAGCCGTGAACCCGGAATATGGATTGGGCTACATGGTCGAGCTCGCGCGCACGCATCACAAAGCGTCGTGGTCGTTTGCCGGGCTGCTCGTGATCGGCGGCATCGGACTGTTGACTGACTTTCTCATTCGTCTCCTCTCCAGCGTGCTGTTCCGCTGGCGTGAAGCATCGTGACCGCGGATTATGAGTGATAACGACCGTCCAGCTCCGCTGCCTCAATCCGGCGAACCCGGCACGATCGCCGTCGACGTCGCCGCGGCAGCGCCGAGGCCGCACGTCACCTACCATCCCGATCAAAGCGGCGCGCCGCCGAAGCTGCGCGTTAGCGACTTGAGCGTCACTTATATCGATCGCAATGGTAATCGCACCGAAGCAGTGCGCGACGTATCTTTTGACGTCTATGACAAACCCGATTCGGGAGAGGTCATTGTTTTTCTTGGCCCATCAGGTTGCGGCAAGTCGACGATCCTGAAAGCAGTCGCCGGACTTCTGCCGCCGACCGAAGGCGAAGTGTTGGTCGATGGGAAGAAGGTGACTGACGTCGGCCGGGATCGCGGCATGGTGTTTCAGGCGTACACGTCATTTGGCTGGCTGACGGTGCGCGAGAACGTCGAATACGGTCTGAAACTTCAGGGCGTGCGCAAGTCGGAGCGGCGCAAAGTGTCGGAGTCGATATTGCAATCAGTCGGGCTGGCTGACTTCGCGGAACGCTATCCGAAAGATCTTTCAGGCGGCATGAAGCAGCGTGTCGCGATTGCGAGAACGTTAGTCAACAAACCGCGCGTGGTATTGATGGACGAACCGTTCGGCGCGCTCGATCCGCAGACGCGCTGGGGCATGCAGAGCCTCCTGCTCGAGATCTCGCGGGCCGAGAACAACACCATACTTTTCGTCACTCACGACGTCTCGGAAGCGGTTTATCTCGCCGACACAATCTACGTTCTGTCCCACCGGCCGGCGAGAATTCTGCATCAGGTGGACGTGCCCGCGTTTCCGGTGCGCGACATTGCGCTAAAATCAGCTCCGGAGTTTCGGGCGGTCGAAAAGAAGTTGTTGGATTTGATCTACGCCCCCGCCAAATAGTGAGCGACAAGCAGCATATGACAAAACCGCCGCAGCCGGCGCGTCCGGCCCTGCGGAAAGACGGCGTGCCGGTCAACGTTACGCCTTTGCGTAACGACACCGTCGCGGCGACGCAGGCTTTCGTTCGTCAAAAAGCTTACGAGGGCCGGTCGTATCTCAAAAAGGCGTTTGCGAATCCTTACAACCTGACGCTCCTCGCCGGTGGTCTTGCCGCGTCGGCTTTGACACTCAATCCGCTGCTGGCAGTGATTACTGTCGGGCTCGAAATACTGTGGGTGGTCAATGCGCCCGGATCGAAAAAGCTGCAAGAGTGGATCTGGGATCCGGAATTTGACGCCGAGCAACGCGCGAAAGACGAAGCTGCGCGTGCTGAGCGGCTGAAACATCTCGAGGAAAGCGATCGCAACCGCGTCATCGATCTGCTCGCACGGCAAGAGGAGATCAATTCGCTGGCCGCCCAGAACCCTTCGTTTACTGGGGAACTATTACGGACCGAACTGACCAAGACCAATCGGCTCGTCGAAGCGTTTATCGAGATGGCGAACACGTGTAGTCGCTACGAGTCCTATCTCGAATCGATCGACCTGAACGAGCTGGAGCGTGATCGCCGCCGCTGGGAAACGATGACTAAAAACCAGGACAGCCGTGCCTCTGAGACCGAGATCGCCCGCAAGAACCTCGCGGTCATTCTGAAACGCTTCGAGAAGATGAAGGAGATTCGTCACTACCTCATGTTGGCCCGCGGCCAGCTCGATCTGATCGAAAACTCTTTCCAGTTGATTGCCGATCAGATCGTCACCATGCAGTCGCCGCAGGAGTTGACTGGCCAGCTCGACGAACTTCTCGACGGCGTCGAGTCGATCAAACAAACCGCCGCCGATACTGAGCGGCTGCTGAATCCGTTAGGCTTAAGGGACCTGTCGATATGAGCGAGGTGCGCGTACTTCCTGCCTGGGCCGAAGACTTGCGGCGTCGTTACTTGCGCGGCGAGGCGTCGATGTTCGTCCTGCACGGCAATGTTTATGACGTCGTTCTGTGCAACAACAAGCTGATGGCGCTGACGGAGTTTCTGACGGACGTGTTGCTGAAAGAATCGAAAGACACAATCGCCGTCTACAACGTCGCCACCGGGACCAGATTTATCAAACGCGCAACCGGCGTCACTGGTTTGGAAGATTTGCTGCTCGCAACAGAGAAGGATCGCGTCTTCGCGGCGTTTGAGCGGCTGCTGATCGGATCGACGAAGACGGCGGTGATCATGGAGTACGCCGAAGCGATCGCGCCCGCGGGTGACCCGAACTTTCAGAGCGAATCGGATCGCGCCGCGATCGTGACCTTGCATCGCTGGTCTGCGCTGCCTGAGATCGAGCGCGGCGATAACGTCGTGTTGCTGATTTCCGAGAACCTGACTGAGTTGGCGCCGAAACTGATCTCGAATCCGAAGGTGGCCGTGGTCGAGGTGCCGATGCCGGACCATGCAACGCGTCGTGAAGCGGCGCGGCTGGCGGACACGCGTCTGACGGAGAAAGACGGCGAACGATACGCCGGCATTACGGCCGGACTGAAAGCGATTCAGATCGCGTCAATACTGACGCCGCAGGCCGCCGCCGAGGAACCGCTCTCCGATCGCGAAAACTTTATCGCTTCGTTGCTCGGCACGGGCCCGGATGTTCAGGAACGCGCTCATAAGCTCGCCGCGTTGACGAGCAAGATGAGCCGCGATGAAATTACGAAACTCCTGGTGCCTGAACTTGACGGGCGCAAAGAACCTGATCCGAATCTTCCCAGTCCATACGACCTCGCGCGCAAGGAGGCGGACCGTCTGATCGCGAAACGCAAGCGAGAGATAATCGAGCGCGAGTGTTTCGGGTTGGTCGAGTTTGTTGAGCCGGCGCACGGGTTTGACGTCGTCGGCGGCATGGAAGAGGTCAAGAAAGACCTGATGGTGATCGCGGAAAGCATTCGCGAGGGACGGACGAGCCGCGTGCCGATGGGCATACTTTTCACTGGTCCGATGGGAACAGGAAAGACGTTCGTCGCCGAAGCTTTCGCAAAAGAATGTGGGCTGACGACGATCAAGTTGAAGAATTTTCGATCGAAGTGGGTTGGCGCGACGGAAGGAAATCTGGAAAAGATCTTGAACGTGATTCGTGCGATCGGTCAGGTCGTCGTGATCATCGACGAAGGCGATCGCGCATTCGGAAACACTGACGGCGAAGGCGACGGCGGCACGTCGTCGCGAGTGATCGCGCGCATCAAGGAGTTTATGTCGGATACGTCGAACCGCGGGCGCATCCTGTTTCTAGTGATGACGAATCGTCCGGACAAGCTCGACGTCGATCTCAAGCGCGCGGGCCGGCTCGATCGGAAGATACCGTTTCTCTACGTGCAGACGCCGGAAGAGGTCGAGTTGGTTGCGAAGGCCCTGCTGCGGAAGAACAAGATCAAGACCGACGTCGATCTCACGTCGATTCGCGAAGGGTTTTCGAGCAAGCTCGTCGGTTACAGCAATGCGGACATTGAGGCGGTGTTGTTGCTGGCAAATGAGGACGCGGCACGCGAAAGTGGCGGCGATGCGCCCGTGCTTGATCGTCATTTCCTGCGCGCCGCGGTTGATTACTTCCCAAGCCGTGACGCGGAGTTATTGGAATACATGGAGCTGCTGGCCGTCTTCGAGTCCTCGAGCCGTCGCCTGTTGCCGGCTAAGTATGCCTCGTTAACGCCCGAAGATCTCGACGCGCGTCTCCGCCACTACCGCACGATCGTAGGCAGCCGCCGCTAGGATTCAAATGTCGAGGATTGTCCAGGCCGGTGCTATCGCATTCAAGATCGTCGACGAAGCGATCCTGATAGTGTGTGTCCGCGCGAAGAAGACGCCAACGTACTGGATCTTTCCCAAAGGCCACATCGAACCAGGGGAAACTGCTGAAGCCGCTGCCCTCCGCGAGCTTGAAGAGGAGGCAGGCGTCGGCGGTGAATTAGTTGGTCCGGTCGGTTCGCTTGATTTTCAATCGGGCGACAAACAGGTGACTGTCGAATATTACCTGATCAGATTCACTCACGAAGTACCGCGAACAGAGACGCGTGAGATGCGATGGTGCGAGTATCAGGAAGCGCTCACCTTGCTGTCTCACCGCGATGCAGCCGAACTACTGAAGAAGGCGATCCATCTAATCCGCGGTTAGTGAGGAACCACGGATTACATCGATTCAAACTAGATTTTAGTATTGTGACGAAGTGAGGCTTCGGTGTCGCTACGATCCACCTCGGCGTTCTCGTCGTCATCTTCTTCTTTGCCGAACGCACCACCCACGGGTTGGGATGGCGGAATTGCCGAATATCCCTCACGCGCGCGGTCCAGCTTCTGCGCGTCCGAACGTTTACCGGTTTTCTGCGATTGCTGCTGATCCATTTGGTTCCTCCCTTTGTTCGCTCCTTAAGATCTACGTGCGCAAATCGCAGACCAGCCATCGGGAACACAGGAACACACCTTGCCTATTGAATAAAGCGATCTCAAGGTCTTCGTTTGGCGTGTGTGCTAGTGGTACGCGCACGCATGGTTTTGTTTCAAATTCATGCAAGAGGTAGATGATGCCTGAGAAAGAAACACTTGAAAAAGCACGACGAGACAAGCGCGAAGGAAAATCACCCAGCACGCAGGCAGGCGAATTTGTCCATGAGGAGATCGAGCACATTCGGGAAGGGAAGCATGGAGCACGCTCGACTAAGCAGGCCATCGCTATTGGGCTGTCGAAAGCGCGTCGCGCAGGTGTGAAGCTGCCGCCGTCAAAGGGCAGTTCAAAGGAGACGAAAGAACAGGCCGAACGCGATCTGGAGAAGGGTTCCAAAGGTGGCACGAAACGAACATCGGCTAAACGGTCGCGCGCCACGCGCAGGGTGTTGAAACGCGAAAGCCGGAGCGCAGCGTCAAAACAAGCACTTTCGCGTCAAGCTCGAAGTGCTGCAAAGCGACGCTCAGCGACCGATCGCTCGCGTGCGGCGAAGAAAGCCGCAAGGACCAGAAAGAAATAGGCTGATCCCGCTAATCTGTGGTTGAAACACGGATTTGATGAATGGTAAGCTGTTATCCCGTGAATCAGACGGGCGATAATCCCCAAAACTCCTCCAATAAAAAGACAGTCGCCATCATCCCTGCGCGTTTAGCTTCTACTCGTTTACCCGGAAAAGCGCTGATCGATCTCGCCGGCAAACCCATGGTCTGCTGGGTCGCGGAACGCGCGCGAGCCGCGCGAAACGTCGATCGCGTGATCGTCGCGACCGACAGTCGGGAGATCGTGGACGCGGTCACTACAAGCGGTTTCGAAGCGATGCTCACGGACGCCAACCACGCCAGCGGAACTGATCGCGTCGCCGAAGTTGCGGCGAAAATTCCCGACGCCGAGATCATCGTGAACGTTCAGGGAGACGAACCATTGATCTCGCCCGAGACGATCGAAAAAGCAGTCGCTACAATGGCAGCGGAAATAGCGAAACCAGGCGGCGCCGGGATCGTAACAACATGGGAGCCGATCGAGTCACTCGACGAGTTACTGAATTTCGACCTCGTCAAAGTAGTTATCGATGACGACGATAACGCGGTCTATTTCTCGCGTTCGCCGATACCATTTCCGCGAGACGCCGCAAAGAGACACGGCGGGCCTCACGAGGCCCTTGACGCGGAACCGGAGTTATTCAAGATTTTTCGCAAACACACCGGCCTTTACGTGTATCGTCGAGACGTGTTGCTGGAGTTTACTCGCTGGCCCCAGGCGCGGCTCGAAACGATCGAGCAATTGGAACAATTGCGCGCGTTGGCGCATGGAGTGAAGATAAAGGTCGTCGAGGCGTGTTCGACGTCGATTGGCGTCGACACTGCCGCCGATCTCGAGTTGTTGAAGGCCCAGATGGGACAAACTGCATGAGCGACTGGATTGGACTAGCTGTTATTGCGTTTCTGGTTTTGTGCGGCTTGGCCGGACTGTGGGGCCTGAGCAAGCCTTATGACATCACGACCGAAGAGTTCGAAAGGCGTGCGCATGAAGGACCGGGATTGCTCGGCGCGGGACTGGTCGGAATACAAAAAGCGCTCGATCCCGCGATGCAAAAAGCCGTCGAGGCCCAGGAAGATCTGAAACAGGGACGTTACGACGGCGAACAAGGATCGGGCGAGCCGCCGGAAGCCGGCGATCGCAACGACGACACTGATATTGAATCTGAGATAGACAATAGTGATCCAGGGAGAACGAATGCCTAAATACATCTTCGTAACTGGTGGCGTGGTTTCAAGTCTGGGCAAAGGGCTGGCGGCATCATCGATCGGCTGCTTGCTCGAAAGCCGTGGATTGCAAGTCGCGCTAATCAAGTTGGATCCTTACATCAACGTCGATCCCGGCACGATGTCGCCGTTCCAACACGGCGAGGTCTTTGTCACCGACGACGGCGCCGAAACGGATCTTGATCTCGGGCATTACGAACGCTTCACGCAAGCGCACCTTTCGCGCGCCAACAACTGGACCACCGGCCGGATCTATCTCTCCGTAATTGAGAAAGAACGGCGCGGCGACTATCTCGGCAAAACCATCCAGGTCATCCCGCACATCACGAACGAAATAAAAGAAGCAGTCCGCAGCGTCGCCGAAAAGGACAAGCCTAACGTGGTGATCGTGGAGATTGGCGGCACGGTCGGCGACATCGAGTCGCTTCCGTTTCTCGAAGCCATTCGCCAGATGGGTAACGAGGAGGGCGCAAACAACGCGATCTTCGTCCACGTCACGCTCGTGCCATACATCGCCGCCGCCGGCGAGCTGAAAACAAAACCGACGCAACACTCAGTGCGCGACCTGCGCGAGATTGGTATCGCGCCTGACATCCTCTTGTGCCGTTCAGAGAAACCGTTGTCGCGCGAGTTGCGCGGCAAGATCGCGCTGTTCTGTAACGTGAAAGAGCCGGCGGTGATCAGCGCTCAGGACGTCGACACGATTTACGACGTGCCGCTAGCGTTTCACGAGCAGGGACTGGACGATTTGATCGTCACGCAGTTGGCCCTCGAAGGGCGAGCGCCGCAAGTCGATCTTTCAGAATGGCGCAACCTCGTCGCGACGATCCGCGAGCCTTCCGGAGGCGGAGCATCGATCGCGATCGTGGGTAAGTACGTTGAACTGGAAGACTCATACAAGTCGCTGCGCGAAGCGTTGACGCACGGCGGAGTCGCCAACAACCTGCGCGTTGACGTCAAATGGCTCGAGTCGGAAGAGTTGATGGACGACGACTACGAGAACCGCCTGCGCGACTTCGACGCGATCCTCGTCCCCGGCGGTTTCGGCAAACGCGGCGTCGCGGGAATGATTCGGGCGATTCACTACGCTCGCAAAACGCGTACGCCTTACTTCGGCATCTGTTTGGGAATGCAGACTGCCTGCATCGAGTTTGCTCGTCATGCGTGCGACCTTAAGGACGCTGACTCGACTGAGTTCGATCTCGAGACCCCGCATCCCATCATCTTCAAGCTGCGCGACCTGGTCGACGTGGAAGAACTCGGCGGCACGATGCGTCTTGGCGCATGGACGTGCCGTTTGGCGCCGGGCTCGTTGGCCCAGGAGGTCTATGGCGGCGTTGAGGAGATTAGCGAACGCCATCGTCACCGTTACGAGTTCAATCCCGAGTATCGTCAGCGGCTCGAGGCGGACGGCCTCGTCTTCAGCGGCGTTTCACCCGACGGAAAGTTTGTCGAGATGATCGAGCTTCCGCGCGAGTCGCACCCATGGTTTATCGGTTGCCAGTTTCATCCTGAATACAAATCCAAGCCCCTCAAGGCCCATCCCTTATTTGCGTCTTTTGTGCGCGCGGCGTACGAAAATCGTTTACAATCTGAAACCGCCATCGAGAAGAATGGCGAAGTCGACCTGGTCATGCACGATCGTGTCAGCGCAACCAGCGGCGATTGAGGCGAGAACAAGCGGGTCTGCCCAGACAAAACCTCACTTCATGTTAAAACACGTGCGCCGATGTACTCTGTCTTGTCTTGTAACAGCGGATGCAGATCCAGAACCACATTGACGACTCGCTAGTGGGCCAAACGCTCGATGAGAAGTATCTCATCGAGGAACGTCTCAGCGAGGGCGGAATGGGAACAGTGTATCGCGCGCGCCACTTGCTGATGGATCGTCCTGTAGCGATCAAGGTGATGCGCGAGGGACTGGTCGAAGACGAGGCGGCGCGGATCCGTTTCCAACGCGAAGCTCGAGCGGCAGTTCGTTTACAACACCCGAACGCCGTGGCGGTGACTGACTGCGGTGAAACCGGCGACGGTTGCGTCTACATCGTGATGGAACTGCTCGAGGGCTACACGCTGCGCGAGATACTCGTCAAAGAAGCGCCGATCGAAACTGCCCGCGCGATCTCGATCATGCTGCAAGCGTCAGATGCCGTTGCGGCCGCACACGAAGCTGGAATCATCCATCGCGATCTAAAGCCATCGAATATCCTCGTGACGCAAAGCGCTGATGCGCCGGCGACTGTGAAAGTGCTCGACTTCGGCGTTGCCAAACTCGAACCCCACGCGCTTGACGACGACGATCCCGCCATCACGTTGCGACGTGCGGGAGCTTTCATCGGCACGCCGCGTTACATGGCGCCCGAACAGTACAACGGCGATGCGTTGACGCCTGGCGCCGACGTCTACAGTCTCGGCGTCATTCTCTACGAGATGCTTACGGGCATGGCGCCTTTCACCGGCTCTACGCCGATGGAGATCGCGGCGAAGCACGTCTCCGATCCACCTCACGCGCCGCGAAAGATCGTCGCCGCTATTCCGGAAGAGGTCGAACGAGTCGTGCTGCACGCACTCGAGAAAGACGCCGCCGACCGGCCCGCGAACGCCGCCGAATTTCGCCGCGAGCTGTTGGAAACGGCTGAACGGCTGGGTCTGGAACATCAAGCGTTGACTAGCGTGCCGGACATCGAAGCGTTGCGCGGCGAAGGCGTCGAGTCGCCATCGGGCAGGCTCATCGTCGACATCTCACGCGTACGCGCATTGAGCTCCGGTTCGAACGAGATCAAGATGGTTGGCGGTAACAATCACAAACAAAGCCTCGCGAAACCCCGCAGGTCTCTTTCATTTCTGGACAAGGTCAAGCGTATACTCAGGCGTCAATGACGGACCTGAAAGCCTTCTCGGTAGGAAATGCGACATTTGGTGACGGACGACTCACGATAATCGCCGGACCGTGCGTTATCGAGAGTTATGAGCACGCTTCGATGATGGCGCGCGAGTGTCTGGAGCGAACTCGCGCCGCTGGTCTCGACTATGTATTCAAGGCTTCGTTCGACAAGGCGAACCGTTCTTCGATCAAGAGCTTTCGTGGATTGGGAATGGAAGCCGGTCTCGAAACTTTGCAGCGCATCAGGGAAGAGGTCGGCGTCCCGGTGCTGACGGACATTCACGACGTTTCGCAGGTCGAGCCAGTGGCTGAAGTGGTGGACGTGTTGCAGATTCCGGCGTTTCTTTGCCGGCAAACGGATTTGATTCTGGCGGCTGCGCGGTCGGGACGAGCGGTCAACGTCAAGAAGGGGCAGTTTTTGGCGCCGCAGGACGCGCGAAATATCGTCGACAAGGCCCGGGAAGTCGGTTGTGAACGACTGTTGTTGACGGAACGCGGCGCGACTTTTGGTTACAACAACCTCGTTGTCGACATGCGTTCGTTCCCGATCATGCGCGGATTTGGCGTGCCGGTCGTTTTCGACGTGACCCACTCCTTGCAACTTCCCGGCGGGTTGGGTTATGCAACTGGGGGACAATCGGAATACATCGAACCCCTCGCGCGCGCAGGAGTCGCATGCGGTGTGGACGTGGTGTTCATGGAAGTCCACGATTGTCCGGAAAAAGCTTTGTCGGACGGACCGAATGCCCTGCCGTTGAATCGGCTGCAGCCGCTCCTTCTAATGCTGCGCGACATCCATCAGCTTGTTGGACCACGGACTTAAAGAACATAGACGAATTATGAGACCTCTTTTACTGTTGACGCTTCTCGTGTGTCTGCTCGTGCGGGCGCAAGCCCAGACGCCTGCCGCGCCGCCCGTGTGGCAAGTGAACTCGTTTGACGTTAACGCCACCGTGCAACAGAACGAACGCACGATCAATGTGGTAACGACGATCAATGCGACAAACGTCGGTGGCAGCGCCAGCCGCACTCTTACCGTTCGACTCAATAACAAAGCCAGCGTGAAAACGGTGATGGCCGGCGGCGCGGCTGCGACGTTCAGACCGGTTGCGGAAAGCAGAGGCGATCTCCTGCAACTCCAAATCGCCTTGCCGTCATCAGCGGCTCCTGGTTCCTCGACGACTGTATCGGTGACCTACGCGCTACCGGTGGAGAGCAACAGCGGGCTGGCTTCGATCAGTCCGATCGGCACTCAGTTTCTGCCGCTCTCTTTTTGGTATCCGATGCCCAACACGCCATATTCCGTGCGTGGCGCCGACACTGCTCCGTTTAAACTGACGGTGAATCTCGCGAATGTGATCTCATCCGGCGTCGAGAAGGGCGGCACGGGCTCGGCTGCGTTTGAACAGTCGCTGCACGGGCAACCGTTCTTTATTCAGGGAGACTGGGACAAACTCGAAGGAGCTGCCGATGGAAAGGGCATCGCCGTGTTGCTCGAGAAAGGCGCCTCCGCTGAAGAGCGCAAGCGCGCAGAAGCGTTAATCGCATTTGCGGCTGCAGCACGTGCGTTTTATGCGGCTTCACTTGGTCCAGCGCCGGACGTTCCCATCCGCATCGTCTCTGTCCGCCGAGGCGCGGGCTTCAACGACAGCGGCACGGTACTGATCGACGCCGACACGCTGCGTTTGCCAAAGATCGACGCGGCGACGGCGCTCGCCGTCGGCGAAACGATCGGCAGACTGTGGATCGGCGGGCAGACACCCGTGCGAGGTGAAGGCAATGGCGTGTTACGCGACGGGCTGGTGCGTTTCCTTGCAACGCAGTTTCTGGAAAAACAGTTCGGCCGCGACGCGATCATGTCTGAGTTGTACCGCCAGCGGTTGGCGTACGCCGCCGTGGCCCAACGCGATGCACCACTCGCGCGCGCCAATCCGAGCGACAGCACCTATTTTGGTTCGGTCCCAAACCGAGGTGCGATGTTCTGGCGTTTGATCGAACGACGAATGGGCAGCGCCGCCTTCGCGGGCGTGCTGCGCGCGGCGCTCGATACGGGAAAGAAAGATCAAGCCGGATTGACGCTGCCGGCAATACGCGCAGCGTTGGCCTCGAGCGGAGGCGAAGCGTTAAAGGCGCTGTTGGACCAGCAGCTCGATCAGGTTGTCGATACCGACCTGATGATCGGCGTACCTCAACAGCGCGGCGCTGATTGGGTTTCGGCGCTGCGCAACATCGGTTCTATCGACGTGACGGTGCCCGTAGCGGCGACGACCGATCGTGGCGAGCGAGTGATGGCTGAGGCAACGGTGCCGGCGAAGAACTTCGGCGAGGTAGTGTTCAAGACAGCTTCGAAGATCGTGCGAGTTGAAGTCGATCCAGACAAGTTGTATCCGCAGATGGATTATGGGAATGACGCAGTCCCGCGCAGTAAAGACCTGCCGGACGCGTTGAATGAAGCGTCACTTCAATTGGGCGCGCAGGACTTCGCGAAGGCAGAAGCGACAGCACGCGCGATGATTGCCGCTGCGCCGCGTTTTCAGGAAGCTCGTATCCTGCTCGCGCGCGCCTTGCTGGGCCAGGGCAAGCTTGAAGAGGCGGAAACGTTGTTTCGGCAGTCGTTGGAGGAGCCGCTGCCGTTCGCGGGCACGCTTGCATGGGCCAACATCGGGTTGGGCGAGATCAGTTTGAAACGCGGGCAGGCAGCGGAGGCAGCGAAGCGTTTCAACGAGGCAGTGGCTGCAAGCCGTGATTACCCATCGTCCTTGGCGGCGCGTGCCGCACGCATCCGCGCAGAGACAGCGGCAAACAATGCACCGCCGATCGATGAAGCTGCACGTGCGTTCATCACGCAGTTTTCGCAGGCCGTCGTCAGCAACAAGAAAGCGGATCTGGATTCGCGCGTCGTTTCGGGCGAGTTGGTGCGATTCGTCAATGCGAGTATCGGCACCGAGGTTTGGGAAACGCGCGTATTGCGCACGGAGCAACTCAACGCCAATCTCATCGCTGCCGACGTCTATATCAAAGCAAGCAAGCTCGGCAAGGCCGGTGAAGGCACGGCGGTGATGCTGCTGGCGCGCACGCCCGCGGGCTTGAAGGTTTCAGGGATCGAGCTCTTCGAAGTGCGATAATCCGTGTTCTCTGTCTGCGTTACAACAGCTAACGCAGCGCTTCATAGGAAACACGGATAAACGAGGTCGAGACATTGGACGATGCAGAGATTCAACAACGAGCGGCGCGCATTAAGCTGCTCTTAATGGATTGCGACGGCGTACTCACCGATGGCCGCATCTGGATACTCGAAAACGACGAGGACCAGAAAGCGTTTCACACCCGTGACGGTCTCGGAATCGAGTTGCTGCATCGCGCCGGGCTCAGGTCGGGTATAATCTCCGGACGCATCTCGAGCGCCCTCGAACGACGCGCTCAATCACTTGGTGTTTCATTCGTATGGCAGGGACGTGAAGACAAACGACAAGCGTTTGCCGACACGTTAGCCCAGGCAGGCGTTAGCAGCGAAGAAGTCGCTTTCGCCGGCGACGATCTAACGGATCTTCCGCTGATGCGCCTCTCGGGTTTGGCAGTCGCCGTTGCCGACGCCGCGGCGGAAGTCAAAGCGCATGCTCACTACGTGACTGTCGCGAATGGCGGACAGGGCGCGGTGCGTGAAGTCGTCGAGTTGATCCTGAAAGCACATGGACGCTGGGACGAGGTCGTTAAATCTTATTTGAAATAAACTAAGGAAGGAGTTTCAGGGAAGTAGTTATGGTGGCGCCGCAGGTTGAAACTTATCAATTCCAGGCCGAGACGAAGCAGTTGCTCGACATAATGATCCATTCGCTCTATACGACGAAGGAGATCTTTCTGCGCGAGTTGATTTCAAACGCGTCTGACGCGCTCGATCGTCTCGGGTTCGAATCACTCACTAAACCGGAGCTGACTGCCGAGGATTCCACAAAGGAGATCCGGCTCGAAGTCGATAAAGACGAACGTACGTTGACGATCAGCGACAGTGGAATCGGTATGAGTCGCGACGAAGTCGTTGCGAACATCGGCACGATTGCGAAGTCAGGCACACGCGAGTTGCGCGAGAAGATGCGTGAAGGCGCGTCGACTTCGGTGTTGGAGGAACTAATCGGGCAGTTTGGCGTCGGTTTCTACTCGGCGTTCATGGTTGCCGATCGTGTGACCTTATTGACGCGTCGCGCCGGAGAACAGCACGCGACTCGCTGGGAATCGACCGGCGATGGGCAATACACGATTTCCGACGCCGTCAAGCCGACTCGTGGGACTTCGATCACGCTTCATCTGAAGCCGGTGGACCACGACAACGGAATTGAAGACTACACCGACAAATGGATCCTCGGGCGCACCGTCAAACGTTATTCGGATTTCGTCAACTATCCGATCATCCTCAAGGATGAGCGCGATGAGCTTGAACGCGACGAGGAGGGAAGACCCAAGGAAGGCGGTGAACTTCAGCACATCGTCGAAGACAAAGTGCTTAACTCGATGAAGCCGATCTGGACTCGGCCTGCGGGTGAGGTGACGGCAAGCGAGTACGCCGAGTTTTACAAACACATCTCTCACGACTTCGGCGATCCGCTGCACTATTTCTCGGCGCGTGCGGAGGGCTTGTTGGAGTATCAGGCGCTGATCTTCTTCCCGCCGCAGGCGCCATTCGACCTTTACTATCACGGGTATGATTCGGGGCTCCGTTTGTACGCCAAGGGCGTCCTGATCATGGAGAAGTGTCCGGATCTCCTGCCGCACTACTTGCGGTTCCTGAAAGGGCTGGTCGACTCAGCCAATCTGCCGCTCAACATTTCACGGCAGATGCTCCAGCAGGATCGGCAGATAACACAGATACGAAAGTGGCTGACGAAGAAGTCGCTCGACGCGTTGCAGCATCTGTTTGATAAAGAACCTGAAAAGTATCTGGAGTTGTGGAAGCAGTTTGGGCGTGCGTTAAAGGAAGGTGCGGCGACGGATCATGACAGCAAGGAGCGGCTTGTTTCGCTGCTGCTGTTTCAGTCGTCGAACGACGCGGAGAAGTTGACGACGTTGAAAGACTACGTTGGGCGCATGCCGGCGGAGCAGGAGGAGATCTTTTACTTGACGGGCGAGTCGCGGACTGTGGTAGAGAACTCGCCGCATCTGGAGGCGTTCAAGGCAAAGGGCTACGAGGTTTTGTATTTGGTCGATACTGTCGATGAGCTGTTGGTCCAGCACCTGACTGAGTTTGAAGGAAAGCGGTTGAAGTCGGTCGGGAAGGGAACGGTGAAGCTGGGCAATGAAGAGGAACGCGCGAAGATCGAAGAGGAGTTGAAGAAGGAGCAGGAAGAGAGTGCCGGGCTTCTCAAGACGATTCAGCAGCACCTCGATCAATATCTGAAAGACGTTCGTCTGACGAACCGCTTGACGAACTCGCCGGTTTGCCTGGTCGGATCGGAAATGGATTACAGCCCGCAGTTGGAGCGTTTGCTGCAAATGGGCGAAGGCGGCCGTCCGAAACAGAAGCGCATCATGGAGTTGAACCCGCGGCACGACATCGTCGTGAAGATGCGTGAGCGGTGGGAGAAAGACAACGCTGATCCGAAGGTTAATAAGTATGCGGAGCTGCTTTACGGCTATGCATTGTTGGCGGAGGGATCTGACCTGCCGGACCCGCCGCAGTTCAACCGTATTCTGGCGGAAGTGATGAGCGAGGGCTTAACCACGAATCAATAATTCGTGGTAATCTGTGGTTCCTTTAGCGAGCGGGTGTAACTCAATGGTAGAGTGTCAGCTTCCCAAGCTGAAAGTTGCGGGTTCGATCCCCGTCACCCGCTCCAGATTCCCTCAGCAGAAATACACGCTCCGCAGGTCGCCTGAGTAACGCCGGAATCAGGGCGTGGGGGCGGCGCTGACGCGGTTGATTTGTTCAATTAGCCTGGCCGGGTTTTCGAAGGCGTAACTCTCGGTCCAGACGTTTGTCGCCTCGTTGCCGATGAGCAGCAGCGGCGAGTGCGTCTTGAGGCCGGTGGGGTCGCCGGTCAGCACCTTGAGCAGTCGGTCCATTTCCGCCTTCTCTCCTGTGACCAGTGTCCATCCGTCTTTCGCCTTCAACCGCGCGGCCCACGCCTTGAGCTTTTCGGGCGTGTCCGTGACGGGATCTGTGCTCACGGAAATTATGTACACGTCACGGCCTACGCGGTCGCCGAGGGCCGTCTGCAAACGCGCGGTGCTCTCGCCAATTCGCGTGCACAGGTAAGTGCAGCTTGTGTAGACGAAGTTGATGACCACCACCTTGCCTTTGACAAGGTCCGTGTGGAAGCGCAGCTTCTTTCCGTTCTGGTCCAGGCAGTTAACGTCCGGAATGCGCGGCGAGCCAGCTTCCTGTGCGCGAGGCGCTGCCGCGCCGAGAAGTAAAACCGCGAGCAGCGACAAAGTTACAACCAAACGCCCGAGCGCGCGGCGTGTTGACCTAATTGGAGCTTCTGACATTTCCCTCACCTCCGTTGAGAACTCCGACGGGCGACTCTTTGGAGGGTCGCCCGTCGGACTGATGCCGGCCGGGCCGGCGTCATCGCGGAACGGGTCCGTGCTTAAGGCTGGTGGAACCTGTTCCGGTACTCGCCCGAGACTAAGAAGGCCCGCTCAATCCTCTTATAGTCGTTGTCGCTGTTGAGGTCGTTCTCCCAGAACGCCCAGCCGCCGGCGTCGGGCTCGCGGCGCAGGTAGATGCGGTAACAGTAGCGGATGAACTGGTGGTTATTGTACGTCGTCGGCGAGCCCGGCGGGTTGACGAGCCCGTCGGCGATCACGTCAGCGCGGGCGCGGAAGTGTGCCGATGACCAGAAGGCGTTCGACACGTCCCTGCGCTTAACGTCGCGGCAGCCGACGTCGTTGCCGCACTGCGTGATGTTGCGCGTCCAGAAGGCGAGGCCGTTGCGGTCTTCCGCGCTGATGGGGTCGCGTTCGAGGAAGTCCTGATAGTGCATGCGGACGAAGTAGCGCGAGTCGTCGATGGAGTTGCTCCCGGTGGTCTGGAAGCTGATCTTGACGATGGCGCCGACCGACGGCACGCCGTTCGAGTTGACGAGGAAGAGCATGTAGTGGCCCGACGGGGTGAGGTTCGCGCCGCCGGGGAACTGCACGTGAAGGCCGCCCGATCCCTGGCGGAAGTTGAGCTCCGTCATGCGCTGGTTCTGGTTAAAGGCGTGCGTGACCGAGCCGAGGCGGATCATCGTCACCTTCGAGATGCTGGCGGCGTCCGGCGTCGTGATGAAGAAGTTCGTGTTGAGACTAACTTCGGACGGCGCCGCGGTGATGGTCGGGCGCGGGCCTTTGAAGAGGTAGGGTGGTGAGAAAATTTCGTAGTTCGGTTGATTGACTTCGCCCGGTCCCGGAGGAAATCCTCCGCCCGCGGAGAACACGCGGCCATCCGGCAGCAGCAGCGCAGTCGAGTGATAGAGCCGTCTCACCTGCATGCTTGCCATCGTGGACCATGTCTCCGTGTCAGGGTTGTAAATCTCCGCGGCGAAGACCGCGCCGGACGGTTCATCGAAGCCCGGAGTGCTAGTTCCGCCGGTGGCGAGGACAGTGCCGTCTGGCAGGAGCGTGGCGTTCAACTGGCGGCGGCCGAAGGCCATGTCGCCGACCCTGCGCCACTGCGGCGCGGGCGGGTTGGAGGTAATCGTGGTGGAGATCACTGGCGACACGTTGAGATTAATCATCTCGCACTCGCGGCGCGGTACGGACGCCATCGTGGCGCCGCCGCCGCCGATGATCAGGATTTTGCCGTCGTCGTAGGTGACGGAGGTGCCCGCATCACGGTTGGCGAAGATTGTGTTGGCGACGAAGGTCCACTGCCCCGACCCGGAGGTGCGCAGATACTCGGTTGCCTGTGCCGGGCCTGAGTGGAACACCTGCCCATTTGGAGTGAGGTGGAGCCAAGGATACAGGTTGCCATGAGGATCCGGCGCTGAAGAGAGTGTGCGCCACGTGTTGTTCGTCTGCCACACCTGCGGTTGGTTGTTGAAGGCCCCATTCTCATCGGAGCCGGCATCGACGAGCATCTCGCTGTTGCCGAGTGTGACGTTGCTCGGGTACCAGCGTCCACGGCCCATCGAGGCGGCGCTGGACCATGCGCCAGTGTTCCAGTCGTAGAAGTTTGCGTCGGGTTCGCCTCTGCCGTCGGCGCCCAAGTGGCCGCCCGTCACGAGCAAGCGGCCGTCGTGGATGAAGGCGTGGCCGCTACAGAAGAGGTTCGTCGTCGGATTGAATGCCTCGCTGACGACTGAGTTGGTGGCCGGGTCCCAGACGTAGGTCCGTGAAAAGCCGTTGACGTTGTCGTTGCCGTCGGCCGCCTGCTGGCGCGTGAAGACGAGCACTTTGCCATTCGGCAGCAGGTGCGTGTGGATGCCGACGATAGGTCCACTGCTGATGCTGTTGAGCATCGTCACGGGCGACCATGCTCCGACTACCGAAGGATCGCTCTGGACGGGTTGCGCCGGGGTCGGGCCGGCGGCCCTCGTCTTAACCGAAAGCTGTAGCGTCAACACGGTGACGAGAAGCAGAAGAAGGGAGAAGAAAAATAGATTGAGTGGACGGAATGAGAGATGTGCTGAGAGACTCTTTTTTCGTTGCATCTCGGAATTTCTCCTTTGAACGGTGAAACCAGTTTTAGGTAAGGCGACCGCGGACTGAGATCGCGGGGCAAGAAGAGTCCCTATACGATAAGGGTACGCCTCCGGCGGGGAGAGCCGAGTGAACGCCTTCGCCTGATCAGATTGCCAATTTAACGTGAAAGGTCGAGGGTTGTGGTCGGGGAGTGGCCGCCCTCAACAGGTGTGAAGAGGTAGATAACATCAGGAGTCACGTTCAGTCAAGGCAGTAGCACCTTCGCGGTCAACTTCTGTTTTACCTCGACTGTTTTGCGATACAATTCGCAGCCGAATGACTTGCCCCTCCTGCAAACAAGAAATTCCGGAAGATGCTGTTTCCTGTCCCTGTCTCTTATACACATCTGACGCTGCCGACGATAACAGAGTAGTGGGGGGGGGGGGGGGGGGGGGGGGGGGGGGGGGGGGGGGGGGGGGGGGGGGGGGG
>JBKPNH010000165.1:0-16189 GCA_046732535.1 Acidobacteriota bacterium
GCTACGAAGCCATGGGTGGAGTTTGCACCTCGATGCCCCGTGTTACCGCCTGGGGACCCAATCGTCTCGATGCCTTTGTCACCGGCACGGACAGCGCCCTCTTCCACAAATGGTGGGACGGTGCCGCCTGGAGACCAGCGCTTACCGCTTACGAACGCATGGACGGTAGCATATCCTCTTTCTGAGTAACGAGTTGGGAGATTATTTACCGCAGGCCGGGGATGAATTTTAAGAAGCGACCGATGATCGCGCGAGCCGGAGGGAGGCCGAAGAGGTAACCGACGGCGAAGTAGCAAGTGCCGTAGAGTCCAAGGACGACGATTGCCAGCGGGATCGGATGCCAGCCGGCGACCAGGAGCTTCACGGACCACGCCAGCCCCGCGCCGCTGAGCGCGCCGATCCACAGTTTTGCCGTGTAAGAGAAGGGCATTCCCGTGGTCCCTATTCGTCTATTCAGGCTGCGGCGGAGCAGAAGGAATTCGGTCCAGCCCGCAAGGCCGGACGCGACGGTCAGCCCGGCGACGCCGAGTTGCGGATTGACGCCGAGAAGCCGCGGCAAGTGCAACGAGCAGAAGTAACCCAGCACGCCGCCAAACGTCACGCGCAGCACCGCAAAGCGCAACGGAGTGCGAGTGTCTCGCAGCGCGTAATAGGTTGACGAGTAAAGCCGGCCTTGCGTCGATGCGAGGAGACCGACAGCCGCCCCGGCGAGTATGGTCCAAACGTAGACCGAGTCGTTGCGATTAAACTTGCCGGTCTGATAAAGCACGGCGGCGATCACGTCGCCCAACGCCAGAAACGCCACCGCCGAAGGGACGATGAAGAAGCTGATCCGCTTGAGTCCTTCGTCGAGCCGGTGCCGCAACGTTTCAGCGACGACGCTCTCGCTCCCCAGCGCCTTCGACATCGCCGGCAACTCCGCCGCCGAAACGGACATGCCAAACAAACTAACCGGCAGTGTGTAAAGACTCTGCGCGTAGTTTAAAGCGACAACCGCGCCTTGCCCGAGAAAGCTCGCCAGGAACGCGTCGACGAACGCGCTGATTTGCACCACACCTCGACTCATGAACACTGGAAAGAAACTGTGCAGCACTTGCCTGACGTGAGCGTTGGCGATCGTCAGTTCAGGACGAACGCGATCGAGCAAGCGCAAAACGGTGGGAAGCTGCACGCCAAACTGAAGCGCGCTGCCGGCAACCGATCCCCACGCAGTGTATGCGGCGAGCGTCGGCAGATCGACGCGGTTTCCAAAATAGATGAGCGTCGCGATGATCGCGGCGTTCCAGGCGACGGGTGCGGTGTACGAAATAAAGAAGCGATGATGGCTATTCAGAACTCCCAAACACCACGCCGAAAGCACGAGCAGTCCGGCGCCGGGAAAGAAGATCCTAACGAGCGTGATCGCCAGCTCGCGTCGTTCTGCTTCGAAACCCGCGGCGATTATCGTCACGATGTACGGCGTCGCGAGCACGCCGATCAAAACTGTCACTGCCGTAACGACCGCGAGTATCCCGAACACGGCATTCGCAACGCGCCCTGCTTCTTCCTCGTCGTCCTGGGCCAACAGCTTGGCATAGACCGGGATGAACGAAGCCGACAGCGCGCCTTCGCCGAAGACGTTCTGCAAAAAGTTGGGAATACGAAACGCGGCGCTGAAAGCGTCGCCCTCGCCTGAGCGGCCGAAGTAATAGGCGAAGATGCGTTGCCGGACGAGGCCGATGACGCGGCTGATGAGAATGCCGGCTCCGACGAAGAATGCCGAGCGACCGGTGCTCGGATGCGCGGGTTTCGCTTTCGCGGGCGGTTCAGTAACCGTTGCGCCGACTTGTTCGACAGTTTCCCCGGCAACCTCGCCGGGCGATTCATCGGTGGTGATTTGGGGATCGCGCGTCAGAGAGCGTATTCCTTCATCTTGTTGAGGAGTGTTTTATAACTGACTCCGAGATCTTCCGCAGTCTTACTCTTGTTGCCGTGATTCGCTTCGAGCACGCGCGCGATCTTGCGCCGTTCGACCAGGCGCAACGCGCGATGGCCCACGTCCGACAACGTTCCCGATAGATCCAGTTGTTGCAAAGTTTCAGACTCGCCGCCGGGTGACGCGTCGAGACCGAGATCACGAGGCTCGAGCGTCATCGTGTCAGAAAGGATGCACGCGCGCTCGATGGCGTTCTCCAACTCGCGGACGTTTCCCGGCCAATGATGTTGTTGCAGGGCGGCAACTGCGTCGGCGCTGAGTTGAGCTTCACGGCCGCGCAACTCTTTCCCGATCTCGGCAGCGAAGTGACGCGCGAGCAGGATGACGTCATCGCCGCGCTCACGCAGCGGCGGTATCTCGATGGGAAACACTGCCAGACGGAAAAACAGGTCGCCGCGAAACTCGCCATTTTCAACTGCCGCTTTCAAGTCTTTGTTGGTAGCAGCGACGACACGCACGTCGACTGCAACCGGAGCACGCCCACCAATGCGATCGACGAACTTCTCCTCGATCGCGCGCAACAGTTTTCCCTGGACCGCCAACGGCAACTCGCCGATCTCATCGAGAAACACCGTGCCGCCCGCCGCCAGCTCGAATTTACCTTGCCGCCGATCACCGGCGCCCGTGAAAGCGCCGCGCTCGTGCCCGAACAGTTCGTTCTCGATCAACGTCTCCGGAATCGCCGCGCAGTTGATCGCGACGAATGGTTTGTCACGCCGGGCGGAAAGATGATGGACCGCGCGGGCAAACAACTCCTTGCCCGTCCCTGATTCGCCGAGCAGCAGGACGGTGGCTTCGGTCTGCGCGACCCGTTGTGTTTCCCCGACTGCTCGCTTCAGCGCATCCGATTCGCCGAGGATGCGGGGAAACCCGTACCGGCGCGACCACTCTTCGCGCAGCAGGACGTTCTCAGTTCGCAGTCTTGCCTGTTCCAGCGCACGCTCGACGAGCAGCAACAGGTGGTTCGAGTCGACCGGCTTTTGCAAAAAATCGTGCGCGCCGTCCTTCATCGCTTGCACGGCTTCGTCGATTGATCCGAAAGCGGTCATGACGATCACCGGCACGTCCGCGTCGGCGCTCTTAGCGGAGCGCAGGACGTCCAAACCCGAGCCGTTGGGCATGCGCAGGTCGGTAAGTATGAGTCGATGACGAGCGGTGGAGATTTCGTTCAGCGCGGAACGGGCATCGATGGCTTCGCTGACGCTATAACCGGCATTCTCGAGTGTTAATCGAAGGACGCGGCGCAGGCTGTCTTTGTCTTCGACAAGTAGGATGTCAGCCATCCGTGAAAGCATAACACGGATGAAAGAGGGTCGAGCCTGTGGCTATTGAATTAGTACTCGCGCACGTCGCGCACGATGTCGCCGAGCGCGTCTTTTGCTCTTTGCACCCAGACTGAATCGTACTTCAAGTCTCCGGTGCCGGCGCCGTCGGTGAAAAAGCGGGGCGCCAGGAAAGGATGTGGCAGTCCGTTTTCGATGGCAGGCCAGGAACGAGCAAACTTAGCGACGTAGATCGAACCGAGCACGTTGCCGCTGCCGCCGCCGTTGCGCTCGACGTTGCCTTGTCCCAGCACCAGAATGATTCCAGTGAAATCGGGGTTGCCGTTCAATATGAGGTTGCCCGTAACGATTATGAGTCCCGCGCCGCCATCCAGCGTGGCGTTGCCGTTTACAAATGTGAATTTAGGTTCGGTGGTGGTTCCGGCAATACCGCTGAAACTCGTGTAGTAACGGCCCATGCTGCGTGCGATCAACTGCATATCGTTCAGAAAAGAACGGGCCGCATCCGCGGTTTGCAGCCAGGATGGTAATTGATCGATATCGACTATCTGCGTTTTCACGTCCTCGATCGTGGCGCCTTTCGTGAGCGCCACATCCGCCACTACCTTGTCGATGCCGTGAGTAACACCGAAGCTCGGCAGATTAGGCTGGGCAGTGGCATTGTCGTGTCCCGTATAAAGCTTTGCGGCGCTGGTGCCGATGTCGAACGTCATCGCGGTTTGGTCATCAGCGCCTCGCATCAGGAGCATGGCATCCGGATCAAACTCGAAATGAGTCTTTTGGACGATCATCTCCATGCGCTTGACCGCGCCCTTTGGCCCATAGCCGGTGGACTGCACCTGGATACGCGATGGTCTGTAGCTGGCGTCGCCGTCGCGAATGGCGCCAGTCGGGTCGTCGGGGTCCATCACGAGGAGACTGTAGGAGTAGTTTGCGCCAGCCGGCGTGACGCGGCCATTAACCCCATAGCTGAGCCAGGCTGATAGCCGTGCAGGCATGTCAGGACCGTCGCTCGGGTGGTTCGATGTGTCCGGATCAACCGCGGTGCGGAATCCGATCTTCGTGTTGGCTGGTAGACCGATAGGGTTTCGGTGGCCGCGCAACGCGTTCAGTGCTCCTTCGAGTCCGGTCTCGGCGGCGTAATAAGCTTGCAGTTCGGCTGTGCCTTCGATCGACGTCGTGGCTGACATGCCACTGGTCAGGATCACCGTTCCCGCGACCGCAAGCAGCAGCGTGGCGATCAGGATGGCGATCACCAGGGCCGCACCCTTTTCACCGCGACGATCTGAACGTGTTGTTCTCTGACGCTTCATTGTGATGGACCTCACTTGCAGAGCTAGAAAGTAATCTGACTGGCATTTCTAAGCACGACGTCGGAAACGAGATTGATCGTCGACGGGGGTTGGTAACCGGGCGAACCGGGTTCGCCTTCGGCCGGCAGAATCACGCCAACCGTTAACCTGACCCTCCAGGCATTTCTCGAAAGGTCGGGATTCGTTGCGACATCCAGTACACTTCCGGCGCTGTCGAAATACTGGATTTGAAAACTGTCGAGCCTGTTTGCGAGCACCGTTGTACCTGCCCGGCCTCCGATCGTGACATCGTAGCGCACGAGATAGTGACGGTTCGCTGCGTCGTCGTTATACATTGAGTACTTAATGTCTTCGTCGGGATCGCTAACGAATCCCGCGCCCGCCACCTTATCGCCATCCTCATCGTGGGTATAAGCATTCAGGTCCGCGCGAAATCTAATGGCATTGGGTCCGGTGTCGCCCGGGACCAGGCCGTTATCGACGAGGCCGAAACCCGAGTTGGCTATCTCCCGCGAGACGATGTTCAGCGCGCGTTGTGCGTCGGCGATGGCATCGGAGCGAGCGTCCTCACGCGAACGCATGCGGAAAGATTGGGCCACGAGCGAACTCGCGATGCCGGCGATAACGATGGTCACTGTCATCGCGATTAAGAGTTCGACGAGCGAAAAACCGCGTTGCGAATTTTGCATGTTCATTGTTTCTCGCTTCTTTCCTTAGGGACCGCCGGCATTTGGGCCGAGTGCAAACGCCGAACGTCGCACAGAGATCTCCACTGAGCCGAGGGCCCACGGATCGCTGCTCAACAGCGGCGTCACTGCTATCGTGATGGCTTTGTACGAAGCAGTAACGTCAGTAATGGTGGTGGTCACGGTATAAGTGCGCGAGTCGGCGCTTGTAACTGTTTTCGAAGACGCGGCATGGGCCGTGAGTAAGGGGTCGACGAACGTCACCTGGCGATACTGTTCCATCTCCTGCTGTGCGACAGCGAGCGCGAGGGCGCGATCGCGTGAACCGGTGTTGTTCTTGATCGCGTACGCGAACACTGCGCAGATTCCGAGACCGCCGATCATCATCACAAGGAGAGCAGAAGCTGTCTCGATCAGCGTGAAGCCCTTTTCCTGCCGTTTCTCTCGGCGTGAACTAACGGACGAGCGCATGTAATTCTCCCTTAGTTGACTATGGTTATACTCACGGTTCGCGTACCGCAGGGAGTGCTGAAAGTGAGCGTGAAAGTACCGCGCGCGTTGTTCAGCGATTCGACCCTGAAGGTGTTGCCGGCAACCCTCGACACCGACAGATTGTTTGGAGCCTTGACGAAATCTACTGTTCCGCCTGGAACGACCGCGAAGCTGATGGCCCCGGTGCCGCGCTTCGAGAGCTGGAACGGGTTCGGATTGGTCACCCACGTGACCGTACACACCGGCGATGGACTCGGAGTCGGACTCGGGCTTACTTGCGGTGATGCCCCTGGCGACGGGGAAGGACTCGCCGTTGGCGTAGGGCTTGCGCCCGGAGACGGCGACGGGTCCGTGCCAGGTGACGGTGACGGACCGGGATCGCCTTGCGGCGTCGGACTCGGCGATGGTGATGGAGTTGGTGACGGTGTGGGACTCGGTGTTGGGTTCGGGTTGTTGTTGGCGTTGTTGGTTGATCCACTATCGACGGGGCTCAGGTTCGTGGTCGTATTCACGTTTGGAACGTCGTCCAGATAGACATCGCTATCGATCGTAACGTCGCCTGAACGTGTTATATCGACCCAACGTTGATCGTCTTTATTGTTGCCCCACTGCATAACGATACTGATTTTGATCTCGGTTAACGGCAGATCGACAAGCCGGCCGCGCCAGTCGAAAACCAGGGCTATCGGGTCCGAGGCGAACACGACGCCGTCGTCGAGATTGAAGTCTCTAACTTCCATCACTCCGTTGCCGTCGAAATCCATCTTCACGCGGTAAGTGGTTGTATTCAGCACCTCGATGCCTGACATCTGAGCGGGATCGGTTGGGTGGCGTCGCACGGAGTCGACGCGCGCCTTTTCGGCCCAACTGGCTATCATGCGGGAGGAGTTCGTCAAACGGATGCGTTGTCTGGCGGACGCAATTCCAAAGACGGTGAGGCCGGAAACGATGCTGATGACGGCGACCGTGACGACGAGTTGCATCATTGAAAAGCCGCTCTGCGCCGGCCGTTTCTTCCTTCGAGTAGTTCGGGTAGTAGCGGTCATCACTCCTCCGGTGCGGGAATCCAGGGGATTCGGCAAAACTCTCCCACGGTCCAGGGAGCAACGACTATGCCAGCAGCGCATCGCCCGCAAATGTGGGGTTTCTTGAGGGCATTTGCTGCCGGCGATGGTCTGAGTGTTACTGAAGGTAACGATGATGAGAAGCGAATTACCTAGCGTGTAGGAAATGATTTTTCTGCGGAATTGGCGGCGATTGCGCCTTTAAGTAGAGAGCGGCATTTATTCCGACCCGAATCGAGTTTGGTGCGGAAAACAGAGAATCGTCCGTTGTGTTTGCGGTGCCGCACGCCGCAACGCAGTTGGACGACAAAGCGCCCCGGCGATCTTCGGATCACCGGGGCGCAATTATTACGTAGTGGTCTGTAAATTCTACTTAGTTTAATCCGTGGTTCACTGTTGTTGTTGGGATTTTGATGGCGGTTCGAATTCTTCCGCGTCGGCTCCGGCGACGGTCTGAGTATTCGAGAGTTTCATCGTCAACATCAACGGCGTGTACTCGAAAGCCTTCGGACCACCGCGCGTACTCTGGACCAGCATCACGAACGAATCCTGGTTCTCACGGAACCGCATCACGCTGCCGCGCTGGTTCATGATCGCAAACAGCAGCACCTCGCCGTTCGCGGCGCGCATTTGTCCGACCAGCGAACTTGCGCCACCGTCGGTCCTCAACAACGTTCCCGTCTTCGCGATTACACTACCGCGCCACGGCAAACCATTGAACCGATCTTCCAACGTTCCCGGATCGATTCCGGCAACGGGCATGATCGCGGCCGGCGTCAGCCCCGACTTTTTCAATTCGGTACGTAGCGCCCGGTAAATCTTCAACATCACTTTCGGCGACGCGCGATTCACTCCGAGCCCACTCAAGCGCGAGATCTTCAGCTCCTCCGGCCCGAGGCCAAGCTCGGTGATCAACTGCTGCCGCACTGAATCCGGACCACCCAACGCTTCTCCGATGCGATCCGCCATGAAGTTGTTCGAATAGCACAGCAGCACCTTGAGTATGTCGACTAACTTGCTCGATTTCTGTGTCAACAACAGTTTCGCTGATGGCGTGACCGGACCGACTGCCACTTCACCCAGCACGGCGACACTCGGAACCGTCTGCAGACTCGCCTGATCCTTCAGCACCGTCCGCTCGTAATTCCAGGCGCGCACTGCTTCGGCGTAGCGCAACGTCGAATCGAGCGTGTCGTAAAGTTGATTGCCGGAACGTGACGCCGACGGGCTGAAGTTCATGGTAAAGCCGGGTGCTACGATCAGGTTGCCTGTTACTTCTTTAATACCCAGATTGTTCAGCTCGCGCGCGAGCAGCACCGCGTGTTCGTAGTGGAACGAAGGATCGCTCCCGGAGACGTAAAGATTTCCATTCAGCGTTCCGGTTGTCTTGTCGATCACGCCTTCAGTCCAGACGCCGGTCGCGAACCGGTGATCGGGGCCGAACGTCCGCAACGCGACCAGCGCGGTCGCCAGTTTCAACGTCGATGCCGGATTAAATTGGTCATTTTCGGATTGACTGGAGACGATCTTGCCGTCGAGAGTCTCGACCAGCACTCCCTGATAACCGTAAAGCGGTCTTGCTGTTTCAGTGCTCTCAAGAGACGGCGAAGGCGACGGCAATGGCGCCGCAGGCGGCGGCAACGGCTGTTGCGCAAACGTCGCAGTCCACGCGCCGATAATCATCGCCGCGCAAGTCACAGCTAAAGTCAGTCGCCGTTTCAATCCACTCGTCATCAGTCGTCTACCTGGCTCCAACTCATCTTCGGGGATTCGTGAGGGAGAGCAAGCTTTGATGCGCCGGCTCTCAGCGGGGATGCGCGCCGTCATCATAACACTAATTGATGTGATCGGTGGCTGACTTTTCTACAAAGCTATTCGTTGACAATGTTTCCGGCAGCCTCATAGAATCGCGCTATTGACAAACTACAGTGCAACGCAATCAAGAACCCGTTACAGTTGAAAGAGTGATTGCCACTCACCGGGCGCGGCGCAAAGAGATCCGAAAGAGGCTTGGTGAGTTTCAGGAAGTTTGGCACAAAGGATCCGATGCGCGGCTTTGGGAAGAACTTGCCTACTGCATCTTCACCGCCGGCGCTTCGGCCCGCATGGGACTCAATTCAGTTGACGCGGTGAGAACGTTGCTACTCGACGGTGAAGCCAGAGCGATGACAAAGGCGTTGAAGAAAGCCGGCGCGCATCGCTTTCCGGTCGCCAGACCACAGTACATCGTCGCCACGCGCAACTACTTTCGCGCTGACTGCGGCATGGCGCTGCGCAAACGGTTGCGAAGTTTTTCAGATCCTTTTGAGCGCCGCGATTGGTTGGCCCAGGAGAAACAAGTCAAAGGCCTGGGCTACAAGGAAGCCAGTCACTTCCTGCGCAACGTCGGCGTCAAAGGGCACGCGATTCTTGATAAGCACGTGATGCGTTGTTTGTGTGACGTAGGCGTGGTCGACGCGCCGAAGCCGCCCTCGACGCGCACGAAGTATCTGGCAGTTGAACAGGAATTGACTCGTTTCGCACGCGAGATCAAGATCGACTTTGATGAGCTCGATCTCGTACTGTGGTCGATGAAGACCGGTGAGATACTAAAGTAACCTGTGGCACAGCCCGAAGTGAGAATAAATCATGTCGTGTAACAACCACACGCGTCTTCTCCGTACGGCGGCCCTCAGTGTGGCCGCCTTCGTGTTTTGTTTCGCACTCGCGGGCGCGGCGCTTGAGGTGCACGGCGCACCCGACAAGAAGGCCTACAACAAGGGCTATAAAGCACTGCGCAAGGGCGACTACGGGCAGGCTGAAAAAATCTTCCGCGAGCTGCTCAATAAAGACGCGCACGATCTCGAAGCGCGACTCGGTTTGAGTTTTACTCATCTGAAACAGCGGAACTTGCAGGGCGCGTACGACAATGCCGCGCGCGTGATCATGATGGATCCGCTTTCGGCCCGCGGACACGCACTGCTGGGTGCGGCCATCCTCGGCGCGGGCGAGTTTCGTCTTTCAGTCGAAGAGTTCCGCACGGCGTTGGCGCTAAACGAAAATGAGGCGCTGGCGGTAGCTGGACTGGCGATGGTTGATTTTTATGAAAACCGTCTACCGCTCGCGGTGCCGGGCCTGCGCCGGGCCGCCAGTCTGGACCCGGAAGAGCCGGACTTTCTTTTCAACCTGGGCCAGGCAGCGGCGAGAAGCGAGCGTTACAAAGAAGCGGCGGATGCGTATGAAAAGTTTCTGATGATCGCGCCGAAGACCGATACCGATCGCCGCTCGCGCATCCTTGGGTTGATCGATTTTCTCCGTTACCTTGGCCGCCAGGGATCGCTCTACATCGCCAGCGGTGAAAGCCGCACTTCCGTTTCCTTTGAAGCAACAGATAATCGTCCAGTGTTGGAGGTCCGCGTCAACGGGCAAAGACAGCCGTTGCGTTTTGTACTCGACACAGGATCGGGAATGTCCGTCATTTCGGAGGAGACCGCGAAGAAGCTCGGCTTAAAACCTGTGGCAAAAGGCGGGCTCGCTCGTGCGGTCGGCGGCGGCGGCAAGTTCGAGATCGTCTACGGCTACATCAACTCACTCGATATTGGCGCGGTGAGGATCGAGAACGTTCCCGTCTACATCCGCAAGTTTTTTGACAACGCTATTCCCGTCGATGGATACCTCGGCTTGTCGGTAGTTTCGAAGTTTCTGACTTCAATCGACTACGGCACGCGCCGCATGGCGTTAGTTCGTCAAAACCAAACGGATACGGTTGAGCCGTGGACCATGGTGCGGCGTCCCGAAGGGTATCAAGCGCTATCGCCTGCGTTGCCCGGCGAGGGAATGGTGGAAGTTCCACTGCGCACGACGTCGAGTGGGTTCTTGAGCGGCGAAGTCGGTCTCGAGGGTTTCGACAAAACAGTGAACTTCATCATCGACACTGCCGCGAGTATCACCGTCGTCTCAGAAAAACTTTCCCAGGAGGAACAGCTTCTGGATCTACTTCAACCGTCCCGAATGCGCGTGTTTGGCGCGGCCGGCGTGACCGAAGACGTGAAGCTCCTGCAACTGCCGCGACTGAGTTTGGGTTTGACTAAGCTCGAACGCATCAACGCCGCGGTGCTTGATATGGAACCCGTCAACGAGACAGCCGGGTTTACGCAGGCCGGCATTCTGGGCGGAAACTTCCTTCGTCACTTTCGCGTGTATTTTGACTTCGCGCGCGGCGCGATGCGTTTGGAGGCTCTGAATCAAAAACCGAAGCCTGCGACTGAAAACATCAAGCCGGAAGCGTTATCATCTGTTCCATGAAACAAGCTCTATATCTCGAAACATCCGTGATCGGCGCCTATCTCGATAACGGCGAGCCGTTCAGGCGCGACCTGACGATCCGTTGGTGGGAACACGAGATGCCTGACTACCGCACCGTGATCTCGCCGCTGGTCTCGTCGGAATTGCAACGGCTGGCCGAGCCGCATCGCACGTCGTATCTGAAATTGATCAAGGATCTCGAACAGGTTGATCTGACGGAAGAAGCGGCAATACTCGCCGAGGGTTACATCTCTCGCGGCATCTTTCATCGCAAGTACATCGCCGACGCGCTGCACGTCGCGATTGCCTCTTTTCACAAGATTGATTATTTGGTGACATGGAACTTCGGCCATCTGGCTAACGTGCGGCGCCAGGCGCGCATTAAGCTCTTCAACACGGCCGCGGGATTCTACGTGCCGATGATCGTGACGCCGGAGTTTCTGGTGTCGGAAGCGACGGAGAAGGTTAGTTGAACGCGGGTCATATTTTTTTATGTATCGAAGACCAAAATTTTTAGAAGTGCTGCACGCGATCAGAGAAGACATGTCGCGCGAAGCAGACTATGATGTCGATCTATTTGCGGAGATGGTTCGTTCGGGTGTGCAACCGACACATGGTCCGCAGCGAGTGATTCGCGGTTTCAGAACACGCGCTCCACGGGCTGAAGCAAGCAACGGGAACGGAAAGATCAAGCCGGCAAAACATAGACAGCGAAAGCGCGGCGCGCAATAATGTCATAGTCAGTTGTCAGTTGTCCGTGGTCAGTAGTTAACACTCGATTTGTAAGTTGAACATCACAACCACGAACTAGTACCGGGAACAACTGACAACTGACTACGGACCACGACCAGTTAGCGAATGATGAACCCTACTTTTGAGACGATCGGCTTAGCAGTTTCGAACGAGAAGGCGTTTAACTATTTAGCCGAGCGTGCAGGCGATCAAGGTGAAGCGACGCGGCTCAGCCGTCGCGGCGCTGTGCTGCACGGACGCTGTTGGAAACTCGGAGAAGGTCTCGAAGTTTGGACCGTACTTTATGAGTCGGGCAGCGGCGACATGTTCTATGCCGACTGCCGGCCCGGTTTTCGTGCTCGCTACATTCAGACGATCGCGCCGTGGGCCCTCACCGAATACGACGAAGAAGGCGAAGCAGTGATTCACGGCTATCGTGAGGGCACCGATTGCGAAGTCTTGTTCGAACTGCAAAACCTTACCGAAGTTGGTCCGGCCGGATTTGGCGCGCAGGAGTTGCACATCGGTCTGTGCGGCCTCGCGTATCGCGCTCGCGTTCGTAGCGGCAAAGCGAAGACGCGTTGGCTGCCTCTCGAGAAGGCAGCGCCCGCGCGCGCCGCTCATGAGAACGACTGGAGTTTGTCGGGCCGCGTCATCGCTTTCAAACCTCTGCGCAATCCGCTCTCCGGTGAAGATCTCGTTTGGATTCACCTCGACCTGGAGCGCATCAAGCTCGAAGTGCTCGTCAATCAACGCGCTTTGCGCGGCGACTCTTTAGCCGTCGGAGCAACACTCGAAGCCGAAGTTTGGCTGCAGGGCCATGTGCTTGACGAACACGCGCTGCGTTCGCGTTATGAAGGTGTCGACTACGCTTGTTCACGCGCCAGTTTCTGGTCCGCCCTTCGCCGCAAAAACTGATTCCCCGATTAATGAAACGCGCGCTCGTCGTTATTCTCCTCGTCCTCATCCTTGGTGTTTCCGCTTACCTCTTCAATAGTTATTGGACCCATCGCTTCGACGCGCTGATCGCGCGCCAGGCGGCGATCTACCGCGTCGATCCCGACCTCGTTTGGAGCGTCATTTACGAGGAGACATACTTCAGTCCGTGGAAGACGGGGAAAGACGGCGAGATTGGTCTGATGCAGGTCACGCCTACCGTGGGACGCGAATGGGCCACGGAAACGGGGATGCGCGAGCTGGAACGGCAGATGGCGACAGATCCGCAGAGCCTCTTGCGCGATCCGGAACGAAATATTCAGATCGGTTGCTGGTATCTCGAAAAGATCCACGAACAGTTTCAGGATGAGCCGGATGCTGAGACGAGAATGATTGCCGCTTACAATGCCGGACCGAGCCGCGCGGTCGAGTGGAGTCGCGTTGAAGAGGGAAAGGTGCAGAGCGGCGACGAGTTCCTCACTCGCATAGACATTCCGTCAACCAGGGCTTACGTGCTATCGATCATGGGGCGTTATAAAAAACTGAAAAATTCAAAGTCACCTCGTCAGGAATGATTCTCTACTGCGCAAATTGGGTCCTGCCGATTTCAACAGCGCCGATAGAATTTGGCGCAGTAGCGGTTGATGGCCCACTGATAATCGCAGTCGGCGCGCAGTCTGAAATCCTTGCCCGCTTTCCTGATGCGCGCGTCGAACAACTCGGCGAAGCTGTGATTCTTCCCGGGCTCGTCAATACGCACACTCACCTCGAGCTGACTGCGATGCGCGGTTATCTCGAAAACGAAGAACGCGACTTTTTTGCATGGCTGAGAAAGCTCACGCTGGCGCGTCTTGAACGCATGACGCTGGATGACAGTCGCGTGTCCGCGACGTGGGGCGCGTGCGAGGCGGTGCGCGCAGGCGTCACGTGTATTGCCGACGCGAGCGATTCGGCGTTGATGAGCATGTTGGCGTTGAAGGACGTCGGATTGCGCGGCGTTGTATTTCAGGAGTCGTTTGGACCGGATCCGCGTCTGGTGGAAGAAAATTTCGAGAAGCTGAAGACGAAGGTGAGTGAGCTGCGTGAAGTTGAAGATGAGCTGGTGAGAGTGGGCGTGTCGCCGCACGCGCCGTACACGGTTTGTGGTCCACAGCTCGAGTTGATTGCAGAGCTGGCGCGTTCTGAGAAGTTGCCGTTGATGATGCACGCGGCTGAATCTGCGGCTGAAGATATGTTGCTTCGTGACGGCTGCGGGATCTTTGCGGAAGGATTAGCTAAACGGGCGATCGAGTGGAAAGCTCCGCGGACGTCGACGATTCAGTATCTGAAAGAATTAGGCGTCCTCGATGTTCAACCACTTCTCGCCCATTGCATTCGCGTCGATGACGCTGACATCGAAACACTTCGTGAAACAGGCTCCAGGATCGCGCACTGTCCCAAGTCCAACGCGAAGCTGGGCCACGGTTACGCGCCACTCGCCAAATTCCTGGAATCATCGATCGCAGTCGGTTTCGGCAGCGACTCCGTCGCCAGCAACAACACGTGCGACGTACTCGAAGAAGCCCGCTTCGCCGTTCTCCTCTCGCGCGCTACACAAGCCGACGTTGCGGTAACCGCTTCTCGAGCGCTTGAAGTCGCGACCTTCGGCGGACAACTAAAAGAGGGCGCACAAGCTGATCTTGTGGCCCTCTCATTAACCGGCGTCCATCAAACGCCAAACTATGATCCCGCTGCTACCTTGATCTTCTCCTCATCCGGCCGCGACGTAATCTTAACTGTCATCGCCGGACGTGAAATCTATCGCGACGGTCACGTTACCGGCGTCGACGAGGAACGCCTGCGCGCGAGAATCGACGAAATCGCCGAAAAGCTACGACAGTGACGCTGTGATCGCAGCGTCGAAAATCTCGATTGCGACGTCGGCGTTCTCCTTAGAAAACACGAGCGGTGGCGACCAGCGGATCGTGTTCGCGCCGGCGCCGAGTATGATCATTCCTCGTTCGAAGCAGGCGTCCTCGATGCGATCGCGCAGCTCCGGAGCGGGTTTCAAGGATCTCCTGTCAGTCACGAACTCGACTCCGACCATCAGACCCATTCCACGCACGTCGCCGATGCAGTCGTGCTTCTTTTGCAGTTTCTCCAGACCCGCTTTCAAGTAAGCGCCAACCTCGGCGGCATTTCGTACGATACCGCCTTCGAGTAACTCGATCGTCTTCAACGCTGCTGCGATCGCGACCGGGTTACCGCCGAACGTGGACGCATGTGCGCCGGGCTTCCAATCCATGAGGTCCGCGCGCGCGACGCAAGCGCCGAGTGGCAGACCCGATGCGATGGCTTTCGCGATACAGACGATGTCGACGTCTACGTCGTAATGCTCGCACGCGAACATCTTGCCGGTGCGTCCCATTCCGGATTGCACTTCGTCGACGATCAATAATATGCCGTGCTGATCGCAGATGCGCCGCAGTCCTTTGAGAAAACCTTTTGGCGCAGGGACGTAGCCACCTTCTCCCTGCACTGCCTCAACGACGATCGCCGCGACCTCTTCCGGTGGAGTCGTCGTCTTGAACAATCGTTCTTCAATCCAGTTCAGCGCGCCTTGGGCCACACCGCCGTCACCGCACTCCGCCGCACTGAAAGGATTGCGAAACTCGTTTGGATAAGGCACGTGAACAACGTCGAGCGCCTGGCGCTTGAAGCCTCTTCGCTGTGCGACTCTCGACGAGGTTAAGGACAGCGCGCCTAACGTACGCCCGTGGAAGCTGTTGAAGAAGCTAATGAACTTCTCGCGCCCGGTTGCGTGCATGGCGAGTTTCAGCGCGGCCTCGACTGCTTCGGCGCCGCTGTTGCCGAAGTGCGTTCGCGTCGGCGACTTGATTGGCACGATCGCGTCGAGCTTCTCCGCGAGTTGCGGCATGTGACGGTAGTAGTAATCGGTGCCGCAAATGTGAATGAGTTCGGCCGCCTGATCCTGGATCGTCTTCACAATTTCCGGATGACAGTGCCCGGTCGAGCACACGGCGACGCCGGCGTTGCAATCGAGGAATGTGTTGCCGTCGACGTCTTCAACCCACACGCCGCTGCCACGTTCGGCGACGAGTTTGTATGAGGGTCGCGGGTACGATGGGCTTATGAATTTCGCGTCGGCTTCGACGATTTTCTTGCCTTTGGGGCCAGGCAGGGCGGTCTTGATCTCCGGCCGTCTCGGTGGTGCTATAACACTTGTCGACATCTCTTTACTCCCTTCGGAAAAGGGTTCCGCTGGAACCGGTACGATGATTACAGGTTAAGAAGGGCGAAGGATTTAAAAAGCGAAGACCTAGTCCGCAAAGAGGTTAGCGCGGGACTCGACGGGCGGATAATGTAAGGGTTGCAGGTTAAACATGCTTTGTAAAACAACTGATTCTACCAGGCGATGTTAAGT
>JBKPNH010000166.1:0-8822 GCA_046732535.1 Acidobacteriota bacterium
GACTTCCGGTGGACGCAACCCGGTGACGCCGTGGGGCCAACCGACTCGCGGCTACAAGACGCGCAGCAACAAGCGCACGCAGAAGATGATTCTTAAAGATCGGCGTACTAAGTAAGGGAGACGTATGGCGCGTTCAGTTAAAAAAGGACCGTTTATCGACAAGGGCATCACGAAGGCTGTCGAAAAAGCCCGTGCGGGGGGACAGCGTCCGCCGGTCATCAAGACGTGGTCGCGTCGTTCGACGATCACTCCGGACATGGTTGGTCTGACGTTCGGCGTCCACAACGGCAAACGGCACCTTCCGATCTACGTGACGGAGAACATGGTGGGCCACAAGCTCGGCGAGTTTGCGCCGACGCGCACGTTCAAGGGCCACTCGGGCACGAAGGTCGAGAAGGCCAGCAAGGTCACTGCACCAGCTAAGTAGGACCAGGAGTTAAACGGATAAAGAGGATCGGTAATGGAAGCAACAGCGAGTGCAAGGTATTTACGAGGTTCTGCGCAGAAGGCGCGTCTGGTCGTGGACATGATCCGCGGCAAAGACGTGAACCAGGCCCTGGCGATCCTGCGTTTTACGCGCAAGCGCGCGGCGGACGGCATCGAGAAGTGCATGCGCTCCGCTATCGCCAACGCGAACGAGGCGGCGGAGAAAGCCAACATCTCGATCGATCCCGACGACCTGTGGGTGCGAACGGCATTCGTCGATCGTGGGCCAACCAAGAACCGCCGGCGTGTTCGTCCCGCTCCACAGGGACGCGCCTACCGCGAACAGCGTCACTTCTGTCACGTCACGATCTCGTTGAGCAACGACGCGCGGCCGGAACCCGGTAAGAAGACGGCTCCTGAAAAGGCGGAAGCGAAACCGGCGAAGCTTGCCGAGAGCAAGGGCCGCAAGCGCGGCGGCGCCGCTGCCGCTCCGCGAGCGAAACGCGCGACGTCGAAGAAGGAAGCGCGGGAAGCAACTGCCGAGAAGCCGGCTGCGAAAAAAGGTTCGAAGAAGAAGGAAGAATAGATGGGTCAAAAAGTTCATCCATACGGTTTTCGACTCGGCTACAACAAAGACTGGCACTCCCATTGGTTCGCCAAGAAACAGTTTGGAGAGTTCCTGCTCGAAGATCTCAAGTTGAAGCGCGATCTGAAGCATCGCTTTGCGGGCGCGGGCGTCTCGCATGTCGATATCGAGCGCGCCGCGAATCGCTTGAAGATCATCATCTACACCTCGCGTCCGGGCATCATCATCGGCCGCAAGGGCGCCGAGATCGACAAGCTGAAGAGTGATCTCTCGATGAAGACCGGCCGCGAAGTGCTGGTGTCGATCCAGGAGATTCACAAGCCGGAACTGAACGCGCAACTGCAAGCCGAGAAGATCGCCGCGCAGCTCGAGAAGCGTATTGCTTTCCGCCGCGCGATGAGAAAGGCCGTCGAGGAGTCGCTTCGCTTTGGCGCGCAGGGAATCAAGGTGAAAGTGAGCGGCCGTTTGAACGGCGCTGAGATCGCCCGCAGCGAGTGGCACTTGCAGGGGCAACTTCCACTGCACACGTTGCGCGCGGACATCGATTACGGTCTTGCCGAAGCGCAGACGACGTTCGGACAGATTGGAGTCAAGGTTTGGATATATCGCGGCGAGATCCTCGATCCGAAGGCGGCGATGGCCCGCGGCACCGGCTCGGATCCCATCAACGAAACGCGCGTCGGCGAACGCGAGCGACGCCCGCGTACGCGCCGTGAACGTGAAGGCCGTGAAGGCGGCGGTTCTGATGGACGCCGGCCACGACCTGAGAATCAGTAACCAGAACACGGATTGAGTAAAACGCTATGTTGATGCCGAAGAAAGTTAAGCACCGAAAGCAGATGCGCGGACGCATGACTGGCGTCGCGACTCGTGGCAGCGAGATCAGCTTCGGTGAGTACGGGCTCAAGAGCCTGGAGCCGGCGTGGATCACGGATCGCCAGATCGAAGCGGCGCGTATTGCCATGACCCGTCATATCAAACGCGGCGGCAAGATCTGGATCCGCATGTTTCCCGACAAGCCGGTAACCAAGAAGCCGGCGGAAACGCGTATGGGCAAAGGCAAAGGCGCGCCCGAGTACTGGGTTGCCGTGGTGAAGCCGGGCAGGATCCTTTACGAGATCGAAGGCGTGGATGAAACGACGGCGCGCGACGCAATGCGCCTCGCGGCCCAGAAGCTTCCCATCAGGACCAAGTTTGTGACCCGCGCCGACCAGGAAGGGGGCGCGATCTAGCAATGAAAAAGCGAGAAGAACTCGACAAGCTTCGCGACATGGGCGACGACGAATTGCAGGCGGAAGCCGCGCGTTTGCGTGAGTCGCTGTTTCGGCTCAACTTCAAACTGGCGCTCGGCGAAGTTGACGCCGTCAAGCGGATTCGGCAGGAGAAGAAATCACTGGCGCGCATCCAGACCATTACGCGGCAACGTCCCCAGAGTTAAAAAGAGATAAGCATGGCTGAAAATCAAGAAAACATCACCGAGAATGGAACCGGCGCGGGCAATCCCCCGGCTGAGAGTCAGAAGAAAGACAGCCGCGCGAATCGTTCGACGAAAGTCGGCACGGTTGCTTCTGACAAGATGACGAAGACCGTGGTGGTCCGAGTGGACCGGCTGGTCCGCCATCGCAAGTATCGCCGTTACGTGCGCCGCACCTCGAAGTTCATGGCGCACGACGAGTTGGGCGCGACGGTCGGCGACAAGGTGCGAATCGTTGAGACGCGCCCGATGTCGGCGCGCAAGCGCTGGCGCGTGATTGAGATCGTTCAGAAAGCGGCAAAGTAAATTTCGAAATTCGAATTTCGAAATATTCGAGTCGGAGGTAACGACAGTGATTCAGATGCAGACCTCGCTGGAGGTTGCTGACAATTCGGGGGCCCGCCGCGTGGAGATGATCATGCCGATTGGCGGATCCACGGGAAAGATCGCGAGCCTGGGCGACCGGATCAAGGTGACGGTCAAAGAGGCTTCTCCCGACGGCACCATAAAGAAGGGCACGGTGCAGGACGCCGTGATCGTGCGCACGCGCAAGGAAGTGCGTCGAGCCGACGGAACGTACGTGCGGTTCGACCAGAACGCCGCCGTCCTGATCAAGGAAGACGGAACGCCGATCGGAACTCGCGTCTTTGGACCAGTGGCCCGCGAACTGCGCGACAAGAACTTCATGAAGATCGTTTCGCTCGCGCCGGAGGTGATTTAAGGACATGGCAGGAACAAAGCGCTCGAAGATCCGAAAGAACGACCAGGTCGCGGTCATCGCCGGGCGTGACAAAGGACGACGTGGCCGCGTGCTGGAAGTGGCGCCGGCTAAAGGAAAGATTCGCGTCGAAGGCATCGGGATGATCAAGCGCCACCAGAAAGCGAACCCGCAGGCCAATCGCGGCGGCGGCATCGTCGATAAGGAGTCGTTCATCGACATTTCGAACGTTCAGCTCATCGACCCGCAGTCGGGCAAGCCGACGCGCGTGAAGTATAACGTCGAGGGCGACGGTTCGAAGACGCGCATGGCGGCGAAGAGCGGACACTCGATCGAAAAATAGAGCCACAAAAAGGCACAAAGAAGAAAGCCGCAAAGAGGCACAAGAGAAATGGCTGCACGTTTAAAAGACCGATATCAGAAGGAGGTGGCGCCCCAGATTGCCCGCGAGTTCGGGATTACCAATCCGATGGGCGTCCCGAAACTCGAGAAGATCGTGATCAATATGGGCATGGGCGAGGCCATCGCCAACCAGAAGATTCTCGACACGGCCGCCGATGAGCTGCGGGCCATCACCGGACAGAAGCCGGTGATCACGAAGGCCAAGAAGTCGATCGCGTCGTTCAAGCTGCGGCAGGGAATGCCGATCGGCGTCGTCGTCACGTTGCGCGGCGATCGCATGTACGAGTTTCTCGATCGGCTGGTGTCAGTGGCGCTGCCGCGCGTGAGAGACTTCCGCGGTGTTTCGCCGAAGGCCTTCGACGGCCGCGGTAACTACACCATCGGCATTCGCGAGCAACTGATCTTCCCCGAGATCGATTTCAATAAAGTTGACAAGCTGCGCGGGATGAACATCTCGATCGTGACCACCGCGCGTACTGATGAACACGCACGGGCGTTGTTGAAGGGTCTTGGAATGCCCTTCAGAACCTAGACCACGGATTACACAATGGCAAAGAAATCACTGATAGCGAAAGCTGGACGCAAACCGAAGTTTTCGGTTCGGGCTTACACTCGTTGCAAACGTTGTGGACGGCCGCGGGGTTACTTGCGGAAGTTCAATCTATGCCGCATCTGTTTTCGCGAGTTGGCCCTTCAGGGACAGATCCCTGGCGTGGTTAAGTCGAGTTGGTAACACGAATCTAACGGAGTTTGTTTCATGACTGATCCCATTGCCGATATGTTGACGCGAATCCGCAACGCCATCGCGGCCAAGCACTCGCGCGTCGACATTCCGGCTTCAAAGCTCAAACTGGAGATCGCCCGCATCCTGAAGGAAGAGGGCTACATAAACAATTTCGTCGTCAAGGGCGAGGGGCTCAAGCGCACGATCCGCATCTTTCTTCGCTACGATGCGCGCGGTACGTCTTCGATCACCCACTTGCAGCGAGTTTCGACTCCGGGCCGGCGCGTTTATGTCGGTTCCAGTGAGATTCCGAAAGTGCTTGGCGGCTACGGCATCAACATCGTCTCGACCTCGAAAGGTCTGATGAGCGGCAAGGCGGCGCGCCGCGAAAACATCGGCGGTGAACTGTTGGCGCAGATCTATTAGCATTGCCGATTGCCAATTGCCGATTGCCAATTGGCGCTTGTTCGAAGTTGATTGTTTTTGCTGAAAGGAACCGGGTAAGTAGTAAGTTAAATCGGCAATTGGCAATCGAAAATCGGAAATAACACTATGTCACGAATTGGAAAAAAAGTAATCGCGGTGCCCAAGGGCGTGACCGTCACGGTCCATGAGCGCGAGCTCGAAGTTAAAGGACCGAAAGGCACGCTGAAGACGCCCATCCCCAGTGGGATCAGCTTCAAGGTCGAAAACGAAGAGTTGCGCGCCGAGCGCGCCTCCGACGACCAAACCGCGCTGCACGGATTGGCGCGCGCGCTTGCAAACAACGCCATCGTCGGCGTGACTGAAGGTTTCACTAAACAGATGGACGTCGTCGGCGTCGGCTACAAGGCTGACGTGCAGGGCAAGAAGATCGTCTTCTCGCTCGGCTACTCGCATCCGATCGAGTTTCCGTTGCCACCCGAAGTCGATGCGAAAGCGGAACGCCTGACCACTAAGGGAAGCATCCAGCAGTACCAGACGACGTTGACCTTGACCAGTATCGACAAGCAGAAGCTTGGTCAGGTGGCAGCCGAGATGCACAAGTTGCGCAAGCCCGATGCTTACAAAGGCAAGGGCGTGCGCTACGCCGGCGTGCCGATCAAGTTGAAGCCGGGCAAAACTGGGAAATAATTGAGATGGCAAATACGAACAGAGCAGAAATTCGAAGCGCGATTCACACGCGTATTCGCCGCAAAGTTAAAGGCGACACTGAAAGACCACGCCTGGCGATCTATCGCAGCCTGAACCACATTTACGCGCAGGTGATCGACGATCGTCTCGGAAAGACGCTCGTTTCCGCGTCGACGACCGAGAAGGATCTGCGCAGCGGAGGCGGCGGCAATCTCGACGCGGCTCGGCGCGTGGGCCAGGTCATCGCGGAGCGCGCTATCGCCAAAGGCATCGAGCAGGTCGTTTTCGATCGCGGCGGTTACCTGTATCACGGACGCGTAAAAGCGTTGGCTGACGCAGCGCGCCAGGCGGGATTGAACAAGAACGAAGCAGTTGCCGAACCTGAAGCGGAACAGCCGGAAGCGCCTGAGCAGCCGGTCGAAAAGAAGTCGAAGAAGAAGAAACAAGAATAGACTATGAGACAACCCAAGCAACGCATTCCGGCGCAGGGGCTCGACCTGAAAGATCAGGTGATCTCCATCAATCGCGTCACCAAGGTCGTCAAGGGCGGCAAAAACCTTTCGTTCGCGGCGCTCGTAGTCGTCGGTGACGAAGGCGGGCACGTCGGCTTCGGCACGGGCAAGGCGCGTGAAGTGCCGCTGGCGATCAAGAAGGGAATCGAGTCAGCCAAGAAGAACTTGATTCGCGTGCCGCTCATCAACAACACGCTGCCGCACCAATTGATCGGCGAGTACGGTGCGGGCCGTGTTCTGGTCAAGCCGGCTTCGGAAGGCACGGGCGTGATCGCGGGCGGTGCGGTGCGCGCCGTCATGCAGGCAGTCGGCGTCAGGGACGTGCGGACGAAGGTGTTGGGATCGACGAACCCGCACAACGTCGTGCGCGCCACGTTCGACGCGCTGCTGCGAATGAAGGATCCGATGGAGCTTGCGCGCTTGCGTGGTAAGCAGGTCGAGGAGATGTAGGTTATGCCGCGTAGAGCTAATACAAACGGTCAAACGCAATCGAAGATTCGCATCCAGTACTATCGCAGCTTCATCGCCGCGCCGAAGACGCACAAGACGATCGTGCGCAGTCTTGGTCTTACAAAGCTCAACCAGATCGTCGAGCGTCCGGACACTGAAGCGATGCGCGGCGTAGTGGCGAAAGTGCCGCACTTAATCCGGATCATCGAATAACCACAAAGGCACAAAAATGGCAATTAGTCTAAACACAGTTAAGCCGGCCAAGGGATCGACGCACAAGAAAAAGCGAGTCGGTCGTGGGCCAGGCTCCGGTTTGGGTAAGACGGCCGGTCGCGGTGAAAAAGGACAGAAATCGCGCTCCGGTTATTCGCGCAAGATCGGCTTTGAAGGCGGCCAGATGCCGCTGCATAGGCGCCTGCCGAAACGCGGCTTCACCAACATCTTCAAGAAACGCTGGCTCGAGATCAGTCTTGCGTCCCTGGAAGAGCATTTCGAGGCCGACGCGGAGATTACTCCAGAAGTGCTGCACGATCGTGGTTTGATCAAGAAGGCCCGCTACGACGTGGTTGTGCTCGGAAACGGCGAAGTCTCGAAGCCGCTGCGCGTCTCGGCGCACCGCTTCACGAAGAGCGCCCGCGAGAAGATCGAGAAGGCCGGTGGCGCTGTACTTGAGATTGGCGGATAATCTGGGACACATCCCAGGAGGAGTGGTATGGAGAAGTTTTTAGCCGCCGTTCGCAATATGTTCAATGTGCCGGATCTGCGCCGGCGCATTTTCTTTACGCTGGGACTGCTCGCCGTCTATCGCTTTGGCGCGCACGTCGGCGCCCCGGGCATCAACCGAGTGCGCCTCGAAGAAGTTTGGCGCGACGTTGCCGGTACACTGCTCGGCGTTCTCGATCTCTTCTCCGGCGGAAACTTCCGCACGATCTCTGTTTTTGCACTCGGCGTTACTCCGTACATTACCGCCTCCATCATCCTGCAACTCATGACCGTCGTCTCGCCGCAGTTAAAGGAGCTGCAAGAGGAAGGCGAGATGGGCCGGCAAAAGATCAACCAGTGGACGCGCTATCTGACGGTCGCACTCGCAGGGATTCAAACGTCGTTCGTGGCGCACTGGCTACAGGTGAACGGCGTTGGCTCCAATACCTGGGGGTTCCTTTTCACCACCGTGCTCACTTTGACGACGGGAACGATGTTCGTCATGTGGCTCGGCGAGCAGATCACTGAACGCGGCGTCGGCAACGGCATCTCGCTTTTGATCTTCGCCGGTATCGTCATCGGCCTGCCAAATGGCGTGACGCAGGTTTTCGGTCGGTTGCGCAGCGGCGACACAATGGAGACGCTCGGCGTCATCGCCATGGTGATCGCGATGGTGGCCATCATCGCGTTCATCGTCTTCGTCGAATCGGCGCGCCGCAAGATCCCGGTGAGTTATGCAAAGCGCCACGTCGGCCGCCAGCTCGTCGGCGGGCAACAGACGACTATGCCGTTGAAGATCAACATGGGCGGCGTAATTCCGGTCATCTTCGCGTCGTCGGTGCTGTCTATGCCGCAGAGTTTGTTCGCGGCGTTTCCTCCTGATCCCAGCAACCAGCACGGATGGTGGGCCAAGGTCTGGACCTTTTTCCAGGTTTTTCACGCCAGCGATCCTTATTACGAACTCATCTTTCTGTCGCTGATCATCTTCTTCACGTTCTTCTACGTTTCGATCGTATTCAACGTCGAGGAAGTGGCTGACAACCTGCGCAAGCACGGCGGCTTCATGCCTGGCATTCGTCCCGGAAGAGCGACCGCCGAGTATCTCAATTCGATCCTGACGCGGTTGACGACCGTCGGCGCGATCTACCTCGCGCTGGTCGCGTTCATTCCGCAGTTCATGTTGAGCGGGTTCAAAGTGGGGCGGCTGCCGTTTATCGGCCCATGGCTGGATACTTTCGTGAGTTCGACTCCGGGCTTCGCCTGGATCCCGACCGGAATGGGTTATCAGTTCTATTTTGGCGGCACGTCGTTGCTGATCCTCGTCGGCGTTGCGATGGACACAGTGGCCCAGATCGAGGCCCAGCTCGTAATGCGCAACTACGAAGGCTTCCTCGGCGGCGGCGGAAGACTACGTGGCCGGCGCAGCTGATTGGTTTTTGAGTTTCGAAGGACAGTTCCCGCAAAGGCGCAAAGGCGCAAAGGAAAGAAGACCTGCTTACTTTGCGCCTTTGCGCCTTTGCGGGAAACTCAGTTGAGAAAAAGAAGACCAGCTCAGTATGTCGAAAATTATCGTGCTGATGGGTGCGCCTGGTGCCGGAAAAGGCACGCAGGCGCGCTTGCTTCAAGAGCGTTTGCATCTGCCGCAGATCTCGACCGGCGATATTTTTCGCGCGCTCAAGACAGCCCATACACCGCTGGCGCAGGAAGTTTTAGAT
>JBKPNH010000167.1:0-56122 GCA_046732535.1 Acidobacteriota bacterium
AACCGGGTTGAAACTTTAAGCGGACTATTGCATAATTCGCCTGCGTTCACCTCCCCGGTGGACGAAGTGGTCGCGTGGGGTGAGGACACGTGGCCTTAGGGTGGGGGCTGTGGGAGGCCCCCGCCCGCTTTTTTTGTTCGCAGATCGGGCAGCGGTTTCCCAGATCGATTTCAACGTGCTGAACGGCTGACATCAACGATGGGGATTCTCCAACGATCAAGGCGCACGTTTAAGCTCTGGTTCTTCGAGGGCAAGAAACAAAGCGATTCGGCTCACGACTCCTCGACTCCACACAAACAACATTCGTGGTGGCAGGTAATGTGCCTGACCGGCGTCGACTATTTTTCGACCCTCGGTTATCAGCCGGGCATCGCCTTCATCGCCGCCGGCGCGCTCTCTCCAATCGCAACACTGGTGCTCATCTTTCTGACTCTGTTTGGCGCGTTGCCGATGTACCGGCGCGTCGCTGCTGAGAGCCCGCACGGCGATGGCTCCATCTCGATGCTCGAAAACTTATTGTCGCGGTGGAAGGGTAAGCTCTTCGTTCTCGCGCTACTCGGGTTCGCCTCGACCAGCTTCATCATCACCATCACACTCTCGGCCGCTGACGCGACCGCGCACATCGTCGAAAATCCGTTTGTGCTGGAACATATGGATTTCCTGCACCATCGGATCATAGTCACTTCAGTCCTGATCGCGGGACTGGGCGCGATCTTTCTGCGCGGGTTCAAGGACGCAATCGGCATCGCGGTGTTTTTGGTCGCGATCTATCTGGCGCTGAACCTGACGGTGGTGGCAGTCGGTTTTTACGAGATCGTGACTCATCGCACCGTGTTCTGGGACTGGCAACGGTTGCTTTTCGGCATGTACCCGAATCCGTTTGTGATGATCGGTACGGCGCTGTTCGTCTTTCCCCAGCTTGCGCTCGGCCTGTCGGGTTTTGAAACCGGCGTGGTGGTGATGCCGCTCGTCAAAGGCGACGGCGAGCCGGACAAAGAGGAGCTCGAAGCGGGGACGCACGTTGCGCGCGGATCTGAATCGCCGCATGAGATTGCGGGCCGTATTCACAACACACGCCAGTTACTCACGGTCGCGGCGCTGATCATGAGCTTCCTGCTTTTTGCGAGCAGCATCGTGACGACGATGTTGATTCCGGCCGACGAGTTTCGACCGGAGACTGCTACTCAGGAAGCCGGTAGCGCAAATGGCCGCGCGCTCGCGTACCTGGCCCATCTTTATCTCGGCGATGTGTTTGGAACGATCTATGACTTGAGCACGATCTCGATACTGTGGTTCGCGGGCTCGTCCGCGCTTGCCGGTCTGCTCAACATCGTGCCGCGTTACTTGCCGCGATACGGAATGGCGCCGGAATGGGCGCGCGCAGTTCGTCCGCTCGTAGTAGTGTTCACGCTCATCTGTTTCCTCGTGACGATTCTTTTTAAAGCCGACGTCGACGCGCAGGGCGGCGCTTACGCCACAGGCGTTCTCGCCTTGATGACTTCGGCGGCAATTGCGGTGACGCTTTCAGCACGGCGGCGCGGCGAACGCGTGCAATGGGCCTTCATGCTGATCTCGCTGGTGTTTATCTACACCACGATCGTAAACGTCATAAAGCAGCCGGAAGGGATCAAGATCGCGACGATCTTCATCGTCGCTATTGTCCTCAGCTCGTTATTCTCGCGCGTGTGGCGTTCGACTGAATTGCGTGTCGATCGAATCGAGCTCGACGATCCGGCGCGCGAATTTGTTCGACGCGCGGCAAAGGGAACTGTGCGCATCATCACCAATCGAATCGATCGCGGCGATGCTGAGGAGTACAAGTCCAAGGAGAAGGAGAAACGGCTCGACAATCACATACCGCAGGACGAACCGATTCTGTTTTTCGAAGTCACGCCAGGTGACGCGTCAGAGTTTTCAGGAATCTTGAAGATCAGAGGTGAGACTGTCGACGGATTTCAGATCCTGCGCACTGAGTCGCCGGCGGTGCCGAACGCGATTGCGGCGTTCCTTCTTTATCTGCGCAATGAGACAGGAAAACTGCCGCACGTCTACTTCGGTTGGAGCGAAGGTAATCCGGTGTCGTACTTGTTGAAGTACATCGCGTTTGGTGAAGGCGACACGGCGCCGGTCACGCACGAGGTGTTGCGTCAGGCAGAAAAGGATCCTGACCAACGGCCCATCGTACACGTGGGCGGCTGATTTATTTGTGTGTTGATTCCCGCTACGGCGAGGAGTAACATCACAACCGGTTTGATAATTGGCTTTTGATAATTAAATGTTTGCCGAAGTTGCGATCGTGACCCACGGGTCCGCAACACGGGGGAACCACCGTATCACTTAGGGTGAAATCCAAGTGAAACATGGGGCGAATCGTCGAAGCATCTTGCTCGCACGACGAACACTTCCAGTTCGAGCCCGACAGCTAACCTCGTAGGCCAAAAGGAAGGCATGCTCAACCGTTTACTGAACCGGACCGCCGGACGTCGTTTCAAGCTTTGGTTATTCAGAGGCGCTGCCGCTCAAAAAGAGACGGTCCACCCGACTCCACATAAGCAACATCCCTGGTGGCAAGTCATGTGTTTGACCGGAGTCGATTACTTCTCGACTCTCGGATACCAACCAGGAATTGCTTTTCTCGCCGCCCAACAGCTTTCACCCATAGCGACTCTCGTTCTCGTGCTGCTGACGCTATTCGGCGCGCTGCCGATATACAACCGCGTCTCCGAGGAGAGCCCGCACGGTGAAGGCTCGATCTCGATGTTGGAACACTTGCTTTCGCGTTGGAAAGGCAAGTTGTTTGTGCTCGTGTTGCTGGGATTCGTCGCGACAGACTTCGTCATCACGATCACGCTCTCTGCTGCTGACGCCACTGCGCACATCATCGAGAACCCTTTCACGCCCGACCTGTTGAAACACCAGATCGGCCTGACGCTCGGATTGATCGCCGTGCTCGGCGTGATCTTTCTTAAGGGATTCAAAGAAGCTATCGGCATCGCGGTCGCGCTCGTCGGCGTTTATCTGTTGCTGAACGTCGTAGTGATTGGTTACGGGTTGTACGAGCTCGCCACACATCCGTATCACTTTCCGGAGTGGAAACAAGCACTGTTTACACATCCCGAGGTTCACGGAAACGCGTGGCTGATCGTAGGCGTGTCGTTGATGCTGTTTCCCAGACTGGCGTTGGGCCTTTCGGGCTTCGAAACCGGCGTTGCTGTTATGCCGTTGGTGAAGGGCGATGCGGAGCTGACCGACCAGGACTGGGAAAACATCCACTCGACAAGAGCGGGTCAGCCGGTAAAGCGAATCCAAAATCTTCTTCGCGGCCGCATCAACAATACGAAGAAGCTGCTTCGCTACGCGGCGCTGATCATGAGCGTGATGTTGATAAGCAGCAGCTTCGTAACTGCAACCTTGATACCGCCTCACGAGTTTCTCGAAGGTGGCGAAGCAAATGGCCGGGCCATCGCGTACCTGGCCCATCATTTCTTTAACGACATCTTCGGCACGGTCTACGACCTCAGCACGATATTCATTCTGTGGTTTGCCGGCGCTTCGGCAATGGCGGGGCTGTTGAGCATCGTGCCGCGTTATCTTCCGCGTTACGGAATGGCGCCGGAATGGGCCAAAGCTGCGCGTCCGTTGGTTATTGTGATTATTCTGATCGCTTTCGCTGTCACGATCATTTTCCGGGCGGACGTCGACGCCCAAGGCGGCGCTTACGCGACCGGCGTGCTGGTCTTGATGACGTCGGCGGCGATCGCAGTGACACTCGCATCACGCCGGCAAGGTGGAAAGTGGCACGTCTATCTGGTTATCGCCCTGGTCTTCGTCTACACGACGATTCAGAACATCCACGAGCGACCCGAGGGCATCAAGATCGCGTCGTTCTTCATTCTGACGATCATTCTGGCTTCACTGTTTTCGAGAGTCTATCGGTCCACTGAATTGCGCGTGGAACGAATCGAACTGGACGACAAGGCGCGGCAGTTCATCAAGGACGCAGCTAAGGGAACGATTCGCATTATCAGTAATCGACGCGACAAAGGCGATGCGGACGAGTATGCGATGAAGGAAAGCGAGAAGCGCACGAGCAATCACATTCCGCTTGGCGAGCCGATCTTATTTTTCGAAGTCACGCCGGGGGATGCGTCAGAGTTCGCGGGAACGCTTGCGATTCGCGGCGAAACAGTCGACGGTTATCGAGTGTTGAGAACCGAATCGCCCGCGGTGCCGAATGCGATTGCCGCGTTTCTTTTGTATCTGAGAGATGAGATGGGCAAGTTGCCGCACGTGTACTTCGGTTGGAGTGAGGGTAATCCGATCTCTTATCTGTTGAAGTACATTGCGTTTGGCGAGGGCGACACGGCGCCGGTCACGCACGAAGTCTTACGTAAGGCAGAGAAGGATTCGAACAGGCGTCCTATCGTTCATGTCGGGGGTTGATTGATTCCTTTGTGTGTGTTTCCCGCCTGCGAGAGGTCAGTTAAAAGATTACTTACATCTCGACGAGAGTTTTAGATTTGGGCCGATTCAGCAGGCGTGGTTCGGCCCGCCAGAAAGCACGAACGACAATAGACCGGACGTCCCTGCGAAGGATAAAACGGAACGGTCGTCTGTTGTCCGCATTGAGCGCATTGCACTGACACTTCGATCCGTTGTCGCACTCCTGACGATTGTGCTGCCGCGATCGCCGCGAGTCGTTCGTTCTTGGCTTGCTTGCAAGGCTTGCATCGCTTCGGCTCGTTTTTCAAGCCTTTGTCGTGGAAGAAGACCTGTTCGCCAGCCGTCCAGATAAAGTTCTCGCTACAGTCGACGCATCGGATAGGCCGATCCTGGTACTCGCTGTGTGGAGACGTTTCCAATGCGTGAGCCGCTTCCGTAGTTGCCATGTTCCCACTCCCTGGGTCGTATGCCTAAAAACACCTGTTCCGGCGGGCGAATAAAGAACAACTCAGAGAAGGGACGCTCTTTGGTTGTCCACCAGTTGAGGTAAAGATAACCAGCCGCACGAGGCTGCCATTGGGGGATTTGTATATAACTATGACGAAATTGTGTCAAGGTAAATCCTGCGTAAATCAGATGCCTTGACATTCTTTCTGCCCGAATGGCAGCATCCGCCCGCAAATCATGAGAAGAATCCTGGTAATCGGCTCAGGGGGCAGGGAGCATGCCATCGTTTGGGCGCTCCGCAATACTTCGCCCACACCGGTTGAACTTTATTGCGCACCGGGTAATGCGGGCATCGCCCAGCTTGCGAAAAACGTGGCTATCTCGGTCAACGATCATGCGGATTTGGCCGGGTTCGCGGAGTCGGAGAACATCGACCTGACCTTCGTCGGTCCCGAGGCGCCGTTGACGTCGGGAATCGTTGAGCTATTTGAGGCGAAACGCCTGCCTATAGTTGGCCCGAGCAGCACGGCCGCAAGACTCGAAGGAAGCAAGATCTTTGCGAAAGACTTCATGTCCCGGCATGGCGTGCCGACCGCCGTTTATCGCGTTGCGGATTCGCCGGCGCAGGCGATTGAGTACTTGCGAAGCGGAGAGTTTGGCCCGCCTGATGCGCCTGTCGTTATCAAGGCTGACGGGCTGGCGGCGGGTAAGGGCGTCGTCGTAGCCGCCAATCGTTCAAAGGCGGAGACGGCGATTGACGACTTGATGGTGCGTCACGTCGCCGGGGAATCGGCAGCGGAACGCATAGTGCTTGAAGAAGCGTTGACGGGGACGGAAGCGTCGCTGCTGCTCTTCGCGGACGGCAAAGATTACGCATTGATGCCACCGGCCCGCGACCACAAAAGAATTGGCGATAACGACACAGGGCCGAACACTGGCGGGATGGGCAGTATCACTGACGTTTCCGTTTTGAATGAAGCAACGCTGAACCGGGCGGTGCGTGAGATCGTGGAGCCGACGTTGGCGGGCGCTCGTGAGGAGGGATTTGCTTTCAAGGGCGTGTTGTTCCTGGGACTGATGCTTACTTCGGATGGGCCAAAGCTGCTGGAGTACAACGTCCGTTTCGGCGACCCGGAAACGCAGGCAATATTAATACGCCTGAAGACAGACTTATCGTCCGTGTTTGACGCCGTCAGTAATGGGACGCTTGGGGAACTCGAGTTGGAATGGGCGAAAGGTTCGTCCGCCTGCGTCGTGGCTGCGAATCGCGGGTATCCGGGCAAGTACGAAACTGGAGCAGAGATTGAAGGACTCGAGGAGATCGATCAAGGCCGTGTTCAGGTTTTTCACGGCGGAACGTCTCTATTAAACGGCAGGATCACTGCCACGGGCGGTCGGGTTTTAGGAGTGACGGCCGCCGCAGATAACCTAGCCGATGCGTTACAGCACTGTTATCAGGCGCTACAGAAGATCCACTGGCCGGGAATCCAATTCCGAACCGACATCGGTCGCTCGTCGCTCGTGTGAAGCCCCGGATCGCCCTGCATTTGTGGAAGGCTTTTCCTAGTGCTGTTATACTCCGAATCAAGTTTTGGCTGGAATTGAAACTGCTTTAGCACGCGCATCGTACACTAAATCCGGAGGATGAGCGGAAAATGGGACTTTGGACAAGAATGAAACGCTCCATGCGTTCCCTCTTCGGAGGGATTATCGAGAAGACTGAAGACCCGGAACTCATTCTTCAGCAAACCATCCGCGACATGCGCGACCGCGTGCCTGACCTTAACAACTCCGTTGCCCAGGTCATGGCCACCGAGAAACTCCTCGCCAAAAACAAGGAGCGTCTGGATGCTCAGGTAGTCGATCTCGATTCCAAGATTCGCGCCTCCGTGAAGATGGGTCGCGACGACATTGCTACCGCTTACATCGGCCAGTTGCAACAGGCGCAGATCGACCGGCAAAAGACGGCTCAGCAACTGGAACACGCTACCCTTGCATCGAAACAGGCACTTAAAGCGCGTGATAATTACGTGCTTCAGATGCAGCGCCGCACCGCCGAAGCGATGCAGTTGATAAATCAGTCGAAGCAAGCGAAGTTGCAGGAACAGCTTGCGCAGACAATGGAGTCGTTTCAGCTTGGCGACGATGCGTCCACCTTTAACGAGATGCGCGACAAGATCGATCGGCGCGCTGCGGCTGCCGAAGCCAAGATGCAACTAGGATCGGCTTCAGTCGACACGCAGATGCAGGAGATCGAGCGCGAGGCGTTGGACATGCAGTTGGCAGACAGGTTGCTCGAGTACAAACGCGATATGGGGCTGCTCGGCAGCGGCTCCACTGCCTCGAGTCCGCAGGCGCTTCCCGCTGAAGGTGAAAGCAGTCACACCGGTAATAACGGAACAGGCGGCGGCCGTACCGGCTGAACCTGAAACCACCGCATTTCTTGCAAGATGATTGTAATGCCCGTTTCGATAAGTTTATGGCCGAGTTTCCCAAGTTTGATATCAGGTATCTGAAAGAAGCCTTCAAAGAACCCATAAACTTTTGGGGGATGGCTGGGTTTGCCGTTGCCGCAGCTTATGTTCAGGACGTCACGCCGCTTGTAGCGGCCTTAGCAACTGAGACTCTTTATCTCGCTACCGTGCCTGCCAGTTCCATTTATCGCCGCCTGGTCGATCGACGCGAGAAGCAGCGTCTGTTGAAGTTGCGCGAACAGCAGCGCGAGGCGCAGATCAAATTGTTCGATCCGCGTGAACGTGAAGCGGTCGAGTATCTGCGCTGGATGAAGAACCAGATCTATTCGAACTACAAAAAGTTCACTAATACCAAGCAGATTCCGCACAACATTCAGAGCCTGGACCAGCGTTGGGAAGACTTCGTCGATCTGTTGGACGTTTATCGTCGTCGCAAACATCACCTTCGGTCGATCAATCGCCAGGCAGTGCAGAATCAACTCGTGCAGGCTGAGCGATCGGTCCAGGCTGCGAAGGACGAGCGTGAGCGTCGCATTCAAAAAGCGAACGTCGAAATACTCAAGCGACGCGTCGCTGCTTTCAACGATATCGAACGGTCGGTGAAGTTGGTGGAAGGGCAGTTACAGTCGATCGAAAACTTCTTTGGCCTGGTCAACGATCAAGTCGTGACCCTGCCGACGCCGGAGCGCGTCTCATCGTTGGATTTCGAGCAATTGAGCGACTCGATCGCCATGACCAAACAGATGCTCGAGGAGACCTCCGACACCTTTGCCGCCCTCGACAGTCACAACCGCGACCTCGGCAACTACGAACTGCTGGTGTCCAATACCGGGACAGGCAAGTAATTCATTAATCCGCGCAAAACTACACTCCGTAGGGTCTCTATATTTAATTACCACTATATGTCGTAATCTGTGTTGACACGGTGATGGTAGAGGAGTATATTGCTGCCCGCCGTTGGTGGTGATAGTTAGTGGCCAACCGGAGTACCCATAAAACATTCTAAGTGAAAGCCTGCGTAGTAATTACGCTTGGCGAAGTCTACCCTTTAAGACGCAGAAAGGCAGAGATGATGAGCAGCCCAGCTATCGGCAAAAAGGTCGGAAGTACCAGTGTTTCTCCGCGTCGGCGGTCTCAGGAACTCGGACTTAACGCCAGAAAAGTCGTTAGCAAGCGCTACTCCATGAAGGACTCGAAGGGGCAGCCCTTTGAGACCTGGGAAGACATTGTCAAACGGGTCGTCGGCCACGTTTCCAAGGCCGAAACCGGCGAAAAGAGAGACAAGTTTTTCGCCGCCATGACCGACGTGATGCTCGCGCGCGAGTTCATCCCCAACACGCCGTGCCTGGTTAACGCCGGTAAAGCAAATGGACAACTCGCGGCGTGCTTCGTTCTCGATGTGCCGGATTCGCTCGCCGGCATCATGGACCACGCGAAAGCCGCGGCGACGATTCATCAAACCGGCGGCGGCACCGGCATGACGTACGAGTTTTTGCGGCCGCATGGCGCAATGGTCAGCTCTGCAACGGGTGTTGCGTCTGGTCCAGTGTCATTCATGAACATCGTGAACCAGGTCACCGACGTCGTGAAGCAGGGCGGCGTGCGGCGTGGCGCGAACATGGGCATGATGCGCGTTACGCATCCTGACGTGCTGCGTTTCATTCATGCGAAGAACGATCAGCACTCGCTTACAAACTTCAATATCTCAGTCAACGTCACTGACAAGTTTTTGAAAGCGGTCGATAACGACGAGTGGTTCCAGTTGGAGTTCGACGGCGAATCATGGAAAGAGCCGATTCACGATCCAGTGCGCGATGGCGATTACGTGCTCTACCGGCGGCCGGATGGATCGACTGTGACGTTCTGCGATCGACAAGCGTTTTTGAATGCGGACCTGTCGAATTGTACTGTCGAAGAACCGCCGCGTCCGGGAATGATCTTCGCGCCTGATATCTGGAACCGGATCGTCGCCAGCGCGCACAAGTATGCGGAGCCGGGCATCGCCTTCATCGATGAAGTGAATCGTCACAATCACATGATGAAGTCGATGGGACCGATCTACTCGTGCAATCCGTGCGGCGAGCAATTCCTGCACTTTTCGAATTCGTGCAACCTGGGCTCGATCGACCTTGCCAAGTTTTACGATTCGGAAAAGCGCGTCGATTGGGAGCGGCTGCGTGAAGTGACGCATTTGTGCACTCGTTTTCTCGACAATGTAATTGATACGTGTGCCTGGCCCCTTCCTGAGATCAACGAAGTGGTGCATCGCACGCGTCCGGTTGGTTTGGGCATCATGGGCTTTGCCGATCTCTGTTTGAATCTGAATGTCACTTACGGTTCGGCGGCATCGATCGATCTGATGGACGAGGTGATGGGGTTTGTCCGTCGCGAGTCGTGGATCGAGAGCAACCGGCTAGGCGCGGAGAAGGGGGCGTTTCCGGAGTTTGAGCCGAACCGTGAGGCTTATACTGAGTTTCTCTACAACCAGATCGGAATTCCGAAAGACGTTCCGCTTACGCCGCGCAACTACGAAGTGACGACTATTGCGCCCACCGGAACGATCTCGCTGGTGGCTGAGACGTCGTCGGGCGTCGAGCCCAACTTCTCGTGGGCCTACGTGCGCAAGGACACACTCGGAACTCGCACTTACGTTCATACTCTGGCGGCGCAAGCGCTCGGTATTGACGTCGACCAATGCGATCAGGAATCGATAGATGCGGCTGCCGCTTACGTCGTGGAACACGAACGTGAGCTGCCGCCGCATTTTATCTCGGCGATGAACATAAGCGCTGAGCAGCACGTTCATGTGCTCGCGGCTGCTCAGCGCAACGTCGATAATAGCGTGTCGAAGACGTGCAATGGCGCAGTTAACGATACGGTTGAATCGGTCGACGCGTTGTATCGCTTGGGACGTCAGCTTGGTTGCAAGGCAGTTAGTTACTATCGTGACGGATCGCGGGACAATCAGGTGCTCACTTCGATGAAGGCCGAAGAACCAAAAGGTGAGATTGCCTGTAATCCGGAAGCGGTCGTGGAGCCGGTTGCGGAGGCTGGCGCTGTGGAGTCTGCTGGTCCGATGAGTGTGTCCGCGCCTAAGACTGGCGTTGTTAGCGCGGCGGAAGCGGTTGCGGCGGATGATGCGTCAGCGCGGCAGGAAGCGATCGCCCGCGAGCACTCGGACGTCGTTCCGGTGCCTGCGGTGACTGCGATTCGCATCGAGCGTCCACGGGAGTTGCGAGGCGCGACCTGGCAGATTCCGTTCGACGGTCAGAATCTCTACGTCACGGTCAATCACGATGGCAAGATGATCCAGGAAGTGTTCGCCACTGGTCCGATCAGCGGCGGTGTGGGTTTGCTTGCGTCGAAGATGTTGCGTGGCGGTTTCGACGCCGCGGAAGTGGCGTACAGCCTCAACAAAGTCACCGGCACGCACGCGGTCTGGTTCAACGAGCGTCTCCTGACCTCTCCCGAGCAGGCAGTCGCCGAATGCATCATGATCACGGTGCGCCGCGTCCAGGATCTCCCTGACTCAGCGCGTGCTGTGAGCAAACAGCAATCCCAACTTCACCCCCAACAAAAACCCGTCACCGGCGCCATCATGTCCAACATGATAGGCATCTGCCCCGAGTGCCACGGCCAACTCGAGCACGCCAGCGGCTGCGACTTCTGTAGAGATTGCGGCTACAGCAAGTGTAAGTAAGTGCCTTTTATTTTGTATTCGCGGTTGACGTGAACCGTTGTTCCATTATCGTTAAAGTTAACCGTGGTATGCATGAATTAGCGTGTTTCTTCTACAGAGGAAATCGCGTCGTGCTCTCCGTTTGAAAGATCTCCGGTTCGCAACCAGATTCCACACTAGAGTCGCCAGCGAAGACCGTGATGCTACGCAACTACGTTCTCAACTTCTTCACTACCGCCAGTTCGCTTTCTCGCATTAACATCAGAAAACTGTAGAGCACATCTTTTGCGAGGACTACTTGTACTCGCTGGAAGAAGTCATACAGAAGAGTCATTCATCAAGCATAATGAGGCTGCTAGGTTGAGTAAGGAAGCTCCGGCAATTCAGTAAGAATATCTTTCCTTGTCCGAGTGGATTGCGGATCTAGCAAGGCGGGTCTGAAAGGAGTTAGCTTATCTTGGGCAGCGTTACGGAGCGGCCGCTGATCGATCGAGTCCGAACTAAATGAGGCACTTGCCGAAATGGAATTGAATAACCAATGTCGAAAGATCTGAATTCGTTTTTAGATGGCCTAGAGATTCCAGGTTCAATTAAAACAGCTTTCTTTGTAATGGGATACTGCCTTTATCATGTTCAGGCGGTCGAATTGACACTGAAATCTTGTCTAACCACATCGTTCGCACTTCAGGATTTGGAGTCGGAGGATAGAGAACTTCGAAAGAAAAGCCTGGGCATACTGTTAAATCAGCTACGCAAACGTGTGGATATTGATGAGGATCTCGAAGATCTTTTTGCTGTTTTTGTTGAGGAAAGAAACCTATTTGTTCATCACCTATTGAGACAGTTTCAGATGGATAAGCTAGAAGGACTTACTGCGATGGACTTCTGTCAGATTCTAACAATTCGAGCTCAAGAGCTATCGAGGTTTCTCAATGCCGCCTTGTCGGCGGCTCATCCAGAAATCGAGGTTGACGATGATGTTAAGGAGTTAGTTCCCATCATTGATTTCTATCTCAGACGAAAAACATAACTCATCAGCGCGTCGCAAGGATATCTAGGTGAGTAAAATCAGTTCTCGATAAGCGAAACCTTGGCGGTTGTCCTAACCCACCTGCCAAAGACGCAGGCCAATTTGTGGCGGTAACACAAAGTCGACCATAGACCATTAACCTCGTCTAAGAAGGAGAATGATTATGCCTTGTTATGGTCACATCCACGAATGTTGACCGAACTGGCAAAGGAAGTTCGATATGCTGTGCCTGATGTTGTAGAAGCGCCGTACAATGATCACTCCATTTCCGCACTCAAGCGATTTTATGGCGATTAGTATTGAAGTATGACAGAACGTCGAAAAGGTGTCCGAAGGATTTTGGGCAGCAGTGAGTCGCTAATCCCCTGAACCGGCATTTAGATCGTTTATATGCCGTATACAAGATGATGTCCCCACTGTTAGAGTGCAAGTAGGCTCGCTCGTTCGCCATCGGAATGCTAAGATGAACGCCTTCCTCGCAGGTGTTATGAAACGAGAACACGTCACAAAACAACCTAATCGTCCCTTCATTTCTTTGCCTATCGAGCGGAAGGGCTACGATGAGATCGTAGACCTTTTCGCGCGCGGGGCTTCATCGGCTGAAGTGGTGGCGTTTCGTCCTTCACCCGAAACGCAGGAGCGGGTGCGGGAGTTGCTGGAACGCAACGCTGCTGATGAACTGACCGATGAAGAGGCGATGGAGCTCGAGCGTTTTGGAGAACTCGAACACCTGATGCAACTTGTTAAGGCTAGGGCCCAGGAGTATCTCAAGAAGAAAACATGAAACAATCCCGCGTCTCCGCTGCCTTACGGCGAGAGGTGCGGGAGCGCGCAGGAGAGCGTTGCGAATACTGTTTATTAGCTGAATCCCAATCCTTCTTTCCTCACGAACCTGATCACCTCATCGCGCAAAAACATGGAGGAAAGACTGTCCTCGTGAATCTCGCTCTTGCGTGCTTTGACTGCAATCGATTCAAGGGCTCCGATATCGCATCCATCGACGTCGTCACCGGCGAAATGGCGCGGTTGTTCAATCCACGAACTCAGCGATGGTCCGATCATTTTCACATGCAAGAAGACGGGCACATCGTTCCGCTTACAGCCGTCGGAAGAGTAACCGAAACGCTACTGCGCTTTAATCTTCCCGAACGGCTCGAGGTCCGTGCGAGGCTGCTGTTGACGCGAAACTTTCAACTGCCGTAGCGAAGCACTCAAAAATCGGATCATGCGCACGAGAATTCCTGTGTTGACGCCTGATATGCGGCTCAATAATATATGGCTATGACACATAAAGGGTCGCGGATGTTGGATAGGGAGTTGAAGAAGGGGAGTGCGGAGTTGTTGATACTCTCGCTCGTCGAGGACCAGCCACGGCATGGATACGACATCGGAACGCTCATAGAAAGACGATCCGGTGGGACGCTGCGGTTCAATGTCGCGTCGTTGTACCCATTGCTCTACCGGCTCGAAAAGCGCGGTTGGATTCTGGGGCGATGGGTTGAGAAGGCCGGGCAGCGGCGCCGGCGGTACTACCGTCTGACCGCGGAAGGGAAGAAGGTGCTGGCCGCGCAGCGGAACAGTTGGCGCGAGTTCGTCGAGGCGATTAGCCGGATTACCGGAATTGAACATGCCTGATTGGAAAGACGAGATTCGACGCCGGTTAAGCGAGCTGAAGTTAGAACCGGCGCGCGAAGCCGAAATCGTCGAGGAGTTGGCCCAGCATCTTGACGACGTCTATCAGCGCTCAATCGCGAAGGGGTTGTCAGAACACCAATCAAAGAGAATTGCGCTTGATGATCTCGACGCACTGCCAAAAGAATTGACGCGCATTCAGAAGCCGTTCCATGACGAACCGGTGTTGGGTGGAAACGGGAGGTCAAACTTGCTGACGGATTTCTTTCAAGACTTGCGTTACGCCGCACGAATGCAGCGGAAGAACCCCGGCTTCACTGTCGTCGCCATAATCGCGCTCGCTTTAGGTATCGGCGCGAACACCGCGATCTTCAGCGTCGTCAACACCGTGCTGCTGCGGCCATTGCCCTACAAGGATCCGGAACGGCTCGTGATGGTCTGGGAAGATGCATCCAAACACGGCTATCCGCGCGACACACCCACCGCAGCGAACTTCGTCGATTGGCGCAACCAAAACACGGTCTTTGAGGGAATGGCTGCCATACTCCCTCAGAGTTTCAACTTAACTGGTGCCGGCGAGCCGGAAAGACTCAGGGGACGCGCTGTGTCGGCAAGCTTGTTTCCGCTGCTTGGAGTCGAACCGCAGATAGGACGGGTATTTACGAACGCGGAAGATCAACGGGGATCCAATCAAGTTGTCGTGTTGAGTTATGCGTTGTGGCAACGAAGGTTCGGCGGCGACAACGGCATCGTTGGCAAGACGCTCAATCTGAACGGCCAGCCCTACATCGTCGTCGGTGTGATGCCGGCGCGTTTTCAGTTTCCATCGAGCACCGACGAAATCTGGACGCCAATCGCGTTCACGGCCGAGCAAGCAGCCGATCGAACCACACACTACTTACAAGTCCTGGCGCGACTGAAGCCCGGCATAACGCTGGAGCAAGCGCAGACCGAGATGAGCACGATCGCGGCGCGGCTTCAGCAACAGTATCCGCAATCAAACACCGACGTCGGCGCAGAGGTCACTTCACTGCACGAACACACGGTCGGCGACATCAAACCCGCGCTCTTGATTCTCCTGGGCGCGGTAGGGCTGGTCCTATTGATCGCCTGCGCCAACGTCGCCAACCTGTTACTCGCTCGCGCCGCGGTCAGACAGAAAGAGATCGCTGTGCGCGTGGCGCTTGGGGCGAGGCGCTGGCGTTTGATTCGGCAGTTTCTGACGGAGAGCGTCTTGTTGGCGACGCTGGGCGGCGTAGTCGGGTTAGGAATCGCTTACGGCGGTCTGATCCTGCTGCGAGCTTTCATTCCGCAGACCATCGCGCAAGCCAAACAGGTGACCATGGATCCGAAAGTGCTTGGCTTCACGTTCCTGGTGTCGACGATCACGGGCCTGATATTCGGCCTCGCGCCGGCGCTTCAGGCGGCGCGATTCAATCAAACGGAAACGTTGAAAGAAGGCGGCCGCGACTCGGCGACTGGAAGCAGCGGCAAACGTATCCGCGGCCTGCTGGTGACGGCGGAAGTCGCCATCTCGCTCGTGCTTTTGATCGGCGCCGGATTGCTGATCAATAGCTTCCTTCGTTTGCGCAACGTCGATCCCGGATTTCGAACTGAGAATTTACTGACGATGAAATTCGTTCTGCCCCACCCGAAGTACAAAGACTTCGAACGGCGAAGCGCGTTCTACACGGATCTGATTCAACGTGTTCAAGCTCTGCCCGGCGTTAACTCAGCGGCGGTGACGTCGAACCTTCCGTTGTATCGCCAGGGCAATTCGATCGCGGTCGGCATCGAAGGCAGACCTGATCCGCCGCCCGGACAGGAGCTCATCGTCACGACGCGGATTGTCAGTCCAGGCTACTTCAAGACGATGAGCATTCCGGTGCTGACTGGCAGACAGTTTACCGATCAAGATACGCGTAAGAGCCCGCTAGTGATGCTGATCAGCGAAACGATGGCGCGTCGTGTTTGGCCCAACGAAGATCCGGTTGGAAAGCGCGTCGCCCTCGGACCAATTCAGCGTCCGGAAGATTGGTTTCAAGTCATTGGCGTCGTGAAAGATGTGCGCCAGTTTGAACTGAGCGCCGAGCCGAAGCCGCAAATGTATTTGCTCTACCGGCAGACGGATTTCTTCGCGCCGGAAGATCTCGTCGTGCAGACGGGCGTCGATCCGGCAAGCATGGCGACGACGGTGCGAAATGCTGTGTGGGAGATCGACAAGGACCAGCCGGTCTCGAACATCCGCACAATGGAGGAAATACTCCTCGACTCCATCGCTCGCCAACGTTTCAACATGTTGCTGCTCGCGATCTTCGGCGCTGTCGCTTTGATACTCGCCGCGGTGGGAATTTATGGCGTGATGAGTTACTCGGTGGCCCAACGCACGCACGAGATCGGAATACGCATGGCGCTCGGCGCGCAAACAGGAGCGGTGCTCAAACTCGCAGTCGGCTACGGTCTTAAGCTTGTCCTTGCCGGCGTCGCGATCGGGTTGATCGCAGCGTTCGCGTTGACGCGAGTGATGTCGACGTTGCTTTTCGGCGTCACGGCGACCGACCCAATGACATTCACCTTGATCTCGTTGCTGTTTGTATGCGTGGCGGCGCTGGCGAGTTACATCCCTGCACGTCGAGCGACGAAGGTCGATCCCATAATCGCGTTGCGATATGAGTAACCAAGTAGCTGGCTTTGCCCGAAAAGTCCGCTTTCTCCCGGACTATTTCCCGCAAAGGCGCTAAGGCGCAAAGCGCTACCGCGTTTCTAAAAGGACTTTTCTTTGCGCCTTAGCGCCTTTGCGGGAAAGATCTCTTCTGCAGACTTACTTTTCGAACTCTCAAGCACGATCCAGTTTCAACAACGTGTGCAACAGGACGTTAGCTCCGTTGGCGATGTCTTCAGGACGGGAGAATTCGCGCGGCGAGTGGCTGATGCCGCCCACGCTCGGGACGAAGATCATTCCCACTGGACCAAGCCGCGCCATGTCCTGTGCATCGTGACCGGCGCCGGAGGGCAGCAGCTTCGTCGACAAACCGAGCTCCTTCGCTGCTTCGCTGATCAATGAGCGGATGCGAGTGTCTGTCGGAGCGGGAATGTTGACGTTGATCTCTTTGAAGTCAAACTTCGTACGGCTCGCCGCGGCGATCTGCTGTGCTTCGGCGTGGATCTTCTCGTAGAGCATGTTGATCTTGGCGGCGTCCAGATCGCGCAGCTCGAGACTCAGCACGACCTTGCCGGGAATGACGTTTGGCGCGCCAGGCAGCGCGTTAATTCTCCCAACCGTTCCAACCTGCCGTCCCGGCACACTCGTCACGATCCGATTCACGGCCTCGATAAACTTCGCCGCCGCCAGCAGCGCATCCTGACGATTGTTCATCGCCGTCGTGCCGGCGTGATTGGCAAAGCCTTCTACGCTAACGTCCCACCAGTTGATGCCGACGATCCCTTCCACAACTCCGATCTTGATCTTTTCGGTATCGAGCGTGCCGCCTTGTTCGATGTGCAACTCGAGATAAGCTGCGATATCGCCTTTCTTTCGCCGGACGTCCGCCAACTTCAACGGATCGCCGCCGATGAACTTGATCCCTTCGCGAATCGTCTTGCCGCTGCGACTGACGAGATCCAGTTCGCGTTCCGTCAGTTCGCCGTCCATGGCGCGGCTTCCGATCAGTCCGCCTTCTTCGTTTTGAAAGATCACCACTTCGAGTGGATGGCGAGTGGTGACATTGTTCTCGCCTAACGTTTGCGCGACCTCGATCGCGCCCATCGAGCCGACAACGCCGTCGTAGTTTCCGCCTTCGGGAACGGTGTCGATATGGGAGCCAATGAGCAACGGCGCCAGTCCGGCGGCGCTGCCGGCGCGGCGGCCGATAAGGTTTCCGGCGGCGTCGATTGAGACGTCGAGCTTTGCGTCACGCATCAGGCCGAGAACATACTCGCGCCCCTGCTTGTCAGCGTCGCTGTACGCAACGCGGCTCGCGCCACCTTGCGGGTTCTTCCCAAACTCCGCGAGACCGTTGATATGGTTCATGATCCTTTCGCCGTTGACGCGCAATTGCGGCTGCGCATTCGAATGGCGGCAGGATAGTGAGAACAGGCTCAGTGCCAGACAGTAGTTGAATTCGCGGCGGCTTGTTTTCATGACAGGGCTGGTTGCGTTAACAAAGTCAGACGAGCGCGTGCGAGGTTAGCCCAAGGCTTTGCGCGGAGGCAACTAAGAGGTAGAATCCGCGACGCTATATCCTCCGACAACCCTAAAGATCAAGGAGTCTTCCATCATGAAACGAAAGCTCTGCTTGTTTGCTCTACTACTGACTCTGGCCGCCGGTTCATTGCTCGTCCCGCGTAAAGCCTCAGCCATTGTTTACGGGTTTGTTGACAAGAATAATGCCTTCGCAAACACCGGTGCGTTCATCGTCAAGTCACCCACTGGTGAGATCTTCCCGATCTGCTCGGGCACCATGATCACGGCGAACGTCTTTCTCACGGCGAGCCATTGCACCGTCGCTTTCGAGCAGGAGTTCGCGCCGGCGGGATACACGGCTTTCGTCAGTCTTGATCCGTCGATTCCGTTTGGAGCGCTCACCAGCAACAATACAAACCTATTGCCGGTCGCGCACGTGGTCAGCAATCCAAATTACAACCCGAGCCAGAGCGACTCCGGAGACATTGCCGTTCTCATCCTGCAAAGGAACGTTCGCGGCGTCACGCCGGCTAAACTGCCAGGCTGCGGTTTGCTGGACGAGTTGGTCGCACAAAACGGATTGAAGAACGCCGAGTTCACTCCGGTTGGATATGGAGTTCAAAACCGTGTCGTAGGCGCAGGCACGCCTTTCTTCCAGGATTTGAATCCGATCCCGCGCATGTTTGCTTTCTCGGGCTTCAACTCGCTAAACGGAGGCTACCTGCGTCTGACACAGAACCCGTCGACCGGCAACAGCGGCACGTGCTTTGGCGACTCCGGTGGTCCAAATTTTCTCACCGTGAACGGCAAACAGACTCTCGTCGCCATCACCATCACCGGCGACTCGGTCTGTCGTTCGACAAACGTCACGTACAGACTCGACATCGGATCGGCGCAGGCGTTCCTGGCGTCGGTCAATGGCGCGTTTGGAACATCGATTCCGGTTTCCTGCTAAACAAAACAACCAGAGGCCACAATTGAAAAACTTCAAACTCATAGCACTGCTAACGCTGATGCTCTCATCAGTAGTGCCCGCGGTGTCTCAAACACCTCCGCGAATCACGCCTGAGGCGCCGGTGGGAAAAGGCGTCGTCGTGCTGAAGGCGGCGCGTTTAATCGACGGCACGGGCGCGGCTGCGATCACCAATGCAGTGATCGTGATCGAGGACAACAAGATCACCGCCGTTGGCCCATCCCGTTCGGTGAACGTTCCTGCGAACGCAAAGGTGATCGATCTCGGCGACGTCACACTGCTGCCTGGGTTCATCGATGCGCACACGCATTTGATCGGGCGTGTGCTGGGCGATCCTGCCGGTGATACGTCGCTAGTGCGCGACTACGAATCATTCGGCGCGATTCTCGGCGTGCAGCACGCGCGCGCCACGTTGATGGCCGGTTTCACCACCGTACGCAATGTCGGCGCTGAGGGTCGTTTCGACGACATGGCGCTGCGGAAAGCCATCGATGAAGGCTGGACGCAAGGTCCGCGGATGGTGACGGCGGGTCATGCGCTCGGGATGCGCGGTGGACACTGCGACGAAAACGGTTTTCGTCCGGGATTGTTCGATCCGGGAATCGAGGAGGGCGTCGCCGACGGTCCGGATCAGATCCGCGCTGCTGTTCGATACCAGATCAAGTACGGCGCCGACGTGATCAAGACGTGCGCAACGGGCGGCGTCCTGTCGGAAGGCGACGCTGTTGGCGCGACGCAGTACACGTTTGAAGAGTTGAAGGCGATGGTTGACGAGGCGCACAAGCTCGAGCGAAAAGTCGCGGCGCACGCACACGGAACGGAGGGAATAAAACTGGCGGTCCGCGCCGGTGTTTCGTCGATCGAACACGGTTCGTTTCTCGACGAAGAAGGCGCGCGTTTGATGAAAGCGCAGGGAACGTTTCTCGTGCCGACGTTATCAGCCGCGGAAGGCGTGGAGCGGGCGGCGAAGACAGGCGTGTTGAAGGGACTGCGCGCGGAGAAAGCGCTCGCCGCGGCGGCGGCGGTGCGCCATGCAATCAAACTCGCGGTGACGACGAAGGTTCCGATCGCATTCGGCACCGACGCCGGCGTCATACCGCACGGCAGCAACGCGCACGAGTTTCAGTTACTGGTCGAATGGGGCGGCATGAGCAACATGGACGCCCTCGTCGCAGCGACGTCGAGCGCGGCGAAGTTGTTGGGTTGGGATAAAAACGTGGGTTCACTAACGGCCGGAAAGTGGGCCGACATCGTCGCCGTTCCCGGCGATCCGCTGAAAGACATTCGCGCTACGGAAAAGGTCGTGTTCGTGATGAAGAACGGCGTCGTTTTCAAGCAGCCGTCTCCGTGAAGCAATTTCGAAATTCGAATTTCGAAATTTTACTTGACCTCATCCCAGATCAGCGTATGTTTCGTCTCTTTAAGAAGCAACGAGCCCACGATAAACGTCACGCTGGCGATGAAGATCGGATAGTAAAGGCCGGCGTATATGTTTCCCGTTTGCTTCACCACCGCCACTCCAATCACAGGCAGCAAGCCGCCAAAGACGCCGTTGCCAATGTGATACGGAAGCGAGAGCGCCGTGTAGCGGATCTTCGCGGGAAAGGCCTCGACCAGATACGCCGCAATAGGACCGTATACCATCGTAACGAACACCACCTGAATAAACACGAGCAGGATCAATTTCCACGCCGCGGGATTCGAGACGAACGAACCGAAGCCCGTGTAAGTCAATACTTCGCTTGCCGCCACTCCGTGCATCGCCCGATAGATCGGGATGTAGGAAAGCGCGGCCAGCAAACATCCCGCCATCATGATCCACTTGCGCCCGAGCCGATCTGACAGCGAACCCATCACGACAAACAATGGCATCGCAAAGAGAAGGGCAGTCGCGATGATGAACTGCGACGTAACCGGGTTAACCTTGAGCACCGTTTGCAGATAAAAGAGCGCGTAGAACTGTCCGGTGTACCACACGACGCCCTGACCCGCGGTCGCGCCGAAGAGCGAGATCAGCACGCGTTTCAGGTTATCCCACTTCGCGAATGCCTCGACCAGCGGTTTGCTCGAAGTCATCCCCGTTGACTTGAGGTGTTGGAAGATCGGCGACTCCTTCATTCTCATCCGGATGTAAAGAGAGATGCCGACTAAAAAGATCGAGAGGATGAACGGAACGCGCCAGCCCCATGAATGGAATGCTTCGCGGCTCATCGTGTTCTGGACCAACAAGATGACGATGAGCGACATGAACAGTCCGAGTGTCGCCGTGATCTGGATGAAACTCGTGTAGAACCCGCGACGTTTGTCAGGCACATGCTCGGCGACGTAAATAGCCGCTCCTCCGTACTCACCACCGAGTGCGAGTCCCTGAAGGACGCGAATCAGCAGCAGCATAATCGGCGCGCCGATGCCGATAGTCGCGTACGTCGGCAGAAAACCGATCGCCGCCGTCGCGCCGCCCATGATCAGCAACGTGACGAGAAACGCGTACTTTCGTCCTACCACGTCGCCGATACGCCCGAAGAACAGTGCGCCAAACGGGCGAATGACGAAGCCGACCGCGAACGTCGACAAATACGCGATCAGCGCCAAGGTGTCGTTACCTTCGGGATAGAAGAGGGGCGCGATGATTACGGCGAGACTGCCGAAGATGTAGAAGTCGTACCACTCGATCATGGTGCCGACTGCGGAAGCCGTGATTACTTGCCAGATGCGATAACTATGAACTTGATCCGTGGGTGGTGACGAAGAAGTGTTTTGGGCCATAGTGTAGGTTCCATCAGTGGCACGTCACTCAATGCCACTGATGGAACGTCGAGTAGGTTTTAGCGGTTTGGCATACCTCGCATGTCGCGCATCGGCATTTGCAGCTTGCCGTCAGCGCCGCTCGTTAACGCGAGAAAACTCGAGTCGTAACGAAGCGAATCGAACACGGCGTCGACGCGCGCTTCCATCATCTCCTTCGCGCGCACCGCTTGATAACGCTCGTACTGGAAGAAGTGGCGCTTCAACAGCGCCAGCGCTTTCTGCTTATGACCGGTCTGCGCGTAAACGGCGGCCAGGTTGTACGATGCCGGCAGCAGATTGTGGTTCGCGCGGGCGATCTTCAACGCCTCGTCGCCGTTTCCGGAAGCAGCCATGAACACGGCCGCGAACACCAGGTTGTACGGGTCTTTCGGATCGAGCGCCAGCGCTTTCTTCGTGTAAGCATTGCCCTGGACCATGTCGCCTTCCGAATTCCAGTAAACCGCAAGATTGCGATAGGCGAGCGCCAGCGGAAACTCCGCCACTGACTGTTCCATCAGCGACAAGCCTTTCTTGAACTCGCCGTCGTGAATCGTCATCTTGCCGAGGCCGTGTAGCGCCACGGCGCGAGCGATCGGATCGGCCGGCATGTTGAGAATCTGATTGAAGACGTCACGCGCTTTGGCCCACTCGCCGGTGTGGTGACGATACAATTCGCCCAGGTAACGCAGCGGCGTCGGATCCGCCGGATCCATCTGCTGGGCTTGCTGGTAGTACTTCAGGGCCGTGACGTATTGTTCGGCGATCTCGGCACGCAGGCCGCGTCGCATCACTGCCTCGATGCGGGCGCCGAACGCTCTATCGAGGTTAGGTGTGGCGAAGTTCGGCGAAGGGGGAATGCTGACAACTTCCGCGCCGAGTTTCTTCAATTGACTCGCCGCATCCTTGGCCTTTTTCGGGAACAGACAGTTCTCCGCGGCGACTGGTTTCAAGGCCGCGATCGCGGCTTCTTTGTCGCCGGCTTTCGCCTTTTCCTTCCCACTCTTCAACTGCTCGTCGAGCGCCGTTTCGCGCTGCTTCATCTCAGCGTCGACGGCTTTCTCGACCTGGTCCACTTTGAGCTTGCCGCCGGTGCTCTCGACTTTCTTGATCGTCGTGCCGTCGTGGGTCGCGAGTACAGCGACGGGCAAGGCCGACTCGCCGACGTAGCTCTTCATCTCCGCCAGGCCTGCGTCTCCGACTCTCATGGTCACGCACTGAGCGGAGTAGAGAGTTAGAACGCGCGACGTGCGAAGCGGCGACTGTTTGACCTCGTTGTTGCTTGCCGGAAACCAGAAGAGGACTAGACCCTTCTGTGGCGCGTTCCTGGCTTCCCACATTTGCCATGGCACGTTGTAGACGGTCGGCTCCGGACCACCGCCGCCGCGGTTTCCGCCGGCGACGCCACCCGTTCCGCCGCCACCGCCACCGCCGCAGGTGGCCCATGCAGGCGACAAGGAAAACAGTGTGATCAGAAGCGTGGCAAGGAATCGTGAAAGCTGTGTCTTCATAAATGCGTTAAGCCTTTCGTTTTGTTGCCGGTCAGTCGGAGTGAGCGAGGCCTCATTTTATAGCATACCGGTGACATCGATTGCACATCGGGTCAGCCGCCAGGAGGCACAAAAACAAAAAGGCACGCGTTATAACTTTTGTGATTTTTGTGCTTTATTGTGGCTGTGCACGTGAGCCCGACCGGTCAATCCTCGTTTGCAGCTTTACGCTATCGCGATTTTCGGCTTCTTTGGTTGGGCCAGATTGTGTCTGTGACCGGATCGCAGATGCAGTTTGTCGCCATCAACTGGCACGTTTACCTGCTAACGAAATCGGCGTTGGCTCTGGGCCTTGTCGGGCTGTTTCGCGGCGTCCCGATCATCATCTGCTCGCTGGCGGGCGGCGTCGTCGCGGACGCTTTCGACAGGAAACGGTTGATGATGATGACACAGACGGTGATGCTGATCAGCGCCGCGCTGTTAACCGTGATCACCGTCGCGGGCATGGAAAGTGTTTGGCCCATCTACCTCGTGAGTGCCTTGGCGTCGGCCGCGAGTGCGTTTGATGTTCCGGCGCGGCAGTCGCTGATGCCGGCGTTGGTGCCGCCCGAGGTCTTTCCGAATGCGGTGAGCCTTGGCTTGCTGGTCTTCAACGTCGCCACGATCGGTGGACCGGCTATCGCGGGGTTCCTGCTGGCGGAGAGTGGGCCGGCAATCATTTACGGAATAAATGCACTGTCGTTTCTGGCAGTGATTTGGGCGCTCGTCGCGATGCGTACGAGCGGCGATCCGCAAGCGTCCGGCGATCCAAGAAGTGCGCTCAGCGTCCGCGCATTGAAAGAAGGCTTTCGCTTCGTCTGGAACACTCCGATAATCGTGCAGACGATGACGCTCGACTTCGCCGCCACGTTTTTCGCGTCCGCCACGTTGCTGTTGCCGATCTTCGCCAAAGAGATCCTGCACGTTGACGCGCGCGGCTACGGTTTTCTGGCAGCGGCGCCGGCGATCGGGTCGGTGATAACGGCGCTCGCGATGGCGCGGCTCGGAAGTCTTCGCAAACAGGGAAGGCTGGTGGTGGCGTCGGTGGCGATCTTCGGTTTCGCGACCGCGGCATTCGGCATTTCGACTGTGTTCTGGGTCTCGTTGCTGATGCTTGCTGCGACGGGCGCGGCTGATACTGTCAGTACGGTGCTACGACAGACGATCCGGCAGTTAGTCACGCCGAATCATCTGCGCGGACGCATGACGTCAATCAACATGATGTTCTTCATGGGCGGCCCGCAGCTTGGCGAACTGGAAGCCGGAATACTCGCCTCCTTGATCGGTGCAACGTTGTCAGTCGTGACCGGCGGACTCGGTTCGATTGTCTGTGCCGCAATCGCGGCAGTGAAATCGAAGAGCCTGATGGATTTTGAGGTCTAAAACGCAGCCGTGTGGAAACCCGCGGAAACAAACACACACCAGGACCATGTAATCGCGCACGTCATTGGCGCGAGTGTGTTGGGCCACTTCGTTTGGGACGAGACGGCGTACCTGCTGTTGGATATCGGATTCATGTGGCACGTCTATCTCGATGGCGAGATGGGCCTGGTGCCGGAAACTCTGGCGATGGCCGAGCTCCGAGCCGCGATCGATCAGGACTTCGAAGAAGTCACTCGCCTGACGCCGGCCCCAAATCCCTCGCCGATCCAGTCGGTCGATTTCTTCGAGACTGACGACGAGCGGCGTCTGGTCCTGAATTGTGAAAGTGGCAGCCTCGAGCTTGAGATGTCGTTTGTAACTCGCGAGATGAAAATCCAGCACAAAGAATAACGCCGCGATTCTATAAAGAACCGCGGCGTTATCCTGTTGCTGGCTAAACCGATCAACCACTCACAATAATCTGGTTGTCGACCTGTTTCACCCCCTTGATCTGCTTTACCGCTCTTTCGATGTCAGCTTTCAGAGCTTCCGTCTTGACTGTCCCAATGAGCATCACTTTCGCGTCGAGCACGCTCGCGGTAATACCAAGCGTCGAGAACGTCGGATCGTCCGCCAATCGCTTGTCGACCGCGGTCTGAATCGTCGAATCCATGTTCACGCTCGAGCTGGTTGTTGAACCACTGCTGATGGATCCTCCTGCCGGTGGCGTAACGATGACTGGCGCTGGCTGTGTTACGGGCGCTGGTTGTTGTTGAATGATTACCGGAGGCTGTTGCGCAGGCGCCGGTTGCTGAATAATTGTCGGTGGTTGTTGTGCCGTCACCGCGGCGTTCTCGTCAGTTGTCGGCTGACTGTTCATCCAGAAAAGCACCAGCATCGTAATCAATGCGATGGCCACCACGACGAGCACGCCGACCATGCCGGCGGAGATGCCGCTGTTGTCGCGCACTGATTGTGAATGGACCACCTCGCGTCGCTCATGCGGTGTTTCCACCACTACGCGACTTTTTCTAGCTTGTTCTTCATCGTATGACATTAGTTGCCTCCGTTGTTATGCGAACAGATTTCTCAAATTTGGATTTATTCAACCGCGTTCGACCGTCTGCTGATACAAGCGTTCCGGTCACGACCAAAAAACTCAAAACCAATATGAAGACGAGGATTCTCTTCATTGCTCAACCCTCCCTGCGCGTCCTTTGAGCAGACGTATGGCAAACGTCATTCCAACACGGATCTTCAGAAAAACGTCGATGTAATTCGGGGCTCGTTTCGATACCGTACGCTTTTGGAAACTCAATAGCAGAAACTATGTACGGATCAATGCATAGCTTTGTACTTTGTCCGTTGTGCTTGTAATCTCATCCAATGACTACGGCAATCGTTCACCATCCAATCTTCCGCGAACACGACACCGGTCCGGGTCATCCGGAAACTCCTTCACGTTACAGCGTCGTTATGGACGCGTTGCGAAGTGATGACGAGCTTTGGCCCAGGCTGATCGAGGTGCAGGCGAAAGAGGCGGCACGCGGAGATATACAGGCCGCGCATTCACCGCAGCTTTACAAGCACGTCGAGCGAGTGGTGAGTGAAGGGACCGGGTATCTCGATGCGGACACGGTCGTTTCAATGCGTTCTTTCGACGCTGCCAGGTACGCCGCGGGCGCGCCGTGTGAGGCAATCGATTTGATCATGAGCCACGAGGCGACGAATGCTTTCGTTCCCGTTCGTCCGCCGGGACATCACGCGACGGAAGAGCGAGCGATGGGATTTTGTCTCTTCAACAACGTCGCCGTCGCCGCTCGCTATGCTCAAAAGAAGTATGCGGAGATTGAACGGGTCGCGATCGTGGATTGGGACGTTCATCACGGCAACGGCACGCAGGGAATCTTTTATGACGATCCGACCGTCTACTTTTTCTCGTCACACCAGTATCCGTGGTATCCGGGGACGGGAACGCGTGGCGAGAAGGGCACTGGCCGCGGGCTGGGTTACACGTTGAACCTGCCGCTGCGCGCCGCCACGCCTGCGGCGGAACAGAAACGCGGGTTTGAAGCCGCGTTGGAAGAGATGTCGGCCAATTTCAAACCTGACTTGATCATCATCTCCGCGGGATTCGATTCGCATAGTCAGGATCCATTGGGGCAGTTGCTCCTTCAGGACCAGGATTTCGTTCAGATGACGCAGGCGGTCAAGCAGTGGGCCGAAAGTAGTTGTCAGGGACGGCTGGTTTCCTGTCTGGAAGGCGGCTACAACCTGGAAACACTCGGCGGCACGGTACGCGCCCACGTGCGTGAGCTGGCAAACACGTAATTACCTGGCGAAGCAGCCTTGTTTGACACTCTCAAACCACCTTCCTATGATCTCATCACATGCCTGCCGCACAGTTTTCAGTGAATCAAGAACGGCCTGAACGTGTTTTCCTGATCGACTCAATGTCGCACATCTTTCGGGCCTTTTTCGCGCCGATGCAGAACCGCGCGGCGCCGCTTGCCACTGCTCAGGGGCAGGTGACGCAAGCCGTCTACATTTTCACCAACATGCTGCTCAAGCTGTTGCGTGAAGAGAAACCCGAGTACATCGCCGCCGTCTTCGAGTCACGCGAAAAGACGTTTCGTCACGAGATGTTTGCCGACTACAAGTCGAACCGTCTCGCCATGCCGGACGATCTGTCGTCTCAGATGCCGTACATCTTCCGGCTCTGCGAAGTCCTGAACATCCCGGTGATCAACGTGCCGGGTTACGAGGCAGACGACGTGATCGGAGCGCTCGCAAGCCAGGTCGCCGCAAAAGGGCTTCAGGCCGTCGTCGTGTCCAACGATAAAGACATGTGCCAGCTCGTTCGCGATCCGTGGATCATCTGCATGCGCCAGAATTCGCAGGTGGTGAAGCGAAAAGAGCCCGTGCCGCCGGTCGAGTGGTGCGATGAAGCCTGGGTCGAGAAAAAGTTTGGCGTCACTGCCGACAAACTCGTCGATCTCCTGGGACTCATGGGCGACTCCATCGACGACATACCGGGCGCGCCAGGCATCGGCTCAAAAGGCGCCGTGCAGATCATCCAGCAGTTTGGTTCGATCGAAGCCGCGCTGGAAGGTTGGGAGTCGGTCAAACACAAGACCTATCGCGAGTCGCTGCGCGACAACGCCGAACTGATTCGAAAGTCGCGCGAGCTGGCGCGAATCCGCACCGATATCGAGGTCGAACTAAAACTCGACGAGATCAGGACGCGGCCTCCGGATCGCACGGCCGCATACGAGTTGTTTCACGAGCTCGAATTCTCGCTGCTCACTCGCGAATACGCGGACGCAGCCGTCCAACGCCCGGCGACGGTAGAAACGTCACGCAACTACCGCATCGTTCAGACAAAGACCGAGCTCGACAACCTCGTGCGAACACTGTTCGACGCCGAGGACGTCGGCATCGCCGTTGCCGACTCGACACCTGCCGGAACAGGCGAGCAGGAATGTTTCACCGAGCTCGACACGACGCGCGGTATCGCTTTCTCGACCGGCGCCGGCGTAGCGGCTTACGTCGACCTGGAAAAGTTTGCGGGTGGCGCGTCGGCGGCGATGGGTCCGCTGCGCGAAGTGCTTTCAAATGGTTTGGTCGACAAGTCGGTCCATGATGTGAAACGAGCCGTGGGCCTGCTCGACCGCTTCAACGTCACGCTCGAAGGCGTCAAGCACGATACTTATCTCGCCGCATATCTGCTCGACCCGAGCCGCAGCAAGTATGACCTCGCGGACTTGGCCAAGGACGCCTTGAACGTGGAAGACGGCAGCAAGCCTCCCGCAAACTGGCCGGACTCGGCATGGCAAACCGCGGCCGCCGCCGATCTCACGGCGCAAACGGCGCGCGTGCTGTATGCGCGGATTCTTGAAAAGAAACTCGAGACAATCTACTCCGAAGTCGAACTGCCACTGGCGCCGCTGCTTTATCGAATGGAACGCGCCGGGCTCAAAGTCGACAAGAAAGTGCTTGCCGATCTGTCGAGTTACATCGGTCAGGAACTGCACAAACTGACGATCCAGATCTACGAACTGGCCGGACGCGAGTTCAATATCGGTTCGCCGAAGCAAGTCGGCGAAGTGCTTTCCGACCTGCACATCGACATCGGCAGGAAGACGTCGACCGGGCGCATCTCGACCAGCAAAGCGGTGCTCGAAGAGCTGGCGCAACAGTTTGAATTGCCGCGTTTGATAATCGAGTATCGCGAGCTCGACAAACTGAAGAGCGTCTACACTGATGCGTTGCCGCATCAGATCGCCACCGACGGACGGATTCACTGTCAACTGAACCAGACGGTCGCCGCGACCGGCCGTTTGTCTTCGAGCGATCCGAATTTGCAGAACATTCCGATTCGCAGTGAGATGGGCCGTCGCATCCGGCGTGCTTTCGTCGCCGAGAAGGGCAACAAGATCGTTTCCGCTGACTACTCGCAACTCGAGTTGCGGCTGTTGGCCCACATCACGCAGGATGCGGTGATGCTCGAGGCGTTTCAGAAAGGCGAAGACATTCACGCGCGCACGGCGCGGCTCGTGTTTGGCGCGAAGACGGATGCGGAACTTAAAGAAGCGCGCCGTTTTGCGAAGATCGTCAACTTCGCGATCGCCTACGCGATCGAGCCGTGGGGACTGTCGCAACGCGTCGGCATCTCGCGGCAGGAAGCGAAGAAAGTTATCGAAGACTATTACAACACGTACAAGGGCGTGCGCCGGTACATGGAAGAGGTGCCAGTGCGCGCGCGCGAGCACGGTTACGTGCGTTCGATCTACGGGCGCATTCGACCGCTTCAGGGCATCACCGATCGCAATGCAAACATCCGCAAGGCTGCGGAACGCGAAGCGATCAACATGCCGATTCAGGGAACGGCCAGCGACATCGTGAAGATCGCGATGCTGCACGTTGACGAAGAGTTCAAGCGCAACAATCTCGAGGCGCGCCTGTTGATGCAGGTGCATGACGAGTTGCTGGTCGAAGTACCGGAAAAGGAAGTCGAAAAAGTAACGGAGATACTGAAGCACGAGATGGAAACGGCGGTTTCACTCGACGTGCCGCTCGTGGCCGACGTGGGTGTCGGCGATAACTGGATGGACGCGAAACCGTAGTCTTCACTAATGGAACCCGCAGAGAAACATTCGCAAGTAGTCTACCGCAGGACATCTGATCCGAACGCGCCTCGCGTCCGGACGGCACTCTCTGCATTGCGCGGGTTTGCGCCCGCGCTCGTGCCTCTGATCGTTGGCTTTCTGTTGCTGCTCGGGCTTATCTCTGGTCTGGGATATTTAAGTCTCAACAAGATGAGTGATGTCACTTTTCACGCGCAGGATGCCAGCTCTCAACGTATCGCGCGCCTGAATCTGTTGTTTGATCTGCGGTTGAAAGTGACGCAGCTTGATAATGAGGCGCGCCTTCGCGCACGCTCAGAGTCAAGCACCGAACAAGAACGACGAGAATTATTGCCTCCGTTTGAATTTCGGTTGAACACCGCCCGGGATGAAGTCGCAGAAGCGCTTCGACGCCTCGAAGGACCACCGCTCTCCGAGGAGCCCGTGTGGAATGACCTTCGTAAAGAGCTTCAGTCGTATCTCGACTCGACGATGGACGCTAGAAACTACAGTCTCGCGGGTTTTGAACGATTCCGGAAGGTCCTGAACAAGATCAATGAGCTATTTGTTAGAGAACAACACTACCAGGCAAAGATCGACGGTGAGGCGGAGAAGGTGCGGGCTGAGTCGCGAAATTCGATTCTCAAGTGGATCTTCCTTGCGCTTTTTGTGGGCGCGCTCGTTGCGGTAGGCACGATCTGGCAGGTGCAGCGCCAGTTTCGCGAGATGCGCCGCAGCATGTTCGAAGCCCGGCGCGAACGCACGTTCACCACGCAACTACTCGAGGGAATGGTCAGCGCCGTCGCCGCTATCGACGAAGAGGATCGCATCCGCAGCGCCAACGCCGCGTTCTTCCGAATCTTTCCGAAGGCCAGCATCGGCGCCTCGGTGCTCGAAAGATTTGCGCCTGACGACGTGATGAGGATCCTGGATACGGTCACAGCAGTTCGCGTGGCCAAGGCGACGTATCACGGCCGCCTGGTGGCCCACGTCGAGGAAAGCGACAAATCGTTCGACGTGTATTCGGCGCCGCTGGCGATCAACGGCGATCACGGGCAGATCGTGACCCTGGTCGACGCCACCGAAGCAGCCGAATCTGAGCGTACGCTGCGCCGGAGCGAATCGCTGGCCGCGGTCGGACAAGCCACGACGCAGGTCGCGCACGAGATTCGCAACCCGCTCGGCAGTATTCGACTCGGCGTGTCGATGTTGCGCGACAGCGTCAACGACGAGGACGCGCTGAACACGATCGAGCTCGTCGAGCGCGGCATCAAGCACCTCAACAAGCTCGTGGTCGACGTGACGCAGTTTTCACGGCAGAAGGAACTCGAGCGGTCGCAAGTCGATCTGCACGAGTCGCTCGAACGCAGCCTCGACCTGGTAAGCGATAAAATTCAGGAGAAGAACACAACAGTCGAGAAGTCGTTTACCGACACGACGATCGTCGGTCAGTGGGACGCGTACCAGTTGCGGCAGGTGTTTGTGAACGTGATAGCGAATGCTGTCGACGCGAGCCAGGAAGGATCGCCGGTCCGCATCGCGACGGATCTGATCACCACCAGCGCCGATGGCGACGGCCATGGCGCGAAGCTTTACGCGCGCGTCATCATTGCCGACAGCGGGAAGGGAATGGACAAAGCGACGCGCGATCGCATTTTCGAACCGTTCTTCTCGACGAAGAAACGCGGAACTGGTCTGGGACTGGCGATCGTGAAGCAGATCGTCGAGCAACACGGCGGCAAGATCAGCGTCGCCAGCGAGCCTGGAGAAGGTTCGCAGTTCAAGATCGATTTGCCTGTCTAAGCGGTCTTGCACGAAAAGTGGTTTTACAACTAACTAATTCTTCTCTGCGATCTTTGCGTATCTCTGTGATCTCTGCGTTAAATAATTCTCGCGACTACAGTTACGCAGAGATCACAGAGATACGCAGAGATCGCAGAGAAGACTTCAAATCCCGGCAGGGACTACTTTTCGTGCAAAGCCTGTCTAAGCGTCTAAGCTAAACCCGCGAAGGCCTTTCCTGCCGCCGCAATCGTCTCCTCAACGATCTCATCAGTATGCGCCAGACTGACGAACGCAGCCTCGAATTGTGACGGCGCCAGGTAGACGCCGACTTCCAGCATCGCGTGAAAGAACTTGCCGTAGGTTTCCCGGCTGCACTTATTGGCGCTGGCCCAGTCCGTAACCGGCTCGCCGGTGAAGAAGCCGGTCCACATCGATCCCACGCGATTGGTTACGGTCGTGACGCCTGCTTCCCGTGCCGCGTCGGCGAGCCCGTCGCAGAGTCGCTGCGAGGATCTTTCGAGTCGCTCGTAGACTGTCTCGTCGCGAAGACGGCGCAAGGTCACGAGGCCAGCCGTCATCGACAACGGGTTGCCGGATAACGTACCTGCCTGATAAACCGGTCCGGCGGGCGCCACGTTGTTCATCAGCTCGCGGCTGCCGCCGTATGCTCCTACGGGTAATCCGCCGCCGATGATTTTTCCGAGCGTAGTGATGTCGGGTTTGATGTTGTAACGCTCCTGCGCGCCGCCGCGCGCCAAACGAAAGCCAGTCATCACTTCGTCGAAGATCAGCAACGCTCCGTGTTGGTTTGTGATCTGGCGCACCGCTTCGAGATAGCCGGGTTGAGGCGGCACGCAGCCCATGTTTCCCACCACCGGCTCGATGATGACCGCCGCAATGTCCGCAAACTCGGCGAAGGCCTGTTCGAGCGCCTGAACGTCGTTAAAGGGGAGCGTGATCGTGTTCTCAGCAAGGACAGCGGGAACGCCGGGACTGTCCGGCAGTCCGAGCGTTGCAACGCCTGAGCCGGCCTTGACAAGCAGACTATCGCCGTGTCCGTGGTAGCAGCCTTCGAATTTGATTATTTGAGTGCGTCCCGTCACGCCGCGTGCGAGTCGAATCGCGGACATAGTCGCTTCAGTGCCGCTGCTTACCATGCGCACCATCTCGATCGACGGCACCGCGTCAATCACTTCCTGCGCCAGCTCGATCTCGAGCTCAGTCGGCGCGCCGAAGCTCGTCCCATTCGCCGCAACTTTCTGAAGCGCGGCCACGACTTCTTCGTCGGCGTGGCCCAGGATCATCGGACCCCACGAGCCGACGTAATCGATGTAAGTCTTGCCGTCGACGTCAGTGAGCGTTGCGCCTTTCGCTGACTTGAGGAAGCGAGGAGTGCCGCCGACGCCGCGGAATGCACGGACGGGCGAGTTGACGCCGCCTGGAATCAGATCGATGGCCTTCGCGAATAATCGTTCGGAGTTAGTTTGCATGGTTCATAGTCTACTGATCGCTTCCTTCGGTTCAACTGTGAGCGAGCGAAAGCGTGACAAGCGTACGAGCCCTGGCGCGGCGCCTTTCGGTTTGGAAAGGAATTTTCTTTCCGTGTAGTGTACGACGACTTTCGCGTCCTCGCTCGCCTGACTGAAGCGTCCGGCGAGCTGGGCGGCCTCGATGATCGTGCGATGCGGGATTTCCTTGCGTGTCGGGTTACGAATGACGACGTGCGAGCCAGGATAGTCGCCGGTGTGCATCCATAGATCGTTTGGCTGCGCCATGCGAAACGTGAGCTTGTCGTTGTCGCGGGCGGTGCGTCCGACGAGGATCTCGTAGCCATCCGTCGACAAGTAACGTCGTACGCCGGGAATGCTTTTCTGGGTATCAGCCTGTTTCGTCGAGACGGTTTTCACGGGCGACTTATCAAAGTTCTCCAGAGCACCGGCATCGCGCTCGGCGATGACTTGTTCCAGCTCTTGTGCTCGCGCTTCGAGTTTTTCGATTTCGCGATCGACGGTAGCGAGCCTCGCCGCGATCTCTTCACGTGCGTGTTTCGCTTTGGTGTAGTTGCGAAACCGCCGTGCGGCTTCGTCCTGGAGTGACGTGTTTTCGTCAATCTCGAGTTCGATAAGCGGAGCGCCATCGGCGTAGTAATCAGTCAGGACGACTTTATTTCCCTCGCGGACGGCAGTCGCGACGTTGGCAAGCAGCAGGTCGCCCAGTTTCTTGTGTTCTTCCGGATCGCCGTGATCGGCGATGTCTTTGTGCAAGTGTGCTTTCAGTTTTCGTTGACGTTGAATGGACGTTCGCAGACGTGAACGCAATGTCGCGGCGTGTGAATCGAACGTTTTGATTGCGTCGACGCCGCTGAAGAACTCGTCCGCGTATGCGGATGGCGAGCCGCCTGGAAGCTCGAGAGTCTCACGGCTTTCGCTTTGAGGCGCAGCCGGCGGTGAATAGATCTCGCCCGGCATTTGTCCGCGCGGGCTGCGAAGAAGCGCAACGATTCGGTTCAATTCATCGAGCAGAAAAAGATTCGCGGTGCGGCCGGTGAGTTGGATTACCAGTCTACGGAAGTGTGTTGCGCCTGCTTCGTCAGCACAACGGAAAGTCAGACGAACAACGCGATCCAGCGGATCTTTGTCGACGCTGACGACGGCGCAACCGTTTGTTCGCGCTCTCAATAGTTGACCGAAATGACCGAGCTGGCTTGAAGCTTTTTGCAGGTCTCTGGCGCGGCGCTGAATGAGATAAAGTCGAGGGCTCGAAGGCTCGACGCTGATGTAGAGGAAGCTCCCGCGCAGCCCGAAATCAAACGCAAACGACAGCGGCGTGAGTTGAAATATCTTTCCGAGAAATCTTCCGTTTAGCGCCGTTCGCAGTTCTTCGACAACACGCCGGATTAGTTCCTGATGCATAGCTTAGGCTATGCAGAGTAACAGAAAACTCCGTCGCTCAAATACGAACGACCGCCGTGCGCGTAATACGATCGTGAGCGGTGTGGCCTTCGCGGCTGAAAAATGCAGACAGCATTCCCACCACTGTCGCCACTGAGAGCAAGTAGATGAACGAGCGGCCGATTGACTGTCCACCCGTTGGAATGAGCCCGGTCTTCGTGTCGATCACTTTCAGCGACAACATGCGCATGGCCCACGTGCGTCCGGTCAGCGCCGTCATCACCGTAAGATAGATAAACGTGACGACGACCAGACTGCCGGCAAGCACGCCAATGGCACGCGGATCCTGAAGATTGTTGCCGGTCAGGTAGATTGCCAGAGCAATCGGCGACGTCAGCAGCGCGCAAAAGATCAGATCAAAGAACGCGCTGATCAGCCGGCGAAATCCTGACGCCGACTTGTGCGAGCTGTCGTCAACGCGGAGGTTCCGCGAGATGGAATCGAGATAGTTGAGCGCGGGATCGTTCGGGTCGTCCCTGATCAATCGCTTCGGCGCTTGTGGTATGAGCGCGGGAGCAGGTGCTGGCTCACTCGGCGGCACGACAACCAAGTGACTCTTTTCGACCACCGGAAGTGCAGGCGGTGGTTCTTCGATAGGGACCTCCGACTCGAACGTGAGTTGCGTCGTTTGACCAACTGTATCGTTCATGTCGTTATCTTCTCGTGCTGGAGCATAGGCGATGGCCGTCGCGAGGGTGGATCGCGTTGGTCGAGTTTCGGTGGGAGCCGTTTGATGCGCACGCTCGATTCGCTTGAGAGCGGCGGCGACGAGGGGATTGATGGCCGGCATTTCGGCCGGTGGTAACAGTTCGAGTTGCGGTTGATTAACGGTGGATTCGAGCTTGCGGCGTTCGTTTTCGGCGGCCTCGCGTGCTGCTTCACGGGCAGCCTCACGGGCGCGCCGTTCCTGAACTTCACGGACGCGCTCGCTGAGTTCTTTGCGCCATTCGGGCACGGTGCTTCGCGGAACCCCCGGAAATTCGATCAGGGTGGATTTTCTTTCCCGGGGCTGAGTTGGAGTATCGCCGGTTGGTTCCATTTCCGCGTCGTCAAGCGCCCCCACGCGCCGCATCGGCCTATGGCAAACGCGCGCATCCTATCAGGAACAACTTTAAGTGGTCAATGAGAAAATAAAGCAGCGATTGAGGTTGTGGGTTTGAGGATCGCTGAGGATCCGTGGTTCAGTCGAGCGGCGTGCGGCCGGCGAAGCCGGCGTCGACATCATGCCACCATTCGAGTTCGTCGCCTTCGCCCATCTGCCAGCACAGCAAGACGACCCGTCCGTCCCTGAGCGACGGGAAATCTATTAACCCGCGCTCGAAGTCTTTCAACTGGACGCCAAGTCCTTCCAGTTCGGTCATTTGCGACGTGAGTTCGTGCAGGATATGTGCATACGCTACCCCGTCGACGATGCCACCGCCGCCTTGTTCGGCGGCTTCCGCGGCTTTTCGGGCGTCGTCGCGATAGTGAGAGAGTTTTCGATGGGCCCGCTGAATCTTCGCGAGAATCACTCGTACGCTCGGAAGCAGGGCGTTAGCTTCCTGAACAGTGAATAGTTTCATTTTTGCGGCCGGCTATGTCGCCATCAATGGTCGTCGGTAATCCTGATGAACTCCGTCGCTGCTTCAAACTCCGCTGCTTCCTCGTCGATGTCGGTTTCAAGCACCACGCGCATGGCGGCTTGAAAATTATCGCCAGGAGGTTTCGGGATATCCATCTGCTCCTGCATGTATTGCGATGGCAGATGTTCGTGCAGATCGCGCTCATCATACCGCGTTCCGTGTGAGATCTCCTTACGAACCTTGTCTGCGATTTCGCCGAGGTCGATGAAATAATCGGCAACGTCGATCAGTTTCGGCGCCGTGTTCGAACGGAAACCGGCAATCTCGACGCGGCATCCTTTGTAAGCGACGGCGTTGACCGCGTAGACAAAATCTTCATCGCCGGACACCAGCACCGCCGTGTCATAGCGGCCGGCGAGCGACAACATGTCGACCGCGATCTCCACATCGAGGTTCGCCTTGCGCGTGCCGTCGTAGAAAGTCTTCAATTCCTTCTGTATGACGCGGAAACCGTTGCGCCGCATCCATAAGAGAAAACCCTGCTGTCGCTCGGCGCCGATGTCGACACCCGTGTAAAAGAAAGCCCTGAGCAGGCGGCCGTCGCCCAACAACACCCGCAATAACTTGTTATAGTCGATGTCGATGTTATGAAACCGCGCGGCGTGAAAAAGGTTATTGCCGTCGATAAAAACCGCTACTCTTCCGCGGTGGCCGAGCTGCCACGAGACGTTGTTTGTTGGATCATAGCTGTTCATAAACTGACTCCGTAAAAATACCCATTTGTCTTAACCTAGAATGCTGATTTGCGGTGTATTGGTCAAGCCGGGGTCAAATCGTCGGTCCATGATGTGCAATCAGGTGGCGCCGATTATTTGACTCGATACGGCATCGAGATAGACAGTTTTGATGGGGCCATTGGTGACACTGATTTCCCATGCCAGATGAAGCTCTAAACCGGTCGTCTGGCCGGGTGAAGGAAGGGCATAAACAACCAACTGCCGCGTTTCGACGACAGCGCTGGCGGGCAGCGTAACGGTCTGCTGTCCCGCGATGGGTATGGGTTGCGACTTGATGTTCTTCGCGGCGTCTTCGCCGCTCACTTGCGGAGTGACTGCATTCAGTGTCGCTTGCAGCCGATCCGCGTTCGGCAGGCAATTACTCGAAAGGTCGACGAGTTGCCCGTTGTTGCGAAAGCGAATAATCAGGTTGCCGAAGTCTCCTCGCAACGGATAGCGAAATGGCCGTTGCTCGTAGCGTGCGAGCTTGACGCCTGAAGGATCGTCTTTTCGTTCGACGAGAGATAACTCTTGCGGGTCAGCGCCGATCAGTCGTTGCCATTCGTTGATGAAGCGGCGCAGCGATTCGCGCGTCTGTTCCTCGGTGTGCTCTGCCTCGGCGCCGACTTTCGGCAGCATGATCGACGCCGGCAGGTTCGACGGCAGATTCTGGATCGTGGCGGTGTAGGGATTCAGGTTCACTTCGCTCTTGCCGGTGAGGCCGTAGTGTTGCGAAAGCTGATACCACGCCAGGGAAGCTTCTTCGAGTCGCGCCCCGGGATCTGCAACGCCGACGGGATAGAGTCGCACGTCGGATCGTGGACCGTTGGCGTCGGTTGGTCGAAACGCGGCGCAGCCAGTAAAGAACAACGCGAGTATCACGACCAGCGAGGAGAGCCTATTTCTGTTTGTCGATTTTGAAAACATAATCGTCGGGACTTTTCCGTCGTCGTATAATCAAAATACTTGGAGGAGCTATTGCCTAAAGATAACGAAAACATTCGTCTACCTTTTACTGGCCCAATAGAACCCTCAGAACCGCAAGGGTTTACCCCGGATCAAATGATCCGCTGCGACGAATGTTTACGAGCCAATCCTCCGACTCGAGTAGCTTGCCTGTACTGTAGCGCGTCGTTGCCGATAACTGAATCGTCAGCGCAACTGCGCCGTCCGGTGTTGCGTCCCCCCGAGAAACATCAATCAGCTTACAGCAACATACTGTTGCCTTCGCAGGGCGATCTCTCTTCCGAGGTGATCGCCGAGGCTGCTGATCTCCTGAAACTCAGTCCCGAAAATCTAAAGCGCATCGCCGCGCAGAAGACGCCTTTGCCCTTGGCTTTCACTGCCAATCGTGAAGAAGCCGAGTTGATCTTCAACAGGTTGCGCGATTTCGGTCTGCCCACGATCGTCGTCGGCGACGACTCTTTGGATTTGTCTGCCGTGAAACGAGTCAAAGCGATTGGCGTTGACACTGCATACGCAGTCCTGCACCAGGCGGGAACGCGAGAGACGACGAAGCTTCGTTGGGATGACGTGTCGATGATCATCACCGGCCGTTTGTTTGTAAGAAGAATGGAGATCCAGGAACGGAAGACACGTAGGCCGGAGAACGAAATCGTCCATGCGAGCGAGTTTTCGAGTGATGAAGCAGTGATCGATCTCTGCTCCGCTTCCGATTTACAAACGTGGCGCGTGAGTGCGAACGGTTTCGACTTCTCGTGTCTCGGCGAACGAATGACATTGATCGCCAACGAGAACATCGCCAGGCTACAACAACTGATCGTCGAGCACGCGGGGCGCGCGAGATTTGACGACTCTTATAACCGGCTGCGACACACGTTGGACCTCGTCTGGGGACCGCAACAGGAGACGCAGTCGAGCGGTTGGCGTCGCGAACGACCCGGCAGGCTGAGCGTCGGGGTGGCCATGGTCAGGAGCAATGAAAGCCAGTTCACGCGCTACTCCCGGCTCCAGACATATTTGCTCTTCAACCGGACTGATGCCTGACTCATCAAATCTGATCTACGGTGTGAATGCGGTTCTGGAAGCGCTGCGCGCCGGAACGCGACAGATCGAGACGATCACGATTCTCGAAAGCGCACGGCCGGATCGGTTGAAGCCGTTGATCGATCTCGCGCGGCAGAAGGGCGTGCCTGTTCATCGTGTGCCGCGGTTGGATCTCGATCGCACGCTTGGTGAAGTTCGTCATCAGGGAGTCGTGGCACGGATTGCAGCGGCGCGATACGCCGATGCTGACGAGTTGCTCGACACGCTCGAAGCGAAGATTGGCACTCCGGATCCCCCGTTGGTCCTGGGGTTGGACGCGATCGAGGATCCGCGTAACATGGGCTCGATTCTGAGGAGCGCTGAATGCGCGGGCGTCCACGGTGTTTTCATCGCGGAGAGACGCGCGGTTGGTCTGACTGGCGTCGTAGCGAAGGTTGCTGCGGGTGCGTTGGAATACGTTCCTGTTGCGCGAGTGACAAATCTGGTTCGATTGATAGAGCAGTTGAAAGCACGTAACATTTGGGTCGTTGGCGCTGCTGCCGAGGCCCGGCAGTCGTACACGGAGTGGGACTGGAAACTTCCGGCCGCGATCTTTCTCGGCAATGAAGGAAGTGGATTGCACCGCCTCGTGCGAGAACATTGCGACACGCTGGTCCGTATACCGGTGTTTGGTAAGTTGGATTCGTTGAACGTTTCAGTGGCGGCCGGCGTTTTGCTCTACGAAGCGAGGCGGCAACGGACACCGGTTGTTAAGAAAGAACGATAACAGTTGAGGCGAGACTCGGATGTTCTGTCCTAAATGTGCAACTCAGAATACTGACGGCGCGAGTTTTTGTCGCGGATGCGGCGCGAACATCAGTCTTGTGCCGCAAGCGCTGACCGGACAGCTCACGCCCGCGGAAGAAGAGACCATCGTCTCGGACAAGCGTGGCCGAAAGCGAGAACGCTTAACGCTCGATCACGCCTTCAAGAACATGTTCCTCGGCGTTGCTTTCTTTATTATTGCCATCGTGCTCTCGAGAACGATCGGCCAGGTGTGGTGGTTCTGGATGTTGTTGCCGGCGTTCTCGTTGATGGGCACTGGCATCGCGCAGTACATTCGCGTCAGAGAACGAGAGAAACGCTACCCGCCGTCTCTGCCGCCGCCACCCGCCAGGCACACAGAGCAACTCATGCCGCCGCCAGTGCCGAGTGTCACTGAAGGCACTACCCGCCACCTCAATACGAAAACGTCGGACCGCCGATGACGCAGGTCTGTGTTCCTGTTTGTGAAAAGAGTCTGGGCGCGCTCGAGACTGCATCCGTGCGCGCGTGTGAGTGGGCCGACGTCGTTGAACTGCGCCTCGACTGTCTCGCCGCGCTGGAAGAAGACTGGCAGCGCGTGTTGAGTCGCATCTCGCGTCCCGTGATTCTGACGTTTCGTCCGGCGGAGCAGGGCGGGTATCGCGAGTTGGACCGTCAAACGCGGGAATCGTTTTGGAGGACAGCGCCACGAACGGCTTGGTGGGACGTCGAATCAGATCTTGCAGTCGATCGTGACTGGTCGCGGGTGATCATCTCGCATCACGATTTCTCAGGAGTGCCTGAGGATCTTACCGACATTTACGAGCGACTCGCTGCGACCCCAACCGGCGTCGTAAAACTCGCCGTACATGCGAATGACATCGTCGATTGCATTCCGATTTTTCAACTGCTCGATCGCGCCCGCAAAGACGGGCGAGACTTGATCGCGATCGCGATGGGCAACGCCGGCATCGCCACGCGCATACTCGGCCCGTCGCGCGGCGCCTTTCTAACGTACGCGGCGTTGGCAGAAGAAAGCGCCACCGCGCCCGGACAGATCACCGCTGAGAAAATACGCTCCGTTTACCACGTCGACACGATCGATCGCGAAACGATGGTGTGTGGTTTGGTGGGACGGCCTGTGATGCACTCCGTCTCGCCGCACATGCATAACGCCGCGTTCGTGGCTGCTGGAATCAACGGCGTCTACCTGCCGTTGGAAGTGCGTGATGTGAAGACGTTCTTCCAGCGCATGGTCCATCCACGGACGCGCGAGATCGACTTGAACCTGCGCGGCTTGAGCATCACCGCGCCGCACAAGTCAGCCGTGCTCGAATGTCTCGACTGGATCGAACCCGATGCGAAAAAGATGGGTGCGGTCAATACCGTTGTCATTCGCAAGGGTAAGTTGCGGGGCTTCAACACCGATGCGACGGGATTTATCGAACCACTTCTCGATGTTATGGGCTCGCTTGCCGGATCGCGTGTCGCATTGATCGGCGCCGGTGGCGCTGCGCGCGCCGCGCTCTGGGCGCTGCAACGTCAGCAGGCGATTGTGACACTGTTTGCGCGCGACGCTGCCAAAGCCCGCGCGCTTGGACAACTGTTCGACGTTTCGTACGAGCCGCTTCAAACAGCTTCATTCGCTGAATACGATCTCGTGATCAATGCGACGCCGTTAGGTTCCGGCGAGTTGATCGATCAAACCGCAGCGACCGCGGAACAACTCGCAGGCGCTCGTCACGTTTACGATCTCGTTTACAATCCGATCGAGACTCGACTGCTGAAAGAAGCTAGCAAGGTAGATTGCAAGACGCTTCGCGGACTCGAAATGTTGGTTGCGCAAGCGAAAATTCAGTTCGAATTGTGGACTGGTCAAGCGCCTTCTTCGTCGATCATGTATGAGTCGGCTGCTGCTGCGCTGGTCCAATAATTTTTAGTAGCTCACTTCTAGTATCTCTATTGGGCCGCCCCATCACTTTTTCTCACCTCTCCATCACAAACTTCCGCCCCGCACGATAGCCGCGTCGTAGATTCACGCGCAACGTTGCTCGCACGAAACAGAACGAGGTGCAATCGTGAAGAGAACGATTCTGATTCTCGCCGTCTTCTTGTTTGCGGAGATCGCTCAGGCTGGGAACCCTCCGATCAAAATCGCAGTCACGCCGCGACTCGCGCTGATCATCGCGTCGAAGGATCTGCGCAAGCTCAACGACCTCGACAAGGCATATCTCGATGCGTTCACAATCCTGCGTGACGATAACGCGTGCAGTCGACTCTACGGCGGTCCCGTCGCGGTTGAGGCGTTGAACGAGTTGGTGCGTAGTTTTCGTCCTGCTTATCTCGAAAAACATATCGCCGTCCGAATGAGTGGACCCACGACGATCTTTCGCAATGCCGTGACCGGGTTCTCGTTTCGGATGTTCGAGAAGGCGGAGATCAATATGGCTGGGTCGTTCTACCGCGGCAACTCACCAAACGGCGGGCACGTTCCGCTGGTCGCGAATTATCAACCCAACACCCGCAAGTCGCGCCTCACGCTGCTGCTGCACGAGCTCGGCCATCTTGTCCGTGGAGCTGATAAGAAGTGGGTGCTTTCAGATGATGGGAACGACCTCAGTTTGAGTATCAAAAACACTGAGCACGTGATCGAGACCTGTCGAGACGAGATCGAAGCCGTCACGAGCATGAACGTTGCCGATCAAGTCGAAGAACCCCTCACCACTATCGCTCAACTCGCCACGCATCCATAAAAGCCGGTTGGCAGGCCTGATAGTCCCATTGGTCACAAAACATTCCTCGCCGGTGTTAATAAGACGTTATACGCTCGGGATTGCTTAGCCGCTCGCGCGCAACCTCCCGTGCCACACTCCCAGATAGCGAAGGTGTATGAACTTGTCGACCGCGCCCGCGCGCACAATCTCTGACGGCAACCCTGCGATCTCGCTCGTCGCCGCGACGTCAAACGAAAAAGCCGAGGCCGCCTCCGAAAATGCGCCCTCCCGGCAAAGCGTGTGAGTCAGCCGGCTGGCGCGGCTCGGAATCATCTGGGGAATGTGGACGATCGCCGCCCTCTTCTTCAGCACGCAGGTCTTCATGATGTACTACTCCGAGCGGCAGCCGATTCCGTACGCGCGGGCCTTCCTCGTCCAGGCTTCAGCCTGTTACGTATGGGCGCTCGTGACGCCGCTCGTCCTCTGGATCGCGCGGCGCTTTCGTATCGATCGCGAAAACTGGATGCGCAAAGTCGTCCTTCATGTGCTGTTCAGTGTCGCCCTTGTCAGCACCCTGATAGGCCTTCACTTCATCGTCTACATGCTTCTCTCCGGCCGCGCGAGCTCGATCACGCCGCTGCGCCTCTTTGGCTACGTTTATCCCAACCTCGATCGCTGGATACTCGTTTACTGGTTCATCTTTGGGTTGAGTCATGCCTTCAACTACTACAGCAGCTATCGCAAAGGTGAGCTGAAGGCGTCGCAACTGCGCACCCAATTGGTTCAATCGCAACTGGAAGCGTTGAAGATGCAAGTGCAGCCGCATTTTTTGTTCAACACGTTGCACTCGATCTCCGCGTTGTTGAGCAAAGACACGGAAGGCGCGCGCAAGATGATCACGCGCCTCGGCGACTTCCTTCGACTCACACTCGAGAACTCCGGTTCGATGGAAGTAACCTTGCAACAGGAAATCGAATTCCTGAATGGTTATCTGGAGATCGAACGGATTCGCTTTCAGGATCGTCTCACCACGGACATCAAAATCGATCCCGCCGTACTCGACGTTCGCGTTCCGAATTTGATCCTGCAACCGATCGTTGAGAACGCGATGCGACACGCTGTCGGCACCAGCCACTGCGGACACGTCGAGATCACCGCGGCGCCACGCAATGGCGCAGTGCGCATCGAAGTGAAAGACAATGGTCCTGGCCTGCAAGCGGATCGCGCGTTTGAAGCGCGACGTGGTAAAGGTGTCGGTCTCGCCAACACGCAAGCGCGGCTTGTGGGGCTTTACGGAACATCCGCGAGGTTTGAAATGATAAATCGTCCATCAGGAGGTTTAACTGTCACCATCGAGATCCCGCGACAGCATTCATGAACTTGCAGCCGCGTTTCATTTTCTCGTTCACGCCGAAACTCACATCTCAAATCTGAACCTTGTTTCACTCTTCAACGTAACTACTGTGAATCCATTTTGTCGCTCTATTTGCGTCATAAGCGATTCAACTGTGGTGTTTATCTGCTAGCGTGAATCTCACTGTCGCGCGGGCACTGTTAATTCACAAGATCAGTTGGGGGACATGATGACGGACGCAGTACGTATTCGAGCGTTGGTCGTCGACGACGAACCACTGGCGCGCGAAATGATCCGCGAGATGTTGGCGACTGATGCGGAAGTTGAGGTCGTGGGTGAATGCGCGAACGGACGTGAGGCTATCGAAGCGATCAAAGCTTCAACTCCGGATCTCGTCTTTCTTGATGTTCAGATGCCGGAGCTCGGCGGCTTCGAAGTACTGGAGTCGCTCGATCGAAACACGACGCCTTACGTGATCTTCGTTACGGCGTACGATCAGTATGCCGTGCGCGCGTTCGAAGTCCACGCTCTCGACTATTTGCTCAAGCCGTTCGATCGCGAACGTTTCGAAGTCGCCTGGCAACGAGCCAAGGCGCAGATCAAACTCGACCGCACGAGCCGCCGCGATCAGGACATCATCGCCTTACTCGAGGAACTGAAGGCCGGCCCTCGCTATCTCGAACGATTGGTGATCAAGAACGGCGGCCGCGTCTTCTTCATGCACGTCCAGGACATCTACTGCATCGAGGCGGAAGGCAATTACGTCCGCGTCTACGACAACCAGAAAGGGTATCTCCTGCGCGAGACGATCAGCAGCCTCGAGGAGCAACTGGACCCGAAGCAGTTCCTGCGGATCCACCGGTCAGCCATCGTGAAGATCGACCGGATCAAAGAGATGCAACCGTGGTTTCACGGCGAGTACCGCATCATCATGGAGAACGGCAAGCAGCTCGCTCTCAGTCGAAACTACCGCGCCAATTTACAGGAAGCAGTCGGCAACACGCTCTAGAATCATGGGTTTATCCTGCTCGCTGGCCGATCCATCACAAGATTTAGCCGTTCCGTCACAGACTGATCCTCTTGTTTGTTCATCTCTGCGAGTATTTGCTCAGCTCCCCGGCTTTATGTACGAAGAGGTGGGTTATGAATAGTGAGACTTTACCAAACGAATCAAACGGCTCCCCTGATACAAACAGCGACACGAACGTCGACGTCAAGCTAAACACATTGCGCGAGACGGCGCTGCAACTCCTGGACGAGGTTGAGTCGCTCGCGATCTCCCGGCCAGTGGACATCAAGCATGGCGCGCGCTTCTCCGATGAAGTGCGACAGTTTGAAGTCAACCTTATCCGGACCGCGCTCGGACGCACTTCGGGGAGCCAAATTCGAGCAGCAAAACTCCTTGGTCTCAAGCCCACCACACTCAATGCCAAGATTAAGCGTTACAACATAGCCCCGACATACCAACCGCAGGTCTAATCCGTCGCTCGCGCGCTGAATCTGCGGCGTTCACTGCTATACTGAAACGCAGTGAATGCCGCAGTGAAGGACCGCTACAGCCGACAGGTACTTTTCAACCCGATTGGCGAAGAAGGACAGCGCCGCTTAAGTGCGGCGCGTGTCCTTTTTGTCGGTTGTGGCGCGTTGGGATCTGCTCAAGCTGAAGCTCTGGGCCGTGCGGGCGTAGGCCGCTTGCGAATCGTCGATCGCGACTTCGTCGAGCCTTCGAACCTTCAGCGGCAGACGATGTTCACCGAGAGCGACGCCGAGAATCGTTTGCCGAAGGCCATAGCCGCTGCCAATCATCTTCGCGAGATCAACTCCGAGATTGAGATCGAACCGCACGTCAGCGACGTCAATCATTCGAACATCGAACAGTTGGTAGACGATTGCGACGTCGTCGTCGACGGCACCGACAACTTCGCCACTCGCTACCTCATCAATGACGCGTGCGTGAAGCACAACATCGATTGGATCTACGGCGCCGCTGTCGGCTCGTACGGCGTGACGATGACTGTTCGTCCGCATCAAACGGCGTGCTTGCGTTGCGTCTTTGAAGAAGCGCCGGCGGCCGCGAGCGCTCCGACGTGCGACACCGCGGGTGTGATCATGCCGATCATCAACATCGTCGCCGCGGTCCAGGTCAGCGAGGCGTTGAAACTCCTAACGGGACGCATCGAAGACCTGCACGGATCGTTGATGCAGTTTGACGTCTGGCGTAATGAATGGCGGCAGATCAATCCCGGTTCACCGCGCGAGGATTGTCCCACGTGCGGGCTGAGCCGCTACGAAACGCTCTCGGCAGTCGCGCAGGAAGGTGCGGCTGTGTTGTGCGGGCGCGACGCAGTGCAGATCTCGCCGTCGCAACCCACGCGCATCAACTTCGCCTCGCTTGCCGACCGGCTGCGACGCGCCGGAGAGGTAAAGTTCAACGAGTATCTGCTGCGCTTCCGCACCGGCAATTTTGAGCTCACTGTTTTTAAGGACGCGCGCTCCATCATTCGCGGCACAAACGAGATCGCAACCGCTCGCTCACTCTACGCCAAGTACATAGGAAACTGACCAAACGATGATCAGCAAACCCAGGCACGTTATTGCCATCACGTCAATTTTTCTCTTATTAGTTTTATTCATCGGCGTACACGCAGGACAACCCGCGGTGTGGGAAACCAGCGGCCGCACGGAACTTCTCAAAGGCGATGCACGCGGCGTCTCGATCAGCGACACGGGCGTGTTGATGCTGTCGCCAAAACTCAACGAAGTCTTCAACACTCAACAGACGTACATCTGGTCCAGCACGGTCGATAACCAGGGCAACGTTTTTCTCGGCACTGGACACGACGGCAAGACGTTTCGCATCACGGCGAGCGGCGCCGGCTCGTTGTTGTACGACGCCGCGGAGCTCGACGTCACCGCGCTCGCGGTCGCGCGTGACGGTGCTGTCTTCGTCGGAACGTCACCCGACGGCAAGGTCTATCGCATCACCGGCGACGGCAAAGCGGACGTCTATTTCGATCCCGCCGACAAATACATCTGGTCACTCGCCGTGATGAGCGACGGTTCGCTCGCGGTCGGAACGGGCGACAATGGCAAGCTCTATCGCGTGCGCGCGGCGGGCGCGAGTCCCGAGTCGTCGTTGCTGGTCAGCACTAATCAGACGCACGTGATCTCGTTGGCCGTGACGCCGCAGGGTGACCTGATCGCCGGCACTGACTCCGGCGGATTGGTCTTGCGCGTGTCGCCCGAGGGAAAAACGTTCGCACTCTTCGACACGCAGCTTCGCGAGATCCACGCGCTGGCGCCGGCTGCTGACGGCTCGATCTATGCGCTCGCTCTGAGCGACGCAGCCGCGAGTGCCCGCACGCCGTCAACGCCGCCCGCCGCTACGCCACAACCTTCGGAGCCAGCAACCGCCAGCACCTCGGTGACGATCACGGCCATCGACGAGAGTGGCGCGCCACTGCAAGGGCAGCCCGGACCAACTCGCAGCCGCAACGACGTGTCGAACGCTCGCAGCGCTGTGTTTCGCATTCTTCCTGACGGCGCGACTGACGTCGTTTGGAGCTCGCCAACCGTGACCGCGTTTTCGATCGCGCCGGCATTACAACCAGGCAGTGTGCTGATCGGCACGGCTGACAAAGGACGCATCTACTCAGTCACAAACGATGGCCGCGACACGTTGCTATTACAATCGCCGGAAGGACAGATCTCGTCGCTCCTCGTCAGGAACAATCAGATCTACGCCGCCGCGAGTAACCAGGGCAAACTGTTTCGCTTCGGCAACGATCTCGTCGCAGAGGGTACGTACGAGTCGCCGGTGAGAGACGCGAAACTCACGGCCGCGTGGGGACGAATCTGGTGGCGCGGCGGCGGCACGGTGGAAGTGCAAACGCGCACGGGCAATGGCGAGCGCCCGGATGCGACGTGGAGCGACTGGAGCACGGTGTACAAGGATCCTGAGGGAAATCAGATCTCGAGTCCGCGCGCGCGTTTCATCCAATGGCGTGCGACCGTGCGTGCCGCAGCAGGATCAGCGGCGCCGTCGTGGCTCGAGGACGTCAGCGTCGCGTACCTGCCTCGTAATGTCGCGCCGGAGGTGCTGTCGATCAGCGCCCTGCCCATCGGCATCGGTTTGCAACAGATCGTGCAGGTCACGGTCGATCCAAACGTCGAGTCGTCTGGGTTGGATCCGTCGTTGTTTGGTCCGGTGGCCCAAGTGCCGCCGCGGCGCTTCTATCAACGTGGCGCGCGTTCGTTTCAGTGGCAGGCCGAGGATCGTAACAACGATACGCTGGAATATGCGATCTACTATCGCGCGCTGAACGAACAAACGTTCCGCTTGCTGAAAGACAAGTTGCGCGACAACTTTTACACGATCGACGGCGCGACTCTCGCCGATGGACGTTACGTCATCAAAGTCGTCGCTTCGGATGGGCCAGATAATCCGCCGGGACAAAAGCTGACGGGTGAAAGGCTCAGCGAACCGGTCGATATCGACAACACGCCGCCGGTCGTGAAGGTTGTGGGCCAGCCGCAGACGACGCGCGATTCAGTGCGGGTAGTTTTCACTGTCGACGACGCAACCGGAAAAGTGAGAAAAGCAGACGCCAGCATCGACGGCGCCGCCTGGTCGCCGGTGTTTCCGGATGATGGTATTGCCGACAGCGGCCACGAGACTTACGCGGTCGATTTCGGCCCGCTGGCCCCGGGCGAACACACGATTTCGCTCCGATCTTTCGACAGCAGCGGCAACGTCGGGACGCTCAGTGTCACCGTAAGAAGGTAGAAACACGGATTTCGCTTGCACGATAAGGTGCGAGGCAACTCGAAACCGTGCGGATTTTCGTTTCTACTGCTAAACTTTTCGCGCAAAACGCGCCTCGCCCGGCGCTTAAACGTTTTGGCACCTGTCTTGCTGCCTCCTGAAGCGGCGCATCTCTTTCTCCCTCCCTTGCGCGAATGATGCATGAGGAGGCTAGGCCTGAAGATGAGTAACTTGGTAAGAAAATTACTGGTGGTGGTGATGATGGGCGCGATTTCGACCGGCGCCTTCGCCCAGGGAAAGGGCAAGGACAAACGGCCGCCGAAAGACCCCGTTAAAGTCATTGATGGCAAGGGTGGAAGCAACCGTCCGCCACCTCCTCCTCCGAAGCCGCCAAAGGACGACCGGGGCAAAAAGAGACCGTAACCGGACAGAAAACGTAGATATTGGGAGGTTCGCGAAAGCGGCCTCTTTTTTTACTTACAAATCAGCATGGCGGCGAGCAGGGGAATGGTGAGTTCGTGGTGACCCGTGATCGAGTAACCGCGACCGGCGCCTTTCTCGGTCGGACGCCTCACGACGTTGGTGAGCGGCCGGTAGGATTGAATGAAGTCGAAGTTGGCGGTTGTTATGTCTGTAAGCGGATGGCCCAGGTTACGCACCAGCGTTACGCACTTCAAAAAGACTTCGGGCAGTACCACGGCCGAGCCTACGTTGAGATAAACGCCACCGCCGTCCATCTGTCTCACTAATTCAGCCAGCAGTTTGAAGTCTGTATGCGTGGACGCGCCGAGTGTGGCGCCGTCTGCTTTGGGATGAAAGTGTGCGATGTCGCCGCCGATAGTCACGTGAGCAGTGAATGGGATCTTCGACTCGTACGCCGTGCAGATAATCGAACAATCGCGGTTTGGCGGATTGCGCGCTAACAACGCGCGGCCGACTGCTTCGCCGAGCCCGATTTGATCTCGCGCGCCGTCGTTCGCGGCGCTGTTGAGCAGTTGGCCGGTTTCTTCGGCGCCGCCGAAGATGCCCTCGCCGAGTGTTGCGTCGACGTCCTCTGAAGTCGAGCCGATCATCGCGATCTCGGAATCATGGACCAGCACTGAACCGTTCGAAGCGATCGCCGAGATGTAGCCGCGCTTCATTAAGTCGATCAGCAGCGGTGCAAGTCCGGTCTTGACGACGTGCCCGCCGAGTCCCCAGATGATCGGTTTCTTCAACTCATGTGCACGATGAATTCGCTCGGTCAGTTGGCGCAGCGACTGGACGGCAAGGATGTCGGGAAGACTGTCGAGGAAGTCTTTCAGTGAAGCATCGCTCGTCGTCGGTTGCGCGAAATCGTCGAGTGTGACTTTGCTTTTACGTGAGGCGAGTGGATACGTCTTTACCTTGTCGAGATCCAGAGGTTGGTCGTCGTAAATTGATGGCAAGATGCCGCCGATTATACCGCGAGAACCACGCGTAGCAACGTCGAAAGGCGAGGGCGAGTCCGGTTATGACCAACACGGCGCCGCCGGTCGAAACCAGGCCGGCGATAGTTTGGCCCACGACGCCCACGACTTCACCCGTGTGCGCGAAACGAAGTATCGAACGAAGCTGGCGACCGCGAGTGTAGGACGAGAATGGTTCCCAACGAGCAACCTGGCCCGTTGCGCGATCCAATACTAACTGCGCCCGCTTCTGTGGCTGACCACCGTTGCCGCGATCGATGTTGAAGGTAAGCTGCGTGGCAGTAGCGGTTGGTAGTTGCAACGTTATCCCTTGCCAATCGCTCACCTGTTGTTCCGCGACGGACCACGCGGAATTGATGTTGGTCGCTGAAACTTCAGTCTTTCCCGTCGACGGTTGCGGTTGATTTGCTCGCGGCGCAGGCGGTGTTTCGCCGACGATGCGATAGACGAGGTTTCCGGCCCACGTATACGAGATCACAACAGCCGAAATCACGACGATGAACAACGGTCCGGCAGACCAGAACCCGATCGTGTTGTGCCAGTTGAAATCGCGTGCTCGCGCCGGTAGCCCACGACGGAACCACGTCACGCTTCGCAGCGACTTCCAGCTCCAGCTCCGCGGCCACCACAGGTAAAAACCACTGATCACGAGGAACAGAAAACCGAGATTGCACGCGCCCGTGATCGCGCGCGCGACGTTGCGATTGTCGCCTTTGGCGCCGAGCCAGCGGTGCCACTCCGTCACTCCGCGAAAGAAACTCCGGACCTTCTGCGAGCCTTCGCCGAGGACCTGTCCGGAATATGGATTGACGAACAGCGAAGCAGCGTCACGCCCGAACGCGATCTCCGCCGGCGCCTCGGGATCTGATTTCAATGTGACTGCCGTCGGATTCGCCCCTGCGCCGCGTGCTTCGGCTGCCTTCGCGATCAGAGTCTCGACAGGCAGATGGCGTGTCTCTGACGGCGTCTCAGAGGTAGGGGGCGCTGAGCGATAGCCGCGAGTGTCTGCCCACGATGTGATCTGCTTTTCGTAGGTCAACAGCACACCGGTCACGCACATGTTGAGAATGACGAGTCCCGCCACCACGCCTACCGGCAGGTGACACCAAAAGATAATTTTGCGCAGTCGTTTCATTACGATCTAAACGTCGGGCGGCTAAACATCAGCCCAGCGCCGGAGAAGATTGTGATAAAGGGAAGTGAGCTCGACGACGGAAGGGTGCTCCGGAACCTCGGCCATGAGCCGCTGAATCGCGACGTCGAGATCGAACAGAAGCGAGCGCTCGCCGTCGTCGCGCACCATGCTTTGAACCCAGAAGAACGACGCGAGCCGCACTCCGCGTGTCACCGGACGAACGTGATGCACGCTGCTCGCCGGATAAAGAATCAAATGCCCGGCCGGCAGTTTCACTGCATGGACACCGTAAGTGTCCTCGACTACGAGCTCGCCGCCGTCATACTCGTCAGGATTGGTGAAAAACAGCGTCGCCGAGAGATCTGTCCTGACGCGATGCGGCGTGCCTGTTACTTGTCGAATCGCGTTGTCCACGTGATTTCCGAACGAGTGTCCGTCCTGATATCGATTGAACAGCGGCGGAAAGACTTTCAACGGCAACGCGGCCGACATAAACAACGGGTTGCTTTCGAGCGCGTACAGAATTACGTCGCCGAGTTTCTTTGCTTCGTCGAGGTTTTCAGGCAGTTGCTGGTTGTCCTTCGCCTGCGCTGATTGATGGCCCGCCGTGATGCGGCCGTCGACCCACTGCGCGGCTTCGAGCATTTTCCGGCAGTTCGCCACCTGCTCGGCAGTTAACACGTCTGGTATCTGGAGCAGCATGAATCTAGAACCTGAAACTCGTGCCCAGCATCGCCATCCGGCCTGGGCCAGGCACGATGTGGCCGCCTCCAATCCGATCGAAGTAGAACTTGTCGGTGAGATTGTAGAGATTCAGCTTCAGGTCGATGTGCGTCGAGATTGGATACGAAGCCATCAGATCGAACGTCCAGTAGCCGTCGACCTTTCGCGTGTTGATGGTGTTGGCGAAACGGCGATCGACAAAGCGCGCGCCGCCTCCGATGTTGAAACCGGAAGGCAGACTGTACGTGGTCCAAACGTTGAACGAGTTCGGCGCCGTGTTGACCAGTTCTTTTCCAATCTCCGCCGGGTTGTTTGAATCGATAGTCGTGCTGTCGAGGAACGTGTAACCGGCAAGTACGCGCCACGCTTTGCTGAGGTTGCCTTCGACACTCAACTCCGCGCCGCTCACGCGTTGTTTACCCTCCAGGACCTGTGCCGGCTCGCTGGGCGAGAGGCCGGGTGTGCGAGCGTTGAGTTTTTCGACGCGGAAAATCGCGCCGCTCAACAGCACTCGTCCGCCGAAGAAGTCCCACTTGCTTCCCGCTTCCAATGTGTACGTTTTTTCCGGATCGATGACGGTGTTCGCCGTGTTGTACGACAAGCCTTCCAGCGAAGGATTGAGCGCAGTTCCGTACGAAGCATAAACCGCGCCCTGGGGCAGCGGCTTGAATACCACGCCTGCGCGCGTGCTTAGCATGCGATCGACTCGCGATACGGGAGCGCCCGTCGTCGTGATGCCGTCCGCATCAAAGCGGTCCCAACGCAAGCCGCCGTTCAGTTCCCACTTGCTGCCGAGCTTTGCCGTGTCGAACACGTAAAGCGCCTGCGAGTTTGCGGTGACGTCACCGACGATCGGGCTGACGGTGATCGTTCCGGTGTAGACGTCGTCCGGATTGGGATTGAAGAGCGTCGTCAGCATGTTCGGAGCAGTGCGCGTGTGCCGGACGTTGGACTCGCGCGTGAGGTCTAAGCCGGTTACGAGCGCATGCTCGATTCCGGCGGTTGAAAAGCGAGCGATGAAGTCTGTCTGGTTGTCCCAGATCTTGTCTTCGGTCTGCCACGAACGAAGCTCACGATTGATGGCGGTCGAGTTGTTGCTGGCGAAACGCGGCGGTGTGGCAATCGAGTCGCGAGTCGAGTTGGCGAAGCGCAATTGATTGCGCAGCGACAAACCGTCGTTAAAATCGCGTTCGAATTTAAGGGTCACGAGATCGGAGTTCAACTTTTCGAAGTCGCGGTCTCGCAGGCCGTAGAACGTGTTGCGCGGTACGGGTGCGGGACGATCACGATATTCGACGAGTGCGTTGTTCGTCGCCGGCACCCACGGGATTCCGTAATCGGAGATGTTGTTCTGTTTCAGTTTGTAATAGCTGACGGTGAGACGGGTCGGTGTCCCCATTCCCCACGTCAACGACGGCGCAACGCCCCAGCGATCGAACTTCACCACGTCGCGGCCGGCGACGCCGGAATGATGGCCCAGCAGGTTCAAACGAAACGATAACGTGTCGCCGATCGGGATATTGACGTCGGCAGTCGCGCGACGCGTGCGATCGGAGCCGAAGTCGAAGGTGCCGCCGAAAGATCTTCTCAACCCGGGCGTCTTATTCAGCAGGTTGATTGAACCGCCGGTTGAGCCGCGGCCGGTGTAAGCCGATCCTGGTCCCTTCACGACGTCCACCTGTTCGAGATTGAAAGGATCACGTGACTGCGGACTCAGATCGCGCACGCCGTCGACGAAGATGTCGTTGCGGGCGCTGAAGCCTCGCAAGGTTAGATTGTCGCCGGCGGGATTGCCGCCTTCGCCTGCGGTGATCGTCAATCCGGGGACGTTCTTCAGAACGTCGCGCAAGGTTGTCGCGCCCTGTTCCTGGATCACGTCTTTCGAGATGACGGTGATCGTCTGCGGCGTATCGAGCAGTGGTTGAGTGTATTTCGATGACGAAAGTACGGGCCTTGAGTCGTCGCGAATTTCGACGGACTCGCTTTCCGCGTGGATCTCCAGGATCGCGGTGCGTTTGTCGGTGAAGCGATAAGCGATGCCTGTTCCCCGCAGGATCTCCTTCAACGCTTGTTCAGGCGAGAAGCGTCCGGAGACGCCGGGGGAAGAGAGCGAACGCATCGCATCGTTGGGGATCACGACCTGAACATCGGTCGCTTGTTGGAACCTGGTTAAGACGGCTTCGAGTGTGCCGGCTGCGATATCGAAGACGATTTGTCGTTCCTGCTTGTGCGTGACGGTGTTGTTGTCAAGCCTGGCTCTGCCGAGCACGAGGTTGTGGTTGTTGTTTGGACAGTACGCGACGAGGACTCCCATCGCGGTGATAGCGACGATCCAGTATCGCTTCGATCGCTTCTTACTTTTCATAACGTGCCCGGTGTTGGTAGAAAATGAAATCCGTTTTCAATTTCAGAGCAGGGAGAATAATTGAGAAGGCTGGGAGAGGTCAAGCCTGAGGTGTGACTTTTTTGCCGTTGCCGTTGCGCACCGCGTGGCCGTTCAGCAGCGGACGAAGCACCTGCCCCGTATGTGAACGCTTCGATCGCGCCACTTCTTCCGGTGTGCCCACCGCCACTACGCGGCCACCGTGCTCGCCGCCTTCTGGTCCGAGATCGATGATGTAGTCGGCCGACTTGATCACGTCGAGATTGTGTTCGATCACCAGCACCGTGTTGCCGAGTGAGACGAGCCGCTGCAACACGTCGAGGAGTTTGTGTACGTCGGCGAAGTGGAGACCCGTGGTTGGTTCGTCGAGGATGTAGATGGTGCGGCCGGTCGCGCGCTTCGAGAGCTCCTTTGCAAGCTTGATGCGCTGCGCTTCGCCGCCCGACAAAGTCGTTGCTGATTGGCCCAGCTTGATGTAACCGAGTCCGACGTCGAGCAACGTCTGAATCTTCTGGTTTATCTGCGGGATGTTTTCCAGCAGCGCCGCCGCTTCTTCGACTGTGGTATCGAGCAGGTCCGCGATCGACTTGCCTTTGTACTTCACTGCCATGGTCTCGCGATTGTAGCGAGCGCCGCGACACACATCGCATAACACGTAGACGTCGGGCAGGAAGTTCATCTCGATGCGTTTCATGCCGTCGCCTTCGCACGCCTCACAGCGTCCGCCTTTTACGTTGAACGAGAAGCGGCCCGGTTTGTAGCCGCGTTCGCGCGACTCGGGAAGCATCGCGTAGAGCTCACGCAACGGCGTGAACAGACCGGTGTAAGTTGCCGGGTTCGATCGCGGAGTGCGGCCGATGGGCGACTGGTCGATCTCGATCACTTTGTCGATGTGTTCAAGACCTTCGATTGCTTTGTACGGGCCGGGCTCGGTGTGCGAGCCGTAGAGGTGTTGGGCCAACGCGTAATAGAGAATGTCTTCGACCAGCGTCGACTTGCCCGATCCGGAGACTCCGGTGACGACCGTCAACAGTCCCAGCGGGAAACAGACGTCGATCTCCTTGAGGTTATTCGCGTACGCGCCCTGGATAGTCAGACATTTTCCATTTGGCGCTCGCCGTTCCGCAGGAACTTCGATCTTTCGTGCGCCGCAGATGTAGAGCCCCGTGATCGATTCAGGGTTTTCGGCCACGTCAGCCGCCGTGCCGACCGCGACCACTTTGCCGCCGTGTGCGCCGGCGCCGGGACCTAAGTCGACGACGTAATCAGCGCGCCGGATCGTCTCCTCGTCATGTTCGACGACCAGCACCGTATTGCCGAGATCACGCAGCGCGGAAAGTGTTTCCAGCAGCTTCTGATTGTCACGTGGATGCAGGCCAATAGACGGCTCGTCGAGGACGTAAAGCACGCCGCGCAACTGCGAGCCGATCTGCGTCGCAAGCCGGATGCGTTGGCCTTCGCCGCCGGAAAGCGTTGACGACGTGCGATCGAGAGTCAGGTAACCGAGCCCGACGGTTTTCAGAAAGCGCAAACGATTGATTATCTCGCGCAGAATCGGACCGGCGATCTGTTCTTCGCGTGAATTCAACGAAACATGTTCGAAAGCCGTGACTGCATCCTCGATCGGCAGCGCCGTGTACTCCGCGATGCCGCGTCCGCCGACGCGCACCGATAGCGAATCGGAACGCAGTCGTTGACCCTTGCACTCGCTGCATACGGTCGGCGAGACCAGTTCCTCGAGCGCGACTCGCACCTTTTCATTAGGCGCTTCACTCAGTCGCTCCTGAAGCCAGCGCAGCGCGCCCTTCCACTCGTTTTGATAGGTGTAGAGTCCCTGGGCGAAAGTCAGTTTGCCGCTGACACCGTTGAGAAACCCGTCGCGCACTTCCTTCGCCAAGTCGGCGAACGGCGTCTTTGAATCCGCGTTGAAGTGCTTACAGACGGCGAGCAGCGCGCTTCGGAGATAGGCTGAGCCTTGTTTGTCGGCGGTGCCCATGTAGCCGAGTCGTTCCGGCGTCTGCCAGGGATCGGGGATCAACTTGAGCGAGTCGATCTCCATTACGGTGCCTAAACC
>JBKPNH010000168.1:0-7230 GCA_046732535.1 Acidobacteriota bacterium
GGCGGCTGCCGTCTTTGGTGAAGGCCACGACTGATGGCGTGGTGCGGCCGCCTTCGGAGTTTGTGATCACGGTGGGCTCACCGCCCTCCATCACCGCCACCACCGAGTTGGTTGTTCCGAGGTCAATGCCAATAATCTTGCTCATTTTTCTTCTACTCTCCAATAACTACAGTTGAACGCCTGCACAATATAAGACCTGAGTGCATCATTGTCAAGTTTATATGAGTGCGTTGCCTACCGGCGATCTTCGTTGACGAGCCTGGAGACGAAGAAGACGTAGTGAGCCCCTGAAAGGACCGCGAAGGCGAAGACGGTGGTGTAGATTGTCGGGAGATAGTAGCCGGTTCCGTACGGCACGCTGGCGGCGAAAATGATCAGGCCGATGGCGACGATCTGGACGGTGGTGTTGATTTTTCCCAGCAGCGACGGCCGAAAGCCGCGAAATCCCGTGACGATGTTGATTGCCGCCGCGCCGACCAGGATGAAGATGTCGCGGCTGATCACCGCCACCGTCACCCAGAAGGGCACCGGCAGGTGAGACGGGAGCGGCTGTGGAAAAACGGACCGCATCGACAACACGACGAACGCTGTCACCAGCAGCAGCTTGTCGGCGATCGGGTCTAGGATGGTGCCGAGCTGTGACTTTTGGTTGAAACGCCGCGCCAGCAGGCCGTCCAAGCCGTCGGTGACTCCGGCAAGGACGAAAATCGCCAGGGCGAGCACAAACTTCTGGTAGAAAAGCAGGGAGACAAAGACCGGAATCAAAACCATCCGGAAGACGGTTAGCAGGTTTGGGACAGTAATAATCCGCGCGGACATTCTGGCGTGTCTAAAGCTAAGAACACGGATAAAGGACTACTTACTGCTTCGGAGTTCCAGCAAAGAGATTTCAGGAGGGCATCCGTACCTGATGGGCAGCACTACGGTCCCGAGACCGCGGTTGACGTAGATCTGTGTATTTCCGCGGCGCCCAAGCCCTTTCAACATGCGGCGACGGGGACGGCCCGAGGCGCTCCGTTCACCTCGAATAGCGACCTGACCGCCATGCGTGTGGCCGCTGAGCACGAGATCGACCGACGCGCGGGCGGCGCGCCGCAGAATGACCGGATTGTGCGCCAACAACAGCTTCATTTCGTCCTCGCGGGCACCAGCGAGCGCCAGCGGCAGATCTTCGAGACCGACCATGTAGTCGTCCACACCGGCCAGCCAGATGGCCTCGCCGTTGAGCTCGAAGTGAATGCCCTCGTTTATCAGGACGTTGATTCCCTCGGCGCGAAACAGGTCGGTGATTAGCGGGGCGTCAGTCCAGTGGTCATGGTTTCCGAGGACGGCGTAGACGCCGTAACGCGCTTTCAGACGGCCCAGCATCTCGGCGCAGGAGGCAGCGTAATGACGCTCTTTCGAGATGTAGTCGCCAGTCAGCGCGACGATGTCCGGTTTCAGCCTGTTGGCGGTTTCAACTGCCCGTTCGATCTGTTCCTGATCTGAAAATGGGCCGTGATGAACGTCTGACAGTTGAACGATGCGAAAACCGTCGAAACTCTTTGGCAGCCGGTCGAGATGGATGCGCTCATGCTCGATGGTGAGCATGTAGGGCTCGGTAAGTGCAGCCCGAGCGACATGCGTCAGACTAACCGCAAGTGACCGCAGGGGAGTTTCTGGTCGCTGGGAACCGCCGTAAGGCGCTACACGTCTACGCTGGTTCCATCGGATCGGAGTCGCCATCTTTTTGCAGTTGGTTTAGCGCCTACCTGCCGGGTGCGGCGCTTAAGTGGGGCGCATTATAGAGACCTGCTCGCCCAGAAGCAAATCTATAGGCGATTTAGATGTTATCTTAAAGTCCAATGAACCATGGACTGGATCCTGCTGTTTTAATCGGCGTGGCCGTCATGCTGGTAGCGGCAAAACTCGGCGGCGAGTTGTTCGAAAGACGCGGACAGCCGTCTGTGCTGGGTGAACTGTTTGCCGGTCTCGTACTTGGAAACCTGGTGATTTTTGGTTTCACCCGGGTCGAGCCGCTCAAAACTAATGAAACGATAGCGGCGCTGGCTGAGCTGGGAGTCATCATTCTGCTGTTTGAAGTCGGGCTGGAATCGGACCTGCGGCAGATGATGGAAGTTGGGTGGTCGTCGCTGCTGGTGGCGCTGCTGGGCGTCGTGGCGCCGTTTCTGCTCGGCTGGGCTGTCTCGGCCTATTTCATTCCCGACGAACCGATGCTGGGTCACGTCTTTATCGGCGCGACTCTTTGCGCCACCAGCGTCGGCATCACGGCGCGTGTCTTCAAGGATCTGGGAAAACTCGCCACGCGCGAGGCGCGAATCATCCTCGGCGCCGCCGTGATCGACGACGTGCTTGGACTGCTGATCCTCGCGGTCGTGGCTGGAGCGATCCGGGCCGCATCTTCCGGTGGTGTCATATCGATGCTCGACGTCGCTTTGATCGCATTGAAGTCGATCGTGTTTTTGGTGGCGTCGATCGCCATCGGTCACTCACTGGTACCGCGACTGCTTCGCGGTGCCGGCCGGCTGGAGACACGCGGCGTTTTGCTCACGCTCGCGATCTCGTTTTGCCTGTTTCTGGCGTGGGCGGCAGCGAAAGTTGGACTCGCGCCGATCGTGGGCGCGTTTGCGGCCGGCCTGGTGCTCGACGAAGTTCACTACAAACCGAAAGACGGACGCACGGAGCAAGATCTCAACCATTTGCTGCAACCAGTGAGCACGGTGCTGGTGCCGATCTTTTTCGTACTGATGGGACTGAAAGTCGATCTACGACTCTTCGGGCGCATGGACATTCTCGGCTTCGCGCTTGTTTTGACCCTGGCGGCCATCATCGGCAAACAGATCTGTGGCCTGGGAGTGGTAGAACGCGGAGTGAATCGCGTCGCGGTCGGCGTGGGAATGATTCCACGCGGCGAGGTCGGTCTGATATTCGCCGGAATCGGAGCGACGTTGATGTTGCCGGCGCCGAGTGGGGCCAGCGAACCCGTAATCAACGCCGCGACTTTCGGCGCGATCGTGATCATGGTTATCATCACCACTCTGGTAGCGCCCCCTGGGTTGAAATGGTCATTGGCTCGAAAGAGCCGGAACACAAGGAAGAGTTAGAACATGGGAACAAGGAAGGATCAGCATAAAACCGGCACGCCAGCAAAACCTCGCGGACAACAGACCGGATTCGCAGGCAATCCCGATCAGAACCGCAAGGAGATGGACGACACTCCAGCACTGCGCGGCGTGCGAAAGAAGGGCAACAAGATGTTTGGCGACGCTTCGGAGCAGCACATCGGCGGCGACTCAGTCACGCCGAGCACAAATCGCCCGTCGACCCCTGCGATGCGGCCTTTGAAGACGAAGTAACCACGCGCTACGAGGCCAACCAAATCCATAGAGCGGTGTCTATGGCAACGGTGACTGACAGCGAAACAGATTTGATCCGGCGGGCGCAGGCTGACGATGCAAATGCATTCTGCTCGCTGGCTGAACGTTACGCTCGCCGGATCTATCTGCTTGCCTTTCACTACTGCCGCAACACTCAGGACGCCGAGGATCTCTCACAGGAAGTTTGGCTGAAGGCTTATCAGGCCCTCCGCGGTTTCCGCTCCGACTCTTCGTTCTACACCTGGTTGCGCCGCATCACCATCAACTCTTTTCTGAACCATCAACGAGCGAGCACGTTCCGCCGCCAGGGCCAAACCAGCGTCGCCGAATTGATCGACGCCGGTTCCGAAAGCCTGCTCGAATCACACACGACCTCACCCGAAACGATCTACAACAAAGTGCTGTTTGAAAGCGTGATGAGCGCCCTGGCCGACCTCACGCCAACGCAGCGGCTGATGTTTATGTTGCGACACTACGAAGGAATGTCGTACGACGAAATCGCAGGCGCGATGAATTGTTCGCCGGGCACAGTCAAGAAAGCTGTGTCACGCGCGATCGGAAAACTACGAGTCAAACTGGAGATAGAAAACGACGAGCCCGAGCAACTTACCCAGCTAGCGGCGCAGGAGTTTTGAAATGCATAACTGCAAGGAAATAACAGAGCGTATTACGGAGCTTCTTCTCGACGGCGCCGATCCGCGGTTGTCGCTGTCGATGGAGTTGCGCGAATGCGCGGAATGCCGTGCAGAGTTTCGCGCGTTAAAGGAAACTCTGCAACTGACTACACGACTGATCGACACCGCCGCGCCGCCAGACAACTATTGGCCCGGTTACCACGCGCGCCTCAAAGAAAAACTGCACGCCGCGCAGCAGCCGCTCGTGGAGGAGCCGGGCCAATACCGGCCCGTTCGTCAGCCCTCGTGGATCTTGCGATTCTTTACGGCGTCGATCCGCGTGCCCGTGCCCGTTGGATTGGCACTATTGCTGATACTGGGCGCTGCGTTTGTTTTTCCAATCCGTGTTCCCACTGAGCCTGTGGTCGTTCATGTTCCCGTCGAAGTTCCGGTAGTTCAGGAGAAAACGGTTACACAGATTGTTTACCGTGAAAGACAATCGCGACGTCAAAAACCAACACGGATTTTGCCGCCGAAAAACGATGAGGCCGTTGCCAGTCTCGACGGGTTCAAGCCGGCTGAGGAAGTTAAGCTCACCGTCATAAAAGGAGGGGCTGCGAATGAGAAGTAGAACGTGGGCCCTGCTGCTATGTCTGCAATGTCTCGCCATCACCGCGATGGCCCAGAATCCCGCGAAGCGCCAATTGGTGTTGCCGGTTTTGACTGGCGGCTACGTAGCGTTTCGCAGTGAGACGTCAGGCAATGCACCGGCAGCAGCGAGCCGATCGCTTTCCGCGTTGCTGTTCTCGCAGGCATTCGCCGGCGAGGACCGCATCATCCATCGCGTACTCACCGATTCCGAGAAGCGCATCGTTTTCGCTTACGATCTTTCGGTCAGCTCGGATCCGGCGACGAAGAAGTTCAGACTCGTCGTGCTGCCCGCCGACGAAGCATTTCGTCGCTCGTTTCTAAAAGAGTCAGCGCCAGTGCGAGCTCACGAATCGTTTGCGACCTTTCCAAAATCAACTGCTCCGCAAACGCTCGACGATGGCGACGCCGTGTCGCTCGAGTTACTCGTCAACCGCGAATCAGGCGCCAAGATCATCGACGTCGTGAAGGTGACGTTCGATCGTTCAAGCCTTCGTGAAAACTATCTCGAAGCCGCGCCAAAGGACTTCTCGTTCGACGCCGTATCGTCGCTCGCGATCAAAGGTTACGAACTGTCGATCGACGGAGTCGTCGTCGGAACGAGTAAATCGAAACTCGGCTGCGCGGGGTCGCTGCTTTGGTTTTACGTTCCCGACCGCGGACGTTTTATCGTTTCGCTGGCGCCGCGCGAGGGCTACTCGTTTGAAAAGATCGGTCTGGTCGATGGAAACCGCATCGAATTCGTCTTGAACGGCGAACTGTACGAGTGGACCTCGAGCGAGACGATCTTTCCGAACGGCGGCGTCTGGAACCTTTGGGTGTTGCACGATCCTAACTACGAACCGTTGTTCATGCCGAAAAGAAACGCGCCGCCGCCAGTTAGCTCGCAAAAAGGACCAAGCCTACTTGAAAGACTCGAAGACAAGTTTCTTATCCAGCAGGGAATTTCGTGGGTCCGCAATGTTGGGTCATCAAAAGGAAAGCCAAGCATCGATGCGCCTCAACGCGTCATGATCGGCGGCGCCGACAGCATGGACAATCTCTTGCCGAAGATTCCTTAAAGTCGCTTCAGTCTCCTAACCGCAGCAGTCGCTAATTAACGTCTCAACGCGAGTGATTCGCTTGAGCATGGGACCAGTGTGTCTACAGAGATCTGCAAGGAGGTGCAGATGAAGAGAAGACTATTACCTGTTGCAATTGTTTGCTTGTTGCTGGCGCAATCGAACGCGCTTCCTCAATCAACGCCGGTGCCACGGTACGAGGTGGCGATTGAATTCTCCTCGCTCGGGCGCGACTCGTTTAGCGGGACACGGAGCGAACCCGGCGTAGGCGCGCGATTCACGTTCAACCTGAATGAGATGTTCGCGCTTGAAGGCGCTGCTTATCTTTTTCCGCGCCGGTGCTTTGACTGTCCGGAGAACGGGCGCATTACGCAGGCTGTTGGCGGTGTGAAAGTCGGCAAACGCTTCGATAGTTGGGGAGTGTTTGCCAAGGCACGGCCGGGCATCGTGAGCTACAGCGAGGGTGTAATCAACCCGGTGTTTACCATCCCACCTTTACTCACGCCGATCGTTCTTGAACGCAAGCGCGTGGATAGCTTTGCAATGGACGTAGGCGGAGTTGTTGAGTTCTATCCTTCGCCGAGAATCGTGACGCGCTTCGACCTGGGCGACACGATCGTCCATTTCGGGGAGCGACCGCAAGACGTAGTGATCTTTGATCAGGCGGGAACTCGCGTGATTTCGATAACCCGGCCCGCGCGAACTGATCACCAGTTTCAGTTCAACGCGAGCTTGGGTTTTCGGTTTTAGCCACAAAAAGGCACAAAAGTCACAGGAGAGGAAAATGAGTTGAACCCAACGGTGTTCGTAGGGACTCCCAACTTTTTATAGTTTTTGTGCCTTTTGTGGCTAACTATTGATCGGTTCGCTTAGGTGGATTTGCCGGTGTGTGAAAGACGCTGTCGGGAATGTCGACGTCAAACTTGATGTCCAGTACGCGCAGAGTGGCGTCGCCGTTCGTGAGGCTGCTCGATGTGATCGTGAACGGGATCATCATGCCGTCGACATTCCGATAGTCGCTGAACTTCTGGGTCAGCGGTAACTCGATGCCGGCGGTGTCGCTCACGATCAGCGAGTCGCGCTTCAGCACCAGGAACGACTTGGTCGAAACGTAGTCGGTGACGGGCGTGCCTTTTTCGCTTCGTCGCTCGACTACGTAGGCGTCTTCGTCGCCGACCTTCGCGATCTTTTTAACGCTGATGGTTTTGTAGTTTGTTTTCCAGTTGAGCACGTCGTAGAAATCGGACCCGGCGCGGATGTCTTCGAGGCGCTTGCCGGAATATGGTTGGGGATTCCCAAAGCTGCTGACTTCGCCGCCGGCAGCGCCGTCGAAGAAACTGATCTGGGTGCCGATCTTCTTGCCGAGCGCCATGAAGCTAATATCGCTGGCGGTGAGATTGGGAGCGCGCGCGCTGATCAAACCTTTCGCCTGCACGCCCTGACTTTCGAGATCGACCTCGACCTGTGTGACGGACGATTTGTGTTTGCGCAGGTTCTCTTCGCCGCCCAGCGCCGCGATCATTTTTGCGA
>JBKPNH010000169.1:0-3687 GCA_046732535.1 Acidobacteriota bacterium
CGGAAGTACGATTCGTGAAGACAAACAAGGTCGTGGCGCGTGGCAATGCGCACGTCCAGATTGACGGTGAGCTGATTAATGGACTGCCGATGCGCTTCGAGATCTCTCCGGATTCGCTTGAAGTGATCGTGCCTTAATTCCGTGTTCCTCTGAGCCACGCGATACGTAGTGCCTTCTGTTCTGAAGTAGCCGTTGGACTCTCTTCAATCCGGTAATCAAATCGTTCTGGTTCTTTCAGGACCATGGTTGTCTTGATCGTTCGCCGGTCGCGTTTGACGGTGATCGGGATCGAATCGCCTGGTTTGTAGCGCGCCAGCGTCTTCAACCACTGCTTCGTGAGCTCTTTACCTGCAAGAGAGACTATCTCGTCACCAGCTTGCAGCCCTGCGTTTTCCGCCGGCGAACCGTTGCGGACGTTCTCGATGATCCCGGTAGTGTCCTCAAACTCGATCGACAAGCCGGCGTCGAACGGTTCCCTCGCCTGCGTCTTCACCAAACGCAGACCCGCATAGCTCAGCGCCTCGTCGTACGGCAACACCTCGACGTTTCGCACGTGACGTTTGAAGAAGTCCGTGAAGTCCGTGCCGGAAACCTGTGAAACGACTCGTTCGAGATCTTCCGTCTGATAGCCGCGGCCGCGCAGGTAGTAACTGCTGTTCGGGCTCTTCAAATAAAACTCGTCATACATCTGCCGCATCACGTCGTCGAGCGACAACCTGGCCTTGGTGCGTCCGCGGACCAGCAGGTCCATTACCATGCCGATGAGCTCGCCCTTCGGGTAATAGCTGATTGACGTGTTTTCCAGGTTCGTTAACTGCGCGTGCGGCGCGTCGTCGAGGAACGGCGCCGACAGCGACGACTCTTCCGCGCTCATCAAGCGGCTGCCTTGTGCGCTTTCGATGCGCGAGATTGTCTGCGCTTCGCGGTCAAGAAACTTCTTGTCGTTCCAGATGCCGGCGCGGCGCAGCATCAAGTGGCCGTAATAGTTTGTGAAGCCTTCGGCGACCCAGAGCCCGCGTGTGCGCAACGGGCGAGTGAAGTCCCATGGTCCAAGTTCTTGCGGGCGTAGTCGTTTGACGTTCCAGACGTGGAAAAACTCGTGCGCGACAGTGCCGAGCGCTTCTTCGTAAACGCCCGGCTCGCCGAGTGCGCCCGGTTCGACGATCTGCGTCGAAGTCAGGTGCTCCATGCCGTCGCCGGAATGATCGTCGGCGGCGAAGTGAATCAGGAACGTATATTCTGTGAACTCAGGTGCGCCCCACATCGCGACTTCCGCACGCACGATCCGTTCGATATCTTTCACGAGCGCTTGACGCTTTCCACCTTCAGAGCCGAACGAGTGGACCACGACGTGATACTTCTTACCCTCGACTTCAAAACTCTCTTGTGTCCAGTCAGGAGCGATCTCCGTGGGCGTGTCGATCATGACGTCCCAGTTTGGAAAGTCCCACTCCGTTTGTCCTGCGCGATCCATGCGGCCGTTTACGATCTTCCAACCGCTGGGCGGGCTGATCGCCAACTTCACCGGATCGGGTTTGTGGTCCAGCACGTACATGAAGATCGAGCCGCCGTTATAGTTGGCGTGTCGCTCGTCGAGTTGAGAAAACGTACCCGAGAGATCGTTACCGAAGACTTTGTAGGAGACGGTGATTTTGTTGGCGCCGTTTGGCGCGACGCTCCAGGTCTGATCGTCAACACGCCTTACGTCGCCGTTTGCCCGAAACTCCTGAACGTTTTTCGCAAAATCGAAGACCGCGTAACGTCCGGGCGACCACTTCGCCATCTGAAACTGAAGCGGTTTGTTCTTCAACTCATCAGGCAGTTCCACCGCGATCGCGACTTCGAAGAGGTGCGACGTGGGCCGCGACATCGACAGATTGTAGGTGATTGACTTTAGCGGCGGTTCCTGTGCGGCGGCGACGCCGCTTAAGAGGGCGACGACCGCGATTGCGATTAGGAATTTGCGTGGACAAGTGTGCATGGGCGGACTATCTTACTGGATAAATGGCTGTAACCGAACGTCTCTATTACGCGGATTCACATCTGATCGAGTTTGAAGCTCGGGTGGTGGATGTCACTGAGCGTGTCAGTGGTTGGACCGCGATCGTGTTGGATCGCACGGCCTTTTATCCGACTGGTGGAGGCCAACCGGGCGATACCGGCACGCTTGATGGTCTGCGTGTGGTGGAGTGTATCGACGACGGCGATAAGGGTGTGCTTCATGTGGTGCAAGGCATCTCGCCGGCGCGAGATTCGGTCGTGCACGGTCGAGTCGACTGGCCGCGGCGGCTCGATCACATGCAACAACACACGGGCCAGCACATTCTCTCGCAGGCGTTCGTTACGCTCTTTAATGCGCCGACACGGAGCTTTCGCGTCTTGGCGTCAGTGTGTGAGATCGACGTCGAGTTGCACGAGCCGACGACGGAGAAGATCGAGCGGGCCGTCGAGCTCGCGAACAATGTCATCTGGGAGGACCGTGCGATCACGATTCGCAATGTTGGTGCTGAAGAAGTCGCTGAGCTGTCGCTGCGGAAAGAACCTTCACGTGAAGGCGAACTTCGATTGATAGAAATTGAAGGCTTCGATCTGACGCCTTGCGGCGGGACGCACGCCTTTAGAACTGGTGAAGTCGGAATGATCGCAGTCCGCTCCTGGGAACGCGCAAAGGGTTTGACGCGAATCGAGTTTGTGGCCGGCACGCGAGCGCTGGCGGATTATCGAAAGGCGAACCGCAGCGCGCGTGAAGTGGCGGCGTTGTTCAGCGGCGGCCGTGATGATAGTCCTCAATTAGCCTCCCAAATCCTCGAGGAAAACAAAGAACTGCATCGTCGTATCCGTGTTCTTGAAGAGCTCGCTGCGGAGGTCGAGGCTGCAAAGTTATTCGCCGCCGCTCAGCTTCTCGCGAACGAAACTCGTCTCGTCGTTCACGTATTCGACGGCCGCGATGCGGAATCGTTAAAGAAACTCGCGCAAGCGCTTATCGCTAATCCAGGGACGATCGCGCTGCTAGGCTCGCGTGACAAAGACGCCGCGCGCCTCGTCTTCGCCCGCTCGAGTGACGCACCTGGCGACATGAACGCCCGGATGCGCGAAGCCTGCGCAATGCTCGACGGCCGCGGCGGCGGCAGACCCGATCTCGCCCAGGGCGGTGGCAAGAACGTCGAGAAACTAAGCGCCGCCCTCACCCACGCCGCCGAATCCCTTTCGCGCCCTAATTCATAACGCGCCCTTGACACTACTTCACCCCGTTCCTAATATGACAATCCGCGTGGGGCAGTAGCTCAGTTTGGCAGAGCGCCGCGTTCGCAATGCGGAGGTCAGGGGTTCGACCCCCCTCTGCTCCACCATTTGTTTTCAATGATTTACAGCCGCCGACACTGGCGGCTGTTCTTGCCAACTGGCCAATACTTGGACATTTTTTCTGGCGTTGAGCGTAATCGCTTCAACTGCCGCTCGCTTCGTATCCTCAACTGCCCTCACGTAACGCATCGTCACGCGAACATCTGAGTGTCCGAGAAGCTGAGCAATCGTGAAGGCATCGCAACCGGCTTCGGCCAAACGAGTTCCAAACGTCGCCCTTAGATCTTTCCAAATCAGTCCTTGAATACCAGCCAGTCGGCAGGCTGTGCGAAAACCTCGTTTCGTTTCCCGCAAACAGGATTTGGTTTTGGGACTCTTAAAGAC
>JBKPNH010000170.1:0-6463 GCA_046732535.1 Acidobacteriota bacterium
AGATGGAACGCCAGGGCAAGCTGGTGGATGTGACTGAAGCGGCGGTCAATTTGTTGACGGAAGCCGGTTACAACACAGCTTACGGCGCGCGCTTCCTGAAACGGCACATCGACGAGAAAGTCAAACTGCCAATCACCGGCATGTGGAAGTCGTCGTCTCGGTTCCGCGTCGACGTCGAGAACGGCGAAGTAGTAGTCAAGCAGGACGGTGGGTCGAAGCCCGAGTTCAATTAAACATCGGACGTGCAGAAACTTATTATCCTGTTAATTTGTTTAGCCGCCGGTGTCGGGATTGCCAGGGCCCAAAACGCTCCGTCAGTAGACGAAAAATCGAAACAGATCATGGATCGGGCCATCGAGGTTCTCGGTGGCCCGAATTATTTGAACGTTCGCACCGTTATCGGGAAGGGATTCTACACGTCTTTTGCCGATGGCGCGCCGCAGCTTCCCACGCGCTTTGTCGATTACATCGTCTATCCCGATCGTGAGCGCACGGAGTTCACGAGCTTGGGCATCAAGTCGATTCAGACCAATACTGGCGACAGCGGTTGGACGTTTGACGGGGCTGTGAAGAAGCTCAGCGACCAGTCGCCAGCGCAAGTCGAGGATTTCAAACGCGGGATGCGCACCGGGATGGAGAACCTGCTTCGCGGATGGTGGCAAAAGGAGGGCGGGAAGGTTGTTTACGTTGGGCGTCGCGAGGCAGGGTTGGCGAAGCGCAACGAGACGATCCGGTTGATCTATCCGAACGGGTTTTGGATTGAATATGAGTTTGGGGCGAGGGATGGGTTGCCGGCGAAAGTTATTTACAAACGCATGCGGAAAGATCCGGATAACGGCGACGAGGTCGAAACAACTGAAGAGGATCAGTTACTGAAATTCATCGCCGTCGACGGCGTCAACGCGCCGTGGGTGATCGATCACTTTATTAACGGAAAACAGGCGACGCGGATCAACTACGAGGACGTGAAGTACAACCAACCAGTCGCGGATTCGTTGTTTACAAAACCAACGGATGTCAAGAAAATCAAATAGCTAATCCACCGTCGACCTGAATCACCTGCCCGGTTATATAACGCGCGTCATCTGATAACAGGAATGCCGCGATCTTCGCGACCTCGTCTGGTTCGGCAAAGCGGCCCAAGGGGATCTGCTCCCTGATCTTCGCCTGATACGTCTCATCCAACTTGCCCGCCATGTCCGTCGCAACCATCCCTAACGCCAGCGCATTGACCGTGACCTTCCGGCTCGCAACTTCTTTCGCCAACGCCTTCGTCAAACCGATCATTCCCGCTTTCGAAGCCGAGTAGTTCGACTGTCCCGGCATTCCGATCTCACCGCTGATCGACGAGATGTTGAGTATCGATCCGCCTTTCTCCTGCCGCAGCATCGTGCGCAACACGGCCTTCGCAAAGTTCCACGCGCCTTTCAAGTTGGTGTCGATCACTTCGTCCCAATCGTCCTCTTTCATGCGCAGGATCAGGTTGTCGCGCGTGATGCCGGCGTTGTTCACGAGATAATCGATACGGCCGAAAGCGTCCTTTACCTGTTGCACCATCTCGCCGGCAGCCGTCGTGTTGCCGACGTCACACTGAACCGACAACGCGCGCACGCCGTAGCCTTCAATCTCGGTTTTCAAAGCGTCGGCAGCGTCAGCGCTTTTCGCATAGTTGAATGCGACGTCCGCGCCGCGTTGGGCCAGTTCAAGCGCGATGGCCCGGCCGATGCCGCGAGTGCCTCCGGTGACGATTGCTGCGCGCCCGGTGAATGGTTTCTGATCAGACACACTCGTTACCTTTCTTGACAGTTAGAATCCGTGTCGGCTAGCGTGGCCTTTTCTTTAACACACATTATCGGAAGAGACAAAATGCTGGACCTAAATTTCGTACGCGACAACATCGACAAGGTTTACGAAGCCCTGCAAAAACGCCATGCGTCGGAGGAAGCGTTCGCCCAATTAGAAAGTTTTAGAGACGCGGACCTCAAACGACGACTCGCAATCGGTAATTCAGACGCATTCAACGCGGATCGAAACAAATTAAGTAAAGAAATCGGAGTTTTGATGAAGCAGGGCGCTACGGAGGCTGCGGCCGATCTGCGTTCAAAAGTTAATGAATTAAAGACGTCGATAAGTGAAGCTGAAGGAGACCGTGAACGATCGGAACAAACAATGCAGGAGTTGCTGTCGACTCTTCCGAACGTTCCGCATGAAAGTGTTCCGGTTGGAGAGAGCGAAGAAGATAACGTCGAGGTGCGTCGTTGGGGAGCGCCGCCGCAGTTCAGCTTCACGCCGAAAGATCACGTCGACCTGGCTGTGCCGCTAGGGATACTCGATCTCGAACGGGCGACGAAGATCGCCTCTGCGCGGTTCGCGATTCTGAACGGCGCGGGCGCGAGACTGGAGCGCGCGTTGATCAACTTCATGCTCGACGTGCAGACGCGTGAACACGGTTACAACGAAACGCTGCCGCCGTTTATCGTCAACCGCAGCGCGTTGTTTGGAACGGCGCAGTTGCCGAAGTTTGAAGAAGACCTTTTCAAACTCGAAGATCCGCGCGGCTTGTATTTGATCCCGACGGCGGAAGTGCCAGTCACGAATTATTACCGCGAAGACATTCTCGACGCCTCGCAACTGCCGATGCGATGGGCGGCGTACACGCCGTGCTTCCGCTCTGAAGCGGGTAGCTACGGGCGCGACACGCGTGGCGTGATCCGTCAGCACCAGTTCGAGAAAGTCGAGTTGGTGAAATACGCGTTGCCGGAAAAATCTTACGACGAGCTCGAGTCGCTTACGCGCGATGCGGAGACGATCTTGCAGAAGCTCGGACTTCACTATCGCGTCGTCACGCTATCCACTGCCGACCTCGGATTTGGTGCAGCCAAGACTTACGACATCGAAGTCTGGCTGCCTTCGCAGAACACGTTTCGCGAAATCTCTTCGTGTTCGAATTATGAGGCGTTTCAGGCGAGGCGGGCTCAGATCCGGTTCCGGCGGGCGGGCGGTGCAAAGCCGGAGTTTGTTCACACGCTCAACGGATCGGGTCTGGCCGTGGGACGCACGTGGATCGCCGTGCTCGAAAACTACCAGCAGGAAGACGGATCCGTGGTTATCCCCGATGTTTTACAACCTTACATGGGTGGCTTAACACGGATTACTTAATACGCAGATCGAACGGCATCAAGTACATCGTCTCGCCGTTCTTCATTCGATCCATCAACTGCATGTACTTAAAAGCTCGTCGCGCGTCTTCCGGCAGCGCGGCGAGTACCGCTCGCTGCTGCTCGACCTCGGTGTTGGAGTTCTCACCACCGCCACTGAGCAGTTGCTGAAGAAACGTTGTCGGATACGGCAGGATCACACGCTCGACACCCTTGTCAGCCGGGATCTTCGCAAGCTGTTTCGCAACGTCGATCGCCTTATCAAGCCCGCCAAACTCGTCTACCAAACCGTTATCCTTCGCCTGCCCGCCCGTCCAGACACGTCCCTGACCAACAGAATCGATAAACTTCTCGTCCTTGTTTCGGCCCTTCGCAACCTTCGGCACAAAGTCGCGGTAGTAAGTCGTATTGATCCACTCTACAAACTTCGCCCGCTCTTCATCGGAAAACTTCTCCGTCTCGCGAAACATTCCCGCCGTCTTGCCGCGCATGACGTACTGGTTCGAAATGCCGAGCCAGTCATAGAACCCACGCATCACCGGCTTGCCCGCGAGCACGCCGATCGAGCCCGTGATCGTCGACGGCTGCGCGATGATCTTGCTGGCGCTTGCCGAAATGTAATACCCCCCCGACGCCGCAACGTCGCTCATCGACACCACTACCGGCTTCTTCTGGTTCGCAGCTTCGACCGCGTGCCAGATGATGTCTGAAGCGAGACCCGAACCACCCGGACTATCGACGCGCAGCACGATCGCTTTGATCGACTTGTCAGCCGCAGCATCGTTCAACGCCTTCGCCACAGTGTCAGACCCGATCGACTGATCGCCTGACGGACTGTTTTGCGAACTGCCGGAGCCGATCTCTCCGCTCGCATAGATCACCGCAATGCGTTCGCCCTTGTTGAGTCCGAGCGACTCCGGCGCCACGTCGCGATAGTCGTAGCCGCGCACCGCCGCCAGAGTGTCAGTGTCTTTGTAGCCAAGCTGTTTCTTCAGTTGAGCTTCTAGTTGATCCCTGTAAAGCATGTCGTCGATGAGCCCGGCGTCCTTCGCCTGTTGAGCGTTGTACGGCGCGTTGTCGATCAGCGCCTGTACCTCATCGGGTGTCTTGTGACGCGCCTGGGCGATCGCGTTAACCCAACGGCCGTACAGATCGTCGAGCAACGAGTTGATGTACTCTTTATGCGCCTCAGTCATCTCCTTCTGCGTGAACATGTCGGCCGCGGTCTTGTACTTTCCGATCTGATAGATGTCGGGATAAATGCCGAGCTTGTCCAATGAGCCGCGGAAAAACATCACGTCGGCCGCGAGCCCGTTGATGAACAACTCGCCGGGCGGCGGGACGATGATCTTGTCGCACGCCGTCGCGATGTAATACTCCTTGTTCAAACCAAACTCGACGAAGCCGTAGACAGGTTTACCCGACGTTCTGAAATCCGCGATCGCGTCGCGAAGCTCTTCGGCTTTACCCCAGCCCAAACCCGAAAAGTTGATGTCGAGCAGGATCACCTTGATTCGTTTGTCGATCTTGGCTTTCTTGAACTGCATCACCAGGCCGGTGAGCGATTGATCCGGTCCGCCGAACACTTTTTTGAAGGGATCATCCGGCGTGTAGTCTGGCAATGGCCCGGACACGCGCAGCATCAGCACGCTGTTGTCGCGAATGGACGGCTCGCTCTTGCCGAGCGCCGTCCACAGCAGCGCGATACCGATTATCGCGACCAGGATCAGCACGCCCAGGATGCTGCCGATAATCAAAACTGTCTTACGTGTTCCTGACATTGCCATAGGTTGAGTCCTTTGAATTTAGTGGGTTTTTTCTCAAAGTGAGTACGCAGGGGCGGCGCAAAATGTTTTAAACCCTGACGATCCAACCACCGCCGACGACCTCGTCGCCGCGATAGAAAACCGTCGCCTGACCCGGTGTGATAGCGCGTTGCGGCTCGTCGAAAACGATGCGAGCGCGGTTATTTTCCACCGCGGTAATTACAGCGCTCGCCGCCGTGTGACGATAGCGAACGCGAACTTCAGCACGGACCGGTTCCTGCGGGTCGTCGAGGGCGATCCAGTTGACCCCGGCGGCCGTGAACTCGCTGCTCAATAGCTCTTCCGACGAACCGACGGTTACGCGATTTCTCTCTGCATCAATGGAGAGAACGTACAACGGGCGCTCGTCGGCGATGCCGATGCCGCGACGCTGTCCGATGGTGTAGCGATGAATGCCTTCGTGACGGCCGATGACGCGGCCGTTGCTGTCGACGATCTTGCCGGCGCCCGGCAGTCGATCGCTCGCGTTCTCCGCTTCGAGATAGCGATCGATGAAACCGGCATAGTCGCCGTCAGGCACGAAACAGATCTCCTGCGATTCCTTCTTCTCCGAAACGCCAACCAGGTGGTGTTGCCTGGCGGCATCGCGCGCTTCCGTTTTCGACATCTCGCCGAGTGGAAACAACGCGCGCGACAACTGCGCCTGCGTCAGTTCCCAAAGAAAATATGACTGGTCTTTTTGCTTGTCCTGACCGCGGAGTAACCGGTAACGGTTGGTCGACGGATCAAACTCGACACGTGCATAGTGTCCGGTTGCGACTTTCTCGCAACCCAGACTCGCCGCGAGTCGATCCAGCGAGGCGAATTTCAACCGGCTGTTGCAGCCGACGCACGGGATGGGCGTCTCGCCGCTCAAATAACTCGTTACAAATGGCGCTACGATGTCGCGTTCGAAATCGCGTTCCAGGTTCAGGACGTAGAACGGAAAACCGAGCTCTTCGGCGACGCGGCGGGCGTCGTAAACGTCGTCGAGCGAACAACAGCGTGAAGGCAGCGGGTCGCCGTTTTCGTCCACATTGATGCCGCGCCGCTGATCCCACAACTGCATCGTAAAGCCGACCAGCTCGTGTCCCTGCGCCTTCAAAATCGCCGCGGCCGCCGAAGAATCCACGCCGCCGCTCATTGCTACCGCTATCTTCATTAATGTTAAGATGCCAAACAAATGGCTGAAAGTGCAATCCAGGACTACCGAGTCTCGACTGAGCCCTACTATCTCCCGGTCGGCCGCGAGGTGGAACTGTTTGAAGCAGCGCACGCCGCGCGGTTGCCCGTGATTCTCAAAGGCCCGACCGGCTGCGGCAAAACTCGCTTCGTCGAGCACATGGCGTGGCGACTCGAACGCCCGCTCATCACCGTCGCCTGCCACGAAGACCTGTCGTCGACCGACCTCGTCGGACGTTTTCTGCTCGAAGGCGAGGAGACGGTCTGGCACGACGGTCCGCTGACCTCGGCCGTTCGCACCGGCGCGATCTGTTATCT
>JBKPNH010000171.1:0-13573 GCA_046732535.1 Acidobacteriota bacterium
GAGATCACATGAACCCGAAGACTGTCTTGAAGTACGCAACTGATCAGGGCGCCAAATTCGTCTCTGTTCGTTTCACGGATTTGCCCGGCTCCTGGCAACACCTAACCTTTCCAATCGCGGAACTCGGCGAAGACCAGTTCGAAGACGGCTTCGGCTTCGACGCGTCTTCGATTCGCGGTTGGGCGGCAATTCACGAGTCAGACATGTTACTCGTGCCCGACGCCACCCGTTTCTGGATGGATCCGTTTGCCGAACAACCGACGCTCTGCCTGATCGGCAGCGCCGTCGATCCCATTACCAAAGAGGGCTATGCATTCGATCCGCGCGCGGTCGCGCAGCGCGCCGAAAGCTACATCAAGTTCACCGGCGTCGCGGACACTGCTTATTTCGGTCCGGAAGCCGAGTTTTTTGTGTTCGATTCAGTAAAGTTTCATTGCGATCAGAATTCCGCCGGCTACACGCTCGACTCCGACGAAGCTCACTGGAACAGCGGCCGCGACGCCAACGAGTTTGCCGGGTCGAATCTCGGCTATCGCATTCGTGCGAAGGAAGGGTATGTACCAGTTCCCCCGACAGATTCGCTTTCCGACCTGCGTTCCGAAATCTCGTTGACGTTGGGCAAGTGTGGCGTCACTGTCGAGTGTCATCACCACGAAGTCGCGACCGCGGGCCAATGCGAGATCGACTTCCGTTACTCGACCTTGTTGGGGACGGCGGATAATCTTCAGATATTCAAATACGTAGTTCGCAATACTGCTCATCAGTTCGGGAAGACGGCGACGTTCATGCCGAAGCCGCTCTACGGAGACAACGGTTCGGGCATGCACTGTCACCAGTCGTTGTGGAAAGGCGAGAAACCGCTGTTTGCCGGCGATGGTTATGCGGGATTGTCGGAGATGGCGAAACATTACATCGGCGGGTTGTTGAAGCACGCTGCTGCGATTGTCGCGTTTGCGGCGCCGACTACGAATAGTTACAAGCGTCTGGTGCCTGGGTTTGAAGCGCCGGTGAACCTGGCGTATTCGGCGCGGAATCGTTCGGCGGCGATTCGTATTCCGATGTTCTCGACCAATCCGAAACTGAAGCGACTGGAGTTTCGTCCGCCCGATCCGTCGTGCAATGCGTACCTGGCGTTTTCGGCGATGGTGATGGCGGGTTTGGACGGCGTGCAGAACCGGATCGATCCGGGTGATCCGTTGGAGAAGGATATCTACGACCTGTCTCCGGAGGAGTTGAAAGACGTGCCGACCTTGCCGGGATCGCTGGATGATTCGTTGAAGGCGTTGGAGAACGATCACGACTTCCTATTGAAGGGCGACGTGTTCAGTCCGCAGTTGATCGAGCGCTGGATCGGTTACAAGCGCGACCGCGAGATCACGCCGCTGCGCATGCGTCCGCATCCGCTGGAGTTTTCGTTGTACTACGACATTTAGGTTTGGTTTCGAGTTTGGTTTGTGGCGGCCGTGGATTGTTCGCGGCCGCTTTTTTTATGTTTACGTGGCAGCTTTGTACGTGGCATACTCCTCCCGCCTCGCATTCAAACATGTAACTAGCCCACCGCTGGATTAATCAGCCCCACTCACTGGAGGCCGAGCTATGCATACTCACTCTTACCATTCTCCCTTACGTCTTATTGCTGTGCTGATTTGTCTCTCGTTGTTGTTTTCAAATCCGTGGTTCTGGGTAGTGCAGGGCCAGGGCCAACGCTCGAAGCGTGAAGGACGGCCGAGGCCGGGTAAGCCGGAAGGCGTCTTCCCCGATCTCGAAGAAGTGCAGCGGGAGCGGAACGTTGAGCGTCAGCCGGCGCCGCCGATTCATTCGACCACTCGCTCGCCAAAGAATCCACTGAACCCATGGAACGGGCGGCGGGTCGGCGATCCGGGCACGCGTGGCGAGTTGGGTCAGGCAATGAACCGTCGCCGCCGGGCGCACGCGAGCAGAAGGGCCGCGGCGCCGCCGACGGTGCTCGACGAGCAGTTCATCGCCAACTTCTTCCAGTGGACCGTGGTGGACGCGCCGAACGGTAACGAGCCGGCTTACTGGAACGACCAGTTGCGTGTTGCTTACGCGCAGGGACAGACGTCGCTGAAGCTCGCGGCCGTGGAGTTGGGGAAGACGTTGTTCGAGTCAGCGAAATATGCCGAACGCAATCGCAATGCTCACGACTACGTCTACGATCTCTATAAAACCTATCTGATGCGCGAACCTGACACTTCAGGTTGGGACTTCTGGACCTCACAGGTGGCCCCTAACGGACGCGAGAACGTGCGCCGCGCTTTTGAAGAGTGTTCGGAGTTTGCGGCCGTAATCGCCGGCATCGTTCCGAACGGTTCAGCGTCTGCCAACGCGGCTTCGCTGATCTCGGCGCGAGTCGATCCGAAGAACCAACCGGGCAATGGCATGCTGGCGCGGGACGCAACCTGGAGCGTGCCGCTGTTGAGCCTGCCCGGCCGCGCCGGACTCGATCTTGGTCTGGCGCTCTCGTATTCCTCGATGGTCTGGACGCGCAACGGACCGTACCTCCATTTCGACGAAGACAATGGTTTTCCCAGCCCCGGCTTTCGCCTTGGCTTTCCCACCGTGCAGCGCAAGGTCTTCGATGCGCAGACGGGGAAGAACTCCTTTCTGATGATCACGGCCACCGGCCGTCGCATCGAACTGCGCCAGGTGGGTTCATCAAACGTCTACGAAGCCGGCGACTCGTCTTACCTGCAACTCATCGACAACACGCCCAATCTGGTAGTGCGCTCAACCGACGGCACGCAGCTCAGCTTTGCGGAGATCAATAACGAATACAGTTGCACGCAGGTCAGGGACCGCAATGGCAATTACATCACCGTTCATCACAATGGTCTGGGGCGCATCACGGCAATTACCGACACGCTGGGTCGCGTCATCAACTTCAACTACGACAACAACGCCAATCTTATCTCCATCACGCAGAGTTGGAATGGACAGCCTGCACATCAGTGGGTGGCGTTTAGCTGGGGCACGCGCAACATGCAGTCGAGCTTTCCCAACGTTCCGGTGATTGGAACGAGGAATGGGACAGTGCTGCCGGTCGTTACGGGCGTCACGCTCAACGACACTTCACAGGTCACCTTCGATTACAACAACTCGCTCCAGGTGAACCTCATTAGAAACGAGTTCGGCGCCATACAACGCAGCGAAACTGTCTTCACCTACGAAACGCCGGCGGTCGATGTGCCGCGTTTGATCGACAGCCGCGTTTCGGCGCGCAACTGGACCGGCATTAACGGTGTGCCGTCGCAGGTGAGCACGACCTACGGCGTAGATGGTAATGGCGCCTGCGTGATGACGGCGCCTGATGGCACTGTCTACAAGGAGTATTACGGCACTGGCTGGCAGCGCGGGCTCACCCCCCTGAGTGAGGTTTGGTCAGGTGGCTCGCTCAAGAAGTGGACGACTACAAGTTGGACACAGGACAACACCTCGGTCGGTTATGAGATGAATCCGCGAGTAGTCGAAACCAAGGTGCATGACGGCGCCAATACCCGCCGCACGGTGATCGACTACGGCCCGTACGCGCAGTGGGGGCTGCCTTACTGGGTAAAGGAGTATGCCGCAAACGGCACTACCGAGATTCGTCATACGTTTACGGATTACAACCTGAGTCAGGTGTATCTCGACAAGCGCATTATCGGGCTCGTCTTACAAGTGCATCTGAAGAATGCCACCACCTACGAGAGCAAGATCACGTATGACTATGACGATCCGGCGCGGCTGCAAAGCACGCCCGCGGCAGCCACGCAACACGACCTTGCATATTCAAGTTCGTTAACTGCGCGAGGCAACGTGACTGCCGTCTCACGCTGGGACGTGAATGACATCAACAATGCTTCGAAGAAACTGACTACTTACACCAACTACTACACGACCGGTTCGCCCAGCTCGACGACCGATCCCGCGAGCCACCAGAGCAGTATCGCCTATGCTGATTCGTTTTCCGATAACCTCGACCGGAACACGTTTGCTTATCCCACCACCCTCACTGACGCCGGTGGTTCCAGCTCCTACATCCAATACAATTTCGACTTCGGCGCCACGACGCGCACGCAATCTCCAGCCCCGGCCCAGCAAGCTCAAGGCGCGATCCAGACAATGACCTACAACAGTCTCGGCCAACTGGAGCGCACCACCACCACGAACAATGGCGCTTACAAGCGCTTCTGGTATGGCGCGGACTTCACCGCGAGCTATGCGACCGTCAACAACGTCGCCGATGAAGCGTATTCAATTCAGACCTTTGATGGCCTTGGGCGTCCGCTCGGCGCTGCCAGCAATCATCCCGGCAGCAATGCAGGTTACAAGGCGCAAATCAACATCTATGACTTCATGGGCCGCGTCCAGAAGACCTCCAACCCGGCCGAGACTAACAGCAACTGGGTGGCGTCCGGTGATGACTCGGCGGGTTGGCTTTACACTGAACAAACCCACGACTGGCAAGGCCGCCCCTTAATCACCACCAACCCTGACACGACGACTCGAATAGCCAGCTACTCCGGCTGCGGCTGCGCCGGCACTGCTGTGGTCACGTTGACGGATGAAACGGGTCGACGGCAGAAGGTCTATAGCGATGTAAGGGGCCGCGAGGTAAAGGTTGAAGTAATGAACTGGGATGGCACGACTGTCTACTCGACGCGCACGAACACCCACAACGCGCGCGATCAGATAATCAGTGTCAAGCAATTCCAGGGTTCGGATTCGAGCGGCATCTATCAGGAAATCGTAAAGTCATATGACGGGTATGGCCGGCTGGTAAGCCGTAAGGATCCAGTGCAGACAACGGCCACTACTTACACCTATAACTCGGACAGCCAGCCGGCAACAGTGACGGACGCTCGCGGAGTCACTCAAACCTTTACTTACAACAATCGTGAATTACCCATCAATGTATCGTACAGCGGTTCTGGGGCGCCGTTAGCCCCGGTAACCATTGCGTATGACTCGGCTGGTAATCGCACGTCTATGAGTGATGGCAGCGGGAGTACGACATATCAATACAACCAATTGTCGCAATTGATTTCGGAGACACGTCAGTTCGCAGGGCGGAGCGGCAGCTACACGATCAGTTATGAATACAGTGTGAGTGGGGCTTTGAGCGCCATTACAGATCATGCTGGTTCCCGCGTTAACTACACTTTCAGCAATGCCGGAAATTTAACTGCAGTCACGGGCTCCGGCGCACACAGCTTTCCAACCTACGCCTCCAACTTTCTCTATCGAGCCTGGGGAGGAATACGGGACTTTGATTTTGGGAATGGCGTTCACCAGCATCTCACTTTCAACTCGCGCTTGCAGAACACGTCTATGTCGCTCAGCAACGGATCGATTAATACGAACTGGACCTTTGACTATTATGACGACGGCAAGATCCGGAAAGTCACAGATAGTCAGAATCCTCTCTTCGACCGCGCCTTTGACTACGACCACATCGGACGGTTGAAGGAAGTAAGAACCGGCTCCGAAGCTCGCGGCGGCACAACTCCGGACGGGCCGTTTAAACAAACCTACAATTACGACGTGTGGGAGAATACTACTTCTCGTAATTACCGAATCTGGGCCCAGGGTACACACAGCGACGGCGCCAGCTTCACTAATAATCGGCGTCAGTCCTGGTCGTATGACAATGAAGGAAACCTTGGCTCAGACTCTACTGCACTTTACGGCTACGATGCAGCCGGGCGGCAGAATCATTTTACCGCGGACGTATACATTGGCGGCTGGCCCAGCCAGTCGCCGATCCAATCAGTAATGGAGGTCTTGCAAACCTTTGACGGCAACTCGGCGCCTGCCAAAAAAACGACGATTAATCGTTGGGAGGAATATATCAACGAGGAGCCGCAGGTTCAGGAAGAGGAAACGACCGTTTACTACCTTCGCTCAACGGCTCTGGGCGGAAAAGTAATAGCGGAACTTGATTCGGCCGGTGCAAAGCGGGTGGGATATGTTTTTGCCGGTGCGATGCGCATCGCAACGCATTATGTTTGGAGTAACTCGAGCACCTCAAGCGTCGTCGAATGGACGAGCACCAGTCCCGCAACAGGAAGCGAATACATGATTAGCGGGACGTCCATGTGGCGAAAGGAATTCGATCCTCTGGGAGCGGACGTCACGGCTCCTCCTCCACCGTCGCTGATCACTGAACCGGTCTTCTATAATCCCAGGTTCGATCAAATGGCGCTGGAAATCGAAGGCGGACCAAGTGAAGAATACCTGCAGGCCAACCGCGACCGGGTTGCCGCGATGGCCGAGACCTTTCAGGCGCTGCACGATCGCGAAGAAGCGGAAAAATTGTGGCAGGCCGGCAAACGCGACGAGGCGCTTGCGATCCTACAGAAGAATCCAAACGTTGGCATCGAATACCGCGCCTTAGCGGGTGGCGAAGTAGTCAGAAGTGGATCGTACTTTGGCAAAGATGCGGCTGACTTCCTTATCGGCCTCAACATGGCCGTCGACGCTGGGCTATTGTCCCCACAAACGACCACAGGCGCCTACAGCCATCATGCTGGGGCTAGCGCGCAGAACTCGGTCACCGAGGATAATCCTGAAATGCTTCAAGGAGCTAACAATGGGAAAGACTGCGGTGTGGTAGTTACTTTCAAAGCTGGGACTATAAATCAAGCCACTGGGTTTCCCAATGGGCCATCCACGATAACGTACCACGGTGCACCTAATTTTGGGCTTGGGTTTTCGGTAAGCGGCTGGGTTGACAGCGGTGGTATCGGAACAATTGGCGTTGACCGTGAGAGTGGCAAGAAGGTGCAAAACCCTGCGAATCCGAAGGGTCGTTGGTCCCTTGAGCAATGGACGCATTCCTGGATCGGGGCGAATGGCAAAACACTCGTCCAAACAACCACATTTCCCGATCTTTTTCTCAACACGGCAGGACTAACAGTGCAGGACAATACCTTTGGCTATTACGATCATCCCGGGGGCCCACCTCCGTCGCCCGGGTTAGCGAGGTATGATAACTATCTGATCAAGGTTTACGCTGGGAAGACTGTTTGTGAGGTTGGTTTTCACCTTGTTCAGAATGGGAATAGCATACGGTGGGGGCGCGGATTACGGTGAGGAAAATATGATGAACCGAACAGTTTTATTGGTTACGTTCTTGCTGGTTACTGTTTCCACTGTCATTTGGCCGGCGATCGGCACAGTCGACGCCCGGGCCGCGGTGACGATAACGCATTGCGTCGGATCCGCCGGATGCTTTCGCGATACCGAGCTACGCGAAAGTATTGCTGGTCTGAAACAACAAGGGGGTCCCGATCTCTGGAAGGTGTACAAATCCCTTCTCACTAAAGCGAGAACTCCGCAATGCCGGACCCAGCTTGTACAAGCATTGATTAGCAGCATGGCGCAAGACACAAATCCGGCAACGAATCAGTATGAGAACTTCTTCTTCTGGCAGAATGCTGCGAGTATGCTTGCTGACCTTAAGGCGACAGAAGCTCTTGACTTACTGATAGCAAATATCGACTTCACCGATGGTTGGTCAATCAAAATTAGTGACTATCACACTCCCGCGTTAGTTGCAATTCTCGAGATCGGACGACCAGCAATCCCCAAACTCCAGATTGCCCTTACTAACGACTCGGTGCTATCTCGGCGCTATTTTGCCGCTTACGCCCTCGCTTACATTGGTGGCGGTCAAGCGAGAAGAGCTTTGGAGAGCGCACTACCAGTAGAAACGGATCCGTGTCTTAAAAATTTCATACAAGTGTCGCTCAAAGCTTTCAACAATAAGGAGAAGCCAAATCACATCAGCTCAGCGCTGAAGGGTAAATGGGTTGGCGCGTTTTATTGTGTCCAAAATCGATAGTCTACATTTGATGAAACTGGTCTTAGCTTACAATCGCCGTTGCGCTTAATATGTCCCAGTGCAGAAGCGGGTTGAGACAGAGTTTTTGCTGAGGGAGTTGCCCGACCAGCAGGGGGCGAGGTTGGCGCTCGAGAGGTTTGAGAAGGAGAGCCCCAGACAGTATCAACAACTCATCAAGCAACCGGCCCTCCTCGCCGACGTCCTCGCACTTGCAGCGTGGAGCCCGCTGCTGTCAACGACACTCGAACAGAACCCCGAATACTTCCAGTGGCTCTCACGCGAACGCACCAACCCACGTCTCAGAACACGCGATGAGTTGAAAGAATCGCTCGCTCGTTTCGCACTCACAAACTCCTCACTCAACCCCCAAAACCTGCTCGCACGCTTCCGCCGCCGCGAACTACTGCGCACTTACCTGCACGACATCCGCCGCTCGCACACACTCGTCGACACCATGGAAGAACTCTCGAACCTCGCCGACGCGATTCTCGACTACGCCCTCAGCCTCGCCGTCCAGGATCTCGATAACCGCTACGGCTCGCCACGCCGCACCGACGATCGCGGCCGCATCGCCGACGCCGAGTTTTGCGTCATCGCGCTCGGCAAACTCGGTTCGATGGAGCTCAACTACGCCTCCGACATCGATCTACTCTTCCTCTATTCCGACGACGGCACCACCTCAGGCCACGGCGAACGCGGCGAAGTCAGCAATCGCGAGTACTTCGTCAAGCTCTCCGAAACAATCGCCAAACTCGTGGGCCAATCAGGCGGCGAAGGCGCTGCTTACCGCGTCGATCTGCGCCTGCGCCCTCACGGCCGCGACGGCGCGCTCGCATGCTCACTACAGGAAGCGACCCGCTATTACGAACGTTCAGCGCAGGACTGGGAGCGCCAGGCGCTGATCCGCGCCCGCGCGGCCGTTGGTTCCACAAACCTCTTCTCGCGTTTCAAAGAAGCGGTAACGCCCTACGTCTTCCGTCCCGACGTCTCCGTCACCGACGCCCTCGCCAACGTTCGTCTCGCGAAACAGAAGATCGATCGGCAGACGGAAAAGAAGAGCGGCTTCAACGTGAAACTCGGCCGCGGCGGCATTCGCGAGATTGAGTTTATCGCGCAGGCGCTACAGTTGGCCCACGGCGGCCGCGACGACTGGCTGCGCGTACCGCACACGTTGGTGAGTCTCGGCCGGCTCGCCGATCGCGCTTTCATCACGGAACAGGAACGCACGGAGCTCTCCGATGCTTACTACTTCCTGCGCGCGCTCGAGCATCGGCTGCAAATGGAGCACGGACTTCAGACGCACATCGTTCCGGAATCGCAACATTCGCGGGCGTTACTGGCGCGGCGGTTGGGGTTCTCCACCGCGGAGGACTTTGACGACGCGCTGAAAACCCATAGCGGAACCGTGAGAAGGATCTATGAACGGCTCTTTTCTGATCAGATACACGTCAAACAAGTTAGTAAGACGGAGCTGGTGGACCAGGATTCCGCTCTGGCAGCAGCATCTGCCCGAGTCCTTGCGGCACACTCTGAAAACAAGATAACGACGCACATGATTCAAACGTTGGCGCGCGAGTCGCTCAACCTTCATCGCGCACTGCTTCAGTCGTCTCGAATTGCCGCTTCGCTGGAAAAGACGGATCACCAACTGCACATCTCTGAACGAAACCTCACCAGCCTGATGCAACTCTGCGGCTCGTCCGACGCATTCGCGGAGATGATCGCCGCCAACCCGGCGCTGATCACGTCTCTCGGCACGACTCCATCCCACGCGCTGCGCCGCGACTATCGCGCGATCCTGCGCTCGGCAATCGACGCCGAACAAACGTTCTCAGGCGAGCTCGCCGCGCTGCGTTTGAAATGGGCCGAACTGATGGCCGAGATCGGCGCGCTCGACAGTTCAAACCAGCTCTCTATCTTCGACGCGAACCGCTTACAGACCGAACTGGCAATCGCGAGTCTCAACGTGGCGTACCTCGTGGCCCGGCGCGAGATGGCGCGGCGCTATCGTTCGTTTCGCGCTGGTCCCCGCGTCGCGTTCTATGGCCTCGGCCGGCTCGCGTCGGGCGGCGTCGACTACGGCTCGGATCTCGATATTCTGATCACTTACGATTCCCTCGTTCCGTCGCCAATAGAGAACCTGACGCAGGACGAGGCTTACGCTCGCCTCGCGGAACTGATGATCGCCGCGCTCTCGAGCATCACGCGCGAGGGTTACCTGTATCGCGTCGATCTGCGGCTGCGGCCGCACGGAAAGAACGGTCCGCTTGTCACCAGTTCCGACGGTTTTCTCGACTATTTGAAGGAGCAGAGCGCGCCCTGGGAGTGGCTCGCGTACGTGAAGCTGTGTGCTGTCGGCGGCGACCAGGAGCTCGGACGGATGATCGAAACCCACGCGCGTCACCGCATCCACGCGAACGCTCAGCGTTTCGATCCGCAGGAGTTGAAAGCAGAGACGCGACGCGTTCGCGATCGTCTCGAACGCGAGAAGGGCCGGCGCGGGCGCCAAGGGGTGCAGGGGGGCACCGATATCAAGTATGGACCAGGCGGAATGCTAGACGTTTATTTCGCCGTCCGCTATCTGCAACTGCGCGACGAGTTGCCTGACGAAGGCGACGATCGCTCGACTGTGTTTACGCTCGATCGGCTGCGCGACGAAGGCTCGCTGGACGAAGACGACTTCCTGGCGTTGAGCACGGGTTACAGTCTGCTGCGCACCATCGATCACAACCTGCGTCTGATGGTGGGCCGTTCGACGCGCTTGCCCGATCCGGATCACGTGATTGCGAAGGATGTAGCGAGCAGAATAGAGTTCGAATCTGAGGTGTTACAGGCAACACTGATCGAGCAGATGAGCCAGATCAGATCTGCTTACAATCGAATACTCGATTGATCAGGCATGGTGAGAGGTATCCGGGGTTTCATACCAGCAGCGGGTACACCAGCGATGCGTAGCTTGACGTTCGGCCAGGTCAACCTTGTCTCTGGCGGGCATTCGCTTGACGACTTCGCGCTGCTGGTCGTCGAGTTCGGCCCAGGATTTCAGTCCTCGTTTTTCGCATCGTGGGCAGGTATTAAATTCTTTCATAACGCACTTAGATATTTACTACCAAACTTTACTCGTGTAACTTAGCAGCCGCGCTGCGGGAAACCAAATCTCCTGCATCGCGCATCAACGATCTGGGAAAACGGCTAACGGAGAATCAATGTTTCGAATCAAGGCTTCTTACGCAGACCAGGTGGAATTACAGACGACCCTCGAGCGGGCGCGCGAGTTTTTTGGCGAGCTCCGTAATTTTGCGGATCTGATGCCGGGCATCGAGGGGATACGGAAGGAAGCCGAGGGCATCATGCGTTGGATGGTTCGCGCCGAAGTGCCTGTGATCGGTGCGGTTCACGCGAGTTTTACGGTGGAAAAGACGGAAGACTCGCCGGAGCGGCTCGAGTGGTCGCCGGCGCGCTCCGAAATGAAGAACTATCTCCGTTATGCGGCGGCTTTCGAGGAACGCGGACACAAAGTGCTGATCAGGATCGTCCAGCATGTCGAGCTAAGACGGAAGCACGCCAAAGATCTTCACCGGTTTGCGGTGCTCGTCGGGGAGGGCAGGATCAACGCCGAAATGCAAAAACGGGTGCGCGAGATGATCAAGACTTTCCTCGAACGCGCTCGTGTGAAGCTCGAAGAAGAAGGCGGCAACCTGGATCAGGAAGCGATGCTCGACCAACCAGCTTAATCTCCGTGTTAATCTGTGGTTTCTTTCCGCCGTCCGTAACTGATCAAATTCGCAAACATCCGGTACCCGCCCGGCAGCCCTGCCCGTAGCTGTCGATACCAAACAAAACTCGTATAGATGTAATTCCCGCGTCCGTACGGCGCGACCAGCAGTCCGCCGCGCAAGGGAGGCTCGCCCTTATCATTCGTCGATAAGATCGCGGCGTACTTCGGGTCCCACTCTTTCGGAAAGTAGAGCCCACGTTCCTGTATCCAGTTCGCAAAATCCTTCACCGTGATCTTGTTCGGAAAGTTCAACAGCGGATGTCGCGGTTGCAGAAACGCAACCGGCGCGTCTTCTTCAGTAACGCGATCGTCGTCGATGACGATCGGATACGGCGCGAGCTGCGGACGGTTTCGCCGTTCATCGGGGTTCCACTCATTCGTCCGGTGATAGAAGACGAGCAGCGTCCCACCATCTTCGACGAACTTCAACAGCCGAGCATTGTTCGCAACCAACTCCGGGTGCGCCTGGTAACCGCGATTATCGACGATGATCGTGTGAAACCCTGACAGGTCCGCTTTCGCGACGTCATCAACCGTCAACTCTTTCGCATCGACGCCAAGCGCCGCCAACGCGCGTTGCAGTGTTCGATCCGAACTCGGAATGTATCCAACCTTCCGCCCGCTCACGACTATCGCTTCCGCATAGACCAGCGGCACCTCTCGTTTCGCAATCGGATCTTTCGGGTTTCGCAGATCGACAGTGACGGCCATGCTACTTTCTCGCGCCTGCACCTGTGCCTGCGTACTCAGCGGCAACGCAGTGCGCACGACGATGTTTTCGACGTCAGTCGCATTCGGCTGAATCTGGATCTCGCGCCCCGTTTCCAGACTCTGACCCCGCACCCGCAAGAGCCCGCGAAACTCCGACGGCAAATGGTTCTTGAGCTGCACAGTGAAATCGAGCGGCTTTTGCGACGTCGCGGGCGTGCTCACATATGGCGAAGGATCGACGCTAACGATCTCGACTGCGGGCGCAACGTCGCGCTGGGTCTCAGTGCTGACGGTAAACGAGACGCCTTCCATCGTCAGCTCCGCTTCGGCTGTCAGCGGCTCGCCGAACAGCCGGCCATCGTACAGATGCTCCGACGAAGGCACACTGAAGCTCAGGTTCTTCGGCGTCGTGACGTCAGCGGCGGTCGACGTTTCAGTACCCGGCAACAACTTGTCGGCGGCATCCAGTTTCTTCTCGATTCCGAATCCGCGAAACTTCAGTTGTTTGACCTGAATCTCGGCCATCCCGGCGTTGGTCATGGCGGCGGTAAGTCGCGCCGGCTCACCCGGCACGAGCGCGTCTCCTGCCGAGTTGATTTGGACCGAAGCGCCGGCCGCGACTGCGAGTGCGTTATCGAGACGTTGGGCCATCAGTTTGAAGCGCTGCGGATCCGTCTCGACAACGTCCTTCGGCGCAGTAAAAGCGTTGCGGCGTTTGGCATTCAAGAGCGAGACCAGGACTTCAAGACGTCGATCGAGATACTCAGTCAGCGGCTTGCTCTCAATGGTTGGCGCAACGAAGCGACTGGCGACAGCTTCCGGCAGACGCAGCCCGTCGAGCGGGGTTTTTGCGTTCGCCGGGAGCGGCTCGGCGGTTTGAACCTCCTTCACGAGGTTATAGCGAATCGGTCGCGCCCCGCCGGCGGGAACCGTCTTCGGCCATGGACCTTGCGTTGCGTGTTTGTGTAACCCGGCGAGCGCCTGTTGAGCGTAGGTGATGCCGCGAACGGGATCAGTCTCGTTCGGATCGATCGTAAAGAACCGCGGCGGACCTTCGGGGCCGGTAGGTGTGTCCGTTTGTTGCCCGCGTGAACGCACAAACAGCCGCTGCACCTGCCACGTGGTGACCTGCGCCAGTTGCTCGGGAAACTCCTTCGGATCGGCGGCGGAGAAGAAAGCCTGGATGACTGTGCGGCCCGTCGCCTGGTGGTGGCCATGGCCGCTCGTGGTGTCGTGAT
>JBKPNH010000172.1:0-14453 GCA_046732535.1 Acidobacteriota bacterium
GTTTTGGCAGTTTTCGCGTCCGCGAGCGTGGTGCGCGGCGCGGACGGAATCCCAAGACGGGCGATCCCGTGAGCATCCCGGCCAAACGAGTTCCTTATTTCAAACCCGGCAAAGAATTGAAAGAACTCATCAACGACGATAACTCCGGCTCACATGCAACGGCGGCAAATACTTCCCGACCGATCAGTGATGACACTCATCGCCCGCCCATCCTTTAAGCTCCAGCCAAGTCGAGGTGCCTGAATTGGAGAGATTGTGGAGTCCCTGGCGCGCCAGGTACATCGCATCAGGTGTTGATGCGCAGAAAGACGGTTGTGTGTTCTGCGCCATCGCGAGCGATCCCGAGCACGACGAAGAAAACTTCGTGCTGCATCGAGCGCAGCATTGTTTTGTATTGCTGAATCTCTACCCGTACATCACCGGGCACTTGATGATCGTGCCGTACCTGCACACGAGCGAGTTTGATTCGACAGCCAAAGAGATCACGGACGAGATGATGGACCAAACGAAGCGTGCGCAGACTGCTTTGCGTGAGGTTTACAAACCGGCTGGGTTCAACTTGGGAATGAATCTCGGGTTGGCGGCGGGGGCGGGGATTGCAGACCATCTTCACATTCACATGCTGCCGCGGTGGAGCGGAGATACGAATTTTATGACGACCGTTGGAGAGACGCGCGTGCTCCCTGAAGACCTTCCAACCACCTACTCGAAACTCCGACCAAAATTCACCACGGATTAGACGGATCTTAAAAAGCGATCTACACGGATTTTATTTTTTGTGCCTTTTTGTGGCTAACGTTTGCTGACCCTTCGTGGCACGGCTTCGTCTTCAACCTCGCCGCCGCGGCTGATGGGAATTTCGGAGGGCTTGCTGTAACTGACGCCGCGCTCTTCGCTGTCGAGATCGCCGGCGGGCGTTGCTGGAAGCGGGCCGCTGAGCGGCGGATTGAAACCCGGATAATCGATGCGGGCGTGATAGATCGCCGTCAGCGCGCTGATCATGGCTTCGCGAATCGTCGTTAGTTCCTGCAACGTCACGTCGCACTCGTCTAACTGCCCGTCGCTGATGATCGCATCCACGATCTTCATGACGATCGCGCGAATGTTCTCCGGGTCCGGACGCGCCAGCGAGCGTGCTGCTGCTTCGCACGAGTCGGCGAGCATCATGATCGCCGCCTCTTTGAACTGCGGCCTCGGCCCCGGATAACGGAAATCAGATTCGTCGATCTTCTCGTTCGGCTTCGCGTGCGCCTGCGCTTTGCGAAGGAAGTAGTGGAGCGTTCGCGTGCCGTGGTGTTGCGGAATGAAGTCGGCGATCTTTTGCGGCAGGCCGATCTCCTTTGCGAGCCGCGCGCCGTAGGTTACGTGACTCGTGATGATCTTGGCGCTCTGGTAAGGACGCAGGCGATCGTGCGGGTTGTCGCCTTGTTGGTTCTCGACGAAATACTCGGGCGCCGCGAGCTTGCCGATGTCGTGATACAGCGCGCCGATACGCGCGAGCAACGGGTTTGCGCCGACAGCGCGACAGGCGTCCTCGGCCAGTTGTCCGACGGCGTGAGAGTGCTGGTTCGTTCCCGGCGCACGCATCGCCAGTTGGCCCAGCACGGGAAGATCGGCGTTCGATAACTCGAGCAGTTTGACGTCGGTGAGAATGCCGAACAGCGATTCATTAATCGGCAAGCCGCCCGCGGCGAACACGGCCGTTAACAATCCGCCGGCAATGCCGCAACCGATCGCCATCAGCACCGTTCGCCACGTGAGAGGCTGTTGCGCGTAGGCGATGAGAGCGAGCGCCATGACGACGTTCACTCCGCCGACGAGCAGTCCGGCCAGCGTGACTGACTGCCGCTCGCGATAACGGCCCGTTCCATAGATTGCGGCGGAACACGAGACCATCGCGAACAGCGCCTTTTGCATTCCGTTCGGCGCCAGCAATCCGGCAAACAGCGCCGTGATCATTCCGGCCAGGAAAGCGAGTTGTGTGTCGACCAACATCGCCACGAGCAGCGCGGCGGCGGCAAACGGGATCGCGAAGTTCCAAATCACCGGATCGTTGAACGGCGCCTGCATTCGGGCAGCGACGCTCTCGCCGAAGATAAAACCGATCTTCATCAACGCCGTTTGAATCAGAATGGCCGAGCCGACGAGGGCAAAAGCTTTATGCTTGCTGAGACTGAGAGCGCTGCTGGTTCGATGTTCGGCGAATTTCCACGCGGCCCAGAAGACGGCGATCACGACGAGCAGTAAGCCGAAGAAGTTTTGCCAGGGTCTGCCGCTGTGGCCGGTGCTCTTGATGGCGGCGATTTGGGCCAGCGTTGCCGGCGTGACCGTGTCGCCTTCGCGAGCGAGAAACTGTCCGCGCTTCAACGAAATGACGGCCGATGGGACCTGGCCCACCGCAGTCTCACGCGCGGCGGTGGTGGCGGTTTCATCCCAAACCACGTTCGCCCGTATAAGCGGTACCAGGTCGGCGACGAGCGCTGTTCGTTGATTCGCCGTCCAGCCGGGAAGAGTCAAAATTCTGGTTTCGAGATTGCGGCGCGCAGTCGAGAGCGGGACCATTCTCGTCAACGGCGCCGGCACTATCATTTGCGTCGCGGGATTGCGGGCGTCGACGAGGATGATCTCGCGTTGTAAGCGGTCAGCATCCGCGTCCTCGAAAATGTAACCGCTGCCGATCTCGCGGATAATGGACGTGAGTCGATCGAGTTCAGCTTCAGCGCGCGTTTGATTCGGCGAGATCTCGTCTTTTAGTTCGTCCCAACTTGCGAGAAAACTCTGCACGGAGGTTTCAGTGCGGGTTGAGTCGAAATTGAAAACGGGGCGGATAGAATCTCGCGCCGCTTGCTTGCGTCGTTCCGTTTCGGCGAGATCGACCGCGGTGATATCGGCCGGAGCAATGATCGCGCGGTTGAGGACCTCGCCTTCCTTGTAGTTTTCGTTGAGAGTTGATGAATGAGGATTGAGCAGGAGGAGCGTCGTCAGCAGGACCAGGACGCTGCAGGCGATGAGAAACCGGGTGCGCGGTTTGAACACCATCAGCGGGCGCAACAAGTAGGCGAGGAGCTTATCGCGCGCCTGACTGAAAGGAGTTTTGAAACGTGGACGAAGTCCCATTATGCGATGCGAGACACAGCCGCCGAGGGTCGCTCCTCATGTTCCGCCGGTTCAGCGTTCAGGTTTCGCGCTAACATCGCGCCCGCCTTTTCCAACAGAACACCGAGGGTCGCCGGTTTTATCGCAGAAATCACGACCGTTTCGCCGCCATCCACCTGGCGCGCCTGTCGAACCGCGCCTTCCAGGACTTCCGGCTCGACCAGGTCGGCTTTGTTTAGTGCGAGAATGGAAGGAATTTCTGCGAGCTTGAGTTCGGCGAGTATTCTCTTTACTGACTGAATCTGTTGCAGCCAACGAGGGTTCGAAACGTCTACCGCGTGAATGAGTAAGTTGCTGTCGCCGATCTCCTCGAGAGTTGCGCGAAAAGCGGAAATCAGATCCGGCGGCAGCGCGCGAATAAAACCGACGGTGTCGTTGATGATGACTTCCTGCTCTCTGGGCAGACGAAGCCGTCGCGAAGTCGGATCGAGGGTTGCGAACATGCGCTGTTCCGCGTGTACGGCGCTTTGCGTGAGCGCGTTCAGCAAGGTCGACTTGCCGGCGTTGGTGTAGCCGACGATCGAGATGATCGGCAAGCCGTTTCGTGTTCGTCCCTTGCGGCGTTCCTGGCGGCGTTGTCGCTGGTTCTCGATCTCGCGCTCGAGACGATTGATGCGATCGCGAACGCGGCGACGATCAGTTTCGAGTTTCGTTTCACCCGGTCCGCGGCCGCCGATGCCCCCCGCCAAACGGGAGAAGGCCGAATCCTGTCCGGCGATAAGCCGCGGCAGCAGATACTTCAGTTGGGCCAGCTCGACCTGGATTTTTCCTTCTTTCGATTGCGCGCGCTGGGCGAAGATGTCGAGAATCAACTGCGAACGGTCGATGACTTTTAGATCCGTAGCTTCGGATAACGAGCGGACCTGCGCGGGCGACAGTTCACTGTCAAATACGAGCATGTCGGCGCCGAGCTGTAGCGCGCGAATGATTAGCTCGTCGAGTTTGCCACGTCCTAACAGTGTGCGCGGATCGATAGCCGTTCGACGTTGGATGATCTGATCCTGGACCACGACGCCGGCGGAAGCTGCAAGCTCCGCCAGTTCGGCCATCGACTCTTCTGCGTCCGCCAGTGAACCGGTTGCGACGCCGACGAGAATGGTGCGATCGCGCACCTCCGCGCGTCGTGCGGTGTGACGGTTCCGCGCCATTTCATCTTCAAGGGATTCGATCAGCGTCAGGAAATCGGAATCGAGTTGCGACGCCATCTTCGGTTCGAGAAAGCCGTATAGTTCGGGGGCGGTTGCGTTGTCGAGCTCTCCGGAGTGAAGTGGAAGCAGGTGCGCGGCGCGGACCATGCCTGGCAGTCCCGTGTTGGATTCGACGTCGATCGCGGCCATGAGATCCAACCGCAGCAGAGCGAGGTCGGTTAAGTCGTCCTGCGTGAGCGCCTCGCCGCGAAGATGTGTGTGAACGCAGCGGAGTCCGCGGAACCTGCCGGAAGCGACGCGTACGCGTTTGAAATCGGGAAGCTCGATGCCTTTGTTATCGCCGACCATCACGTACTGAACGTGACCTTTGCGATCGATGAGCGCTCCAATCTGCCGGCGGGTTTCGTGTGAGAGTTCGCTCAACTGGCGAGCGAATTCAGGCGTAACTATCTGGTTTGGAGGTATGCGCCGGGTGTACAGCTTTTCAATGCGCCGCAACTGATTTGGTTTTAACCCAAGGGTATTGCCGAGAACGCTGGTAATGGTCTTTTCCTTCCTATTCGGCCGCGAATTATAACATAGCGTTAATCCGTGTTCTCCTATATCCGAACATGGCTTCCTTGTTGAGTTAAGCATATGCATCGTATGATGAACGCTTTTTATGGCCAGTGCGGGCAAAATCCTAAGCATAGATCCGGTTTACGGAATCGCAGGCGGCGAGATCGTCATCGATTGTGAAGGCCTCGACACCAGCGATCCGGCGATGTGTGCCGTTCTCATTGGCGACACCACTGCGCCGCTTGTTGCGCTTGGGCCGAACCGTTTGCTGGCCATCGTGCCGGAGACACAAGGCGGTGACGTCAACGTGCGATTGCAGAACGGCAATGAATTCAGTGCGCCCGCGCGTATGACAGTCGCCAGAAAACTCGCCGGCGATCTTCACCCGGTCGCCAATCCGGCTTTCGATCCGGACGACGGAGCGCTCTTCGTTACGCGTTCAGGATCGCGCGGTGAGGAGTTGCCGGTGACGTTGTTTCGTATCGACATCGGCGGCGAAGTTTCCGAGTACTCGGGAGACATTCCGAACCCGACGGGAATCGCCTTTGGCCCCGATGGCACGATGTACGTTACGAGCAGACTCGAAGGTGTCGCTTATCGAGTTACGCCGTTCAAGGAGGCGGTGACGTTTGCAAGGAACCTCGGCGTCGCCACTGGCGTAGCATTCGATAGCAGCGGCGTGATGCACGTCGGAGATCGGACTGGAACGATCTTCAAGGTCAACGGCATCGGCGAAGAACGCGCATGGGCGCAGATCGAGCCTTCCGTCTCGGCGTTTCATCTGGCTTTCGGGCCAGATGATTCGCTCTACGTTACGGGACCGACCGTGACCAGCTTCGACTGCGTCTGGAGAATTGACCGCGACGGCGAGATCGACGTCTTCTTCAAAGGTTTGGGAAGACCGCAGGGGCTCGCGTTTGATAATGAAGGAAACTTGTACGTCGCTGCTTCATTGCGCGGCCGGCGCGGCATAGTGCGCATCTCGCCGGACGGCACTGACGCGAAGTTGATCGTGGCCGGGATTAATCTGATCGGTCTGGCTTTTAGTGCGTCCGGCGAGATGGCGGTGGTTTCGATCGATTCGGTTTACACTTTGGCGACGCAGATCAAAGGCACGCTTTTATCGGTTTAAGTGAAACTTGTAGAAGCTTTTGACACACATTTGGCGGAATGCTAAGTTGACCTCTCTGACATTCCCTGCAACTTATTGATACGAGTAGTTCATTGAGTCCCGAACAACTGATTCCACAGCTTGTTATCTACATGGTGGTGCTGCTGCTTGCGATCTCGGCACACGAGGCGGCGCACGCGTGGATGTCGTACAAGTTTGGCGATGATACGGCGCGGCTGCTCGGACGAGTCACACTAAATCCGGTCGCGCATACGGACCCGATAGGCACGCTGCTGATTCCGATCGCCGGTTTCATCTTCGGCCATATCGGTGGGCCGATAGGGTCGATTCCATTGCTTGGCTGGGGCAAACCGACGCCTGTAAATCCGCTGCGCTGGCGCAACAAGGATCTGGCGAACGTGATGGTCTCGCTGGCTGGAATCATGGCGAACACTCTTATCGCCGCGATTGCGTTTACGGTGCTGAAGGTAATCTACATGAGTGGCGGAGGCGAGGCGCCGTCCGGATCGCTGGAGGAGCCGTTACTGTTGTTTCTGCACTACCTGATGGTGATGAACGTGTCGCTCGCGGTCTTCAACCTGTTGCCTTTTCCTCCGCTCGACGGCAGCAAGGTCCTTGATACCTTTCTGCCTGCCAACATGAGACCGTTGCTCGATTTTCTGGAGCAGTATGGTTACGTCCTGCTGCTGTTTTTTATCTGGATGGGTTTTACCAGAGCCATCATCAGGCCGATTATCGAGTTCGTCTACTATCTGCTCTTCCTGGGAGTTTAGGCGCGCGCGGTGCGGGGCCGTTCCCCTTACGGCCATTGCCGAACAAATGACCAAGCGAATCTTTAGCGGTGCGCAACCAACCGGCAACGTGCATATCGGGAACTATCTCGGTGCACTGAAAAACTGGGTTGCGCTGCAACAGGAGTACGAGAGCTTCTTCTGCATCGTCAATCTGCACGCGCTCACGGCCAAGAACGATCCGAAGCAGTTGCTCGAACAGACGCGGGCCTTGGTTCGCATCTATCTTGCGGTCGGCATCGATCCGGAAGTCTCGACGATCTTTATTCAATCAGCCGTGCCGGAACACGCCGAGCTGACGTGGGTGTTGAATTGCGTCGCGCGGGTATCCGAGCTCGAGCGGATGACGCAGTACAAAGACAAGGCGCGGAAACAACAGGAGAACGTGAACGTCGGGATATTTGAGTATCCCGTCCTGATGGCCTCCGACATTCTGCTTTACCAGACTGATCTCGTACCCGTCGGACACGATCAAAAGCAGCATCTGGAGTTGACACGGGATTTGGCGATCAGGTTCAACCGCGACTTCGGCGAGACGTTTCGCATTCCGGATGCTTACATTCCGAAAGTCGGCGCGCGAATCATGTCGCTGTCGGAGCCGACGAAAAAGATGTCGAAGTCAGATGATGACGCGAACGGCCGCATACTGTTGATGGACGACCCCGATACCGTTCGTCGTAAGTTCAAGAGAGCGGTGACTGATTCCGGGACTGAGATTCGCTTCGATGAGTCGCGTCCGGCAATCTACAACCTGCTCGAGATCTACCATTTAATGACGGGCAAGTCGCAGCAGGAAGTTGAAGAGCACTTCGCGGGCAAGGGTTACGCGCAGTTGAAGGGTGATTTGGCGGAGGCGACGATCGAGTTTTTGAACCCGATTCAGCAGAGAGTGAAGGAAATCACCGACGAAGAGCTCGACGCTTTGCTGGAAAAAGGCCGCGCCAAGGCAAGCAGGATCGCCGGCGAGACACTCAAACAGGTCTATCAACGAATCGGCATCTCTCGTTAATTATGAGTGAAGAAACACCTGACGAGCGTCCTGCTCTGCTCAACGTCGCCGGCGCCGCGCCACAGATCGTCACCGACGACGCCACCGACGATCTCAAAATCCTTCTCGGCGAGTTTGAAGGCCCACTCGATCTTCTATTACATCTCATCCGCCAGGAACAAGTCAGCATCTACGACATTCCCGTCGCGCGCATCACCGACGAATACTTGCGCTACCTTCGCGTGATGCAGGAGTTGGACATCGCCGTGGCCGGCGACTTTCTCGTCATGGCCGCGACGTTGATCGAGCTCAAGACAAAGATGTTGTTGCCGCGCGATCCTTCCGCCACGCTGGAAGAAGAAGAGGATCTGCGCACTGATCTGGTCAATCAGTTGCTCGAATACCAGAAGTACAAAGCCGCGGCGGAGATGCTCTGGTCGCGCGCGACTGTCGAGCGGGCCGTGTTCAAACGCGCCGAGTTGGAAACCGACAAGAACAACCCCGAAGTCGCCGTGGGCGTGTTTGATCTGCTCAAGGTCTTCCAGGTCATTCTGGCGCGGCACAAAGAAGAGGTGCTGCTGGAGATCGAGCGTGAAGAAGTTTCGATGGCCGAAATGCTCGAACGCTTGCGCAACATGGTGATGTCGTCAGGCGAGTTGAACCTGCGTGTGTTTTTTGAGCGAGCGAGAACGCGGCGCGAGCTTGTGCTCGCTTTTCTCTCGGTGTTGGAACTGGTGCGGACCAGCGAAGTGAAGCTGTTTCAGAGCGCGACTTTCGGAGATATCATCGCCCGCGTGGCAGGATGAATGAATGGCGACTGAAGAAGAGAACATAAATCCGGTCCCTGACGAGAACGAGAACGTCGACGAGGCCGCTTTGAATGAAGAGGCCAGCCGTGAGCTCGCGGCCATGGTTGCGGAAGAAGAGTCGGCCGCCGCGATGGACGCGGAGACGCCTGACGATGGGCCACTGTCTTCGCCGCAGAGTCAGGCGGAACGCGCCGGGGTGATCGAGGCGTTAATCTTCGTTTCCGAGGATCCGCTCAGCGTCAAGACGCTTGCAGACGTGTTGAAGGAAGACAAAGAGGTCGTCACCGAGACGCTCAACTCGTTGGTCGAGGAGTTCAACGCTCGCAACGGCGGTTTACAACTGCGCGAGGTTGCGGGCGGTTGGCAGTTTGCCACGCGACCCGAATTTCACGAGCACGTGCGCGCATTTTTGAAGACGCGGCCGAGCGCTAAACTCTCGATTGCGTCGCTCGAGACGCTCGCGGTGATTGCGTATCGACAACCAGTGACAGTTCCCGAGATCCTCGAGATTCGCGGCGTGCAGTCCCCTTCCGCGATCAAGACGTTGCTCGATAAAAAACTGATCGTGGCAAAAGGACGCAAGGAGACGGTCGGGCGTCCGATGATGTACGGAACGTCGAAGGAGTTCCTGCTGCAATTCGGGTTGAAGGATCTGTCTGAATTGCCGAGCGTCGAGGATTTCCACGATCTGAGCGGCGGCGGCTCGTAATGGCCGAGCGTTTGCAAAAATTGATCGCCGCCGCGGGAGTGGCCTCCCGGCGTCATGCGGAAGAGTTGATAACTGCCGGACGCGTGACGGTCAACGGCGAAGTCGTTAAAGAGCTCGGAACGAAAGCCGATCCAGACAAAGACCACATCAAGGTCAACGGCAAGCTCATTAATCCTCAGCTTCAATCGCGCGAAAAAGTTTACGTACTCCTGAATAAACCAAAAGGGTATCTGTCCAGCGTCGCGGATCCGGAAGGCCGTCCGTTGGTAACTGAACTGTTGCCGCGTTCGCTGGGCCGGATTTATCCCGTCGGACGTCTCGACTTCAACACTGAAGGTCTTCTCCTGCTGACGAACGACGGCGACTTCACAAACTTCATCACCTCCGCGAAAAACCGCATCGACAAAGTGTACGAAGTGAAAGTCAAAGGCGTGCCGGGTGACGCGGCCATTGAACGGCTGCGACGAGGCGTCAAACTTGAAGACGGAACGCGCACGGCGCCCGCAAAGATCACCAAACTTCACGAAACGGCAACGAATGCATGGTACGAAGTGTTGCTTCATCAGGGACGTAACCAGCAAGTGCGCCGCATGTTTGAACTGATCGGTCATTCTGTGTTGAAGTTGAGGCGGGTGCGCATCGGGTTTCTGAGGGACGAGAATTTGAAGCCCGGTTACTGGCGCTTATTGTCCCCTTCCGAAGCGGCGCGATTGATGAAGTCGCAGGACAAGAGGAAACGAGTGTAACGAACATGGAATTTGAGTTAAGCGAAGAGCAGCAACAGATCAAGATGAGCGTGCGTGAGTTTGCGGAGTCGGAGATCGCGCCGCACGTGTTGGAGTGGGACGAGTCGCAACATTTCCCGGTCGAGTTACAGCCAAAGCTGGCCGAGTTGGGATTGATGGGCGTGCTTTTCCCGGAGGAGTACGGTGGCGCAGGCATGGGCTATGTCGAGTACGCAACCATCATCGAGGAACTCTCGCGCGTGGATGGATCGGTCGGCATCTCGGTCGCCGCGCACAATTCGCTTTGCTCGAATCACATCTACAAATACGGCACTCAAGAACAACTGAAGAAATATCTCGCGCCGCTCGCGAGTGGGGAACATCTCGGCGCCTGGGGACTGACCGAGCCAAGCGCCGGATCGGATGCTTCGGGAACAAAGTCCACGGCCGTGCGCTCCAACGGCGGCTGGGTCGTCAACGGGTCGAAAAACTTCATCACCCACGCCATTCATGCCGACACTTGCGTTGCCATGGCTGTTACCGACAAGGGCAAACGAAGCAAGGGAATCTCGGCGTTCATCTTTGAAAAGGGAATGAAAGGCTTTTCGCCCTCAAAGAAAGAGAACAAACTCGGGCTGCGCGCTTCTGAGACTGCGAGCGTCGTGTTCGAAGACTGCTTCGTGCCTGACGGGCAACTGCTCGGCGAAGAAGGTCAGGGTTTCGTGAATGCGATGGAGATACTCGACGGCGGACGCATCTCGATTGCCGCGCTCGCCGTCGGCATTGCACAGGGCGCGTTTGAATCAGCCGTCCGCTATTCGCAGGAGCGGCAGCAGTTCGGCAAACCGATCTCGGAGTTCCAGGGCATCCAGTTTAAGTTGGCGAACATGGCGACGCAGATCGACGCCGCGCGGCTGTTGATGTATCGAGCAGCCTGGATGAAAGATGAGGGAAAGAGGACGACGAAAGAGTCGTCGATGGCGAAGTTGTTTGCGTCTGAGATCAGTGTCGCTGTCTGCGAGGAGGCGATCCAGGTACATGGCGGATACGGTTACACGAAAGACTATCCGCCGGAGAAGTACTGGCGCGACTCGAAGCTTTGCACGATCGGCGAAGGAACTTCCGAGATTCAACGAATCATCATCGCGCGTGAGGTCCTGAAGCAACTCTGATATGCCGAGTAGTTTGAGTCAGCGTGTCAGTGGCGGTGAAGCCGCGGCAGTCGCGCGAGCCATTACGAAGATAGAAGATGGTTCGGCGGGCGCGGCGGCGTTGATGAAGGAGATCTATAAACTCTCGCGCGGCGCGCTGGTGATCGGAATCACCGGCGCTCCCGGCGCCGGCAAATCATCCCTGGTCGACAAACTCGCGCTGCTCTACCGCCAACGCGGCGAACGCGTGGGGATCGTTGCGGTCGATCCGTCGAGCCCGTTCTCAGGCGGTGCGATTATGGGCGACCGGATCCGAATGCAGGCTTTGGGCCTCGACGAGGGCGTCTTCATCCGGTCGATGGCCACCCGCGGAAACCTCGGCGGCCTGGCGCGTGCGACCGTTGACGCAGTCGCCATCCTCGATGCGGCCGGTTACGCAAAGATCATTGTCGAGACGGTGGGCGTCGGCCAGGACGAGGTCGAGATCGTAAAGGCGGCGGACGTTTCCGTGGTCGTATTAGTCCCCGGCATGGGTGATGACATTCAAGCCATCAAGGCCGGAATCATGGAGATCGGCGACGTTTTCGTCATCAACAAGGCCGACCGCGACGGCGTTTACTCCACGGAAAAAGAGCTCGAGGCGCTCCTATCGCTGGCCTCGCGGAACGACAACTGGGATCCGCCGATCGTGAAGACGGTGGCTACCGAGAACCAGGGTGTCGCGGACCTGGCCGAAGCGATTGAGCGTTTCAGGCAGGCACAACGTGGCGGGGAGCTGAGCGGCGAGCGGCGGCGAGCAATCGCGCGCTGGCGAATTGTGGAATTATTGCGGGAAAATCTGCTCGCCCGCGTTTTGGAGTCTGATGCTTCGGTTGCTATGCTTAACCGCCTCGCGGACGAAGTTGCAACTCGGCAAAGAGACCCTTATTCTGCGGTAGAGGAGATGTTAAGGAGTCAGTAGTCCGTGGCCAGTAGTCCGTCCGTCGTGGGTAGATGGACAGGCTCGATGATCGGGACTACTGACAACGGGCAACTGACCAGAACATGAAAGTTGATCACATCGGAATAGCCACTAAGAGCATCGAAGAGGGTTTGGCAGTTTGGCGCGATACGCTTGGGTTGGAAGTACACTCCGCCGGCGAAGTTAAAGAGCAAGGCGTCAAGATCTGTATGTTGGCCGTGGGCGACACTCACGTTGAACTTCTGGAGCCCCTCGGCGATGAAACTTCGGTCGGGAAGTTTTTGGCGAAGCGCGGCCCCGGACTTCACCACATCGCCGTCGAGGTTGCCGACATTCATGGGTCGCTCGCGCAGTTGAAGCAACGCGGGGCGCGATTGATTGACGAAACACCGCGTGTAGGCGCCGGTGGTTCACTGATAGCATTCGTTCATCCGTCGTCTACAAATGGAGTGCTGCTCGAGTTGGTGCAGCATCAATAGGTTTTACGAAAGGACAGTATTTTGAACTCAACTAGCAAAGCACTCATCGCAGGCGCCATTGCCATCATCTTTGCCGGAGGGTTGATCTTCTGGCAGGTGAAAGCGCGTAAGGGCGGACCAGTCGAACTGACGCCGGAAGACATGGCTCTGATCGCGGAAGATCAGTCGCCGCAAATGAGACAGCGCCTCGCCACCGACGAGGCTGCGCGCAAAGACTTCGCGCAGGACGTCCGGCGGCTTTTGGCGGTTGCCGAGGAAGCACAGGCGCACGGCGTCGACAAGGCCGAGGACATGAAGCGCCAACTGGAGTTTCAGCGCGCCAGCGTGATCGCCCAGTACTACTTCGAGGAGCACGGCGAGGGCAATCAGGCGAATCCGGCGAATCCGGCGAATCCGGATATCACCGATAAAGAAGTCGAGGAGTTTTTCAAGGTCCCCGACAATCAGAAGAAGTTCGATCAGATCATCGCCGACGCCAAAGCGAAAGATCCGAGCTTTGCCGCGCAGCAGATTCCGCAGGAACAGCTCGACATGCTGAAGCAGCGCCTCGGCCGCATCTACATCGCCGAGAAGAAGGGCATCGAGCAGGGCATCGACAAGAAGCCAGCGGTCAGGTTGCAGATGATGCTGCAACACGCGCGAGTGCTGGCGCAGAAGTATGCGATGGACAGTTTGCAGGCGAAGATGAAGGCGACCGAGCCTGAGATCGACAAGTATCTGTCCGAGCATCCGGAAGCTGACGTCGACAAGAAGAACCGCGCCAAGGCGGAAGAAGTGTTGAAACGCGCTCGCGGCGGCGAAGACTTCGCGAAGTTGGCGCAGGAGTTTGGCAGCGATGGGACCAAGGACAAAGGCGGCGATCTGGGCTGGTTCGGTCATGGACAGATGGATCCGGATTTCGAGAAAGCGGCGTACGCGTTGAAGCCTGGTGAGATTAGCGAAGTCGTTCAGACGCGGTTTGGTTTCCACCTCATCAAGCTCGAAGAACGAAAGACGGAGACGAAGGACGGCAAGACAGAAGAGAAGGTCCGCGCGCGTCATATCCTCTTCAGCGATCCGAACAACAATCCGTTTGGGCCGCCGCAAACGTCACGCGAGAAGGCCAGAGTGGCTGTCGAGCAGGACAAGGCGAAGAAAGTGCTCGACGAGATTGTCAGCCGTTCACACGTGAAAGTTGCCGACAACTTCCAGGTGAAGCCGCCCGATCCGCAGACGATGCAAGCCCCGCCTGGGTTCACGCCTCCTGCGCCCGAACCGGAGCCCGAGGCATCGGCAGAGAAGCCGGCGACGAAGACGCCAGCAAAACCTCCGGCCAAGAAGAAGCCGTAGCTGCGGCACCGTCGCGTGGTCCGGCCCACGATTTGAAAATTCGTTGATCCGTGTTCCCTGTGGAGTGCCTGCATTAGCTGATGTAACGCTGACAGTAAGAACACGGATTAACAAAACCACAAGGCATGCAGATAGGCGATTACGCGGTTGAGGTAATTCAGGACGCCGAATTTCGTCTCGACGGAGGGGCGATGTTCGGCGTCGTTCCTCGTCAACTGTGGTCCCAGGTCTGTCCGCCGGACGATGAAAACCGCATTCGCATGAATATGAACTGCGTCTTCGTCGACACCGGCGTTGAAAAGATACTGATCGAAACGGGAATCGGCGACAAGTGGCCCACGAAGCACGCCTCCCGTTACGCAATCGATCGCACACGGCCGCTGGCGGAAACTTTAAAAGCGAGAACCGGCGTCTCCGCCGAAGAGATAACGATCGTCGTCAATACGCACTTGCACTTCGATCACAGCGGCGGCAACACGAAACTCAACGACACCGGCGCCGTAGTTCCAACATTTCC
>JBKPNH010000173.1:0-43668 GCA_046732535.1 Acidobacteriota bacterium
ACGCATCCCTGGAGGCTCTTTGACTTTACTGAGAACTCCATGCTTGCCAAAGAGCGTCGCGGTGAGCTTTGTATCCTGCGCAGGTAGGGGTCATCTCTACTTTGCGCAAACGAGTGACATTTCAACTTTGGGTTTACACCGCGGTTTAAACACTTTGACAGTAAACGGGTGATCCGCTAACCTTTCGCGTTTTGTTGAGAGGTCAGCCCCAATTTGTCAGCACGAGCTGAAGCAATCGTCACCGCTGGTTTACGGCCTGAGTTGTTTGCCGGGCGCGGTGTCTTCACCAATAGTCGCACACTCGTTTTCGTGACGCTCGTCATCCTGGTCGTCGCCGGGTTTGGCTTTCGGGTCACCGGTCTCAGCGCCGAGGGGCTAAGTGAAGACGAGCTCAACAAACTCAACGCCGTTGCCGACTACCGCGCGAACGGACTCACCGGCGCCAACGGCGAGCACCCGATGCTGATGAAGGCGCTTCAGACCACCTCCATCATTCTCGCCGAAAAATGGAATAACAGTTCGTTCGTCGCCTCGCGTCCGCAGGATCGAATCGCGCCGGAGACTGCGTTGCGATTGCCCGGCGCGATCGCGGGTGCGTTGACTGCGTTGCTGATCTACTTGATCGCCGCTGAGCTCTTCGGCGTTGAAGTCGCGCTGATCGCGGCGGCGTTGTGGACGTTCGATCCCTCGGCGATCGGGTTCAGTCGCATCGCCAAGGAAGATACGTTTCTGCTCTTCTTCTTTCTGTTCGCGAACGTGTTCTGGCTGCGCGGACAGCGCGTCGCCGAAAGCACGGATCAAAATCCGAATCGCTACTATTGGGCCACAGCGGCGTGCTACGGCGCGATGGTCGCTTCGAAGTACGTGCCGCACTTTATGGCGATTAGCTTTTGTTACTACTGGATGTTTCAGCAGCTTCCGGAGACACGCTGGCGGCTGGGCAAGAAACGGCTCATCGTATTCTTCGCGATCATGGGCATCGTGTTTCTCATCTTGAGCCCGACGGTCCTGCTTCCTGAGACGTGGCGGCAGATGGGCCTGTTCGCAGGCGGCAAACGCGTGAGTCATGACGGTTACGAGTTCATGAACAAGCTTTACACGCAGCGCTTCGCCGACTGGCTCAACGGCATTCCGTTTTACTTCTACTTTGTCTTTACGGCCGTCAAACTTCCGCTGCTCACGGTTGTCGGGTTTTTGGTCGGGTTGCCGGTGTTGTTTCGACGGAAGCTCGGCGACGGGCGTTATTTTCTGCTCTTCTGGTTTTTGCTGTGGGTCGTCGCGTTCTGTTTTCCAGGCGGGAAGTTTACGCGTTATTACACGACCATCTTGCCGGCAGTGCTAATCACGTCGGCGATCGGGATTCAATTCGCTGGAAGGTGGATCGCGAATCGCGTGGCCACAGGTGTGCAGCATTACGTGCCAGCTTCGCTGGCGATGATCGTGATCGTTGCGTCGGCGGTAAGTTCGATCCAGGCAGCGCCGCACTTCCGCTTGTTCACAAATAGTATCGGCGGTGGGACCGAATACGCCGGTGACTACTTCCCGCACGACGAGTTTTACGACGCGAGCATGCGCGAGGCGATGGCCGAGATCGCGGCCCGCGCTCAACCCGGCGCACGTGTGGCGAGCGAGAGCCCGTCGTTGGCGACGTACTACGCGGAGCGCGCCGGCCGCACGGATCTGATCTGCGTCTCCCTGTCGGATCGGTCCGCGATCACCCAGCTTCGCCCCAACGACTTCATCATCATCGCCCGCGGCCGCCGTTACTTCAGCAACGACGGCATCTTCGTCGCCTTCACCGTCGGCGTCCCGCCTCTTGTCGAGCTCAAACTCGGCCAGGTCCCATCAGCCAAAATCTTCAAGTTAGACGACGACTTGATTAGTCTCCTGTCACTGCTTTAACTGAACCTCGACGGGACGCGCGTCATGAGGATCGTAGCCTTCGGGCCAGTTTGAGATGTTAATGCCGTAAAGCCAGTCGGATTCGGGAGTCACGGCGAAGCGAATCGCTAACGGCAGACCGCGCATGGCGCGCAGACGAAGAAGCAAACCCGTCAATTTCCATTCTGGAACAACCGGTTGGCCCTTTGCTTCGACAGGTATCAAGCGCGAGCCCGCGTTCCACCCATTCACAAACAACGTGACGCGCGTCTTCACAAAACCATCAGGCGCATCAACCGGGAGCACTGGCTGAATGTGAGCGCGAACGACGATCTCGCTGACACGCCGCGGATCCGATCGCTCCGGCACAGTGTATTCGACAAACCCCGATCCATAGCCCCAGATATAACCCGGTCCTTCGCCAATCTTTTCAAACCGCTGCGCCGATGCAGCCTGCGGTTTGAATTGATAAATCACCGACCTGTCTTCCCGCACGATCATTTGCGGCTGCGTCGAACCGTCACCCGCCGGCCGCGTCCACGCAAACTGCCGCGGAACCAAATGCCGCGACGCATCCTGCAAGTGCTGCGGCAACTCCATCGACTGCAACTCCGAAAACACTTTCGACGCGCGCGAGATCTCGTTCAACAACGCCTCGTCCCGCTGCGTTGAATACGTCACGCCATAACCACGCCGCGGATCAGGCGTCAGGATCCAAAACATCGCACCGCCGGCGCCCGATTGTGCAGTGCCGTCGAACAACGCGCGATACCAATCTGCCTGCGAGACAGTCGTATGCCCGTCGGTACCCATTCCAAACTCGCCCATGACCAGCGGCTTCCCCAGCGAAAACGCAGCCGCCGCCCGATTCTCGATGAAGGATTTTAACGACACAGGTGAGTCGATGAAACTGTCGTGATCGTCACACGGGTAATTGTGTACGTCGCAATAATCGATCGTCGAAATCGCATGATCCGCCAACCACTCACGCCGTTCGGCCGCCGAACGATAACCCCAGGCGCCCGGCGTGATCATGTGATTCGGATCGAGCGACTTCAAATACGTACTCATCTCCGCAAACCACGCACGCCGCTCAGCCCAACGACCCGTGATCACCTGCGACTCGTTCATTAACTCCCACGCGAAGATCGCCGGATCGTCGCGATACAAAACGCCCGTGATCGTATTTCGACGCGTCGCCAGTTTCTCGACGTGTTCGCGATACAACCGGCGCGTCTCGGGATTCGTGTAAAAGAGAAACGCCTTCTCGTTGTTGATGCCGAATTTAAAAGTATCGTCGTCGGCTCCATTGATGCCGGCCCACCGCAAGTACTGCGTCACGCCGCCAGTGTCGCGCCACCAATTCGTCAAACACAGTTGCACGTAAATCTTGTTCTTCGCGGCCTCAGCGATCACTTTGTCGAGGTGCACGAACGCCTCTTCGTTCCAGTGTCCGGGCGCGAGCCGAAACGAATGATGCCGCGGCCAGTCGTCGAAATCGGCGATTGGCTTGACGTCATTTGGCCCGCCTTCTCCGAAAGCCCAAACCCGCACCACCTTGATCCCCAACTCGGCCGCCTTACGAATCGTCTCGGGCATGCGTTCGCGATCCTCGTCGCGATACATCACCGCGACGTTCGCGCCGACGAAACGAAACGGTTTATTGCCGACGAAAAATCGGCCGCCGCGCTGTGTAGCGATTCGACTCTGCGAAACAACGCCGCCATTCCTATCACAAGCGGCGGATAAAAAAAGAACCGCCGCGCTTCCGATCAGGATCAGCGCGGCGACCGCAAACGGTTTCTTCTTCATCAACGAAAGTTAGTCTAGCGCGGGCTCGTCATCCTGACAAAACCCATAATCGCGCAGATCGCCCCAAGCACAACGAATAAGTTGAAGAACGCGCCAACTCCGAGCGCCATCGAGAGATCAGCCGAGCTCTCAGACATCCCAAGAAACACAAACACGCCAAACAGCAGAAAGTGAAGATGGTAAATGATCAGGCAAACAGCGGCATACGAGAACCAGCGCGCCGAGGGACCGAACGCCGACGATCTGGCGAAACCGAGCACGGCAGCGATCAGCCAGGCGACACCGCCCGCGATCAATAAGAGCAAGGTGACCAGGAAGAAGTATTGAGGTTGCGTGGCCCGAAGTTGCTGGAAAAGCATCAACAGGAGTGGGAAGAACATTTGTGTGCAGTCTCTCCTTAGCTGATAAGTTGGTCACAAAAGCAAGCGCCGTCTGCGCACGTGAGCCGCTTTGGTTTGTGCACAAACGGCGTCGATAGTGTCGTCGGGGGCTGGGTGCAAATCTGTAGATTGGAAGTCAGCCTAGCGGCTCCCAACGTTTGGCATAGCCCGAGCGTCCGCCTATTGAGTAATGTGTATCTCCTCTTCTTTATTCACATGGCCGAGGAAATAAATCAGGCCACAGATAAACGCGACTGCCGCCAGGCCGAGCGCGATCCAGCCAAAACTCTGACCGCCACCCGCTTCTGGATGGGTCACGAACTTATAGAAGTAAAAGATCGCGCCGACGGCTGCGGCTATGCCGACAATTACCGCCAGAATGTCTTTCAGGCTTTTCATTTTGAACCTCCGGCTGAGAAATTAGTATGAAGGTTAAGGAAAAAGCCGCTGTTATCTCGCTTTATGATGGAAGCATGGTAACGCCGCGCCACGCGGCATGCAAGTGGGAATTCGTGCTATCCGTGTTTCATATGAAAGACACGGATTATCGGCTGATCAGCTTCAAAATGAGCCGTTTGTCACCCGCGCGGCGGGTCACTTGCTCGCGATCGAAGTATTCCAGCAACGGAATCGCATACTTTCGCGAAACGCCGGCGAGTTGTTTGAACGTGGGGACGTCGATCAGCCGCTCGGGCTCGTGCTGGGAGGCGTAAGTGCGGAGCTTGCCTTTGAGACTCTCGACAACTGCGGCGTGCATGAACATCTCGTTCTGAATCCGGACGAGTTTCTTCCCGTCGATCAGCAACTGGAGGATCTTCCGCGCCTGCGTGCGTTGCGGGACGGCCACTCCTGCGCGCGTCATCACTTCGTCTAACGAAGGCGCCTCGACGCCGGCTTCGCGATAAACCTTTTCCAGTCGATCACTCAACTGCGCGTCCTGTTCAGACAGCCCGACTGAATGACTGCCGGCGCGAATGATATCTTTCTCGGAAACGATCGCACCGCTCGCTTCCAACTTCGCCACCACCGCACCGAACAACTCGGGCAGCGAATGCGCGAACACCTTCTCACGCAGCGTTTCACGCAACATGCCGCGCGCCAGCGGTTCGCGCTTGTGATGCCGTTCGAGTTCGTCGAGCACGGCGCTGCTCAGTCGATCAAAACTCTCGCGCGCCAGATAAACGCCACCGGCGTCGACGACCTGTTCGCCCGCCTGTGCCGCCGCCGCGACACTCGCGAGGACCTTATCGTTCCAACCCGTTGCGGCGCCGATGTCGACGAGTCGCAATCCGCGCTCGCCCGAGTCGCGAACAAAAGCGGTGAACTTAGTGGCGCGATCGTCTTCCATCAACTCCCGCAGCAGTCGACGTGTTTGCGCTATGTCTTTGCCGCGATGCTTTGAGGCGAACGGATTGACGATCACTCCACCGGCGATTGTCTGTTGCGGCGAGTAGCTGCGTAGTATGAACCGGTCGCCATGCAATGCGACGATCGGAGCTTCGAGTCTCAGTTGCGCGAGCCCGTCGCCGCCACTCGAGAGCTCCGCGGGTTCATCGAGCACCCTGACTCGACCGAGCACCTCCGTCGCGCCGATGTGCAATCGCATGCGCGCGCGCGAACGGACTCCGCGCGGCGCATCGGGCAACACGTCGATCCAAATGTCGACGATCTGCGTCGGACGCAAACGCGCCGGCGGCGCCAGCACCATGCCGCGTTCGATCTGTGCCGTTTCCACGCCGCCAAGATTGACCGCCGTGCGCTGTCCGGCGTGCGCTTCCGTGACGGCGTTGCCGTGAACCTGCAGCCCGCGCACGCGAACCTTCATCATCGGCGGCAACAGTTCAAGCTCGTCGCTGTCTCCTATTCTCCCGGCGATCAAGGTGCCGGTAACCACAGCTCCAAATCCTTTCATCGAGAACGATCGATCGATCGGCAAACGCGCGATGAAATCTGACGAACGCGCCGGAACGCGACTGCCAATCTCCACTAGTTGACGTTTCAGCTCGTCGAGACCGGCGCCTGTTTTCGCGCTCACGGCAACAACCGGTACGCCTTCGAGAAACGATCCGGCAACCAGCTCGCGCGCTTCCATTTCAACCAGCGACAGCATCTCCGCTTCAACCAGATCGCTCTTTGTGATCACGACGAGCCCATTGCGAACGCCGAGCAGACGGCAGATATCGAAATGCTCGCGCGTTTGCGGCATCACGCCTTCATCCGCCGCGATCACCAGCGCCAGCACGTCGATGCCGTGCGCGCCGGCAAGCATGTTCTTGATGAAACGTTCGTGACCGGGAACGTCGACGAATCCGAGACGAAGATTTTCGAGTTGTAGATCGGCAAAACCGAGGTCGATGGTTATGCCGCGGCGTTTTTCTTCCGGGAGGCGGTCGGGATCGCTGCCCGTCAAAGCGCGCACTAACGCACTCTTTCCGTGATCGATGTGACCGGCTGTCCCGACGATGAGAGACGTCATTTCAGCACTCACACTTGTTTCGCTATTACTTGTTCGTAGAACTCAATGTATTGAGGGATCACCACGTCAGTGCGATAGCGAGTAATGGCCGATTCTCGCGCACGTTGGCCCATCTCGCGCCGCAGTTTATCGTCGACAAGCAATCGCGCTGCATCTGCCGCCATCTTGTCGACGTCGCCCACCGGGCTCAAGCACCCGGTTTCGCCGTCGGTCACGACTTCCGGAAGACCACCGACGCGCGACGCAATCACCGGCACTTCGCACGCCATCGCTTCCAGGGCAGCCAGACCAAACGACTCCTGGTCTGAAGGCAGCAGCAAAACATCGCACGCGGAAAGATAGTCGACAATACGTGGCTGCTTGCCGACAAAAGTGCAGTGTTCGTAAATGCCGAGACAGCGCGCACGATGCTCGGCGTTGGTCCGTTCACTTCCGTCGCCAACCATCACCAGTCTCGTCTTCACTCCCTTTTGCAAAACGCGAGCAAGGATCTCGACGCAGTCAACCGGTCTCTTCACCGGACGGAAGTTTGAAACATGGACCAGCAACGGCAGTCCCTGCGGCGACAACGTTTCGCGCAGCGCAGTGACTTCCAGCCGCTTGTAATCATACTGGCAGACGAAGTTTGGAATCACTCGGATATCGTCAAAGTGAAATATCTCGCGCGTCGCTTCCTTCAGGTAAGCGGAGATCGCCGTGACTCCGTCTGACTGAACGATGCCGTAGCGCGTGATCGGCAGATACGAGCGGTCAGCGCCGACGAGCGTGATGTCAGTGCCGTGTAATGTCGTCACCACGGGCAGGCGTCGCCGCGGCTTGAGCGATTCGCGGGCGAGGATCGCGCTGATCGAATGCGGAATCGCGTAGTGTACGTGAAGCAGATCGAGCTTCTCTTCTTCGGCGACGGTCGACATCTTGGTCGCCAGTGCGAGCGTGTAAGGCTGATGCTCGAACAGTGGATACGACATCATCTCCACTTCGTGAAAACGCACCCGCTCGTTCAACTCCGTGAGCCGCGTCGGCAGCGCCGACGAGATGAAGTGGACCGTATGCCCGCGCGCAGCCAGTTCCTTACCAAGCTCGGATCCCACGATGCCGCTGCCGCCGTAGGTGGGATATACCGTGATGCCGATGTTCATCGCAGCCGTAAATCGTGCCGTGTTTGTTTAGAACGAAGTGATAAGTGTAAGCGGATGTTTTTCGTCTTCCAAGCCGCCGGAGGCCTGGTTCCGCGTTTTCACGCCCAAAAAACACGTGAGGCAGGCGACCCTCGCTATCGCCTGCCTCGATCTCAACTTGTCTCACCTTCGAGAGGGGGGGCAAGTGAGGGCGGGAGTATAAGATCGGTTTAGGAAATTAGCAATGATTCTTGCAGCGGGTTCTGAAACTAATTTCGCCGACTGCGGATGTGCAACAAAATCGCTATAATGTGACCGTAAACAGGGGGTTTTTGGGATGCCTAAAATTAGCGATATCGAAGAGACGCCAAATCCGAATGCAGTGAAGTTTATTCTGCGGGAACCGGTCAGTAACGGCGTCGCAAGACAGTATGGTTCGGCGGACCAGGCCGAAAACGATCCGTTGGCGAAGTCGTTGTTCGACGTGGGCCACGTCGTTTCCATTTTCTACATGGACCGGATGATCACGGTCGAAAAAGAGGACGAGGGCGACTGGGACGAACTTCTGCCGGCGCTCGCGGTGCCGATTCGCGCGGCCGAGGCTGTTAACTCCGGCGCTGTGGCGGCGGCTGCAGCGGCTGTGGGCGGACCGATCGCTGCCATTACCAGCGACGATCCGCGGCTGTTGAAGATCAACGAAATTTTGGACGAGCGAGTCAGGCCCGCGTTGATGGGCGACGGTGGTTATCTCGAGGTCCTGGGACTGAGTGACAACACGTTGAGCATTCGCTACCAGGGCGCGTGCGGAAGTTGTCCCAGCTCACTCACCGGCACGTTGATGGCGATCGAAGGAATGCTGAAGCAGGAAGTCGATCCCGAGTTGGAAGTCGTAGCCGTCTGATCCACTAATTATGGAACCGGCGCGGTTCACGGGCGTGTAACCCGCCGGTTATTTCCATCCACCTTTCCGTTCACAAGGAGTACTCCATGTTTCGACGGCTACTGGTGTTCTTTTTTGTCGTCACTCTCGCTGCCACGCCCGCGTTCAATCAAAAAAAGTCCAAGGCTCTTAAACCACAGCCCGAAGAAGTCGACGCTGAGGCCGAACAACAACGCACTGTCGCCATCTCGCTCGTCACCGCGCTCGCGGATGAAGCGCGCAGCTTCAAAGATCTAACGCGACGCGCGCGCGTGCAGGCACGCGCCGCCGACGTACTCTGGGACACCGATCCGGAACGCGCCCGCGACCTGTTCCATCGCGCGTGGGAAGCGGCCGAGAACGTCGACGACGAAAACGCACGTAAGCGAGCCGAAGAGATCAAACGAATGGAAGCGGGCGGCGAGCCGGTCGTGCTCCGCGGCGGCCCGGACCTGCGCAGCGAAGTGCTGCGGATCGCGGCCAAGCGCGACGCGAAGATGGGCGAGGAGTTTCTCAAAGAACTCGACGAGGCGAATACGAAAGCCAACGAAGAAGCCTCCGCGGCGGCGCGTCGCAGCGGCGGTCCGATGAACCAGCTCGGCGCTTCTAAACGGCTGCAACTCGCTCGTCGCCTGCTCGACGACGGCGAGATCGATCGCGCCTGGACGTTCGCCGTGCCGGCGCTCGATAAAGTGAACATCGATTCGATCTTCTTCATTTCGGCGCTGCGCGAGAAGAACGCCTCAATGGCTGACAAGACCTTCGAAGGACTTTTGGCACGCGCCGCAGCCGATCCCATGTCCGACGCGAACACCGTTTCCGGGTTGTCGTCTTACCTTTTTACTCCGTTCCTCTACGTGCAGTTCGAACCCAGCGGCGGCGCCAATCAAAGCCGCGGTCGCGGACCACAGCCACCGCCGGAAGTCCCTGCGAGGTTGCGCAGCGATTTTTTGAAAGCCGCTGCTCAGATCCTGATGCGGCCGTCGCCGGCGGCTGATCAAGATCGCACCACGTCGGGTGTTCGCGGCAAATACCTGGTTATCAAACGGCTACTGCCGATCTTCGAGCAATACGCTCCGGATCTCGCACCGGGTCTGCGCACGCAAATGACGGCGCTGGCCTCGTTCGTTCCGCAGGACCTTCAGCAAGGCGAGAACCACGCCGTGAGCGCCGGCATCGTGCCTGAGGACGCCGAGTCCGATCCCTACCAGCGAATGCAGGAACGTTTAGACAAAGCAGATACCGCTGACGAACGCGACGCGATCTACGCAGACTATGCAGTCTCGCTGACTGGCAAAGGCGATCCGCGAGCCGCAGAGCTCGTCGACAAGATCTCAAAGACCGAGTTCCGCAAAAGCGTAAAGGCCTACACCGATTTTCAGTTAGCCCAAATCGCGATCCGCAAGAAGGACGCAAACGAAGCAGCGCGGCTGGCAAAGAACGGCGAGCTCTCGAGCATCCAGCGGGTGTGGGCCTACACCAGCGCCGCCAAACTCGTGATGGCCTCCGAACGTTCGCGAGCGCTTGATCTGCTGAACGACGCACTCGCGGAAAGCCGTCGCATCAGCAACAGCGATCCGGATCGCGCTCGCGCGCTGACGGCTGTCGCCGCCAATCTCGCCGAGCTGGATCTCGTGCGGGCGTGGGAAACCTTGGGCGAGGTCGTAAAAGCCGCAAACGCCGCCGAAGCATTCACCGGCGAAGACAGCCAAATCTCTTCACGTCTGCAAACACCGATGATGGTCGTTATGTCCAACAGCACGGCCGAGGATTTCGATCTGATCGCCGTCTTCCGTGAGCTCGCGCGCGCCGATCTGCTTCGCGCCGTGCAGGTCGCGAAGACGTTCACGGGCGAAGCGCCGCGAGCGGTCGCGACGTTGGCTATTTCGCGATCTATTTTGGAGAAACGGAAACAGGGATGAAGATTCTTCAAATTCTTTTTTTATCGGTGTTTGTTACTGTCGTTGCAGTTGGACAAGATACAAAGACAGTCAAACTCCGGCGGCAACAAGCACGCTCGCTGCTGATCGCGCTCTCATCCGACGCTCGCGCATTTCTCGATCAAACTCTGCGCGCGAGATCGCTCGCTCGAATTGCCGATGCGCTTTGGACAGTCGACCCCGAACAGGGGCGGTTGTTGTTCCGCAAAGCGTGGGACGCTGCCGAAGTCGCGGACCAGGAAAGCGCAAAGAAGCTCGAAGTGGAGATTCAACAGCAAAAGGCAAAGACCGGTAACAGCGGCTACGCCGTCAGTCTTCCGCCTAACATTCGCCGCGAAGTTTTGCGTCTGGCAGCCAAACACGATCGTGCTTTAGGCGAAGAGCTTCTCGAGAAGTTGAAAGCAGAAAAGGCGGAAGCGGCTTTGCGACCAGGCCGCTCGACCGAATCGACAACTCAACGCCTGTCAGTCGCAAGAGAGATGTTGTCCAGCAACAACGTCGAAGCGGCAATTCAGTTTGCCGAGCCCGCACTAACAATCGTCAGCATGGAAAGTCTCGCATTCCTGACGGAACTGCGGGCCAAGGATCCGGCTGCGGCCGACAAGCGTTACGCAGCAATGCTGGCCGCCTCCGCGGCGAATCCGCAATCAGACGCCAACACGATCTCGCTGCTTTCGTCGTACATCTTCACGCCGGGCTTGTACATGATTTTCAGTGGCAGCGGCGTCTCATCGTCGCAAATGTTTGCGACAATCAAACCCGCCGAGGTTACGCCGGAGTTGCGATCGGCATTCTTCCAAACGGCTTCCGCAGTCCTGCTGCGGCCGTTGCCGCCTCCGGGACAGGAACAGAACCCAAACTCACCAGGCATCGATGGGAAGTATCTGGTTATCAGACGGCTGCTGCCGTTCTTTGAACAATACGCGCCCGCGGAGATGGTGGAATCACTTCGCGGCCACATGAACGCTTTGAACGAGGTCGCATCAGAAGGCGCCCGCAAGCGCGATGAAGAGTGGCTGAACAAAGGCGTACGGCCCGAGAAGCCCGCCGAAGATCGCGAGCAAGCGCTGATGGACCGTCTCGACCGCGCGAAAACTGCCGCCGAGCGCGATTCGATCAACGTCCAACTCGCTTCCATGCTCGCCGGCAAGGGCGACATGCGCGCGCGCGACTTCGCCGCCAAAGTTGACGATACCGACGTGCGGAAACAAGTGCAGGCGTATATCGACGGCCAACTGGTCAACTATTACGTGCAAAAGAAACAGGTCGAGCCGGCGCTGGAAGTCATTCGCAAAGGCGATCTCACGCACGCACATCGCGCGTGGGCGTTGACTGAGTGCGCCGAAGTCCTCGTCAAGACCGATCGAGATGCAGCGTTGCAACTCATCGAGGAAGCGGCGGACGAAGCGCGCCGCGTCGACGTCTCGAATCCACGCCGGGCACAGTCGCTGATTGCGGTGGCGAACGCGTTGATTGTGATCGATCCGTCGCGTGTGTGGGATGCGACGTTTGACGCCGTGAAAGCGGCGAACTCAGCGGAAGGGTTCACCGGCGAGGACGGCGAACTGATCCTCCAGTTTCAATCGAAAGGACAGTCGTCGGTGAACACGAACGATGTTCCGGATTTCGATCTCGAAGGAATCTTCAAACAGTTGGCGGACCTCGATTACGAACGTGCGGTTGAACTCGCGCGCGGCTTTCAGAAAGAAGGACCACGCGCGGTCGCTACGATCGCCATCGCCCGAGCGATACTCGAACCTAAGAAGAAGTAGCCACAAAAAGGCACAAAAGACACAAAAGGCACAAAAGGTCTCAGTCAGGTCAGTCCGTCCTTCTCTCTTTTCTCTTTGTGCCTTTTGTGTCTTTTGTGCCTTTTGTGGTTAGGAGTAGATGTTCATGGGACGCGTGAGGAGCGCGAGCGGGTCTTCGACGTTCAATGCCTCGCGCACGTAGTAGGGCTCGCCTGCGGCCACGCCAATCAGAGTTCCAAAGTAACGCATCCGCAACTCTATCTCTTCCAGAAAACCTCGCGCACTGATCCGCGTCGATGGCTCCTGCGACGCCGCGTTATAAAACTGCGACCTATAGGCGCGAATCGCGCTCATCTTCTCGTCGACAAAGTCAGACACGTCGACGACAAACGACGGCACGATGCGCCGCGAGAAGAGCGAATGCATGATCGCCGGCATCGGCATCGCCGCTAATCCTGATTCCTCATCGTACCGCTTCATCGTCGCCAACCGCGCCGACTGCCTGACGATAATCGAAGTATTCGCATGATCCGGATGCGGATCGTCTTCGTGCGTCGTCAGCAACACCTTTGGCTTGTAGGTTCGCAGGGCGCGAACCAGCGCAACGCGCGCGACTTCGGTCGGCCAAACGTGCCCATCAGGTTGTTCGAGGTTTATCCGCGCATCGAGTTTCATGATGCGTGCCGCGTCCGCGGCCTCCTGCGCGCGAATTTCCGGCGTACCGCGCGTGCCCATTTCGCCGCGCGTGAAATCGCAGACGCCCGTGCGATAACCGAGCGATTTGAGCTTGAGCAGCGTTCCGGCGACCGATAACTCCGCGTCGTCCGGATGAGAAAAAATGGCGAGAACGTCGAGCTGGACTTCACTTGAACTCATAGTCGCGTTTTTAGCTTAACAGATTTGACTAATTTGTGGATTACACTGCGGCGGAACAGGAAACTCACGAGCATGAAATTAATAGTCCTAGGTTCCGGCACTTCCGTCCCGCACGCCGAACGCGCGTCGGCAGCGCACTGGATCGAAACGTCGGGCGGCGCCGTGCTGCTGGACGTCAGCGCCGATGCCGCGCATCGCATGGCCCAGGAACAGCTCGACTGGCCCACCCTCGACGCCGTCTGGGTCTCGCATTTTCATCTCGATCATCTGGGCGGACTGCCGGCGTTTCTGTTCGGCTCGAAATGGGCGCCGCAAATGCAAAACCGGACCAGGCCGCTGCGAATCTTCGGCGGCGCCGGTCTGCAACGGATTATTCAAACGATAAGCGACTCAAACAACTACTCGCTTCTCGAACAACCGTTTCCAGTCGAGATCGTCGAGGTGCAGCCGGGAGCGTCGTTCGACATAGTGCCGGGCGTGAGCGCCGAAACGTTGTCGACGCCGCACACCGAAGAGAGTCTGGCACTGCGGTTAAAAGACGGCTCGAAAATGTTTGTTTATACTTCTGACACCGGTTTTTCAGAAGATTTGGTTCCCTTCGCCGCAGGCGCCGACCTGTTGCTGATGGAATGTTCTTTCAGGAGAAACAAACCAGTGCAGAAGCATCTCGAGCTCGCCGACGCTATGCAGATCGCGGAAAAGTGCCGCCCGGCGAAAGTGGTGTTGACGCATTTGTATCCCGAGTGGGACGGCGTCGATCTCGAGGCAGAGGCGCGCGCGCTTTGGGCCGGCGAGACGATCGCCGCATTTGACGGTTTGCAGTTGGAGATTTAGAGAGGGCGAAAATGAAACGACTATTACTCGTTGTGTCTCTGTTAGTGCCCCTTTCGTCCCCCACTTATCACGCTTTCCAGAACAAGTCTCATCCATCGACGGCTGGCGTCGACGATTCGCTGTTGCTCGAATACGGTGAAGCCGCGAGGGTGAAGATGATCGAGACGCCGCCGAGCGAGTTCAAAGTTGTGTCGTACAACATCCGCTGGCGCAGCGGCGATGAGCTCAAACAGTTACTCAAACTGCTTCGTGAGGATCCCGAGATCGGTAACGCGACGATACTCGGCTTACAGGAAGTTGATCGGAAGAAGAAACGGAGTCGAAACAGCAACGTCGCTAAACAGATGGCGGACGAGTTGGGAATGCACTATGTCTGGGCCGCGCCGCCGTCCGCGAAGCATGGTGATGAAGAAGAAACTGGAGTTGCGATTCTGAGCGTTTATCCGATGACGGACGTGCGCCGGCTCGTGTTACCGCATGAAGGGCCAAACGGTAGACGCCGCGCCGCTGTAGGCGCCACGTTGCAGATTCATGATCAAAAGTGGCGCGTCTATTCGGCGCATGGCGAGACGCGGCTCTCGATGGATAAGAAAATCGAGCAGTACAGATCGATACTCCAGGATCTCGCGAAGTTTCCGGCAGACATGCCGGCGATTGTGTTGGGCGATCTGAATACGTGGGAAGCAGACGCCGAACGGAAGACGATCAAACTCTTCTCAGAAGCGGGGTTGCGGACGCCGTTCGGCAATCAGCACACGTTTCGGCGTCGGATCCTGATGGTTCCGATTGAGTTCCGGCTGGATTGGGTGTGGTTGCGCGGACTGGAAGCTTCCAGTTATGGTATTGATCGCAAGATAGACGTTTCGGACCACTGGCCGCTTTGGGCCAAGGTAAAACGCCCGCCGATCAACGTCAATCGTTAAATCCGCGTTTTGAATAATGATCTGTCCTAACTGCGAACGAGAAGCGCGGTGGACTCGACGGCGCTGTGCTGCATGCCGGACTAAGTTACCGGCGTGGTACGTCTGGGCGACTGTTGCGGTTGGGGTCGCTGTGTACGCGGCGTTCCTGGCAGTTGAAAGTATTTTTTAGTATTCGCACAATCCGCGTTCCCATGAGAGCCGCGCTTGCGAGAGACTCATGGAAAGAATTCAAAAAATCTATTTCCCATGAGAGCTGCGCTTGCGGGAGACTCGTAGCAAAGAACACGGATAAAAATCCTAGTTACCTCACACCCCATTCCCAAATACCGAACGCAATCTTTTTGTCGAGCGGCTTGCCGGACTGCTTCAGGGTGAGCGCGATCTGCCCGCGATGGTGCGACTCGTGCGATATGAGGTAGCCGAGAAATGCCGCGACGTGCGGCTTGAACCCCTTCACCTTGCCACCAGCCGCAACACTCGCCGCCAACAAACTCCCAATCGCCTTGCCGGAATCCACCAGCGACTTCCGCAAGTGCTTCTTATCAACCGCCTGTTCCTTTTCGATCTTCTCCAGTCCCGCTAGAAGCTCAGGGGCAGCCGACTTCAACCACATCAGCCGCACATTATGAACATGCGCAAACTGCTCCCCAACGCTCCTGCCCTTCGACGCCGAATAACTCGCCAGTGACGCAGGATCGACAGCATCGAGCAGATAGAGATTGATGCGATCGTGTATCTGCCAGGTTTCGAGGAGTTGGTCTGTCATGGAAAGTTCCTATTTTACGACGATGCTATTCGCTCGCAACGCATTACCCGTTGCTCGATTCAGATCCGCAATCGCTTTGTTCAGATCCGTCTGCGCTTTCAACTCCAGCCCCCGTGCAGTCGTCAAATCCGTCTGCCGTTCCAGCACTAGAAACGTCGTCGACTGCCCCGCATCGAGCTTGCGTTGTTCACTCGCAAATTGCTGCTCATTAGCCTCACGCGTCGCCACCGCGGCGCGCAAGCGCGACTCCGCACTCCGCATCGATTGCAACGCGTTCCGCACCTCGACCTGAATGTTCTGCTCGACCTGTTCCCGCTGCGTCGCAATACGCTCGCCTTCCACAAGCGAACGTCCCAAATTCGCCTCGGCAGTCCGATTCCGCAACGGCAAACTGATCTGCACGCCAACCCTGAAATTGTTGTAGCGATTCGCAAGCAGGTTCGACAGCGACTGGCCGTAGCCACCTAACAAATCCGGCGAGAAAGTCTGCGGCGGAACGATCGGCAACGGGTCCAGCCCCGCCAACGCCGAAAGCTCATCCACTCGTTGACGCACCTGAAGACTCGACGCGGTGAACGGATTCACACCCGCGGTACTGACCGAACCGGCAAGACCGTTGATGCCGTACGTACCGACGAGATCGATCGCCGGCTTCGTTTGCTCTTTGAAAAACTTCTGGTCGATCTGGTTGATCTCCTTCACGACGGTCATCTGCTGAAGCTCGGGCCGGTTCTCCTTCGCTGTCTGCAACGCGTCGGGAAGCGAAACGTTAGGCACTGCAAGCTCGACCGGATCGGTCGGCACAAGCGACTCGTTCCAGATCGACGCCTGCTGATTCTCGGCGATCAGGTTCTTCAAATTGTTCTCGCTGCGGGAGACTTCTTCCAGCGCGCTGAAGACACCCTGCTCGTAAGTAGAGATCTGCGCTTCGGCGGCGACGACGTCGATCGGCGCGAGTTGACCTTCGTTGACGAGGCGTTTGTTGTGCTCGAGTTGCGTGCGAGCGACGGTCACGGCGTCGCGCTGCACTTGCAGACTGCGCAAGGCAAACACGAGATCCCAATACGCGCGTTGTACGTTCGTGATCGTGTCGATCGCGCGTTGCCGAAACTGCGCGTCAGTCAACGAGAGGTTCTTACGCGCGATCGCGATTTGCCGCCGGCCGGCATCGATCTTCAAACCGCGCCAGAGCGGCTGCGTGTAACTGAACGTTAACGCCGTCGGATACTGAGGGTTCAAAGCGACGAACTCGTTGTTCGTCGTCAGTCGAATCGACGAGAAGTCGAGCCGATAACTGCCGCCGAGTGTTGGCGATTGTCCCTCGAGTCGCGCTGTGCCTGTGTAATCGCTTTGAATCGTCGACCCGTTCTGGCCGCCGCTCAGGAAACTCGAGATCGGGTTCTCGATGCGCTCGTAGAACGACGTGACGTTGATGCGCGGATCGTAGATGCCCTTAGCACCTAGGAATTCAAACTCGGCGATGCGCACGTTCTCGCGCGCGACCTCGATGTCTTTGTTATTCGACAACGCCATCGACAACGCTTCGCGCAGCGACAATGGATGCTGCTGATTCATGTCGACGCCAACTCTGTTCAGCTCCGGCAAAGGCTTTTGCGGCGCGCGAAAGTCAGGCGCGACCGGTGGCACCGGCAACTGCTGTATCGTCGACGGCTCCTGGGCCAGAGTCAGACCATAACCACAGATTAAGATCAATAAACTGAAAATCCTTTTTCGCATCGCTTGTCCTTAATGCTTTTGAATCAATGAAGCGGCCGTGCTCGCCACTTTGCGCCGCACGCGTCCAAACACAGCGTTACCACGGTGACGGAGCCGGACCCAAACGTGGCTGCGCGCGAGATCGTCAAACAGTGAATAGAAGACGGGCACCGCCAGCAGCGTCAGCAGCAAACAGAGCGTCTGTCCGCCGACGACGAGCACGCCGATCGATCGGTTCGTGCCCGAGCCTGGGCCAGTCGAGATAGTCAGCGGCAACATGCCCGCCACCAGCGCGATCGTCGTCATCAGAATCGGACGCAAACGATCGCGATTAGCGCGAATGATCGCTTCGAGCCGTTCCATGCCGCGCGAACGCAACTGGTTCGTATGGTCTATCTGAAGAATCGCGTTCTTCTTCACGACGCCGAACAACAGCAACAGTCCAAGCCCGGAAAAGATGTTCACGGTCTGTCCTGTCATTAGCAATGAGACGATGCCGAACGGTATCGCCAGCGGCAGAGTCAACAGAATCGTCACCGGATGGATGAACGACTCAAACTGCGCCGCCAGCACCATGTACATGAAGACGAACGAAAGTACGAACGCCAGCCCGAAGTAGTATCCGGCGCGTCCGAGCTCTTTCGAACGCCCGGCCAGGCCCGTCTTGTAAGACGGATCGATATTGATCTCTTTCGCAAACTGGTTCAGCTTCTCGATTACCGCGGCTTGCGATCCGCCCGGCCGCACGTTTCCAATCAACATGACCTGGCGCTGCCGATTCAGACGATCGATAGCCGCTGGTCCAGTCCCCTCTTCGAAGTGCACAAGATTGTCGAGACTGACCCATCCGAGCTTCTGTGACGAGACGATCATCCGCTGCAAGCCTTCGATGCTGGCGCGAAACTCGCCGATCGCTCGCACACGCACGTCGTACTGGTCCGTGCCGGCGTTGAACGTCGAAACCTTCTGACCGGCGACCAGCGTGTTCAGCGCCTGCGCGATGTCGCCGATGCTGACGCCCAGGTCCGCCGCACGCGCGCGGTCGATGACGACCCTGACTTCCGGCTTGCCGCTGATCAGGGTCGAGTCGGCGTCTACGACGTCCGGAATCGTTTTCATCTTCTCGAGCAGCGCATTCGAGTACTCAGTCAGTTTCTGTAAATCTGGGCCGCCGATCACGTACTGAATGTCGGAGTTGCGAAAACCGCCGCCGGAGATCGCCGCCACCTGCTGCACGCTCGTCCGCAGTTGATTCGGATACTGCTGCACGTACTTCTGCAAGATCTCGTTACGCGCGCGCACCATCAGGTTCTGTTGCGAGATGTTTCGCTCTTCGATGGGCGTGAGCTTTACGTAGATGGAAGCGTTGTTCACCAGTTCCTGCTGTCCGCCGCCGATCGTCGTCAAGGTGTCGGTGACGCCGGGCAGTTTGCGAACGTCGGTCGCGATCTTCTCCGCCAGCGAGGACGTCGCCGCGAGCGTCGAGCCTTCCGGCGCCCGCACGTTGATTTCAAACTGCGCCTGATCGTCGACCGGCAGGAAGTTCTTGCCGACAAACATGAACAACGGAACGATGCTGACGATAACGAGTACGCACGCCAACACGATGATCCAACGATGCGCCATCGCCCAGCTCAACATTTTCGTGTATCCGCGATCGATCGGACGATAGAAACGCGACTCCTTCGAACCGTGATCGGATGGCTCCGTGTGCCGCTCGAGTGCGCGTTCCTTTTCGTCGTCGCTGCGCCGGATCAAACGTGCCGCCAGCATCGGCGTCAAGGTGAACGACACCAGCAACGACACCGCAATCGCGAACGACGACGTCAAGCCAAACGACGACATGAAGCGGCCAACAATGCCGCCCATGAAACCCACCGGAAGAAACACCGCCAGCAGCGACAAGGTCGTCGCCATGACCGCGAGACCGATCTCCTTCGTGCCTTCAATCGCCGCCTGAAACGGTGGGACGCCTTTTTCCTCGACGAAACGAAAGATGTTTTCGAGCACGACGATCGCGTCGTCGATCACGATGCCGACCATCAGGGTCAGCGCCAACATCGTGATCTGGTTCAGCGTGAAACCCATCGCGGCCATCAGACCGAACGTCGCGACCAGCGAAGTCGGGATGGCAAGACCGGCGATGATGGTCGAACGGAAACTCCACAGGAAGATGAAGACGACGATTGCCGCGAGGATGCTGCCTTCGATCAGGTGCGTTCGGATCGCCTCGATCGAGTTTTTGATGAAGATCGACTGGTCGCCGACGACTTCCGTTTTAAAACCCGGCGGCAACGTCTTCATGATCTCAGCCAAACGCGCCTTCACTGCGTCGGCGATGGCCACAGTGTTCTGGCCCGATTGCTTCGAAACGATCAAGGTCACGGCCGGTTGGCCGTTCAAACGCGCTTCGGTCCGCGGCTCTTCGGCGCCGTCTTCCGCGTAACCGACGTCGCTGAGTTTGACTGCGTAAGTGCCGCGACTCGCGACGACGAGATTGTTGAACTCAGCAGGGTTGACGATGCGGCCCATCGTGCGAACCGTCAGCTCGCGCGTGCCTTCGTCGAGGCGGCCGCCGGGGACTTCCATGTTCTGCGCGCGAACGGCTTCGGCAACCTGCGCGACGGTGACGTTGAACGCGCGCAGCTTGTCGGGATCGACCCATATCTGGATCTCACGCCTGCGTCCGCCGACGATCTGCACGTCGCCGACGCCGTTGATGGATTCGATCCCCTGCTTGATCTGGTTGTCGGCGACGTCTGTCACTTCGCGCAGCGAACGCGGCGCCGAGACGGCGATACGGACTACGGGCGCGGCGTCAGTATCGAGCTTTTGAACAATTGGTTGTTCGGCAGTCAGCGGCAGGTCGTTCAGAATCAGATCGATCTTGTTTCTGACTTCCTGAGCCGCGATGTCCGGGTTCTTCTCGAGCAGGAACGTGATGAAGACCTGCGAGACGCCTTCAACCGACGTCGAACGGAGTTCGTCGATGCCGGAGATGGTGTTGACAGCGCCCTCGACCTTGTCAGTGATCTCGGTCTCGATCTCCTGTGGCGACGCGCCGGGGTTTACGACAGTTACGGTAATCGTCGGTAAGTCGATCTTCGGGAAGAGGTCGACGCCGAGCGACATGTAAGAGAACACCCCGACGACGGTCAGGCTCAGGATGAGCATCGTCGCAAAAACCGGACGGCGAACACATATTTCAGCTAGTTTCTGCATTCCTGGATCCGTGGTTTAAATCCGTGGTTACTGCTTTACGGCTACACCGTCGGTCAACATCTCGAGATTGCTGGTAGCGACCTGTTCGTCAGCGGCGACGCCGTTTTTGATCTCGATCAGATCGCCTTCAGTCTGTCCGGTCTGCACGATTCGCTGTTGCGCATGTCCGTCCTTGATGACGAACACTCGACTGACGCCCGCTTGCGTGGAAACTGCGCGAGCCGGAACCAGCACCGCCGCTTCAGTGCGCGGTTGCAGAATCCGCACGGTCGCAAACTGCCCGGGCTTCAACGCTCCGCTGCTGTTGTCGATTTCGGCTTCAACCGTCAACGTGCGCGACTGCGCTGACACGTTCGGCGCGATGCGCGCGACTCTGCCGCTGAAATTTCGATCGGGCCACGCGCTGGTCGTCGCCGACACTGACTGCCCGACCTGCACTTCCCGAATCGCCTGTTCGGGAATGTCGATACGAACACGCAGCGGGTTTGTGCGCACGACAGTAGCGACCTTTTGCTGCGGCGAGACGTACTCGCCGAGGTCGGCCGTTCGTTCAGAAACGAAACCGTCGATCGGCGATGGAATAACGGCGTACGAAAGATTCTTACGCGCCAACGCCAGTGCTGCCTCGGCGTTCGCGACGCTAGTTCGCGAGACCTGAACGCCGGCATAATTCTGCCGCGCCTGCGCGAGTTGCACGTCGTACTGTTCCTTTAACTGATCGCGCCGGGCCCTCGCGTCGTCGTAGAACGAACGCGAAACGTCGCCTGATTCGATCAGCTTCTCAGCTCGTTTCAGGTTCTTGTCCGCCAGTTCAAACGTGACGCGTGCAGCCGCGACTTCCGCGACCCGATTCGGATCGAACGCCTGTCCCGAGCGCAATCCGATCTTCTCTTCAGCCTGACGCACGGCGGCTTTCGCTTGCTCGACCTGCGCCGCCGCCTGATCGACGTGCAGTTTCAACTCGGTCTCGTCGAGCCGCACGAGCATCTGTCCACGCCGGACCGGACTGCCGATGTCGACGCCGACGGCGACGACTTTCCCTTGCGTTTGCGGCGCGACGTCCGTCTGCTGATCGCCGGCGAGACTGCCGGTGGCTTCGAAGAAGCGCGGCAGGTCGCGTCTGATCGCCGCCGCAGTCGTCACCACAACGGCGCTGGGCGTCGTCGTTGCCGGTGTTTCTTCTTTCCTGACGTTCGCGCGCGAGCCGCCACAAGCTGCAAACGCAGCGGCGACGACGAACAGCAACGTCATCAAAACCGCAAACTTCAACTTCGTTCGAGAAACCATCATGCTTACCCTATAAAATTGACTTCGAGGACGACGACTTTTTCTTGGACGGAGAGGTAATTCCCCGCAAGAGAATGTCTGTGAAATGTTTCGCGGCTGCTTCATTCGAGATGTTGAGCAGCCGGCGTTTCGGATCCCAGAGATTGTTGTTCAGTGATTGGTGCATCACCATGCCGATGAAGGAGCGCACGATGAGCGCGGGATCCATTTCGACAAAGACCCCTTCCGCCTGGCGCTCGCGAATGTAACCGCCGAGAAACATGTAAACGCGACGCACAAATTGGTCGAAGAACATCTCGGCGAGTTCGTGTTTCTCGAGCGCCGAGTACAACAGCAGTCGCTGAAACTCGGGATCGTGTTCGTGATGTGTCAGCGCTTCGAGAGCAAGCGCCTCGAAGACGCCGCGATCGTCTTTTCGGGCAATTGCGGCGGCGGCGATTTTTTCGGGTTCGAAGGCTTCGCCGCCGGCACAGGCTTTATGGTCGAGAATGGCGGCGTAAAGCTCTTCTTTGGTGGCGAAGTGGCGGAAGACCATGGCTTCGGAGACGCCGGCCGCCTGGGCGATCTCCTTGGTGGTAGTGCCGCGGAACCCTCGGTTGGAGAAGAGGCCGACGGCCACTGCGAGAATTTGCAGCCGGCGCTCTTCTCCAGCCATGCGTGCACCGCTCACGCCATTGTTAGTACCCATCTGTCTGCTCATCGGCGTTCAAAGTAAGTACTTACTTACCACCGGAGAACGATCGTGTCAAGCGGTGAGATCTACGGGATTTCCTTTGTACGGATCCCGATCTTTAACGTGAAGATTTGCGTACCCTTTCGCAACAAGATGAGCGCATTCTGCAAGGTTTCCCACGCATAACGAGTCGGCACAATGCTTGCTCAACTCTATTTGAACCTAAATCCCTGCTAAGAAGGAGATTCTCCAAATGCCAGACTTTAACGAACCAACCGGAACACCAGGTACGACAGGCACCACCGGCTCGACCGGATCAATGGGCTCCACCGGATCAATGGGGTCAACCGGAACCACCGGCACAACCGGAACTTCCGGATCAGGAACCGGAACCGGCGCCGCAACTGCGCTATCACAAACTGCACAAGACTATGGTCAGAAGATCTCTGAAGTCGCAACCCAGGCGAAAGATTATGTCGCCGACAAAGTTTCCGTCGTCGGAGACAAGCTCAAAGACTTGCAAAACGCCGATCTCGGCGAGCTAGCTGAAAACTGCAAAGACTATGCGCGCAAGAAACCCGGCCAGGCGCTGCTCATTTCAGCCGGAGTCGGATTGATACTCGGTTTGCTCATCCGTGCGAGACGCTAGTCAGCGCGCAGGAAAAAACCGATAGGGGGTAAATGAACATGGCGGCTACTAAACAAAGCTTGATAAACGTTGACGCATCGTCGCCTGCTGCGACTGATGGTTTACCGAATCTCTTCGGTCGCTTAGCCGATGACGTCATGCAGCTCGTTAATTCGCAGCTCGCGTTATTCAAAGTTGAGATCAAGGAGGAGGCAAACGCGTATGCGCGCGGCGCCGCCATGATTGCCTTTGGCGCTGCTATCGCGACCGTCGGCTTTGCCCTGTTGAATGTGGCGATAGCTTTTGCGGTGTCTACGTTGTTCTCGCAGGCCAACTTCAGTCAGCCCGCAAGCTATGCGCTCGGCTTTCTTGTAACCGGTGGGTTCTACGTCCTGGTTGGTGCCATCGTTGTGCTCGTGATGAAAAACCGGCTGGGGCGACGCAACCTGGTGCCTGAAAGGACCGTGCAGGAACTCAGAAAGGACAAACAATGGCTGAAGAACGAACTCTAGGACTTGCTCGCGCACAAGAGCAAACGTCTGAAGAGCCTTCGAAAGAGGAGCTTCAGCGACGTCTCGATCACACTCGAGACTCAATTTCACAAACAGTGACGGAGATTAAAGAGACCGTGGCAAATCAAGTTCAAGCCGTGAAAGACACACTCGATTGGCGCGAACAATTCAAGAAACGGCCGGTGGCGTGGAGCGCCGGCGCTTTCGGCGTCGGATTACTGGTTGGGTGCGGCATCGCGTCCGCGTTCAAGAGCGACGACCGCTACTACGCTTACTCTTCCGCTATCGACCAGTACGGCGACGCGGAGAAGAGTTACGCGGCGCAACCGGTGCTTGGTGCGGGTCCGGCGAGTGCCTCGGCCATGTCGGCGCCAGGTCTGGCCCCGGGCTATGGAACGAAAACAGAAAACGGATCGCACGGTGGACCGGGCTTCTTCGAACGGATGATGCAGACTCCCGCTTATGAACGGGTCAAGGATGAAGCGGGGAATATCGGCAACGCGCTCGTCCAGGAGCTGTCAAACACGGCCAAGCAAGTTGTGCTGCCGGCCCTGATGGTGTCGCTGAAAAACTTCATCGGCGGTCATTTGCCAAACGCGCCGAAGTCGAAATACGAACAAGGCAAATACGAACCTTCGCTAGATCATTGAGATCCTGTAATCCGTGTTAAGGTAACCGGGTTCCGGGGGCCGGCTTGCGCGGCAGTTTTTCGTCGCGCATTGCCGTGTTGTAGACAAACGCTGCCATGATGATCGACGCCTGCTTCATGTCGTCAGCCTGAATGCGATCGAAGACATCCTGGTTCGAGTGGTGCGTCCTTGTGTCGTACTCGATCTCGTCCTGAATAAACTGAAATCCCGGCAAGCCGATCCCGTCAAACGCAAGATGGTCCGTGCCGCCCGTGTTCGAGACCGTTAACGTGTTCGCACCCATGTCTTTGAACGGCGCCAACCATTGACGGAACAGCGATCGCACGCCCTCGTTTCCCTGCAAATAAACGCCGCGAATCTTGCCCGTTCCATTATCCAGATTGAAATACGCGCTCAGCTTTTCGTACTCGGCTTTCTTGACGAGCACCGGCGCGGGTCGAGACTGAGCAGCGCCGTTTCCGTTGCCGTTTCCATTCCCGTTACCGTTTCCATTTCCGTTACCGGCGCCACCTGTTGCAGGCACCGACGACGTCGCCGGGTTCTGCATGCTGCCGAAGTGTTCCGCGACGTAAGCGCGTGAACCGAGTAGCCCCTGTTCCTCGCCGCTCCACAGTCCGATGCGAATCGTTCGCCGCGGTTTCAGACCCAGCGCTTGAATAATGCGCACCGCTTCCATTGCCACAGAGACGCCGGCTGCATTGTCAGTCGCGCCAGTGCCGGAATGCCATGAATCCATGTGGCCGCCGAGCATCACGACCTCGTCTTTCAGATCCGTTCCGGGAATCTCGGCGATGGTGTTGTAGCCCATCAGATCCGCGTCCTGAAACTCAACCGCGAGATCGACGTTCATTTTCACCGTCTGGCCCGCCTGCAAAATGCGAACGATACGGTTGTAATGTTCGATCGCGAGGACCATCTGCGGCATGACCTTCGGAGCGCTCTTGTCGTACGGCGGAGTGCCGCGTCCGAATGGCGTCGGATTCGGCTCCGTTGACGGCGGCTGAACAACGGTCGCCGACTGCACGAAAATCGTTCCGCCGTCACCGCGGCTCGGATCGATCAATAGCGCAACGCCTTCGTCCTGAAACATCCGCATCTTGAGCGTGTTCAGTTGGGCTGCGTTTCGGGCGTTCGGGTTGCCGGCAAAGTTCGGGCGGCCGGCGTTCGGACGCGGCTCCGGAGCGTCGGCAAGCGCGAGCAGATCTTTCTCGTTCAGACGCGTGCCCTGAGATTCGAAATGCGCCGCCACTTCGCGAAGCGGCGCCGTCAACACGATCTTCCCTTTCAGCTTGCCTTTGAACTTCTCGAGATCCGCTTCGCTGCGAGCGTCAACGTAGACGACTTCAGCAGTCAGCGGACCGCTGAGTCCTGGCGACCACGCTTTCGGATAAGCAATCAACGGGATCGCAAGCGGTTCGACGACCTGCGCCGAGAACTTCTTCAACGTCCAGCCGCGGCCGAACGGTCCCCACGGTTCGAGGTGCGCGTTCTGAAGTCCCCATTTCGTCAACTGATCGCGCGTCCACTCGTTCGCTCGCTTCATTCCCGGTGAGGCGGTCAAACGTGGTCCAATGACGTCGCTCAAGTAACTCAACGTCGCCATGACCTGCGAGCGGTTCATGCCTTCGTCCTTGATGCGTTGTATTGGATCGTTGGGATCCGGTTGCGGGGTTTGCGCAGCTTGCTGCGACGTTTGCTGCGTTTGCTGGGTCTGGGTTGGGGCTGGCTGAGTTTGCGCAAGCAGTGACGCCGGCGAAAGAACAAAGATCAGAAGCAGCACTATCGCTGCATAGCGCCGAACCATCATGGTGGATTCTCCTCGAGTTGTAGGTTTGACTGCGATCGGTGTTATCCGGTGGACACAGATCTAACAGGATCTGAGCGATAAGCGCAATCTTCGTTGGCGCAGTAGCGGAAGGTGCCCTGTTTTTTCGTCGTCTTTTCGAGCAGGAAAGGCGCGTTGCACTGCGGGCACGTATCGACGACGGGCTTGTCCCAGTAAACGACGTTGCAGTTTGGATACTCGGAACAGCCGTAGAAAGCCTTGCCGCGCTTCGATTTCTTGACGACGATCTCGCCCTTGCAACCCGGCCGCGAACAGGAAACTCCCACCGTCTCCTGCTTGATGTACTTGCACTTCGGATAGTTCGAACACGAAATGAACTCGCCGTAACGTCCGAAGCGCTTCACCAGCTGCGCGCCATCGACGGGACACTTTTCGTCGAGCGGCACCGGCGCCGGCGCAGCCACGCCGCTCTTTCCAATCTTGCGAATATTCCGGCATTCCGGATAACCCGTGCAGCCGAGGAACGGACCAAAACGTCCGCGCTTCAACTGCATCGGCTTGCCGCACAGCTCGCAAGCTTCCGGTTCCGCTTCTTCGGCCGGCGCGCCGCCGTCGGCTTGTGCAGCGCCTGCCCCGTCGGCTCCCGCGGACGGTTCGGCATCGCGTGTCGCTTCGCAGTTGAGACACTTGAGATACGGACCGAAGCGTCCCCACTTCTGGACCATGCCCGGTGTGTTGCACTTCAAACACACTTCTTCGGTCGGCACGCTCGTCTCTTTGATGTCTTTGATGTAATGCTGAAACTGCTTGAGGTCGCCTTCAAACTTTTGGTAGAACTCGCGCAGCGCCTTGGTCCAACGGATCTTGCCTTCCTCGATCTCGTCGAGCTCCTCTTCCATGCGTGCCGTGTAACTCTCGTTGAAGAGATCGTCAAAGCCGCCGTCGATCAGCAGATCGTTGACGGTCTTGCCGAGCGCGGTCGGATGAAAACGGCTCTGGATCTTTTCGACGTACTCGCGCTCCTGGATAGTCGACATGATTGCCGCGTAGGTCGACGGCCGCCCGATTCCCTTCTCTTCGAGCGCCTTCACCAGGGTCGCTTCCGTGTAACGCGGCGGCGGCTCGGTGAAATGCTGTTCGGGAGTGATCGAGTTCAACTTGAGCGTCTCGCCCTTTTCGACCAACGGCAAGGTCCGCTCTGCTTCTTCGTCCTCTTCCGTCTTCTCGTCGCGGCCTTCCTGGTAGATCTTGAGGAAGCCGTCAAACTTCTGCACCGAACCAGTGGCGCGAAAGACGAAGCGGCCGGCGTTGATGTCGATCGTCGTTTGATCGAACACGGCGGGCATCATCTGCGACGCGACGAAGCGTTGCCAGATCAGGCGATACAGTTTCAGTTCTTCGGGTTTTAGATACTGCGCTAGCGAATCCGGCGTGCGTATGACTTCGGTCGGACGAATCGCTTCGTGTGCATCCTGCGCGTCTTTCTTGGAGCGATAGTGGACCGCTTTTTCAGGAAGATAGTTTTCGCCGTACTGGCGGCCGATGTAATCGCGCACTTCGCCGAGCGCAGTGTCTGAAACGCGCGTCGAGTCGGTACGCATGTAAGTGATCAGACCGACGGAACCTTCCGGACCAAGCTCGACGCCTTCGTAGAGTTTCTGCGCGAGCATCATGGTCTTCTTAACCGCGAAGCCCAGCTTGCGCGACGCTTCCTGTTGCAGTTTCGACGTAATGAACGGCGGGACCGGATTGCGCTTCCGTTCTTTAGTGGTGACGTCGCCGACGACGAACGACTGTTGCTGCGCTTCGGCGACGATCTCGTCTGCCTGGCCCTGCTGACCGATTAGAATTTCGTTCTTCTTGAGGTCCTGATCGAAGCCGCTGGTCTTGACTGTCTGTTCGCCGACTTTGAACAAACGCGAATCAAACGCCGGCGGCAGTTTCGCGCCGAGGTTCGCGGCGATGGTCCAGTATTCGGTTTTGGTGAACTGTTCGATCTCGCGCTCGCGTTCGACCACCATGCGCAACGCGACTGACTGCACGCGACCGGCGCTCAAACGGCCGCCGATCGTCCGGCAGAGCAACGGCGAGACTTTGTATCCGACTAAACGATCCAAAACCCGACGCGCCTGTTGGGCGTCCACGAGGTTCTCGTCGATCTTGCGTGGATGTTCGAACGCCGCGTTGACTGCGCGCTTCGTGATCTCGTTGAACATCACGCGGTGCGTAGGCTTCGCCGGACGCTTCGGAACGATCTCTTCGGCGAGATGCTGGCAGATGGCTTCGCCTTCGCGATCCGGGTCGGCGGCGAGATAGATCGCGTCCGCTTCTTTCGCCGCTTTCTTCAGCTCGGCGACGATCTTCTTGTTGTTGCGTTTCTTCGAATCCGGGATCAGTTCATACGTGGTTTCGAAATTGTTCTCGACGTCTACGCCGAGTCCTTTCGAGGGCAGATCTATGATGTGGCCGATCGAGGCCTTAACGACGTAGTCCTTTCCTAAATATTTGTTTATGGTCTTCGCCTTTGCGGGCGATTCTACGATTACTAAGTTTTTTGCCATGTTTCTATAACCGTCTCACGAAGCATCTGCCTGGCAGAGCGCGCACTAGATCACGAATTTCCAAACTCAATAGTGCGGCAGTCAACTGCGAAATCGGCAGCTTGCTCTTCTCAACCAACGAATCCACATGCGTGGGATTATCAGGCGTCAATAATTTGATCACCACTGTCTCCGTCGCCGAGATTCCCTCCGGCAGCAGCGACAGGCGATCTGAAAGGTTCTCCTTCGTGAGCGACGGCGGCAACAACTTCGCCGAGATCTGCGGCGGCAACTCCGCCGCGATGTCCTGCCACTGCTGCACGAGTTTCGCTCCGGCACCTTTAATCAGATAGTTGGTGCCGAACGAATTGCGCGACGTAATGTTGCCCGGGACCGCGAAAACTTCCCGGTTCTGTTCGATCGCCAGTCGCGCAGTTATCAAAGAGCCCGAATTCTCGGCGGCTTCCACGACCACGATCCCCAGACTCAGCCCGCTAATGATGCGGTTGCGGTACGGAAAGTTTTCCGAAACCGGCGGCGTCTTCAGCGGGAACTGCGTCACCAACGCGCCGCCCTGGGCAATAATGTCTGCCGCTAACTTATTGTGATCGCGAGGGTAAATCTCGTCCAGGCCGGTCCCCAAAACCGCGATCGTCCGGCCGCCTGCTTCGAGCGCGCCGCGATGTGCCGCCGCATCGATTCCGCGCGCAAATCCCGAAACCACCGTCACGCCGCGCTTGGCCAGGTCGCGGGCGAGCATAGACGCCGAGTTCTGGCCGTAGGTCGAACACCGGCGCGACCCTACCACGCCGAGACACGGCTGATCCAAACAGTCTGACCACGCTCCTTTTACATACAAGACTATGGGCGGGTCGTAGATCTCTCGTAAGGAAGCGGGATAAACGCCATCGTCCAGTAGGAGGATGTCGCCGCCGAGCTTTCTGACCTCGTCGATCTCGGCCTCAGCCCTCGCCTGTAGCTCGCGGCTGATGAGGGTATCGACTGCCTCCGGCGCCAGCCGTAACTGCTCCAATTCGCCCCGCGTGGCGTTGTAAACAGCGCCGGCGGAACCGAAGCGCTCCAGGAGTTTGGCAGCGGCGCGAGGTCCGATGCCGGGCGTCATATTAAGCTCGACCCAGTCTCTAATCATGTGAGGATTTTCCTTTCTGAGCGTTTTCTATTCGTAAATTTGAAAGATCAACTGGCGGAGGCGTGTAGGAATCGAACCTACCTGAGCCCGCTCTCACGGTCTCACTAACGGTTTTGAAGACCGCGCCATTCACCAGAACAGATTCGCCTCCGCGAGGCACCAAACCCTACGCGCCCTCAGGCAAAGCTGTCAAGAACGGTTCCTCCATTTGACCTTTGCCGCCTCGAAAACTAAAATCCCGAACGAACGTTCGAACCAGCTATGATTAATTTTCAAACATCACCTAACGAGTATAAACACTGGAGACTCGAAATCGCCGGGGCGGTCGCGACCCTGTCGATGGACGTCCAGGAAGACGAAACACTCGCCGAAGGCTACAAACTCAAGCTCAACTCTTACGACCTCGGCGTCGATATCGAGCTCGCCGACGCCGTCCAGCGCCTCCGCTTCGAGCACCCGGAAGTCGCCGTCGTCAAGCTCACGAGCTTGAAGCCGCGGATCTTCTGCGCGGGCGCGAATATCTACATGCTCGGGTCGTCGTCGCACGCGTTCAAGGTCAACTTCTGCAAGTTCACGAACGAAACCCGCTGCGCCATCGAGGACGACTCCAAACATTCCCGCCGCCGGTACATCGCCGCACTCAACGGAACGGCGTCGGGCGGTGGTTACGAGCTGGCGATCGCCTGCGATGAGATCTACCTGGTTGATGACGGCAACTCCGCGGTGTCGCTTCCCGAGGTGCCGTTACTGGGCGTGCTGCCGGGAACCGGCGGGTTGACGCGTCTGGTCGACAAGAGGAAGGTGCGCCGCGATCGCGCGGATGTGTTTTCGACGCTCGCGGAAGGTTTGAAAGGCAAGCGCGCGAAAGAGTGGGGGTTAATAGACGACCATTTCCCGACTAGTAAATTCGAAGAAGGGATTGACGCTCGTGTGCAGCAACTGGCCGCTTCCGCGCAGAACGTAGCCGGAATCAAGCTCAATCCGCTGGGCGATTACAAGTACATCAAGCTGAACCTCAATCGCGATCAGCGCTATGCTGATCTCACCATTCTCGGTCCTGAAGGTGAACAACCAACAACGGCTGAACAGATCCAGGAATTGGGAGATTCGTATTGGCCGCTGCAAGCGTATCGCGAGCTCGACGACGTGCTGCTCAACTTGCGTGTCAACGAGCCCGAGATCGGGTTGGTTTGTCTGCGCACCGCAGGATCGATCGAGTCCGTGTTACAGATCGACGAAACACTTGCCGCCAACCGCGATAACTGGCTCGTGCGTGAGATCGTGTTGCACATGGCGCGCGTGCTGCGCCGTCTCGATCTCACCGCAAAGAGTTTCTTTGCCATCGTCGAACCTGGTAGTTGTTTTGCCGGCAACTTGCTCGAGTTGTTACTGGCGTCTGATCGCAGTTACATGCTGATGGATTCTGACGCTTCGGTTGCCGTCTCTGATATGAACGCCGGGGCGTTCCCAATGAGCAACGGTTTGACGCGTTTACAGTCGCGCTTTCTCGCGAACCCTGAAAAACTCGACGAAGTCTTTGCCGAGAAGAAGACGTTCGACACGGAAGAGGCGGAAGCGCTCGGCTTGATTACTTTCGCACCTGACGATCTTGATTGGGAAGACGAGATTCGCGTCGCTATCGAAGAGCGCACCTCGTTGTCGCCAGATGCGCTGACGGGAATGGAAGCGTCACTCCGTTTCGCTGGACCAGAAACAATGGACACGAAGATCTACGGCCGCCTGACCGCCTGGCAAAACTGGATCTTCCAACGCCCCAACGCCGTCGGACCCGAAGGCGCGCTTACCAACTATGGTAAGCCAACGCAGGCGCACTTCGACTTTAAACGTACATAAGGCCAACATACATGGGATCACAAAAGGCACAAAAGACACAGAAGGCACAAAAAAGAAGAGCGAAAAAAAACCGCGTCTCCCATCTCCCCAAAAAACCTTTTGTGCCTTTTGTGTCTTTTGTGCCTTTTGTGGCTAAAAATGAGTAACGCATTATGAACCTTTACGATCGCATTCCTAACAACGTAAATCTCTCCGAAGACAAAAAACTTCAGCGTGCGCTCGAGAAGTGGCTGCCAAACTATCTCGACTGGTGGCGCGAGATGGGACCCGAAGGTTTCCAGGAGAAAGAGGTCTGGTTGCGCACCGCCATCGACGTCGGCTCCGAAGGCTGGGCGCATTTCGACTACGTGAAAATGCCCGATTATCGCTGGGGCATTTTTCTCGAGCCTGCGCAACCAGACGCAAAGGTCGGCTTCGGCGACAACTACGGCCGCCCCGCTTATCAGGAAGTTCCCGGCGAGTTTCGCAACGCGTTGCGCCGCATCATCGTCACGCAAGGCGACACCGAACCAGCGTCAGTCGAACAGCAACGCCAACTCGGCAAGACCTGCCCGTCGCTCTACGATCTGCGCAATCTGTTTCAGGTCAACGTCGAAGAAGGACGCCACCTGTGGGCCATGGTCTACCTGCTACACGGTTACTTCGGACGTGACGGACGCGACGAAGCAGACGATCTGCTGGCTCGCCGCAGCGGCAACAAAGACAAGCCGCGCATTCTCGAAGCCTTCAATCAACCGTGTGACGACTGGCTCAATTTCTTCGCCTTCACGATGTTTACCGACCGCGACGGAAAGTACCAGCTATCGGCGCTGGCGGAATCGGGTTTTGAACCACTCGCCCGTACCTGTCGCTTTATGCTCACGGAAGAAGCGCACCACATGTTTGTCGGCGACACCGGTCTGGGCAGAGTCGTCAGGCGGACGGCGCAGTTGATGAAAGAAGGCGACGTGCGTGAACTCGGCGGCATCCCGCTCGACATCATTCAGAAGTACATCAACTTCTGGTTCAGCTATTCACTCGATCTTTTCGGCGGCGAGATCAGTTCCAACTCCGCCGACTTCTTCGCCGCGGGATTGAAAGGCCGTTACAAAGAACAGGACCAATACACGGAACACACGGCGACGAATGAAGTCTTCAACATGCTGGTCGTAGAGGACAATCAACTAAAGCCACGCGAAGTACCGTTGCGCAATGCGTTGAATGAATTGCTGCGCACCGAGTACGTGAAGGATTGCGAGAAGGGTTTGGCGCGTTGGAACAAGGTGCTTGCCGACGAGGGCAGGAGCGAGCGGCTGAACCTGCCGCATCCGCGTTTCCATCGTCACGTCGGCGAATACGCCGGTCATTCATTCGATCTCGAAGGCAACCTGATCTCGAAGGAAGAGTTTGAACAGCGCAAATCGGAGTGGCTGCCGACGATCGAAGATCGCGAGTACGTTCGCAGCTTGATGCATCCGGTCGTCGAGCCCGGCAAGATCGCTAACTGGATCGCGCCGCCGGCTGCTGGGATCAAGGGCAAGCCATTTGACTTTGAATACGTGAGGCTCTAGAGCATGGTGTCCCGCAAAGGCGCAAAGGCGCAAAGACAGAAAGAAACGTCGGTCTCAATGTTTTTCTTTGCGCCTTTGCGCCTTTGCGGGAGTTTTTAGGCTTACGATGCAGGTTTCGCGTCACGATCAAAAACTGGAGTTCATCCTGCGCACCGCGGCGCGCATCTTCGCTGAGAAGAGTTATCACTCAACCTCGATGCGCGACATCTCGCGGGCGACGAACGTGAGTCTCGCGGGCCTGTATCATTACTGCCGCTCGAAGGAAGAGTTGCTGTTTCTGATCCAGGACAACTGCTTCGGACGCGTGCTCGAACGGCTGGAACAACAGCTCCAGGAAATCGACGATCCGATCGTCAAACTTCGGATCTTCATTGAGAACCACCTGTCGTTCTTCGCCGCCAACATGGCCGAGATGAAGGTGCTTTCGCACGAGGCCGACTCCCTGCGTGGCGATCTTCACGCACACGTCTCGACGCGTAAAAACAACTACACGAGGCTCGCGCGCAAGATTCTTCAGGAAGTGCAGGAGTTGACGAAAAACCGGGGCGTCGATCTGACGGTTGCCACCTACGCGTTGTTCGGAATGATGAACTGGATCTATAACTGGTACGACCCGCAGGGAAAATTGAGAGTTCACGAACTGGCGCAGCACTTGACGCAACTCTTTCTGGGCGGGTTTTCGCCGGGGTTGCTGCTGGAGCCGGTGAGTTCCACCATACATGAAAACCTGAGTATATGGACCCACAGATTGAACGGATGAAAGTCGAATATAAGACGGCCGATGGAGTCGCCGTTCTCGCCTTGAACGATCCGCCGGTGAACGCCTACAGCTACGAGATGATGCAGGAGCTGGATCGCGCGATCCTCGCCGCTCGAATGGACGATAGCGTGCAGGTGATCGTCATCACCGGCGCCGGCGAGAAGTTTTTCTGCGCGGGCGCCAACATCGAGATGCTCGCGACAGTCACGCCGGCGTACAAGTACTACTTCTGTCTTCACGCCAACGAGACCCTTTTGCGGTTGGAACAGACGCCGAAGCTCGTGATCGCCGCAATCAATGGACACTGCGTGGGCGGTGGATTGGAAGTGGCAATGGCGGCTGATATTCGCATAGCAAGGAAGGGTGCGGGGAAGATGGGCCTGCCCGAAGTCAATCTTGGCGTCTTGCCGGGAACAGGCGGAACGCAACGACTCGTGCGGCTTGTCGGCAAGTCGAAAGCGATCGAGTTGATGGCGAGCGGCGATGTATTCGAGTTTGAACGTGGATTAGAACTAGGTCTCGTCAATCAGCTAATTGAGACTGAGAATTTTATGTCCGAGGTGATGGAGTATGCTCGGCAGTTCACCTTACCGAACAAAGCCGCGATGGCTGTCGGCAGAATTAAACGTGCAGTGCAGACGGGTGGTGAGCTTGGGCTGGAGCACGGTTTGGCTCTCGAGCGCGAATTGCAGCAACAGCTCTTCCAATCAGAAGACGCGAAGGAAGGACTGACGGCGTACGTCGAAAAACGAAAACCGCAGTTCAAAGGTCAGTAGATGTACGAGCACATCTTAGTTTCCGAAGCCGAAGGCATCGCGACGATCACTCTGAATCGTCCCGACAAGCTGAACGCCTTCATCGGTCACATGCGCCGCGATCTCGCCGAAGCGCTGGAACACGCCGGCAGCGACCGCGGCATCAAGGTCGTCATCATCACGGGCGCGGGACGAGCTTTCTGCTCCGGCGGCGACGTCGCTTTCATGGCCGAGCTGATGGAACGCCGCGACTCGGACGAATTCTCGCGCATCCTCGGCGCCGGCCGTCGCGTGATCACTGCCATTCGTTCGATGACCAAACCAGTAATCGCTTCGATCAATGGTCCAGCCGCGGGCGCCGGATTCAATCTCGCGCTGGCGTGCGACCTGCGCATCGCGTCGAGCAACGCCACGTTCACGCAGTCGTTCGCCAAAGTCGGACTCCATCCCGATTGGGGTGGCACGTACTTTCTGCCGCGGCTCGTCAGTCCAAACAAGGCGTGCGAGCTGTTCTTCCTTGGCGAGTCGATCGACGCTGCCGAAGCTTTGCGGCTTAACATCATCAACCAGGTGGTAGCGCCGGAAGAGTTAGAGGCTGCGACACTGCAACTCGCCGAACGTCTGCGCGCCGCGCCGCCGATCGGCGTCGCAGCCGTCAAACAGGCCGTCTACATGAGCGACTCTTCCGATCTCGACGAGATGCTGCGCTACGAAACCGAAGCCCAAATGCGTTGTTTCGAATCTGAGGACGGCCACGAAGGTGTGCGAGCGTTTTTCGAAAAACGCGATCCTCGCTTTACCGGTCACTGAAAATGCTAAACGGAAAGATCGCGCTTATTACCGGCGGCGGCCGCGGCATCGGACGAGCGATCGCGTTGTCGTTTGCGCGTCAGGGCGCGCGGATCGCAGTCGCGGCCAGAACGGCCGAACAAGTTGAACGGGTCGCCGGTGAGATCGGCAACGATGCCATCGCGCTCGTATGCGATGTATCGGATGCGGAGAACGTCGCGCGTACGTTTGATGAGACGCGCGAGCGTTTGGGTGACGTCGACATTCTCGTAAACAACGCGGGCATCGCCGAGAGCGCAACTATCGTCACGACGTCGGACGACATGTGGGCCCGTCATCTGGCGATCAATCTTTCCGGGACTTTTTACTGCACGCGCACTGCCCTGCCTGCAATGCTGAAAAAGAACTGGGGCCGAATCATCAACGTGGCGTCGATCGCCGGCAAGACAGGCGCGCCGTACATCGCCGCGTATTCAGCGTCGAAGCACGGAGTGATGGGTCTGACGCGTTCGGTGGCGTTGGAAGTCGCCGCGACTGGAATCACGGTTAACGCGATCTGTCCGGGTTACGTCGATACGGAGATGGTCTCGCGCGGCGTTGAGAGGATTACTTCACGAACTGGACGTTCCGCTGATGAAGCTTTGGCATCGATAAAAAAGATGAGCCCGCAAAATCGTTTGGCGACCGCTGAAGAAGTGGCGGCGGTGGCGCTGTTGCTCGCGTCCGACGAAGGGCGTGGAATCAATGGTCAGGGCATTAACATCGACGGCGGCTCAGTGTTTTATTAGTTCGTACACCAGCCTGATCGGCAATCCGACGATATTGAAATAATCACCCTCAATCTCTTTAATGAAGAGACCGGCCGCGCCTTGAATCCCGTAAGCACCGGCTTTTCCGCGCGCCTCGCCGGTCGAGATGTACCAGTCGATCTCGCGTTCACTCATCTCCGCGAAACACACGCATGTCGTCTCGTAATCGACACGCGCTTCGCCTCCGACGCGGAGCACTGCCACACCGGTCAACACCTCGTGCCACTTGCCGCTCAATAGCTGCAACATCCGCTTCGCGTCCTGATCGTCTTCCGGTTGGCCCAGGATCTGATCGTCGACGACGACGGTGGTGTCCGCGCCTAACACCAATCCGTGTTGCAGTTTCGCGGCGACGGCTTCGGCTTTTGATTTCGCCAGACGCTGCACGTACGCCGGCGGATCCTCGCCGGACCTCACCGACTCGTCAATCCCGGCCGTGATCGCTTCAAACTCCCAACCCACGGCGGTCAACAGTTCCTTGCGCCGTGGGCTACCGGACGCGAGTATCAGTTTTTCACACAGATGATTTGGCATACTTGCGGGTCAAGAGTTTGCGTGTTTCAATCGCAGATCGCAACAACCGTGGAAGCATTAATCAAATTATTACCGAACGTCCTGCGCGCGTCGGGCAATGCGCCGGAGGTCGCGGAAGCGGCAGCTATCGCGGCATGGAAGCACTGCGCCGGCGCGGGTCTAAAAGATCGCGCACGGCCTATCGGGTTGCAGGGCCGCACCTTGCGCGTCGCCGTCGCCGACTTAATCTGGCAAAAGCAACTGCATGCAATGCGCGGCCAGATGCTCTATCGCATCAATACGCTGCTGGGCCAACCCGTCGTCGGCACAATCGAATTCATTATCGATCCGGAAAAGCTATGCCAATAGAAGAGAAAGATATCGCCAAGGTGGCCCAACTCGCTCATCTCGATCTCGGCGAAGAGGAGCTCAAGATTTTCGGGCCGCAGATGACGGAGATCGTCAACTACGTCGAGCAACTGAACCAGCTCGATACGGCGAACGTGATGCCTGCCCTTGGCGGTCTAACTCCCGAAGCTGAGCAGACCGAGTCGTCACGCGAGGACGAGATCCGGACATCGTTGGGCCAACAAACAGCGCTGGCAGAAGCGCCCGATCCTGCCGCAGGCCATTTTCGCGTCCCGAAGGTGCTCTAAATCTCGATGTCGCTTAAAACCGTAGAACAATCGATAACCGCAGCCGAGAACCTCAATGAGATGTTGAATGCGTTTCTCGAAATCGATCGCGGCGGCGCGCTCGAGCGCGCGGCGGCGGTCGAGAACAGTGGCGGAGCGCTGGCCAGTGTGGCCGTTGCCGTCAAAGACAACATCTGTGTGCGCGGGCTGCAAGCCTCATGCGGCTCTCGCATCCTCGGCGACTACCATCCGCCTTACAACGCGACCGTCGTCGAGCGTCTGAACGCGGCGGGCGCGGTGATCATCGGCAAAACCAACTGCGATGAATTTGCGATGGGCTCGTCAAATGAAAACTCCGCGTTCGGACCGGTACGAAATCCGTGGGACACGACGCGGGTTCCCGGTGGTTCGTCAGGTGGATCGGCGGCGGCGGTCGCGGCGGGCATCGTGCCGGTTGCACTCGGGTCAGACACTGGCGGATCGGTGCGTCAACCGGCGTCGTTGTGCGGCGTCGTGGGGATGAAACCGACGTATGGACGCAACTCGCGCTACGGTCTCGTCGCGTTTGCTTCATCGCTGGACCAGATCGGGATCTTTGCCCGTAACGTCGAAGACGTGGCGCGCGTGCTCGGCGTGATCGCCGGACGAGACCCGCGGGATGCGACGTCAGCCGACGTTCCTGTTCCTGATTACACTGCTGCGTTGACCGGCGATCTGAAAGGCGCGCGACTCGGCTTTCCGCGCGCGCTCTTCAGCGAAGGGCTAGATCGCGAAGTCAGCGAGTCAGTGAAAGCTGTGGTGGATGTTTATCGCGATCTCGGCGCCGAGATCGTCGACGTCGAACTGCCACACGCGAAATACGCAATCGCCGTCTACTACATCATCGCTACCGCCGAGGCGTCGTCGAATCTTGCGCGCTTCGATGGTGTTCGTTACGGCTTTCGTGCGGAAGACGCGCCCGAGTTGCGGCAGATGTATCGGCGCACGCGCGAAGAAGGTTTCGGGCCGGAAGTCAAACGGCGCATCATGCTTGGTACTTACGTGCTCTCCGCCGGCTACTACGACGCTTACTATCGCAAAGCTCAGCAAGTGCGCACCTTGATCAGGAACGACTTCTTGTCGGCGTTCGAGCGCTGCGACTCGATCATCACGCCCACGTCGCCGACTCCGGCGTTTGCGCTCGGTGAGAAGGTGGACGATCCGCTTGCGATGTATCTGAACGATATTTACACGGTGACTGCGAACCTGGCGGGAGTGCCGGGGATAAGCGTGCCTTGTGGGCTTTCGTCGGAGAGGTTACCGATTGGATTTCAGTTGCTGGGGCCGAACTGGTCTGAGCCCGTGCTATTCAAGTTGGCCCACGGCTACGCACAGGCACGGCCGTTTACCGAGCGTCCGCCGGTCTTTGCGTCACCGGCGTAACCGCACGCTGGCGACGATCTGCTTTGTCAGGGATCAAATCGCCGGTGAAGAGTTCGAGCACGCCTTTCGCAGTTCCGACGAACGGCGTCACGTCCAGTCCGACGTGGACCGCACCGGGAAGCAAGCCTTTCTTCTTGATCTCGTAGCCCGCCAGCCCAAACGCGAACACGGTTCCGACAATCGGAATTGGTTTGATGAGGCGCTTCGCAAGACCCCATCCGCCGGCTCTAATGATTCTGCGTTTCATCGTACTCATATGATCCGTGGTTAATGCCCTTTAATGTTAGCATAGCCCGATGCGACGCACATTCTTTCTCGCCGCGCTGGCACTCGCTCTGCTTGTGTCCTGCCGTTCCGGGACCAACAACAGCGGGCAAGGCCGCCTGCTCATCTATACGCCGCACGGCCAGGACCTTCTAAAAGACTTCATCGCGCGCTACAAACAACAGCACCCGGAAGCCGACGTCCAGTTTCTCGACATGGGCTCGCGCGAGGTCCTCGAACGAGTCCGCGTCGAACGCAACCGCCCGCAGGCGGACCTTTGGTGGGGCGCGTCGCACACCACTTTTCAAATCGCCGCCGAGGAGAACCTGTTGGCGGAGTATCGGCCCACGTGGGCCGACAAAGTCCCCGAGTCAGCGCGCGACCCGAAAGACCGCTGGTACGGAACGTACGAAACACCGCAAGTAATCGCCTACAACAGCGACGCGATCACGGCCGCCGAAGCGCCGCGCGATTGGGACGACGTATTGGATGCAAAGTGGCGCGATAAGGTTCTGATTCGAAATCCAAATCCTTCCGACACCATGCGCGCCATTTTCGGTGCCATGATCCTGAGGTTCTACAAAGATACCGGCAAGCCCGACCAGGGCTTCGACTGGCTGCGAAAACTCGACGCCAACGTTCACGAGTACACCGCCGACGGCACGCTGCTGATGCAGAAACTCGCACGCCGTGAAGGGCTCATTACCTTGTGGGACATGCCTGACGTCCGTCTTTTCAAGGAGCAGAAGAACCTGCCGGTCGGATATAACGTGCCGGCGAGTGGAACGCCCGTGATCATCGACGGCATCGCGTTGGTTCGCGGTGGCCCAAACACAGAAGAGGCGCGACGTTTTTACGAGTTTGTGACGACGCCGGAGAGTTTGAAATACGCGGCGGAGAAGTATTACCGCATTCCCGTGCGCAGCGATCTGGATCGTTCGCAGTTGCCTGCCTGGATGAACGAACCGTTCACGAGCCTGCCGATGGATTGGGAGCTGTTGCAGAAAAACGGCAGCGATTGGTTAAGATACTGGGACACTGAAATTCGCGGCAAAAATCGATAATGCCCCTTTTGTCTCTAAAGAATATCTCGCGCAGCTTTGGATCAACTCGCGCGGTTGACGACGTTTCACTCGACGTTGAGCAAGGCGAATTTTTTGGTCTGTTGGGACCGTCTGGATGCGGCAAGACCACAACGCTCCGAATGGTCGCGGGTCTCGAGAAGCCCGACTCCGGCACGATCCAGTTTCAAAATGCGGATATCACCAATTTACCCGCCGAGCGACGCGGCTTCGGCATGGTCTTTCAAAACTACGCGCTCTTTCCGCATCTGAACGTCTTCGAAAACGTCGCGTTCGGACTGCGCGCCCGCCACGCATCGAAAGCGGAAATGAGCGAGCGCGTGGCCAGCGCTCTCGAACTGGTCCAACTCCCCGATTACGGTAAACGCGCAGTCGATGAACTCTCCGGAGGGCAGCAGCAGCGCGTGGCCATCGCCCGCGCAATCGCCATCCGGCCTACCCTGTTATTGTTCGACGAGCCACTTTCCAATCTCGACGTATCACTTCGTGAAGAGACGCGTAGTGAGCTGCGCGAACTGGTAACGCGCCTCGCGTTGACTGCAGTCTACGTCACTCACGATCAGGAAGAAGCGTTCGCCCTTTGCGATCGCATCAGCGTCATGGTCGGCGGACGTTTGATGCAAACGGGCAATCCACGAGAACTCTACGAACACCCGGCGGACATCGCCGTCGCACGTTTCCTCGGTCGTAACAACCTGATCAAGGCGATGCGTCTCAGCTCGAGCAATGCCAACGACGGCGAATTCAAGACACTCGAAGGCGGTCACACGCTGCATCTGCCAGTCAAACACGCCGAGCTTTCACCGCTCAATCAACCCGTATTCATCTCCATCCGCCCCGAACACGTCGAACTCGTGGCAAACGGCGCAGCTAATCCTGGGATGGGGACGAACTCGCTACGCGGACACATTCGCGAGATCGTCTTCGCCGGCGCCACCTCGACCGTACGCGTCGATGCCGCTGGATTGCTGCTCGAGGCCCTGGTCTTACAACCCGACGGCCTTTCAGTAGATCAGGAATGCAGCGTCGTGCTTCCGCAGGATCGCCTGACGCTCCTGCAAAACCAACGCGGATGAAAACGAGATCCGCGGTCCTCTTTGCCATAACCATCCTCGTCCTGATCTACGGCGTCATCTATCCAAACCTCTTCGTAGTCGCCACTTCACTTCAACGCGACGGAAGCTGGACGCTCGCAAACTATCGCGAAGTACTGTCGCAGGGCATCGTCATCGAGGCGCTCCTGAACAGCATCGGTCTGTCGATTGGGACAGTCTTGTTCTGCGCACTTGTCGGCGTGCCGCTGGCGTTTTTGTTTGAACGTTACGACTTTCCCGGACGGCGTGTCTTCGCCGCGCTTGCCGCGCTGCCGCTCGTCCTGCCGCCGCTGGTCGGCACGGTCGCGTTCATCTTTCTCTTCGGCGAGTCGGGGATCCTGGCGCACAGCCTTCAAAACCTTTTGGGCCTTCAAGGTCCGCCGTGGACGTTGCGCGGCTGGCCGGCGCTGCTGTTCTTCCACACCTACACGATGTACCCGTTTTTCTACGTGCTCACGGGCGCGGGACTGCGACGGATCGACGCGAGCCTTGCGGAAGCGGCGAGCAGTTTAGGCGCGTCGCGGCTGGTCGTGGTGAGACGCGTGTTGCTGCCGCAACTCACGCCGTCGCTGATCGCAGCGGCATTGTTGACGTTCATGACTTCGATGGCGTCGTTCAGCGCGCCGCTGTTGTTTGGCGGACACGTCCGCGTGTTGACATTGGAAATCTTCACCGCAAGACAGCGCGGCGACGTCGTGCTGGGCGTGACGGAGACGGTCATCCTCGCGATCATTTCGCTGGCGGCGTTGATCTTCTTTCAGCGTTACGAAGGGACACGAAGGTTCGCGGCCGCCGCGATGAAAGGCGCGCCGCGCCGTCGTGCAGTCATCGCCAGCGGGAAGGCGCGAGCGATTGCCACGATCGTCGCCGTCGTTTTCGCCCTCGTTTTAGTGTTGCCGGTTGCGACTTTGATCCTCGTGAGTTTCGCACGCGAAGGATCGTGGACGACGCAGACGTTGCCGTCGGCTTACACCATCGCAAATTACGTTCGCCTGTTCAGCGAACCGTTTGCCGCCGAAGTTTTCGTCAACAGTTTAACGATGTCGGCTATCGCCGCCGTGGCAGCACTCGTCTGGAGTTTCTGCGTCGTTATCTTGCTTCTAAAACGAGGCCGAGGAAGAGCGTTTGATAGGGGTTGGCGGCGGCTCTTGTCGTTAATGCTACTGATTCCGTGGGCGCTGCCGGGGACGGTCGTCGCCGTCTCCGTCGCGGAAGCTTACGGTCGTCCGGGATCGCTGCTCGGCTCGTTTGTGCTGGTCGGCACGTTCTGGATCCTGCCGGCCGTCTATTTCCTTCGTTTCATGCCGCTCGTCGTGCGGGCGCTCCAGGCGAGCATGGAGCAACTGGATCCGGCACTCGACGAAGCAGCGGGATCACTCGGCGCGCGCCCGTGGCAACGATTTCTGCGCGTCACGTTGCCACTCGTCTGGCCGGGCGCCGTGGCGGGGACCTTGCTGGCATTTGTGATCGCATTAGGCGAATATGTTGCTTCTGTGTTGGTGTTTGTGCCGGCCAACCGTCCGATTTCCATTGCCATCGCATCTGAGCTGCGCGACTTCAATCTCGGCGCGGCGGCGGCTTACGGCGTGGTTTTGATCGTCATCATCTCGATCAGCATGGTTGTGGCCGGCAAACTGGAACGAATGCGCGGGTAATTCGCAAAATGACGAAGCTATATAAGTTCCGACTCTTTATTAACCTTCTTTTGCTGGTGTTGCTGGTTTTGCCGGCTCCGCTGCTGTCGCAGACGGAACCGCAGGTCGAGAAGCCTGATAAGGCCGAACTGCATCAAGCGCTGCTCGATCTCACCAATGCCTGGACGGTGATGTGCGTCGCCGCGCATCCGGACGACGAAGACGGCAGCACATTAACGGTGCTGCGACGGAAATACGGCGTTCACACTGTATCGCTGTTTTCGACTTTCGGCGAAGGCGGACAAAACGCCGTCGGTCCCGAACTCTACGAAGAGCTCGGCGTCATCCGCGCTCGCGAGACAATTGCCGCGTCGGCAGTGCAAGGATCGGAGCCGCACTTCCTCGGCTTCCGCGATTTCGGTTTTTCGAAGTCGGCGGAAGAGACGTTTCGCGCCTGGGGCGAACGCGAACTACTCCGGCGCATGGTGCTCCAGATTCGACGCCTGCGCCCCGACGTGATCATCACCAACCACGACACCACGAGTGGTCACGGTCATCACCAGGCGACGGGCCGGACGGTCATTCAAGCTTTCTTTGCCGCCGCAGATCCGAAGGAGTTTCCCGAACAACTGGCGCAGGTCACTACATGGCAGGTGCAGCGGTTGTT
>JBKPNH010000174.1:0-21695 GCA_046732535.1 Acidobacteriota bacterium
TACAAGCGACTCGCCCGTTATCTTCGAAGCGTTATAGATGTCCAGCGGAGAAACACGGATTGTCGTCTCTTCCGAAGTCGAATCGCTATAGAGCCGCGTTGACGATAGATATAGAAACGATTCGAAGTCACTGCCGCGCAGCACTTCGAGAAGCTTGCAGACGTGTGCTTCGACGGTGTCGAACGGTCGTGATCGGAAGTCGGCCGTGAGCCCGATGCAGTAAACAATGTGCCCCAAAGCGCCGGTCGGCAGTGGATCATTACGCCGGACGGCCTGGTGCTCGCGGCCAAGCGCCTGCAGTCGCATGACCAATCGAGAGCCGATAAAACCGGATGCGCCGAGAACTGTAATCATGCCGTAGAAAGAGGGAGGTGCAACGCCGGCTCTCTATCGAGCAATAGCTTCGGGCTGACGTCGTTCACGATTCTGAGTTCCAGCCGCTCGACCAGGCTGGCGTCCTTCGTTGCCAGCGTGTTGAATCCGTGAGGCGGCCCATCGAGATATACGCGATCGACGGGTATCACCTCGATGGGCTCGCTCGCCATCGGGTAGTTGTTGTGAAAATCACGAATCGCAAAAACGTTATAACCTTGCGACGTCAGGAACGACACGATCGACGTCTTTTCCAGGCCGTTGGACCAATCGACAAAGTTGCGATGGATTTCAAAGACGATGTTCGGTGAGTCGCGGGCGATGGTCTCGCGGGCGCCGAGTAACGCGTTCTCTTCGCCGCCTTCGGTGTCGAGCATGATCAATTCGACTCGTGTCAGATCCTGAGTGCGTACGTAGTCGTCGATCGATACGGACTTGAACGCATCTTGTTCGAGATCGTTTGCCGGCATTGATGAGCCGAGCGCGAGATCGCCTTGCAGTTGTAACGCGACGTCGCTGCTGTGCCACAAACCGAGACGATGGGCTGTCACGTTGCGCAGATCGTTGATTCGTAGATGGTGCAGCAGTCGATCGAACGAGTGTTGGGCTGGTTCGAAAGCGTGAACCGCTCGGGCGACTCGCGCCATGAAGGCGACGTGATCGCCGATGTATGCGCCGCCGACGATCACGTTCGTTGCTTTGTTAGCGAGCGCTGTCAGCAGTCTCGTCGTTTGTGGTTCCCACACGTGATCGGGATGCGCTTCCGTGCTCAGCAGCAGTGCTTTCTCGATGCGGCTATCGGGGCTCACGTCAAAGACGAGCCCGTTTTGCAAGACGACGCGGTGAGTCTCGGCCTGGGTTAGTAACGCGAGGATCAAAGGCCATCGCACCTGTTCGCGAAACACGGCCGGGTTGTCGGCCTCGATCTCGGCCTGCCGCAGTGCGTCGAACACGGCGTTGCGGAGACGTTCGTTCGTTCCGGCGATCGCGAGGGCCGGAGCGAGGAGGTCGAGGTCGGCGGTTATTTCGGACGACATAGCCACAAAAGGCACAAAAAGGCCCACAAGGATTTTTTAACCTGGTTTCTTCACCAGGTGAATGTCTTGCGCGGACCGACCGTGCTCGCTGCCCGGAACGAAATCAACCACCCTGAATTTTTGCGCGAGCGTTTCGTGGACGTACTTCGGTGGATGAAAGGTGGCGCAGAAGTTTGAGCCTGATTCCTGTTGCTCGCGAACCACTGGTTGGCCCTTTTCAAACGATTCCCGCTCAGCCGGCGTCAATCCCTGAAGATAAAACTCCCCGTGAGTCGTAAAGTAAATGTAGCCGCCCGGCTTCAACACTCTCCACAACTCGTCGATCCAGAAAAACTGCAACTCCTCCTTCAAATGCGTAAACACGGAGTAGGCGTAGATGAAATCGAACGACTCGTCAGCATACGGCAGTTTGCCGGAAAGCGTGTTGACGTTGAACTGCGAAAACTTCAGATGATCGCGGCACCAGTCGACGAGCTGCGGGTTGTAATCCGTACCGTGCCACGCCGGCCCACGCGTCGAACTCCAATGCCGCATGATGCGCCCGACGCCGCAACCGAAATCGAGGACGGAGTTGAACTGTTCGATCTTCAGATCGTGCTTCGCGAGTGTCTCGCGAATGGCCTGGCTGTGATTACGCCCGCTATTGAGAAACCAGATCGGGCTCTCGTTGCCGGTAACGAGAAAGATCAGGTTCGGCGGCGGCAGCGGCGGCTGTCCCTTCAATCGATTGGTGACACGCACAGCCATATACCGCGGCAAGGCTTTGCGTTTATGGAACGCGAGTTTCCATTCGAGCGGCACCGCGCGTTTCAGCGTTTGATAGAAACTCACTTCCCTTAAAGTCCTCTTTTGTTGACCTGTCTTTCCCGCAAAGGCTCAAGGGCGCAAAGAAAATCCATTAAAGACTCGCTAGCATTTTTGGTTTCCTTTGCGCCTTTGCGGGAAAGCCTCCTTAAAACTTGAAATCAGGATAGTTTTGATCGCGCGCGTTGATCGTGACGCCGTCGGTAGCAGGCCACTCGATCCCGAACACCGGATCGTTCCAGCGCACTCCGCCTTCGCTACCGGGGTTATAGAACTCCGTTATCTGGTAGAACACTTCCGTGGCGTCTTCGAGCGTTTGAAAGCCGTGGGCAAAACCCTCAGGGACATAAAGCATGCGACGGTTTTGCGCCGTCAACTGCTCGCCGATCCATTGTTTGAAAGTCGGCGAGTCAGGCCGTAAATCGACGATGACGTCGTAGATGGTGCCTTTGGTACAGCGCACCAGTTTTGCCTGCGCGAAAGGCGGCTTTTGAAAATGCATGCCGCGAATCGTGTAGCGCTTTTTGCTGAACGAGATATTGCACTCGGCAATACGCGCATTCAATCCACGACTCTCAAACTCTTTCGCGGAAAAGCTGCGCGAGAGAAACCCGCGCTCGTCTTCAAACCTTTCCGGATCGACGATAAATGCGCCTTTGAGTTTTGTTTCAATGAAAATGATGCCCATTCTTCAGACAACCTTAACGGATGGAATCGGAATGATGAAACGCCCGCCTCGCTTTCGATACTCCGCCTGCTGCTCGAGAATTTCGGCGGCGAAGTTCCACGTCAGCAGAAGCACGTAATCAGGCATGTCTTCGAGCAGCTTCTCCGGCGCGTGGATCTGCAAGTGCGTGCCGGGAGTGTAGAGCCCTTGCTTCACGGTGCTGCGATCTACGACGTAGTCGAGCGTCTCTTTGCCGATGCCGCAGTAGTTCAGTAGCGTCGAACCTTTCGCGGATGCGCCATAGACCGCGATCCGTTTATTTTGAGATCTTAATTCTCGTAAGAGCGTGACCAACCCTACACGAAGCCCCTCGACTTTATCACTAAAATCCGTGTAAGAACTGAGGTCGTACACCCAGCTCGACTCCTCATGTAACACGGATTCAACGGATTGATCGGGAGCCTGGCGGTGAGAGACGTAAATGCGTAACGTCCCACCATGAATCGGCAGTCGTTCAACCCGAGAAATCTTAAGGTCATTGCGATCGAGCAAGTTTTTGAGGGCCGTCAGAGAGAAGTAGCTGAGATGTTCGTGATAGATCGTGTCAAACTCACAGCGATCAATCATGTCCTTGACGTACGGCACCTCGATTACCATGACACCGTCGATCTTCAACAATACTCCCAGACTAAAGACAAAGTCGTTCAGTTCGGCCACGTGCGCGAGGACGTTGCTCGCATGGACCACTTTGGCGTCGAAGTCTTCTATGCGCAGTTGTCGCGCAAGTTGCTCTGTAAGGAAATGAGGGATCGTCGGGATTCCGTATTCCTGTTGCGCGATGTGCGCGATGTTAATCGCGGGTTCGATTCCCAACACCCGCACGCCGGCGCTTTTGTAGTGCCTCAATAGATAACCATCGTTGCTCGCAACTTCGACAACCAGACTTTGACGGTCAAGTTTCTGCTCGTCGATCATCTTCGCGGCGAGGTCAGCGGCATGTCGCAGCATCGTATCCGAGAACGACGAGCGGTAGACGTACTCGCGAAACAGCTTTTCCGGAGAAACGGTCTCCGTGATTTGTACCAGCGTACACTTCGGACAGAGGACCAGCTCTAGCGGAAACGTTTCCTCTTTTTCTGCCAGTTGGTCTGCGGTGCGCAGCGCGTTGGCTAATGGTGTCTCGCCGAGAGAGAGGATCTGCTGAAGATCAAAGTTACCGCAGGAGCGGCAGGCAGTCGGTCCAGCCGTCGTCATTTTCCGGTTCCGAGAAATTCCCTGTACCACGCGATCGTTGCTTGTAAGCCGTCGTCGAGACTGTAGAGCGGACGCCAGCCGAGCACTTCGCGAGCTTTGGCTGCGCTCAAGTACTGATGGCGGATCTCGTTCGTCGCTTCGTTGTGGACGTCCGGGTCGAGGTCATCCGAATCCATCAACTTCAGGATGCGTTCGGCCAACTCGACGACCGTTACCTGCGTTTCGTTTGAGAAATTGAAAGCGTGGCCTTTCAGTGTTGGATCTGCCGCCAGTTTCTCCGCGAGCAGCATGTTTGCGGCCGCGCCGTCGTCCGCGTAGAAGTAATCGCGTACAGACTTGCCGTCAGAACGGATCACGGGTCGTTGGCCGCGGATTACCGAGCGGATCGTTCCCGGCACGATGCGGTTCCAATTCAAATCTCCGCCGCCGTACAGGTTGCCGCAGCGGGTGATCGCGACCGGGAGATCGTAAGTCGCCGCGTATGCCTGTGCGATCAGATCGGCGCACGATTTACTGACGTCGTACGGATGCCGGCCGATCAATGGCGCGTCTTCGTTATAAGGAAGCTGTTCGTGTTCGCCGTAGGCTTTGTCAGACGACGCGACGACGATCTGTTTCACTAAAGGGCTGCGCCGGCAGGCTTCGAGCAGCGACCACGTGCCGCCGACGTTGGTCTCAAACGTAGAAACCGGGTTGCGGTTCGCGATGCCGACGATTGTCTGCGCGGCGAGATGCAGCACAGTGTCGGTCTCATACTCGCCGAGCGCGCGTTCCAGGGTCGCCTGATCGCGCACGTCGCCGCGCACAACTTTCACGTTATCGAGCAGCCCGCTCCGGACCAATTCACTCTGCGGCACCCAATCACGCACGAGACACACGACGTCCGCCCCGGCTTTTAGCAATCGTCGCACGAGCCAGCCGCCCAGCAGCCCTGTCGCGCCGGTAACAAACACGGATCTGTCCTGCCAAAACTCGCGGTTGTGTGAATTGTCTACGGCCATACTTTCCACGGTGGACTGTTGCTGCTCCACAGACTTTGCAACAGTCTGACCTCGCGCATCGTGTCCATGCACTGCCAAAACTCTTCGTGACGAAACGCGGCCAGTTGCTTCTCCGCGGCGAGTCGTTCAAGTGCGTCCGCTTCGAGACTGCTGTCGTCATGTTCGAGGTAATCAAACACCGCGGGCTCGAACACCATGAACCCGCCGTTGATCCAGCCTTCGCCAATCTGCGGTTTCTCGGTGAACTCAGTCACGAGGTCGCCGGAAAAGATCAGCCCGCCAAAACGCGCCGGCGGCCGGACGGCGGTGACAGTCGCGATGCGCCCGTGTCTTTTATGAAACTCGAGCAAGCGCGAGAGATCGACGTTGCAGACACCGTCGCCATAAGTCAGCATGAACGTTCCATCGCGAAGCCACTGTTCGAGCCGCTTGACCCGCCCTCCGGTATTAGTTTCCAGTCCGGTGTTCTTCAGGTGGACCATCCAGTCTTCACACTCGTTGTCCTGGTCCTTAACCGAGCCGCTGGAAAGATCGACTGACATGCTTCCGCTCAACGAACAATAATCGAGAAAGAAGCGCTTAACCATCTCTCCGCGATAACCCAGCGCGATGAAGAACTCTTTGAAGCCGTAGTGAGCATAGTGCTTCATGATGTGCCAGAGGATCGGGCGCCCGCCAATCTCGACCATCGGTTTCGGCCGCAGCTCCGTTTCCTCGGTCAGCCGCGTGCCCTGGCCGCCGGCGAGCACGACTACCTTCATGACATTCCTCCCGGGCCTCCCGGCGACACGTTCGCAGGCGTGAATTGCGACGTCCAGTTGAGCATCGGCCGCACTATACCAGGCATTGGACCAGCGTAATCTCCGCGCGCGGAATCTCCGTCCATCGTATCGATCACCTGAAAAGCGACTACGTCACGCTCGAAGAAGTGGATCTTCAGCGGTTCCATGGAGCTGACGGCGGCGCCGACGATCAGCGCACCTTCGGCGAGCAGGTTGCCGGGAAGCCACGCGGTGCTGACGTAACGCCCGACCGGACGCGGTTTGCGCTTCCACTGTTCGTCGTGCTCGTTGGCGATGAACACCAGCACGCCTTCCTGGTTGACGAAGTGATAGTTCGGGACCAGCACGTGGCCGGGCTGGAGCACTTCAAACTCCATCTCGATCCCGACCGTGCTTCTGATGTCGATGCTCTCGCAGATCTCGCCGTCTTCGGTGCGCACGCGAATCGCGCGCAGGCGCACGATCTCGTTGCCGGGTGCGTTGCGAACGTCGGTCCATTCGCGTCCGGCGTTGGTCCGTGTGCCGGCGCCGAGATACAGGCCCACGGCTTCATGCGATGGCCCGTCAAACGTGATCGCGCCATCCTCCAACAGAATCGTGCGCGGACACAAACGCGTAACGGCGGGCATGTTGTGCGAGACGAAGACGACGGTGCGGCCCGCCTGTCGCACGTCTTCCATTTTATCGAGACACTTGCGTTGGAAGCGCGCATCGCCGACGGCGAGCACTTCGTCGACCAGCAGGATGTCCGGATCGAGATGTGCGGCGACTGCGAAAGCCAGGCGCAGGTACATCCCACTCGAATAACGCTTTACCGGCGTATCGATGAAATCCTCGACTTCCGAGAAGGCGACGATCTCGTCGAACTTCCTCTGGATCTCAGCTCGCGTCATGCCCATGATCGCGCCGTTGAGGTAAGTGTTTTCGCGGCCGGTGAGTTCAGGGTGAAAGCCGGTTCCGACTTCGAGCAGGCTCGCCACCTTGCCGTACAGGTCGATACGGCCGGACGAGGGTTCGGTGATCCGCGCGAGCACCTTTAGTAATGTCGACTTGCCGGCGCCGTTGCGCCCGATGATACCGAGCACTTCTCCCGAAGAGACTTCGAAGCTGACGTCGCGCAGCGCCATGATCGTCTCCGCGCCCTGATTCGAGCGAAGTCGTTTGAGCGGCGCACGGACCATTCCCGCCAGCGTATCACGCAGCGTGTTGTATGAATTCTTCTGGGAACCGAGTTGATACTGCTTGGCGATTCTTGTGGCTCTGATAATCGGCTTCATCCGTGTTACCGGGTAACCTTGCTACCCGGTGACACAGATTACACAGATCACGCATTAATGGATAGTGACCAATCCACCTCCAGGCGCGCCTGGCGTGGTGTTGCCGGCGTTCCTGTTTTGGCCGTCGGTTTGGATGACGGCGGTGGTGCCGGCGAAACCTGTCGTGTTGTAGAGCACGCTGTTGCTCAAAGCCCGCACGACTGAACCCGCGGCGGCGTTGATACCGGTTGCGTTATTTGAAATCACGCAGTCGCGCACGGTGAGTTGTGCGCCGGAGACGCTCGCGATGATGCCGTTGGTGGTGTTGTTGGAGACGCGGCTGTCTGCGACCGTCACGAAGCTATTGGTAGCGGCGTTGACGCCGGTGCCGTTTCCTTCGATGTTCGAGTTGCGGATGTTGGCGACGGCGAAACCGGAAGTCGCGTTGACTCTGATGCCCGTGGTGTTCTTGTGGACCATCGTATCCGACACGAACACGTTGACGCTGGCAGCCGTGGCGACTCTGATGCCGATACCGGTGCTGGTGCCGTCGCCGGCGTTGCCGTCGATCACGGAGTCTTCGATCCATACGTTGTTGGCCGCGACGATGTTGATGCCGTTGACGCCTTGCGAGGCGCCGTTGATGTCGAGCGCCCGAAGGCGGACTGCCTTACGCACGTCGGCGGCGTCAGTGATGTTGACGTTGATGCCGTTTGCCAACGTATTGAGGACCGAACCATATCCAGCGCCGTGAGTGCCGTTGATGTAGATCGACTTCGCGATCGTGACGGTGCCGTAGCCGCCGGGATCGAGAACACTGATCTCACCGTCTTTAGCGGTTCTGGAGATTGCGCCCGCGAAAGTCTTGCAGGGGGCGGTGCGGCTACAGGGGTTGAAGTCATCGCCAACGCCCGAGACCCACGTGCGGGTCGCCTGGGCTTGAGCAGCCGAAGCCAAAGCTAAAACGAAAGTGACAACGAACAACGACTTTAAGGTAATCATGGTCTACGTTCTCCTTTTTTCTTGTGTAGGGGCTGGGTCGGGGGGATACAAGCTTACACAGATCAAGGAAAAGGAAAAGAAAATCCCCGCACGCTCTGTTGAGAGCATGCGGGGATTTGTGGTTGAAAGAGGGTCGTTAGTGGATCGTGACCAGTCCACCTCCAGGCGCGCCTGGCGTAGTGTTGCCGGCATTCCTGTTCTGGCCGTCGGTTTGAATGACCGCCGTGGTCCCGGCAAAGCCGGTCGTGTTGTAGAGCACCGAATTGCTGATCGCTTTCACGACTGAGCCGGCGGCGGCGTTGATACCGGTCGCGTTATTCGAAATCACGCATTCCCGGACCGTCAGTTGCGCGCCGGAGACGCTCGCGATGATGCCGTTGGTCGTGTTGTTGGAGACGCGGCAGTCCGCGACAGTGACGAAGCTATTCGTCGACGCATCGATACCAGTGCTGTTTCCTTCAATGTTCGAGTTGCGGATGTTGGCGACGGCGAAACCAGACGTCGTGGTGACTCTGATGCCCGTAATGTTCTTATGGATCATCGTGTCAGACACGAAGAGGTTGCAACTGGCGGCAGTGGCGACTCTGATGCCGATACCGGAAGTGGTACCGTTGCCGGTGTTGCCGTCAATCACCGAGTCTTCGACCCAGACGTTGTTGGCGGCAAGAATGCTGATGCCATTGATGCCGGTTGAAGCGCCGTTGATGTCGAGCGCCCGAAGGCGAACCGCCTTGCGAACATCATTGATGTCAGTGATGTTGATGTTCACGCCGGTTACCGACACATTGAGAATCGAACCATAGCCCGCTCCGTGAGTGCCGTTGATGTAGATCGACTTGGTGATCGTAACGGCGCCGTAGCCTCCCGGATCGAGAACACTGATCTCACCATCTTTAGCAGTCTTCGAAATCGCGCCCGCGAACGTCTTGCAGGGAGCGGTGCGGCTGCACGGGTTCAAGTCGTCTCCAACGCCGGAGACCCAGGTGCGGGTCTGCGCTTGAGCAACCGAGGCCAAAGCTACAACAAAAGTGACAACGAGCAACGCCTTCAGGGTGGGGTAAAACTTAATCATTTCTACTCTCCTTTTGATTGTGTAGGGGTTAAGCGGCTTCATCGGGTGACACAGCTTACATGGATCACGGAAAAAGAGAAATCCCCGCATGTTCGGTCAGGACCATGCGGGGAAATCGGCAGTTCAGCAGATAAGCCGGCGTTCGTTAGTGAACTGTGACTAACCCACCTCCAGGCGCGCCTGGCGTGGTGTTGCCGGCGTTCCTGTTCTGACCATCAGTTTGAATCTGCGCGGTGGTACCCGCAAAGCCGGTCGTGTTGTAAAGCACCGAATTGCTGATCGCCTTCACTACAGATCCGGCGGCGGCGTTGATGCCAGTCGCATTGTTCGAGATCACACATTCACGCACGGTGAGTTGCGCGCCGGAGACGCTCGCGATGATGCCGTTGGTGGTGTTGTTGGAGACGCGGCTGTCTGCAACTGTGACGAAGCTATTCGATGATGCATCGACACCAGTGCCGTTTCCTTCGATGTTCGAGTTGCGAATGTTCGCAACCGCGAAACCAGAGGTCGTGTTGACTCTGATGCCGGTCACGTTCTTGTGGATCATCGTGTCAGACACGAAGAGGTTGCAGCTCGCGGCCGTTGCGACTCTGATGCCGATACCGGTGCTGGTTCCATTGCCGGTGTTGCCATCGATCACAGAATCTTCGATCCAGACATTATTCGCCGCTATGATGCTGACGCCGTTGACACCCTGCGAGGCGCCGTTGATATCGAGAGCACGGAGGCGAACTGCTTTGCGAATGTCGTTGACGTCCGTGATGTTGATGTTGACGCCGGTTACCAACACATTGAGGATCGAACCATAGCCCGCTCCGTGAGTGCCGTTGATGTAGATCGACTTCGTGATCGTAACGGCGCCGTAGCCTCCGGGATCGAGAACACTGATCTCACCATCTTTGGCGGTCTTCGAGATTGCGCCCGCGAACGTTTTGCAGGGGGCAGTGCGGCTGCACGGATTTACGTCATCGCCAACACCGGAGACCCACGTGCGGGTCGCCTGGGCTTGAGCGGCCGAGGCCAAAGCTAAAACAAAAGTGACAACGAACAACGCCTTGATGGTGGGGTAAAACTTAATCATTTCTACTCTCTCCTTCTAGTTGTGTAGCGGTCTGGGGGGTGTCCAGTACCTGTATAGTCCGGCGACTCGCGCGCCGGTATTGATCCCATGGTGGATTGAGATATTCGTTAATCCCATAAGCAATGATCTAGAAATGACCCTGGTTCGTTCGTTTAAGTGGAACGAGCGACGTTCATAAAGCCAGGAGGCGTCGCTCGTTCCGGTTTTTGACACTACTTGAACTTGAAGTTCGCGGTATGGACGCTGCCGTCGTTCAGCGTGATTACAAGTTGACGGCATGTTCCAGCCCACGAGTTCTCGGTCTTCCAGATGTAGTTGTACTGGCCGCCACTGAAGGTAAGACTGCTGCCACCAGCGGTAAGCGTTTCAGTAACGTCCACACCTGGATCGTTCGTGTCGCAATTGAGTGAAACGGAGTACGGGTTATTCGGGGCAAAGATATTCAAGCCCTTGTCCCCGCTGAGGCTGAACTTCACCGGGATCGCACGGCCCGCGTTCACAGCATTGAGTATCGGCGGATTGTTAACCGGCGAGAAGAAACCAGCGAAGAGGTAGCGCACCGTTACGGTAAAACTACATTCGGAGTGATTGCCTGCGGCATCGGTCGCCGTGACGCTCACAGTAGTTGTGCCGACCGGGAAGGTCGATCCCGAAGCTTGACTGTAGGTAACTGTCGGCGACGTCGAACAGTTGTCCGTGGCGGTCGCGGCTGGATAGGTAACAGCCATCGACGTGGCGGAACTGTTCGCCGGCAGGAAGACTTCGATGTTCGACGGACAACTAATTACCGGAGCTGTCGTGTCGTTCACCGTGAACACTACCTGATCGCTGCTGTGATTACCGGCGTCGTCGGTAGCCGTTACGGTCACAGTATGTGATCCGATTCCGACAAGCGTTCCGGCTGCCGGACTTTGCGTGACGGTTGGAGTGGTATCGCAACTGTCAGACACAGTAGAGCCGGAAACGAAGTCAGGGATTGCTACCTGACAGTTTGCATCTGCTGAAGCTGAGCTATCCGCAGGTGCAGTGATCACCGGCGCCGTTTGATCGGCAACCGTCAGGGTTGTCGTGGTCGTGGTCGTGTTGCCGGCGCCTCCGTTATTACTGGAGCCGTCGTTTGCCGTCAGTGTAATCGTGTGTGTGCCGAGCCCAACCGGAGTACCCGGCGCAGGACTCTGCGTCACAGTGATCGGATGAGCATCCGCGCAGGCTTCGCTATCGTCAGATCCCGCGCAGGCGCAGTTGTCTGAAACAGTCGCCGTCGTAGTGAAGTCCGGGATTACTGCCTGACAACTGGCGTCGGCGGCGATGGTCTGCGGAGAGACCGTGATTACCGGCGGAGTCACGTCGTTAACCGTAATGACCTGAGTACACGACGCGCTGCCGGTGCGAGCCGCTTCTTCGTCTTCCGCAGTCGCAAACGGTCCTGCAGTGCTGTGCGAATAAGCGGTCCAGGTAATCGTGGTGATACCGGCTGAGAACGGATCGTCGGTCGTCTTGCGCGTGCAGACTCCGTTCGCATCGCAGTCGTACAACGGCTTGCCGTCGCTGCGCACGCCGGTGACCGTGACGTTGTCGCCACCGGTGGTCGGCTCCGTCAACGTGATTGAAGCTTCGCAACTCGCGTTTGCATTAGCTTCAATATTCGCCGGGCAACTGATGGTTGCCGGATTCGTTCCCGTATCTTCAATCGTGATGGTGAAGCTACAGCTTCCGCCGCCGCTTGCGGAATTGACTGTGACGGTGGTTGTGCCAACAGGGAAGAACGAACCTGACGCCGGTGTCGCCGTCACGGCGCCACAATCGCCCGTAGGCTCGGCGGCGTCGAACGAGACCATCGCGCCACGCTCTCCGTTGACCGTGGTGTTGGCCGTTGCGTTGATGTTGTCCGGACAGACGAGCGAGCAGGCGACAGGAGCGCCGACGGTGAGGATGCTCAGTTCACCGGTGGCGGAATTGTCCGCTGGTCTAAGCTCGTTCGTGTCGCTGGTAACGCTTGCCGAATACGTGGTCAGAGTTTCCGCGGCAACGCCGTTCGTGTGATAGACGGCCGTGAAATTAGCTTTCGCGCCACGTGCAAGACTGGCAATCGTGCAGTTTGAATCGGTGCAGGAAAAGGTTGGACCGGCAGTTTGAGTCAACGACACGAAGGTCGTTGCATCGGGTGTCAGGTCCGCCAGTTCCACGTCCGCGGCTGCGTCTGGTCCGACATTCGAAACACTGATCGTGAATCTCACGTCGGAGTTTTCGTTGACCTTGCTCGCACCGGTTTCCGGAAACTTGTAGACAGCCAGGTCTGACGTCAACACTTCCGGATCGTGAATGGTGAAAGAGGTGGCGGACACCGGCGCGCCTTCCGTATCGACACTCCAAATCTTCCACGTGCCGCTGTTGTTGCGCGCGACGCCGCCGAGTATCGAGGTCGAAGTAAGCAGTAACTGATCGCTCTGCGTGGCGCCGTTAATAAAGGTCTCACGCGCCAGATAGCCATCAGTGTGTCCCCAAACGAGGCGTTCATTGGCGCCGACCTGCGCGTTCGTAATCACCGCGCAAACGGTCTCGCCGAAATTGAAGTCGGTCTTCGGGGTCGTGCAGTCTTCCGCAAAGGTAGCGATCGACTCACCAGCCGGTCCCTGCGGAAGAAGCAGGTTCAGAAAACGGCCGCCCGGAATACCAACGGGATTGGTCAGTTTTCGGAGGAGGGTATTGTTCCTTCCCGATATTTGGCTGGACCGTGCTTGTGCAGCAGGAGACGGGCGCATCACCTGTAACGCGGAATCCTGCGGCGTATTGGGCCAGTCTTTTGAGGAAAAGTTAGCTGAGGTTGTATTTAAGAGCGAAGTGAGGATTGCCAAGCCGATGGCGAGAACCGCCGATAACAAGCTGAGCCGCCGTATGCGAACCATCCGGCGATTCTGCTTGCTACCCGGCTTTATCAACATCGTCGATAAATTTGGGGTCATATTTGATCCTTCTTCACCTGAAATTATTGGTGAATTCGCAAGCACATAAATATTCGCCAGAAGACGCTACTTCTGAAGTATGACTGTCAGCGCGGCTCCGTCACTGGCGTTGCCGAGAAGTCTGTTATTCCCGGACGAACGCAAGTTGGCGCCTGGCGCGGCACTCACTACGGCGGTGGTGTTGTTCTCCAGCACTGAACTGGAAAGATTGATGATGCCCGTCGCCCCGACGTTGATGGCGGTAGGATTGTTGTTGATCATGACGTTGTCAAAGCTTCCGGTCGGAGTGCCCGAACCGGTGACGCTGACGCCGATGGAAGTCGCGAGATTGATCTCCGAATCGCGTATGCTCACGAATGCGTTGTTGCCGATCAGCAGACCGGTCGGCAGGGCTTCGAGTCTGACATGCTCGAGGACGCCGGCGACGAAACCCGTAGTCGTTGCCACGCTGATTCCGGTCGTTGCACACGTCTTGATGTTCGTGTCTTTAACAAAAAGACCGCCGGCAGTGGCGGTCAGCGCAACGATGATGCCGTTACCGTTTCCGGCGGTATTGTTGCCCTGGCCGTAGATGTTGCAGTTCTCGACGTGGAGAGCTTTACCAGCGAGGTAGCGAATGCCGTTTAGACCAGTCCCGGCGCCGTTAATGGAAATGTTTCGAATATAGACCACGTCGTTAGCGCCGGCGTTAACGATGATGCCGGTGACTCCCGAGTTCAGAATACCCGCGAGCGTTCCGTCGCCGTTGATAGTGATGGCTTTGGTAATGTTGACAGTGCCAAAACCGCCGGGGTCGAGAACTGAAATCTCGCCCGCGGCGGCTGTTTTCGAAATTGCACCCGCGAAAGTCTTGCAAGGGGCGGTGCGGCTACAGGGGTTTGCGTCGTCGCCTACACCGGAAACCCAGGTGCGCGTTGCCTGGGCATTTGCGATTGAGCTAATGCCGAGGGTCAGGACAAAAAACGCTAAACAGTTTAAGAAAAGGCGGGCCTTACTCATTTTGAATTCTCCTTAAGGGGTTTACAGGATCTACACAGATGGAAGCAGTGGAAGCGGGGTTAATGAATGTAACGTGCAGTCGATTGGTAGCGTGACTTGCAGTCGGGAATTTTCGTCAAAGAACATCTCCTCCGGTTTGAAGGCGCAGTCTTTTACTACAAGTCTTGGGCTAAGTCAACAAATTCTTGCGGAGATTTGCCGCAAAATTTTTTCGCCTGAATTCGTTCGAGATTTCAACGTGCACGAGTCGTCGTAATGGTCTATTTTTGTGCGTGATAGTTTCAATTTCGCTTTTGTAGGGGTACATGCGAAAAGTTTTTGTTACCGGCGGCGCCGGTTTTATTGGATCGGCTTTCGTTGGTCTGATCCTGGACGAAATCGAAGATTGCATCGTCACGAATTTCGACGCGTTGACCTACGCGGGCAATCTCGACAACGTGCACGGGCTCGACGAAAATCGCCATCGTTTTATTCGCGGCGATATCGCGGATCGTGACGGGGTTATGCGTGCGCTTGAGAACGATACGGAGGCGATCATTAACTTCGCTGCCGAGTCGCACGTGGACCGCAGCATTGCATCCGCTGACGATTTTCTCCGCACGAACGTCGTTGGAACACAGATTCTTCTGGACGCTGCTCGCGCAAAAGGCGTGAAACGTTTTGTTCAGATCTCGACTGACGAAGTGATGGGAAGTCTTCCGGAAGTCGACGACACTTTCTTCACTGAAGAGTCGCCGTTCGCTCCCAACAGTCCCTACGCTGCTTCGAAAGCCGCCGCCGAACATCTCGTGCGCGCTGCGCATCACACGTTTGGCCTGGACACCGTCATCACTCGTTGCGGCAACAACTATGGTCCACGCCAGTTCCCCGAAAAATTTCTGCCGCTCGCACTGGCCAATGCACTCAATGACGAATCGATTCCCGTCTATGGCGACGGGATGAACGTGCGCGACTGGATCTTCGTCGAAGATCATTGCCGCGCGATTCTCGACGTGCTCGAAAAGGGCCGGCCGGGTCACGTCTATAACATCGGCGCTCGTAATCCGCGTCGCAATCTGGAAGTTGTAGAGTCGTTGCTCGACACGCTTGGCAAGCCGCGCAGCTTGATCCGTTTCGTCACGGATCGTCCGGGACACGATCGACGTTACGCAATCGATCCTTCACGCATCGAGTCGGAACTCGGATGGCGGCCGCGCGAGACGTGGCAAACTGGTTTGACGAAGACTATCGAGTGGTATCGAGAGAACACGCGCTGGCTGGAGAACACTCGCAGCGGCGCTTATCGCGATTATTACCGACTCCAGTACGGAACCGAGGTTAGTGCGCGTTGAGAGTTCTAATCACTGGAGCGGGCGGACTGGTCGGCCGCGCCCTTGTAGAACATTGCCGCGCGAGCGGCGACGAAGTATTCGCTTACGATCACCGGTCTCTCGATATCGCTGATTTCGACGCTGCTGAAGGCATCATCGCCGAAGACCGTCCTGACGCAGTGATCAACTGCGCGGCCTGGACCAACGTCGACGGGTGTGAAGGAGATCCGAAGCAGACCGAGCGGGTCAACGCGTTAGGCCCGGAGAACCTGGCGCGCGCGAGCCGTTACGTGGACGCGGTCTTCGTTACGATCTCGACCGACTACGTCTTTGACGGTTCAAAGGAAGGCTTCTATACACAGCGAGACAATCCGCGTCCGATCAATGTGTACGGACGGTTCAAGCTCGAGGGCGAGCGACGCTCTCAGGTCGCTCATGCGCGGACGATCGTGGTCCGCGCCGGGTATATTTTTGGCCTGGGCGGAAAGAACTTTTTGAGCACGCTCATCACCCGCGCCCGGAACGGCGAGAAGCTGATGGGGATCCGCGACTGCTATGGGACGCCGACCTACGGTCGAGATCTGGCCGCCAGGCTGCGCGAACTGGCGTTAAAAGACCTGCCGGGCGTGTATCACGTAGTCAATTCAGGGGAAGGCGCGAGTTTTGAAACGTTTGCGCGGGAGGCGCTGAAGGTAGCCAATCAACCCGTCGATAGGGTCATGACTGTCAGCATGGATTCTCTTCAGCGGCCCGCTCCTCGTCCCCTAAACACCAGACTGGCGTGCTTGCTGTCGCCGGCCATTGGCTTGGCGCCGCTGCGCCCGTGGCAGGAAGCGGTTTCCGACTTCGTTTCAGAGCTTTAAATCCGTGTTCCCAGAAAGAGACGGATCTCTGATATTATTCCCACTCTCGATACCGCCCCCGGTTTCTTGATTTTGACTTTTACCTGATTGACTGCCGGAAAAAATGATGTCGCAAGATAACCGCTTAATGCCGATGCCTGCCGTTGAGCGCACCCTCGATAGACCGCTCAGCGACCTTGGACAGGTCAGATCGTATGGCCCAGCCGCAAGCGAGCCCAGCCAGATCCGCGACTACTTGTTCGTCGTACTCAAACGCAAGTGGCTCATTCTGAGCCTCTGCCTGGTCGTCACTTCCCTGGTGGCTATTCAGATGTTTCGCCAGCCGTCGATTTACGAGGCGGTGACCACGATCAAGATCGAACAACGTGCCAAGAACGTCCTCCAGACCAAAGACTTTGTGCTCAACGCCCAGCCGGACGCGAATTTCTGGGGCACGCAGATCAAGCTGCTCGAGAGCCCGACGTTGGCCCGGCAGGTCGCACTGACTCTCGATCTGCAAAACAATCCGACGTTCTTCGGTAGCCAGGCGCAGGGAGGAGTCTTCGCCGCTCTCAAGAGGATGGTCGCGGGTGATGCGAAGAAGCCCTCGAAAGCTTCGCCTGCCGAAGCTCCCAAGGGTTTGAACGTCGTGGGCGAAGACCAGATGCGAGACGAGCCGTTGACACCTGAAGAACTCGCAGCACTCGAACCTTACGAAGACGCGATCATCGCCGGCGAGAGTATCGACGGCATCCTCGGCACCAATCTGTTCAAGATCAAGTATCAACACACCGATCCCGAGATGGCCCAGAAAGTGGCCAACACCATTGCCGAAGTGTTTCGTTCGAATAACGTCGAACGCGTAACTTCAAACTCGACCAAGGCCGAAGATATTTTGGCGCGCAAGATCTCGGAATTGCAGGGCAACATTAATCACGATACGGAAGCCATGTTGAACTTCGCGAAAGCGCATGGTCTGCCGCCAAGCCCCGACCAGGTTCTCAACACCGAAGCGCAACGACTCGTATTGCTCAGCAACCAGGCACTCGACGCCGAAAACAAGCGCAAGAATGCGCAGGCCATTTACATGAGCGCCAAAGACAGCAGCGATTTTCTGTCAGTTCCGGAAGTGCGGAAGTCGGAGCGAATTGGCGCGATCCAGGAACGGCTCTCAGACCTTCGCGAAAAGCAAGCCGCGCTCAAAGTCACCTACACGGACCAGTGGCCGGAAGTCAAAAAAATACAGGTGTCAATCGACCGGCTTGAACAAGAATTACAGGCAGCGGCAAAAGAAGCGATCGCCAGCTTGAAGGCTGAATACGAAGCCGCCCAAACAACGGAGAGAAGCGTCGTTCAGCGATACCACGAACAGCGCGCGATCACTGACCAAAACACGCGCGATCAGATCGAAATGGCCGCCTTTTCGCAGCGGATAGAAACCAACAAACAGTATCTTGCGACGCTGGAGCAGAAGCTGCGCGAGATTCAGGTCGCGCAGGGCGACAAGGGCAGTGAAGTCAGCATCGAGACTTACGCCCGCGTGCCGCGAGGCCCCGTTGGACCGCCGCGCATCAGAAACGTGATGATCGCGTTCATTCTGTCGCTCGTCGCCGGAATCGGTCTCGCGTTCCTGCTTGATTTCCTCGACGATACGGTGAAATCGCTCGACGACGTCGATCGTTACGTACATTTGCCGGCGCTGGCGATGATTCCCGCGAGCCGTGGCGGCGCCCGCTTGAAGGGCCTTGCTCCGGTCAACGCGCCGCCTTCAGAAACTACAGCGCTGGCGATGATCGACGACGTGCGGTCGCCGATCGCGGAGTCGTATCGTCACTTGAGAACGTCGCTGCTGCTGTCGTCCGCGGGCCAGCCGCCGAAGACGATTCTCGTCACGTCGAGCCAGCCTTCGGAAGGAAAGACGACGACGGCCATCAACACGGCATTCATGTTGGCCCAGACGGGCGCCGAAGTTTTGATTATCGATTGCGACTTGCGGCGGCCGCGTTTGCACGCCCAGTTTGAGGTTCCGAATTCCAAGGGACTGACGACGTGGCTCTCCGGAGAGAGGGACCTCGACAATCTCTTGCAGGTCTTTCCAAAGACGCCGAACATGAAGATCCTGACCTCAGGACCTGTGCCGCCGAACCCGGCGGAGTTGCTCGGTTCCGAAGAGATGCGCCGGCTGTTGCTTCTTTTAAGTGAGCGCTTCGCGCACATCATTATCGATTCGCCGCCCGCGATTTCGTTTACTGACGCGTCGATTCTTTCGACCATGGTGGATGGCGTGATGCTGGTGGTCCACGGCGGCCGCAGCTCGCGCGCGGTTGTGCGGCGGGCCAAGCAGCAGTTGCTGGACGTTGGCGCGCACATCTTCGGCGTGGTGCTGAACAACGTGAAGCTCGAGCAGCAGGACTACTATTACTCAGGCTATTACTCGAACTATTATTCGACGGAAACCGACAGCGGCAGAGGCGCCTCCGCCGGCGAAACCGCATAGCTTCCATCCGTGTTTCTGAAAGCACGGATGGAAGATCTAATCTTCCTACTTGATGAACGTTCCCCTATTGGATCTACAGGCGCAGTATGCCTCGTTGCGAGATGAGTTGCGCGAAGCAGTTCAGCGGGTGATGGATTCGCAGCGCTTCGTGCTCGGCGACGAGGTGCGACGGCTCGAATCTTCCGTCGCCGCCTACACCCAGACCAAACACGCGATTGCCTGCGCGTCCGGTTCCGACGCGTTGTTGCTCGCACTGATGGCGCTCGGCGTCGCCAACGGCGACGACGTCGTCACAACGCCGTTCACTTTCTTTGCCACTGCGGCAGCCATTTACCGCGTCGACGCCCGTCCCGTTTTCGTCGACATCGATCCCGCTACTTACAATATCGACACGTCACAACTCGCAGATGCGACAACGCCACAAACGAAGGCCCTGCTGCCGGTGCATCTCTACGGGCAGTGCGCGGAAATGGATCCCCTGCTCGAACTCAGCGAGCGACTTGGTATTCCGATTATAGAAGATGCAGCACAGGCAATCGGCGCAACGGATCGAGCCGCTGACCAAAACCGTCAGGCCGCTTCGATGGGCCGTATCGGATGTTTTAGTTTTTACCCAACAAAGAACCTCGGCGGCGCGGGCGACGGTGGCATGTTGACCACAAACGATGACGATTTGGCTGAACGTTTACGACGGCTTCGCACACACGGCGGCGCCAACGAATACGAACATGCGGAAGTCGGCCTCAACAGCCGTTTGGATGAATTGCAGGCGGCCATCTTGAACGTCAAGCTGCCGTATCTCGACAAGTGGTCCAACGAAAGAGCGCGTAAGGCTGCCGTGTACGACGAGCTCCTGGATGACGTGAGTTACGAACTGACTACGCCGTCATTGAGAGATAATGCACGCCACATCTTTCACCAGTACGTGATTCGTGTTCCGCAACATCGCGATGCGTTGATGGAACACTTAAAGCAACATGGCGTGGGCACGAAAGTGTATTATCCGATTCCGCTTCACCGGCAGGAATGTTTTGCTTATCTCGGTTACCTGGAGGGCGAGTTTCCGGAATCGGAACGTGCGGCGCGGGAAACGCTCGCCTTGCCGATCTATCCCGAGCTCACCGAAACTCAACAGGCTTACGTCGTCGAAACGATCAAGAGTTTCGAACCCTGAGGAACCAAACGTGGCATGGCACTTAAACTGAGCATCATCACTCCGTCGTTTAACCAGGGCAGGTTTCTGGAAGAGACGATCCTGTCCGTGTTGAAGCAGGGGTACGAACCGCTCGAGTACATCATCATCGACGGCGGCAGCACTGACGAAAGCGTCTCGATCATTCGCAAGTACGAAGATCGGCTCGCTTACTGGGTCAGCGAGAAAGATCGCGGACAGGTACACGCGATCAACAAAGGTCTCGAACGCGCGACCGGAGACATCTTCGGATTTCTCAACAGCGACGATCTATATCTTCCGGGAACGTTCGCTGCTGTGATGAAACATTTCGCTCAGCATCCGGAGAGTGAGTGGATCTGTGGCGACGCGATCATGTTTGGCGAGGGTCACGAAACGCGTGTCATTCGTTCCGAAGTTCCGCAGTCGGCGGCGCACTGTTTGTGTTGGGCGTATCTGGCGCCGCAGCCGGCGCACTTCTGGAAGACGCAGATCGTCCGCGAAGGGTTTCAGGAACGGTGGGACTATGATTTCGATCACGATATGTATGTGAGGTTGTTACTGGCGGGTCACAAATGCGAGTACCTGCCGTTGCCGATGGCTGCGTACCGGTTGCATGAGGTGAGCAAGACGATTGCTGAGGGGCATCGGCAGTTGGAAGAGTTCGATCAGATCGCTGAATTTTACGAGCCGCAGTTGCGTGGTTCGGACCAGCGCTGGTGTCGTGCGACGCGCTTTCTGCGTCTCTCTTATGCGGCTAGTGAAGCGGGACGAAAGTCAGAGGCCGCAAAGTGGTTGACGCGTGCGCTTGCCACGCATCCGGAAGGTCTCCTGAGCCGGCCCTTCTGGGGTTGTCTCCGTCGTGTGGCGCTGCGAGCCGGTCGCTTGCCAAACTCGCCTAATAATCACTGAAATCCGTGTTAACACACCACTTGCATTTCTCACGGATGAACACTAATGTTCTCAATGTTTTTTACCCTACTCTGCTTGGAGATCTGCACTGAATGTCTGAACCGACACGCGTACTAATCACAGGGGCTGGTGGTTTTATCGGTCATCATCTAACGAAATATCTTGTCAATCGCGGTTACTGGGTTCGAGGCGTCGATATCAAGGAACCGGAATACGAACCGACAGCGGCCCACGAGTTTCAACTTCTCGATCTTTCACACGCCGACAACTGCCTGAAAGCAACGGAAGGCATCGACGAGGTCTACGGCCTCGCCGCAAACATGGGCGGCATCGGTTTCATCGAAACAAACAAAGCCGTCATCGTCCGCGACAACTCGTTCATCAACCTGCACTCGATCGAAGCCGCGCGCGCCAACGGCGTGAAACGTTATCTCTACACGTCGAGCGCCTGCATCTATCCCGGATACAAACAGAAGGAAACCGACGTCACACCTTTAAGAGAAGAAGACGCCTATCCCGCCGACGCCGAAGACGGCTACGGCTGGGAAAAACTCTACATGGAACGCCTTTGCCGTCACTACACCGAAGATTTCGGTCTCGACACGCGCGTCGTCAGGTTTCACAACATCTTCGGACCACTCGGCACTTACGACGGCGGACGCGAGAAGTC
>JBKPNH010000175.1:0-34032 GCA_046732535.1 Acidobacteriota bacterium
GGTTCGAGATCGAAGCTTCCTGAGTCACGAAGGTATACGACCTTGCCTTCAACCGCGTTCGCGCGCACGCCCTTGAGGATCGCCGGGATGCTCTCGACTTCCTGGTCCTTCTCCTGGTCTTTGTCCTGCGCGGTAGTCACCGGGATCTGGATTAGCAGAGTTGCTAACGTCAGAAGCAGCAACAGTGTGCGGCGGTTAATTGGCATTACGAATTCAGAGTCGTTATGAAGTCGCCGAGTAAATTCAACGTAACTTGCAGACGGTAGTTGGCCGTCGATCGAATGTCGTCGATGGGAGAGATCTCGCGCAACAGGCTCGCCTGCGCTGATTGTATTGTCGCGGCGTCGGGCTTTTCACCTCGCAACGCGGATTCCGTTTGCAGGCAACGAACGACGATTGGAGCGACGCTGCCGACAACCACTCGCGCGTCTTCGATGCGGCCGTTGTTGGTTCGGCCGGCTGCGGCAAAACAAACTTTGGAGATCGCCTGCGCTTTACGCGTTCCGACCTTGCGATAGTAATGCCTGGCGCCGGTGGTGTTGCGCGGCAGCCGGATGCGAGTCAGCAGTTCATCGGGCCGAATCAACATCTGCTTGTATCCGGTGTGAAAACCCTGGTAGGGCAGCCAGCGCGAACCTTGCTTTGAGACTAACTCAACTTCGGCGTCGTAGGCGAGTAGCGCCGGAGGCGAATCCGCTGCGGGAGAGGCATTGACGATGTTGCCGCCGAGCGTGCCGCGGTTCTGGATCGCGAGCCCGCCGGTTTCGCTCGCCGCCTGACAAAGCATCGGAAACTCGCTATGCAGGATCGGGTTGTCCTGGACGTCCGTGTAGGTAGTCAATGCGCCGAGTGTGACGTGGTTGTGGTTTGCGTGAATGCCGCGGAGCTCGTCGAGGTTCCAGATGTTGATGTAGTTGCGATGCGTCAGTTTGCCGGCCTCGAGCAGGACCATCAGATCGGTGCCGCCGGCGAACGGCTTCCACACTCCGGACTCGTTCGCGAGAACCTTCAGAACATCATCAAGCGAAGTTGGATTAATTAATTGATAGTGTGGAATGTAAGACCGCATTTAACTAATCCGCGTTTTAAGTACAGAGTCAAATATTTTCATGTAGCCGGTGCAGCGGCAGAGATTTCCGGCCAGGGCGGTGCGGATATCAGCTTCGGTTGGACGCGGATTTCGCTCGAGCAAATCGACAGCGGCCAGCACCATTCCCGGCGTGCAAATCCCACACTGTGCTCCGCCATGTTCGATGAATGCCTGTTGCACCGCATGTAACTGGTGCTCATCGGCGACTCCTTCGATCGTCGTGATCTCACTCCCGTTCACCTGGCCCACCGGAACCAGACAACTATTAACGATCCGTCCGTCGACAATCACCGTACATGCGCCACACTCGCCCTCTCCACAACCCTCCTTCGTCCCAGTCAGCCTCAACTCCTCCCGCAACACGTCGAGCAACCTCGCCATCGGAAAGACGTCGAGCCGGTGCGGTTGGCCGTTGACCTTAAACGCGACTTCGCTCTTTGTCATATTGTTCCATCAGCATCTCCGGCATGAGCGGGATGCGCGTGAAGCAGATCTGCGTGGCGTTTTCGAGAGCGTTCAGAATAGCGGGCGCGGCGCCGTCCATGGGTAGCTCGCCGATGCCTTTCGCGCCGCCGGGCCCGTAAGCGTACGGGTTCTCTTCGAAAAAGACGCGAATCGGAGGAATGTCGACGGGCGTGGGAATGATGTAGTTGGTCATCTGGTTGTTAACCATGCGCCCGTCTTTCCACACGACGTTTTCAAACAACGTGAATCCGATCGCCTGGGCCACGCCGCCTTCAATTTGCCCCGCTGCCAGCACCGGATTCAACACGCGCCCGACTTCCTGCACCGCCACAAAATCCTCGACTCGCGCCTCGTAAGTCAATTCATCATACGAAACCGCAGCCACATAAACGGCCCATGCGTACGCACCGTACGCGTCGCCCTGATACTTCTCGTCGTCCCAGTGAACGTTTGGCGGCGGTTGATAAGTCGCCGACGTCTTCAGCGGACCAAAGCGCACGACGTACTCGCGGCACGCAGCCCGAAAGTCCGACGACGTGTAACCTTCAGTCAACAATCCACTGCCGATCAATGTCTGCTTCAAAGCCGTGACCGCCGATTCGACGAGCTTGCCGACGACCATCGAAGTTCGCGAAGCGACAGTTGGCCCACTGTTCGGTACGCGCCCGGTGTCAGGCTGAACGATCTCGATCATCTCGAAGTCGACGCCAAGCGCCTCGGCCGCGATCTGCGAAAAGATAGTGTTGGTTCCCTGGCCGATCTCTGTACTCGCGGCGAGTATCTGCACTTTACCTTCGGCGGTGACTTCAGCCGAGACGACGGACTGCAAGTAGACCTCGCCGGAACCTGTAAATCCCGCGCCGTGCATGAACGTAGCGAAACCGATGCCTCGTTTTTTGCCGTTGCGCGAATTCTCAACAGCGAAACGTTCGCGTTTGGCGTGGTAGTCGCTGAGTTGAAGCGCCCGATCGAGCAAAGAGTCCATGTCGACTCTTTCGCGAATCACCTGGCTTGTCGCAGTCGTTTCGCCTTCATGGATGAAATTGCGACGGCGAAACTCCTCCGGCGTCAAACCGAGGGCGTGAGCGACCTTATCCATGTGACGTTCAAGCGCGAAGATGCTTTGCGGCGCGCCGAAGCCGCGAAACGCGCCGTGCGGTGGAACGTTGGTCGCAACAGCGCGACTGTGAATGCGGACGTTGGGACAGACGTAAGGCCCACCCGCGTGGATCGTTCCGCGTGAAAGCACGACGGGCGACAGCGTACAGTAAGCGCCGCCGTCGATCACGAAGTCGATCTCCATCGCGAGCAGCTTGCCGTCTTTCGACACGGCGGTCTTGTGACGAGTCCGGGACGGATGGCGCTTTGTCGTCGCAGCCATATCTTCCGCGCGATCGTAGATGATCTTGACGGGCCTGCCTGATTTCCACGCGAGCAGCGCGGCATGACCGGCGATCAACGACGGATACTCTTCCTTCCCGCCAAACCCGCCGCCAGTTTCCGTTTGAATGACGCGAATCTTTTCTTCAGGAAGTTCAAACAACTTCACGAGCGCTTTGTGAACGTAGTATGGACACTGCATCGAGCCCCATACCGTCACGCCGTCACCGGGATTGGCGATCGCGATCGCGCCGTTGTTCTCGATGTAGAGTTGCTCCTGCGCGCCGGTTTCGTATTCGCCTTCGACGATGAGATCCGCGGACGCCCACACATCGTCGACGTTGCCTTTGTCGACCAGAAACTTTTTGAAGACGTTGTCATTGCCCCAGACGATCGTCTTCTGAGCGAGTGAGTCTTCGAGCGTGAAGACTGCCGGCTGCTCGTCGATCTCGATCTGAACGTGGCGCCGCGCTTCTTCGAGTAGATACTTGTTCGGGTGCGCGAGTAGCAACACCGGCTCTTCGGCATGATTGACGAAGCCGTCGGCGAGATACGGCTGATCGTTCAGAATCAGCGCGACGTAGTTTGCGCCGGGAATATCTTTCGCTGTGACGATGGTGAACTCATCCCACGGAATATCGCCGCCGAACGAGATGTTCTTGATCTTCCCGCGCGGTGACGGACTCCGAACGGTCGCACCGTGCAGCATCTCAGGAAACGTCAGATCGTCGACGTAAAGCGCCTGGCCCGTGACTTTCTTGCGCCCCTCTTTGCGAGGAAACGATTTTCCGATGGGGTTCGACATGTTTCGTTCATTTAGCCACAAAAAGGCACAAAAGACACAAAACAAGTTAGGTTGTTTTATGGCTTAGCAATAACCAAGGGGTTTGCTTCCAACTCGCGGCGGTAGAAGACGCGCGGGCGTTGCACGGTGCGCTTCTGCGGATCGGTGACTCCAGATTCTCCTTCGGTGAAGGCGATGCCGAGGCCGCGACCCTGGGCCATCTTTTCTTCCTGCATCCGCGGCACGCGCTCAGTCGCGAAATTGAGCCACTCGCGCGCGATGAGCACGCCGTCCTTCGGCTCCGCATCCGCAACCGGCGTCTTCAATCCTTCCTCGACGAGCGCGTACGTCAGATATCCATGCCCGAGTTGCGCCGCTTCAAGGGCCGCTTGAAAACTCTGCGCCGCGGTCAGGATGTACATGCCTTTCTCGTACGCGAGCTGGGCCAGACCTTTCGAATTCATCGGCCCACGACGCTTCTCTTCGGCCTCGAGCGCCTGTCCCGAGTTACACGCGTCGATAATCAACAAAAGGTGACCTGCATCCAAACCTTCCACCGCGGCTTGGAGCTCGATGTCCGAAATACTATGCGACAACATCGTCTTCAATCCGGCTTCGGTGAGCTTCGTGCGGTCACCGGTATAGCCGAGATCATGCGGTATCAGATAGAAACGCTGTTGCTGGGCCGTACCGTGACCGGCGTAGTAAATGATCACGGTATCTTCCGGTTCGATTCGTTTGACCCCGTTTGGTGAGCCGGCCTTGAGAGTCGGTGGGCCAGGCTCCTGGGCTTCGCCAGCCAGCCGCTTGATGACGGAAAGAATGTTCTCCTTGGTCGCGTTCGCGTCGAGCAGCTCGATCACTTCAACGCGCTCGAAACCGGCGATCTGCGTTTGCTTCCGGCGCATCTCGTCGCCGAAGCTCTTCGCATCCGCGACCGCGTATTTCAGATTGTACTGAGGGTTCGCATACTCGTTGACGCCGACGGCGATGATGTAAGCCGTGCCTTTCCGCTTCAAACTCTCGGCGCCCTCAAACAGGAGCGGCGCATCCTTGCTCTTCACGTTGTCGTGATTGAAGGCGTAAGCCACGAGCCGATTCGCACCCGCCGTGACGGTGATCTCCTGTTCGAGAGAGACAGCAGCCTGCCCCTTCAGCACGTCGCCGTGCCAGACCTTAACGAGCGAACCATTGCGAAACAGCCGCACGTCCTGCGCGCCGCTTCCCTTCGGATTATCTTTATCGGCGGGCGCGTCAGTGACGTCGATCTTCACTTTCACTGTGCGCGACGCGATCGTCGAGTCGGCTGGGCCAACAAGCGACAATTTCACCACCGGCTGGCGGCGATCTTTCTTTGACACGTCCTGCGCAACGCGCGGTCGCTTACCACCGAAGACGTCGGCCAGCAAACCCGGATAGTAGAACTCGTTGAAGAACCACTCGATCGGAGCGACGTTGAAAGTCTCCTGATTGTAGCGCCAGAGGATCTGGTTCCATGACATAGGCGTGCCGTCGAACAGACCTTGCGGCGTGACGACCATCCACTCGGCGCCGTCGTCGAGGGAGATCAAGGTCAGAAGATGTTCACCGGTGCGCGTGTCCCAGAGAAACGTGCTGCCATCGTCGCTTGCCGATGCAAGCAACCGCCCATCCGGAGAGAAATCCATCGACTCGACGCTCGACGTGTGACCCGCCATCGTGCGCAGTTCGCGACGCGCTTCGACGTCCCAGATGCGAATGGTGTTGTCAGTGGCCCCTGAAGCGATCAGCTTTCCGTCGCGACTGAACGCCACCTTCATGACGCCGCGGCCGTGACCTTTCAACGCGGCTATCTCGCGTCCGGAAGCGACGTCCCAGAGTTGGACCTGACCGATGGCCTCAACTTTCAGATCTTTCATCATGTCGGCGGGGTTTTGTTGCTTCGATCCTTTTTTCGGTTTCTGACCGCTCATCATCGCCGCGATATCGATGTTCGGCTTCGACTCGACTCCGCCAGTCGCGAGCGTGCGGCCGTCCGGACTAAAAGCCAGCGACGTAACTGAGCGGCCCATCGTTCCCGCCGACATCGTGCCCATCACGTTGGTCATCATCGCCGCGATGTCGCTCATGTTCGGCATCGACGGCATCTGGCCCGGCTTGATGTTGCCCATATTCTGGATGGCGGCCATCGGCGACGACGTCAGTTCCCGCTTGTTGCCCGACTGCGCGTCCCAAAGCGAGATCTGGCCCATCGATCCGATCGTGCCGACGGTGCGGCCGTCGGCGCTGAATTCAGCTTCGAGCGGAATGTCGCCTGAATTGAGCGAGCGCAGTTCGCGTCCGTTCTTTACGTCCCAGATCTTCACCTGACTGCCGCGCGAAAATGATCCGGGCGTCGGGTGTTGCATCTCCATGACACCATACGTGACGGCAAGCATCGATCCATCCGTGCTGAAACGAACGCGCTGCACGACACCTGCTTCGCCGGACGGCGTCAACGTCGACAACTGCCGGCCACTCGGAACTTCGAGCAACGAAAGCACGTTGCTGTTCGGCTTCATCACCGCCAGGGTCCGGCCATCCGGACTCGTGATGCCGTAGCTCATTTCTCCCGCCGGTCTGCTCGCGACTCGCAGACCGCGCCCGGTGCGCAAGTCCCAACGCGTGCGGTCGCCGGAGTAAAGCTCTGTTCCGTCCGCGCTGAACGCGACGTTGTACGCCATGTTCGTGCGGCCGCTCAGCTTCGCGAGTTGTTTACCGGTTTCCGTTTCCCAGAGCGTCGTGTCGGTGATGAAGCCGCCAACCGCGATCCGTTTACCGTCTTCACTGAAGTTTACAAACGGGTCAGCTTGCGGAAAGGCGCCGATGCTCGGCAATTTCAAACCGGGCAGCTCGCGCCCCGTCGCGACTTCCCAGATTTTGACATTGCTGTTTTCAGACAGCGCGAGCAGCCGTCCGTCGCGGCTGAACTTAACCTGGCTGTATTCCTTCGTCGTCCGCGCGAGCTCCTGGTCTTTTTTCGACGACAGATCCCAGAGCTTGAATCGGCGATCAATGATTCCCGCCGCGAGCAAACGGCCGTCGGAAGTGAACGAGAGTTGAAGACTCTGGATATCTTCGCCGGCAAGTTTCAAGCGGCCGGTTTCACGCCCGCTCGCGACGTCGATCAACTTCACATGCGCTTCGGATTCGTCGTTGACGACTGCGAATTGCGTCCCGTCGGGCGACAGGACCATGCCGCCGTCGGTACCGTTGAAGCCTGTGACCAGCGGCGTCGTCTGTGATTGCAACGAACGCAACTCGCGCCCGCTCGTGAGATCCCAGACCCTCGCTGTATCGCTCACCGTGACGAGCTGATTGTTTGCCGCGAAGCCGATGAAGTACACGCCAATCGCCGCGTACATCGAACCCTGCGGACCCGCGAGAGTTTGCACTTCACGGCCGCTCATCACGTCCCAAACTTTTACTGTGTTATCGGCGGCCGCCGCCGCGACTAGTCGACTGTCGCGACTGAAAGCGACAAACGGCGCGATGCCAGGCGCGCTTTGGCCGCTGCTCGAGAGGTCTCGCAGTTTTCGACCAGTCGCCGTTTCCCAAAGCTTGATCGTGTTGCTGCGAAAGGTGGCAGTCGCGAGCAGTCGTCCGTCCGGACTGAAGACTAACCGCGTCGCGCCGTAGAAATTGTTGTAACCGGTTTGCAGTACGAGTTCGGGCTTCGCTTCGCGTGCCTGTTGGGCCGTTTGCCCGCCCTGAGTTGAGCTGTCTTTTTGAATGCCAAGTCCGCGGTCAGTGGGAGTCGGATTCGGTGTGGGATTCTGCGCGACTGCAACCATCGCATACGATGCGATTGCGATTAGTAAAACAATATTTCTCATGACTTCCACGTAAGCGCCGAATGCTCGAGCAACAACAACCCGATCGCCACCAGCGCCAAACCATACATTACTGGATGAATCTCTCTCCGGCGGCCGACAATAAGATAAAGACCAACGTGCGCGATGAAGCCCCAGAGTATTCCCTGGGTAATCGAAAATGTCAGGGGGATGAGGATTATAGTCAAAAACGCCGGCAGACCCTCCTCGATTTTGGCGAAGTTGATCCCGGCCACGCTCTTGAACATCGCGGCCCCGACGAGAACCAGTACCGGCGCGGTCGCATACGGCGGAACCATGCCCGCGATTGGAGCGAGAAAGAAGCACGGCAGAAAACAGAGCGCGGTGAAGACTGACGTCAGGCCCGTTCGTCCGCCGACGTTGATGCCGGCGATGCTTTCGATGTAGGCAGTCCCGGATGAGGTGCCCGCGAGACCGGCGCCGAACGTCGCCACCGAATCGACTATCAATCCCTGTCGCAAGTTTCGCGGATGCCCGTGTTCGTCGAGCAGATCGGCGGCGTGCGCGACGCCCATGAACGTCGAGATCGAGTCGAAGAGATCGGTGAACATTATGGCGATGATCGCGGGTAGTAGCGACAGCTTGAGCGCGCCGAAGATGTCGAGTTTAAGAAAAACGGTGTGAAAGTCAGGCGCGCTGAAGAACTGCGGCGGTGCAGTGACATAGCCGCGAATCAAAGCGGCGATAGTGATGAAAAAGATCCCGGCGAGATATGCGAGCGAGCTGCCGCGAGTCGCCAGAAAGACGATGAGGACCATGCCCAGAATCGCGATGAGCGTCGTTTCGTCGAGTTTTCCGAGTTTCACAAACGTGACGGGATCGGACGTAATCAGACCCGCGTTTTTGAGACCGATGAACGTGAGAAAGATGCCGATGCCGGCAGCGGTGCCGATGCGAAGCTCCGAAGGAATCGCTTTCGCGATCGTTTCGCGGACGGGCGTCACGGAAATCAGCATAAACAGCACGCCGGCCCAGAACACGATCCCGAGCGCTGTTTGCCACCAGACACCCTGGGTCAAAATGATCGTGAAAGTGAAGAACGCGTTGATGCCCATGCCGGGCGCGACCGCGAACGGAAGTTTCGCGTACAGGCCCATCAACAAGGTCATCGTGAAACAGATCAGGACCGTTGCTGTCAGGGCGCCGCTGAAGGCGATACCGGTTCCGGGCGTCGAGAGAATTGCCGGGTTCACGACCACGATGTAGGCCATCGTGAAGAAGGTGGTAATGCCGGCAATCGCTTCGGTGCGAACGCTGGTCGGTGTCATCCGTGTGAGAGTAACAGATGACACCGACTAAACAGATCAAAAAGCTGCGACGACCGTGTCGTCAGACGGATGCTTGAGTGCTCTACGAGTGGACCGTTCGGCGCGCGATCTGCCGGCGATGAGCGTCGTTGCGTCGTCGCCTATGTCGATCTGGGCGAAGAAGTATCGATCGCCGTAACGGCGAAACACGAGCTTCGCGTGATCGGCGTGGTTTCCACGGCTCAGACTCGTTTGCGTTATGGCGGTGAAGCGGCCGTCCAGGCTGCGAATCTGTAATGCTTTTCGATCTGAACTGGGATTGATCACGGCGAAGGTGTAAACACCCGCGGGCAGAGTTTTCTCGCCGACGTTAAAGGAAAAAGGAATGTCGGCGTGTATTCTTTGCTGAGCGGATGTTTGTGCGGATGCATTAGCGGCAAGAACGCCGCTGACGATCATTATCGCGATAGTTAAGCTGAGATGTCGTTTCATTTTATCGGACCTCCTATTAACTTAAGCGCAAGGTCCCGGCGGATTCCCTCACGGTCGCAAAATTATTTGTTGTAGAATTTCGGCTCATTTTGGGCGCAAAGATGCAATCCCCCGAAGGCATAACGCAGCTCCTGGTTGACTGGGGCCACGGCGATCAGGCGGCGCTCGAGAAGCTGATGCCGCTCGTTTACAACGAATTACGACGGCTCGCCACGAACTACCTGCGCCGGGAACGCACCGGCCACACGCTCCAGCCGACCGCGCTCGTGAACGAGGCTTACCTCAAGCTGGTAGGTCAAAAGAGCGCGAAGTGGCAAAATCGCGCCCATTTTTTCGCGATTTCGGCCCAGTTGATGCGCCGCATCCTCGTGGACCACGCGCGCCGGCATCAAGCGGTCAAACGTGGTGGAACTGACCAGCAACGCCTGTCCATCACCACTGCCGAGGAGCTCGCTACACAGCCGGCCATCGACCTGCTCGCCCTGAACGAAGCCCTCGACGAGCTCGCCAAAATGGATCCGCAGCAAAGTCGAATCGTCGAGCTCAAGTTTTTTGGTGGGCTGTCAATCGAGGAGACGGCGGAGGTGCTGAATATCGGCCACGCTACGGTGGAGCGGGAATGGAAGTCAGCTCGCGCGTGGCTGCGCGGGCAGCTCGAGTGAGGGAATCGGCGAGTGTGCGCCGCGTACCAATATAGATAGAAGATAGGTGGCCCAGATAAACGAATGACTCCCGAACGCTGGCAACAAGTTAAGGAAATCTTTAACTCCGCGATTAAGTATGGACCGGAACAGCGGGGTCGGTTTCTGTCCGAGGCCTGTTCCGGCGACGAAGAATTGCGTTCGGAAGTCGAGTCGTTAATTACGTCGCACGAAAAAGAAGGCAGCTTCATCGACGAGCCGGCCTACTACGCAGCCGCTGAATTGCTCGTCAACGAAAAATCGGAGCTGCGATCTGGCTATTCCATCGGCTCGTACGAAGTACTTTCGTTCATCAGCCGCGGCGGCATGGGCGAGGTCTACCTGGCCCAGGATAAACGGTTGAGCCGCAAAGTGGCGCTGAAACTCCTTCCCGACGCCTACACCAAAGACAACGATCGCCTGCGCCGTTTCGAACAGGAAGCACGCGCGGCCTCAGCGCTTAATCATCCGAACATCATCACCATCTACGAGGTCTTCGAGACTGACGCCACGCACGTCATCGCGACCGAGTTTGTCGAAGGCGAAACCCTGCGTCAGCGGCTCGCGCGCTCGTCGTTGAGTATCAACGAAGCGCTGAACATCGCGATTCAGATCGCCGACGCGCTCGCCGCCGCACACAAGGCGGGCATCATCCATCGCGACATCAAACCCGAGAACGTCATGTTGCGCCCGGACGGTTACGTGAAGGTGCTGGACTTTGGCCTCGCGAAGTTGAGCGAGCAGACGTCGCCCGCAGTCTTCGCTGAAGCGCCGACGATGCAGGTCCGCACCGGTTCAGGTTTTGTCCTCGGTACGGCGGGTTACATGTCGCCGGAACAAGCGCGCGGTCTCGCCGTCGACAATCGTTCCGACATCTTCAGTCTGGGCGCGGTGCTTTACGAGATGATCGCGCGTCGCAAACCTTTTGAAGGCGAGACACCGAGCGACACACTCGCCGCGATACTCAAGTCGGAGCCTCCGCCGCTTGCACATGTTGCGCCGCAAGCGCCGGCGGAACTGGTGCGTATCGTCACGAAGTCGCTGCGCAAGGACCGCGAAGAGCGTTACCAGGTTGTGAAGGACTTGTGGCTCGATCTCAAGGCGCTGAAGCAGGAGATGGAGTTTCAGTCCAAGCTCGATCGATCGGTTCCGTCGGAGCACGGCGGCGAACTGACCGGCGCATCCTCGCGAGCGTCGGCAACGGCCGAAGCGCCACTCCAGCCCACTGAAACGCGCAGCGCCATCGACGTGATTACCAAGTCGCTGAGTATCGAACTCATCCGATCGAAGTTCTGGATTTACGTCATCGTGTGGGTGGCCATCGCGATAGCGAGTTTCGGAGCATACCAGTATCTCAAGAGTCCGCAGCCGGTCGGGGCGTTTCAAAACATCAAACTGAGCCGCATTACAAACTCCGGCGACACCATCGACGCCACCATTTCTCCGGACGGCAACTACATCGTTTACGTTCTCAGCAACAGGACTCAGCAGAGCCTCTGGATCAGGCAAGTCAGCACGGCAAACGACAAAGAGATCGTAGCGCCCGCCTCGGTCGGCTTCTTCGGAATCACCTTCTCGCCTGACGGCAACGAGATTTACTACTCCATCAAAGCAAACCTCGACGCGGGAACTCTCTATCGCGTCCCGATGTTGGGCGGACCACCGGTAAAGGTGCTCGAGAAGATCGATGGCCCAATCAGTTTTTCACCCGATGGGAAACGCTTTGTGCTCGTGCGCGGCAACTATCCAAACGCCGGCGAAAGCGCGCTCATCATCGCGAACGTCGACGGCAGTAACGAACAGGTGCTGGCAGTGCGCAAGCGCCCCGAAATCTTCTCGCCGATCTTCTTTACCGGCCCATCGTGGTCGTCTGACGGCAAGCTGGTCGCGGCAACGGTGGCGACCTCGTCGCGATCGAGCAATGTCGTTTTGTTTTCGGTCCCGGATGGAACAGCCCAGGTGTTATCGAGTGAGCCATGGAATTTCGCGGCGCGTGTTCAGTGGCTGCCTGACATGAGTGGCCTGATCGTCGTCGCGGGCGAAACCGTTGGCGTGGCCCAGCAGTGGTTACTCAGTTATCCCGGCGGCGAAAGGCGGCGCATCACGAACGATCTCAATGCTTATCGTGCGATTGGTTTGACGGCCGATGGACGTAACCTCGCCACGATCCAGGTCGGCGGCTTAATCAACGTCTGGGTCGCGCCTGAGGGGGATGCAACGCGCGCGGTCCGTTTGCCGACGGGCAATGTCGGGTTCTACGCCTCTGCCGGAAACAACCTTAGTTGGACGCCGAAAGACCAACTGGTGTTTGTTTCCAACGAGGGCGGGAAAGTTGATCTCTGGACGGCCGATCCAAACGGCAACAACCGCAAACAGTTGACGACCAACGGCGGCGCGAGTCCAGCCGTTTCAGCCGACGGCCGTTACATCGTTTTCATTTCGGGACGCAGCGGCTCGCGCTGCGTTTGGCGAATGAATGTGGACGGCAGCAATCCGGTTCGACTGACCAACGGTCCTTTGGACGTGCTTCCGTCACTGACTCCGGATAGCAAATGGGTTATCTATACTGTTCTCGAAGCAGCGAAGCCGACTGTGTGGAAAGTCTCGATCGACGGCGGCGAGCCGGTCCAGCTAATGGACCGAGTGGTGACGACGGCGACTGTTTCTCCGGATGGCAAGTTGCTCGCCTACACGTATCCTGAATCGCCGGATCCGTTCGCGCCGCCAAACCGCATCGGCCTTGTCACCTTCGACGATCTGAAGCCGGTAACGACGTTTGAATTTACTCCCAGCGGAACGGTGCCAACTTTGATTCAATGGAGCAGAGACGGAAAGTCAGTTCTATACTCCGTCAATAGAAACAACGTTTCGAACGTTTGGAGTCAGCCGATCGATGGCGGTCAACCGAAACAGATCACCGACTTCAAAGATAGCTTGATGACCGGGTTTGCCTGGTCGCATGACGGTAAATTGTTCGCCGCCACTCGCGGTGCACTCTTCCGTGATGCCGTGCTAATCACGGATTTAAGATAGTTCGGAGAGAAAATGGATCTTCGTGTAATGCTGACGACCTTTGGCATCATCTTCCTCGCGGAGATGGGCGATAAAACTCAACTGGCAGCGATGACGATGTCGGCGCAAACGAAGAAGCCGTGGGCCGTGTTCATCGGCGCGAGTTTGGCGCTGGCGGCTGTGTCGGCGATCGGCGTGTTGCTTGGTGCTACGATTGGTGAGTATATTCCGCTTGTCTGGGTTAAGCGTGTTGCCGCAGTTGCTTTTATAGTCATCGGTGTTCTTATGCTTGCAGGCAAGTTTTAAGACACGGATTTTAAGAGTGCCCCAAACTCCCCATATCGAACGTCACTTCACCGCCAGTGACGTCGTCCGCGACATCGTTATCGGAATGGCTGACGGGCTCACGGTGCCGTTCGCGCTTGCCGCCGGCTTGAGCGGAGCGATCGATCACACGGGCATCATCGTGACCGCCGGACTGGCGGAGATCGCTGCCGGCTCAATCGCCATGGGCCTCGGCGGCTACATGGCCGCCAAAAGCGATGCCGAGCACTACGCCAAGGAGCGCGAACGCGAGAAACGTGAGGTGGAGCAGATTCCCCACGAAGAGATGCGCGAAGTCGCCGACGTCTTTCGCGCGTACGGCCTCACCGAAGACCAAACGTGGCCCATCGTCCAGGCCTTGAAACGACAGCCACGCAACTGGGTCGACTTCATGATGCGTTTCGAGCTCGGACTCGAGAAGCCGGATCCGGGCCGCGCCCTGACCAGCGCCATGACCATCGCCGGTGCGTACATCGCCGGCGGTCTCGTTCCGCTGGCGCCTTACATATTCGCTCACTCCACTTCGACCGCGCTGATGTTCTCGATCGCGCTGACCCTCATCGCGTTGCTGGTCTTTGGCTTCGTGAAAGGCCATTTTACGGGCATGAGGCCTGTCAGAAGCGCGCTCCAAACGGCGTTGATTGGCAGCGTGGCGGCAGGCGCGGCCTTTGCCATTGCCCGGATGATCGGCGGCTAATATAATTTCGGCAGCTTTTCATTATCCAAGCAATCAATCATTCGCCCGCGCTCGCGCACGATGCGCGCGCGTCAGCAACCAGGAGGAAACCCATGGCAACGGAACTTCAACGCTCAGCTTCGGTCGACCGAATCGCCGAGCTTCTCGGACCAGACGCATCGAAACTACTCGATCACACGTCGCAGACGATCTCGAAAGATCAGGTGCAACTGCCGGGACCTGACTTCGTCGATCGCGTATGGGGCATCTCCGATCGTTCCGCGGGCGTTCTGCGGTCGCTGCAAACGCTGTTTGATAACGGGCGTCTCGCCGGCACGGGTTATCTTTCGATTCTTCCGGTCGATCAGGGCATCGAACATTCGGCGGGCGCTTCGTTTGCGCCGAACCCGCAGTACTTCGACCCGGAGAACATCGTCAAACTCGCGATCGAAGGCGGTTGCAACGCAGTCGCTTCGACCTTCGGCGTGCTCGGCGTTGTCGGCCGCAAATACGCGCACAAGATTCCGTTCATCGTAAAGATCAATCACAACGAGTTGCTGACGTTGCCGAACAAGTTCGACCAGGTGTTGTTTGGCACGGTCAGGGAAGCGCACAACCTTGGCGCGGTCGCCGTCGGCGCCACGATATATTTTGGGTCCGATGAGTCCACGCGCCAGCTAACCGAGATCAGCGAAGCGTTTGCGCAGGCTCACGAGCTGGGCATGGCCTGCATTCTCTGGTGCTATCTGCGAAACTCGAAGTTCAAAACCCCGGAAGGCGACATGCACGCGTCGGCGGATCTCACCGGCCAGGCGAACCATCTCGGCGTCACGATTCAGGCCGACATCATCAAGCAGAAACTTCCGGAGCGAACCGGCGGTTACAAATCAGTCGAAACAGCGCTGGGCAGTTCCTACGGCAAGACCCACAAGCTGGTTTCTGAAAAACTCACCAGCGACAACCCGATCGACCTCGTCCGTTATCAGGTCGCCAATTGCTACATGGGCAGGTGCGGTCTGATCAATTCCGGGGGCGAGTCGAAAGGCGACAGCGACCTCGCGGAAGCGGTGCGCACCGCAGTCATTAACAAGCGCGGCGGCGGAATGGGTCTGATTTCCGGCCGCAAAGCGTTCCAGCGTCCGATGAATGAGGGTGTTCAACTGCTGAACGCCATCCAGGACGTCTATTTGGCCGACGAAATCACCGTCGCCTAAATCCGTTTTCATCCGTGTACCCGTATTTAGGGTACACGGATACACCTGTCTTGCGACTCGAACAATCCCACGAAAACGACGTCGAGCTGCTGAAGGCGATCGCCGCGAAGGACGACGACGCCCTGGGGCAGCTCTACGATCGTTACCGGCTAATCCTGTTCGGGGTGCTGATGCGTATATTGAATAACCGCGAGGAGGCGGAAGACGTTCTCCAGGAAGTGTTTCTCCAGGTTTGGCGGCGTGCGGCAGACTACGACCAAAATCGCGGGCGTCCGTTTACGTGGCTGGTGACGCTGGCCCGCAGCCGCGGCATCGATCGGTTGCGCGGCTTGGCATCGCGCGAGCGCGTGGCTATGGCGGGTGCGAATGAGGCATCTGAAGAGGTGTCAGACGCGGCCAGCGATGCGATCCAGTCGGAACGAGTCGGCGTGGTCAACAGTGCCCTTGCGGATCTCCCCGAAGACCAAAGGCAGCCCTTGATGCTGGCATATTTCGACGGGCTCACCCAGTCGGAGATCGCCACGAAACTGGGAGTGCCGTTAGGGACGGTGAAAACGCGCATGCGGACTGCGATGATCAAACTGCGCGAAGCTTTCGGTAAAAGCAGCTATTTTGGTACTGGTCCAAACTGACGATTTGCGATGACGATGGCACACGCAGATTACAAAGAGATGCTATCGGCGCACGCGCTATCCGCGCTCGACGCGAGCGAAGCGCAGGCGCTGAACGAGCATCTCGCCGGGTGTGCTGAGTGCCGCCAGGATTTGGCGAATTGGGAAAAGACTGCTTCGGCGCTGGCGCGTGAGGCGAAGCCGATGGAGCCGTCGCCTGAAGTTCGTCAGCGGATCATGAATGCGGTTCGGCAGGAGAAGGACGGACGTGTTGTTCCGTTCACTTCCGCGCGGCGCAACGTTTGGACGTCGTTCGGTTCGCTCGGTGCGATTGCGGCGATCGTGCTTTTTGTAGCGCTCATCGCTGGGATCGTCGTGCTTTGGCAACAAAACCGCAGACTGGAGAAGGATAACGAGATAGTCAAACTCCTGACGGAGCCCGGATCGCGACTGACCGAATTGAAAGGAACGGCGCAGGCGGCCAACGCGACCGCGAAGCTTGCGTATGACAAGAACGGCCGTGCACTGTTGCTGGCGAACGGGCTTCCACCAGCACCGCAGGGCAAGGAGTATCAGCTTTGGTACATCGTCGGCAGTAACCCGCCGCTGCCGGGCAAGACTTTCGCTCCTGACGATGCCGGACGCGGAACACTGCGCGATCAGGTTCCACAGCAAGCGCGCGAGTCGGCCGTGTTTGCAGTGACACTCGAACCTGTTGGCGGGTCCAGTGCTCCAACGAGCCCAATCTACCTTAGCAGCGGATTGTAAATCCGATCAGCTTGCGCCTTCCGTAAGTGTCTCTGTAGTTTTCTTAACCTCTTAACAAGGAGACATGACATGCAACGGAGTACACGTTTTCAGCGAACAACAGTTTTCGCGTTGGTTCTTTCCCTGCTGTTGACGATGAGTGCAACTGCGATCGCCGCGTCGCAGGATAAGTCGCTCTATGAACGGGTTGGCGGCTATAACGCGCTCGCCGCGGTGGTGGATGATTTCATCGTGCGGCTGGTTACTGACAAGCAATTCGAGAAGTTCTTCATCGGTCAGAGTAACGATTCAAAGAAGCGAATTCGGCAACATATTCTCGACCAGTTTTGCGCAGCGACGGGCGGTCCGTGCGTCTACACCGGACGCGAGATGAAAACCTCGCACGCCGGTCTGGCGATTACGAACGCGGAGTGGGACGCGGCCGCGAAGCACCTCGTCGCCTCGCTCGACAAGTTCAAGGTTCCGGAGAAGGAAAAGGGCGAAATTCTGGCTTTCGTAGTCAGTCTGAAGAAAGACATCGTCGAGAAACCGTGAACACCAGATTCAGCGATCTGTGTCTGTTTCTCGACAGACACAGATCGCACATATCGAGTAAAGCTGTTACACTTCTCGCCACAATTCAAGGGTAAGTAGAGTAAAAAGGGTAATGAACAGCGAGCAGAAGAAACAGACACGTGAACTCGATAATTCGGTCTCGGATTCGACCGGGCAATATGATCTACGCTTCGTGTTGTGGCGACAATTCTGCGCGCAGAATGGAATTGCCGTTGATACCCTGCCGAGCCAGTTGGACAGCGAGCAGAAGGATCGTTGGGAAGAGATGAAAGCGAAGCGGCTGCGCTAGTTCAAAAACGGCCCCGGCCTAATTGAAAGCCGCCGGTCAGAAATGGGTTCGTTAACCTCTCCTCACCGATTGTCGTCACCGGCCCGTGCCCCGAAAACACCTCTACGTCGTCATCAAGCGTCAGCAGCTTGTTTTTGATTGAGTCGAGCAACTGCTCCATCGATCCACCGGGCAGGTCCGTCCTGCCGATCGAACCCGCGAACAACACGTCTCCCACAAACACCTTCTTTTCACTCCGCTCATAGAAAACGACGTGACCTGGCGTGTGTCCCGGGCAGTGAAGCACTTCAAACTCCAGCTCGCCGACGGCGTATTTCTGCCCGTCCGTCCAATACTCGTCGACCGGCGGCGGCTGTTCGAACTCCATTCCGAGCGCCGGCCATTGCGAGCGCGGAATGCCAATCCACGCCGGCTGCTCCGGCAGCCCCACATACATAAACTCGTCGCCTTTGTGAAGGTTGATGCGCGCTTCCGGCTTCAGCTTCTTGAGCGCCGCGACGCCGCCGACGTGATCGAGGTGCGCGTGAGTTAGCGCGATCGCCTGCAATGTGAGTCCGCGCCGTTCGAGCGTTTCGACGATACGTTCAGCCTCGTCACCCGGATCGATGCAGATAGCGCGTTTCGTGGTTTCACAGCCGAGGATGCGGGTATGTTGTTGAAACGCCGTGACGGTTATTTGTTCGATGATCATTTTTCGTAAAATATACCCGCAATGCCAATCACAGCAACATCAGCGCCACTTGCCAATGTTCTCGATTCGATGACGATCGAGGGCGCGCCGGAATTGACCGAACATCTCGATGCGGGCGCGTTGAAGTGCTACGCCTGCGGTCATCGCTGCCTAATCAAGCCTGACAAGCGTGGCATTTGCAAGGTTCGGTTCAACGAAGGCGGCCATCTTCGCGTTCCGGCCAACTATGTCGCCGCGCTCGCGTGCGATCCGACGGAGAAGAAGCCGTTCTTCCACGTGCTACCCGGCTCTGACACATTGACGTTCGGAATGTTGGGCTGCGACTTACACTGCGCTTACTGTCAGAACTGGCTAACGTCGCAAGCGCTCCGCGACGACTCCGCCGGCACGAACCCAACGCCCGTCTCTCCCGAGCGTTTAGTGGCGATGGCGAAAGCTTATGGCGCGGCGATGGTCGGCAGCAGTTACAACGAACCGCTGATCACTGCCGAGTGGGCCGTCGACGTTTTCAAACAAGCACGGCCTGCCGGTTTCAAGACTGCTTTCATCTCCAACGGCAACGCGACTCCGCAGGTGCTCGATTACCTGCGACCGTGGACCGACTGCTACAAAATCGATTTGAAGTCGATGAACGACAAGAACTATCGACAACTCGGCGGCGTGGTCGACAACATTCTCGACACCGTGAAGATGGTCCATGAGCGCGGCTTTTGGGAGGAGATCGTCACCTTGATCATTCCCGGTTTTAACGACTCGCCTGACGAGTTGCGCCGCGCGGCAGATTTCATCGCTTCCGTTTCGCCTGACATTCCCTGGCACGTAACGGCATTTCACCAGGACTATCGCATGACGGAGAACTCCAACACGACGGCTGAGCAATTGATCCAGGCGTGTGAGATCGGACGAGAAGCGGGACTGAATTACATCTACGCTGGTAACCTGCCCGGACGAGTCGGACGTTGGGAGAATACTTACTGCCCGTCGTGTGACGAGTTGTTAGTCGAGCGGTTCGGTTATTTGATACGGCAGGTGCGCGTCGCGGTGGACAGTCAAAGGGATGGCCGCTGTCCGCAGTGTGCGACGACCATCCCCGGCATTTGGACCACCGATTAACTAAGGTTTAGGCGCCGTCTTGATCGGAACGGGCGGGATGACTGACGCCGGAGCAACAATCTTCGTAGCCTGCGAACCGACTACCACCCACTTTCCATTCCGTTTCGCGTAGACGTCCATGAAGCGATAGTCGCCGGTGATGTCGATAGTCTTTCCGGTCTTCGGATCTTTCAAACTACCTTTCTTGATGATGCCTCGGCCCGTCACGAACGCGGCATCACGATCGAGCACCGTGACTTTCGTATCGGCGACGTCCCACGATTCCATCGTGAATGCTTTTGACTCCGCCATTCCGATTTCATCGGTCTTCGTTCCGGTCGTGCCGTCCGGGTAAATCATGACGACATCGTCGGCCAGCAGGTTTCTGATCGTTGCGGCATCGTGCGCCTGATTCGCTCCAGCCCACGCGCGTTCGAGCTTCATCAACTCAGCCTCGACGGAAGCTGTATCGACCGGTTCGACGGGAGTATTTTTGTTGGTGGTGAGGCTCGAATTGACGTTCGTGTCGCCTCCAGGCTGGCAAGCGGACAAAGCCAACGCCATCACCAGCGCGACAAACACGACTGATATCAGGGTTTTATTCATGGGATTTGACGACTCCTAAGCAGGGAATTTGAAAACATGGGCCATAAACACCCCTGCTTCTACGCCAAACCGATTTCCGAGTCAATAAAATTACCGAAAATCCCGGATTCCCATACCGGCTTGTGGGACATTGACATCGGAGTTTCTTAGGATTATTGTTCGCCACATGTGAGCCGAATGGGGCGTTTTGGATAGCTTTTCCGGTTCGCGAACCCTGCCAAGTTTGGTCCTAAATATTTCTATTCCCTGGGAAGGAGATTGCTATGACTCACCTTTCTAGATCCTCAACCTTCTGGTTACTCAACCGAGCTGCGCTTGTGGGGATCTGTCTCTTGCTTTCAGGCATTTCGATAGCGCAAACGACGAAGAAAACCACCGGAGGCGAGGACGAACCTGTCTTTCTCGACTATCGTGGGGTGCAAATTGGTTGGCTGGCGGACGACGTTCGCAAGAAACTCGGCGTGCCTGCCGATAAGGGTGACGAGCAGGACTTTTACAAGTTCAGCGATAACGAGACCTGCCAGGTGCTTTACGACAAGTCGACTCGCAAAGTGACGGCGATTTCGATAGATTTCTCTAACGGCGCCAGCACGGTGATTACGCCGCAGCAGGTATTCGGCGCGGATATTGATTCAAAGCCTGATGGATCGAAGTACAAGCTGGTGCGTTATCCGAAGGCCGGATACTGGGTTTCTTATTATCGCGGCGGCGGCACCGCGGGGATCATCACGATCACGATGCAGAAAATGCCGTAACATAGTCTCGCGTGGGTAATAGAATTAGCCCGGTCGCGATCAAAGAGCGTGCTCGCGTCGAAGGGTTTAATAAAGTCGGGATCGTCAATGCCGTTTCGTTGGACGACGAAGGGCGGCGGTTGAAGGAGTGGCTGGCTCGCGGCTACCACGGCGCAATGTCGTGGATGGAGCGCGACATCGAGAAGCGTATCAGTCCGCAAGCGATCTTTCCCGAAGCGCGTTCCGTCGTCGTCGTCGCTCTCAACTACTACACACCACAACAACACGAACAAAACTCGAACACCGGAAAAGTTTCTCGCTACGCGTGGGGCGACGATTACCACGACGTAGTCAGCGGGAAACTCCGCGCCTTACTTTCATGGATCAAGGAACAGGATCCACGCGCGGCAGGGAAGGTTTGCGTCGACATTCAGCCGATGATGGATAAGGCATGGGCCGTGCGCGCCGGTCTTGGCTGGCTCGGCAAGCACACGAACGTAATCACGCAGGAGTACGGCTCGTGGGTCTTCATCGGCGAACTGCTGCTCAATCTCGAACTCGACTATGACGACGAAAGAATCGAAGACCACTGCGGCACGTGTACGCTGTGCATCGACGCTTGTCCCACCGATGCGATTACGGAACCTTACATAGTCGATTCAAACAAGTGCATCTCGTATGCAACTATCGAACTGCGCGCGCCGGAGCTTCCGCCCGCGATTCAGGAAAACCTTTCCGGCTGGATGTATGGCTGCGACATCTGTCAGGATGTTTGCCCGTGGAACCGCTTCGAGACGGCCACGGATGAGCCCCGATTCGAACCGCGCGAAGGAAACGTGAATGCCGAGCTGCGCGAGATTGTCGAACTCACTCACGACGCTTATGTCGAGCGCTTTCGCGGCAGCGCCATGAAGCGCGCGAAGCTTTCCGGGTTACAGCGCAACGCGCGTGCGCTAGAATCGGGTTTGGCATCCGTCACCGAGAGCCCATGAAAAAACTAATTCTGCTCGCCTGTATTCTCTTATCCGTGTTAACTCAACCAACAACAGCCCAAACACCCGCCGATCTTCGCCGGCTGGCCGACGAGTATTTCCGTTGGCGCAATCAAAACTATCCGGTCGTTTCGAGCGACATGGGCCTGCACACCTGGGACGACAAACTGACCGACTACTCGTTGTCGTCAATTCTCGCGCGTCGACTTTACTTTAAAGATCTGCTGAAGAAGGTGCAGTCGATGCCGGCGACGAGCTGGTCCAAAGAGGATCAGATCGACTGGTTGTTGTTTCGCTCGCAACTCGAAGGCATCGACTTCTTCAATCGTGTGATGGATTCTGAGGCCACGGACCCGCAGCTTTATGTAAACGAGTGTAGCAGCGGGATCTTTTCGTTGCTCAAGAAGGAGTACGACACGCCGCGAGTCCGCGCGCTTGCGGCAACTGCCAGGTTGAAGCAGATGCCGTTTGTGATGGAGAAAGCAAAGGCAAATCTGACGCGTCCGGTCCAGCTTTACGCGCGCCTCGCGATCGACTCCGCGCGTTCGATCGACAGTCTTTTCAACGACAGCCTCATGACGTTGGCGAAAGATCTGACGCCCGCGGAGAAGAACAACCTGATCGCCGCGCGCGATGCCGCAACTGCGTCGATCCATGGCTTTGCAGACTGGCTCGAGAAGCGTTTGCCCGGCATGGTGCCGTTCAAGCCGATGGGCGTAGAAAACTACAACTATCTGCTGAAGAACGTTTACTTGTTGCCCCTCGATGCCGATCAGGTCGAGATGTTGGGCCAGACTGAGTTGGCGCGGTATCGCGCGTTGGAGTCGTTGCTACCCGATCCGTCGCTTGCGGATCCGAACCCGGCGCGCAGCAAGAGCATTCCCACCGATCAGCAGGACTTTCTGAAAAAGTACGAGAGCCGCCAGACTGAGATGATCGAGTTTCTCAAGAGCCGGCGGCTGGTAACGATTCCGGCGCACGTTGGCGAATTTCAGATTCGACAATTGCCCGAGGCGTTCAAGCCGACGAGTCCCGGCGGCTTCATGAACCCGCCCGGGCTATACGACAAAGACAGCAGCGGCTTCTACTTCATTCCGACCTACAACCCGGCCAGCAAAAACTTCTACATCCGCGCGGCAATCGAAGATCCACGGCCGATCCTGGGCCACGAAGGAATTCCCGGACACTTCTTGCAACTCTCGATCGCGAATCACGTTTCGAACGAGATCCGCCGGCAGAATTTCGACGGCATCTTCGTCGAGGGCTGGGCGCTGTACACCGAAGAGATGTTGATGCGTACCGGTTTGTATCCTGACAACTCAGCCGCGCAAGGTCAGATCCTGCGCCTCTCCCGCTATCGCGCCGCTCGCATCGGCGTCGACGTGAATCTCCACACTGGTAAATGGACGTTCGATCAAGCCGTCAACTATTTCATGGAAGCAGGCGGACTGGATCGCGAAGCGGCAGAGGGCGAAGCCGCGGGCGCCGCGTCGTCGCCGACGCAGAAGATCACGTACATCACGGGCAAATGGCAGATCATGCGTCTGCTCGGCAAATATCGTGACAAACGTGGCGCCGGTTTTCAGCTCGGCCAATTCCACGACGACCTCTTGAAGAACGGCAGCCTTCCGCTTTCGATCGTCGAATGGATCCTGCTCGACGATCGTTCCACCCTCGATCAGGCACTTAAATGATCACTCTTGTGCTCGCGATGCTTTTGATTACCTGTAAGCAATCCGTGTTTCCTGTTGTGAAACCAATGCCGGAGCTCGAGTATTCGTGTGACGGTTTGCCGAACGATTGGGATGAAACGGTCTTGAAACATCCCGCGCGGGTCGCGGCCATAAAGAATCTGATGTCGCAGCTCTCATCGTTTTCAAATGCCGGTTGGTGGCAAGCTGGCACGAGCGATTTGAACGTCTGTGACTTCGCCGGCAAGCCAGGCGCGCTGACGGCGGAACAGCGCCGCGGCTTCAGGAATGACTACGTCCAGTGGCTGTTTGGCGACAGCCGCATCCGTCTCGTCCTGATCCCCGATCCGTGTTACCAAACAGGATACGGCGGCTCAAACGCGTTTCTTCTCCACCGCAAGGGCGACCGCGTCTTTGTGAGCCAGGCCCTGGATGGCTACTTCTCGCGCGCCGACAACTCCGTCAGCCTGCGCGTAGCAAAGCTGAACGCCGAAGAGATCATCGAAGTCTCAACCGGCAGCGGTGGCCTGAATCCAACCCTCACCAACTACTACTTTGCGATCGATCCGAACTCCAACAACGCCGTACCGAAGAAACTCTTCAAAGGCGAGCACGGGCCAACGAACGAGATCACGTCGACGATGTTATTCGGCAACGTCCCTGCCGCCATTGCTCCGCTCAACATCATTCGCGGACAAACACTCGCGCGCAGCTTCAGCATTTACGAAGAAGACCCGGACGGAAAGGTTGAAGACAACGGACGCAAACTCGCGCGAACCATCCTGCGCTGGAACGGAAAGATGTATCGATGACAACTTACCAGGCGAGTAATCCGGCGTTTGCCGACGAGATCAGGCAAAGCTTCGGCAAGCAGACGATCATGGACTTGATTGGAGCTTCGCTGACGCGAGTCGAGCCGGGCGTAGTGGAGATTGCGTTGCCGTATCGCGCGGACCTCACGCAGCAGCACGGCTACGTTCACGCGGGCATTGTGACCGCGATCGCCGACACGGCATGTGGGTACGCGGCGTACAGCTTGATGCCGATCGAGTCAGACGTTCTGGCGGTTGAATTCAAGGTGAACTTGCTGCGTCCCGCAAAAGGCGAGTTGTTCGTTGCACGAGCCGAAGTGATCAAACTGGGGAAGACGTTGACGGTCACCCGCGCCGACGTCGTTACTGAGACTGGCGTGCTGATCGCGACGATGCAGGGCACGATGATGCGTCTGCCGAAGCGTCCCGACTGATCGAGCGGGGGCGTTGCCCTTCCTGACTTGTTCTTGCTGCGTGGTATCATTCCCAGGCAATGCCAGCTTTACGTGATTCATACGGCCGCGCCATCCGCGACCTCCGCGTCTCGCTCACAGATCGGTGTAATTTCCGGTGTTTTTACTGCCTCCCGCACGGCGAACCGCCGATCGCACCGAAGGAGCAGATGCTGTCGTACGAAGAGATCGAGTACGTTTGCGAGATCTTCGTGTCGCTCGGTATCGAGAAGATCCGTCTGACCGGCGGCGAGCCGATGTTGCGCCGCGACATCGAAACGATCATCCGGAAGTTGTCGGATTTTAAAGACCGCGGTCTTCAGGATCTCGCCCTCACGACCAACGGCTACTTTCTTCCGGACCGCGCCCACGGCTTAAAGTCCGCGGGGCTCGATCGCGTCACGATCAGTCTCGACAGTTTAAAACGAAACGTCTTCAAGCAAATGACCGGCGTCGACGTTCTCGACAAAGTGCTGGCGGGCATCGCGGCCGCCAAAGACGCCGGGCTCGAACCGATAAAAATCAACGCCGTGATCGTGCGCGGCCACAACGAAGACGAAGTCGCCGACTTCGCCGCGTTTGCCCGCGAGCACGACGTGAAGATGCGTTATATCGAGTTCATGCCGCTCGATTCAGGTCACGAGTGGTCGCGCGCGGATGTCGTTTCCGGCAGGGAAATTCACGATCGAATTCACGAGAGATTTCCGCTGGTGAAGCTTGCGGTGAAGCGAGGTTCGGAGACCTCGGCGCGTTATCGCTTTGCCGACGGTGCGCCGGGCGAGATCGGAATCATCGCTCCAGTGACCGAGCCGTTCTGCGGCGCTTGTTCGCGGATCAGGTTGACTGCCGACGGCCAGATTCGAACGTGTTTGTTCTCGACGGTCGAACACTCGCTGCGCGACGTCGTTCGCAGCGGCGCAAGTCGCGCCGAGATCGTCGACTACATCGAATCGGTGGTGTTGAAGAAAGAGCCGCGACACTTCATCAACGATCCGGAGTTCATCACTCCTTCACGCTCGATGAGCTTCATCGGCGGTTAGCCACAAAAAGGCACAAGAATCACAAAGCGGCTTGCAGGGCCGCTTCGTTGATCTCTTTTACTGCTCGTAGACCCGCATACAAAGCTCCCTGAATCCACGAAGACCACGGCGAGAGATGTTCACCGGCGAAGTAGATTCGTCCGTCACGCATTCCGGTCGCCGCTTCGAGTGTGCCGGCGTATCCCCACGCGCCGCGCGCCCACTCGTCTTCGATCCAACACTTCGTAGCGCCGTGTTCGAAGTTAGCGCGGAGGCCGCTGAAGATGGGATCAAGCTGGTCCAACGTGAACGGGATGCGTTCGCTCTCTTTCAACGAGGAGATTCGCTCAGCTTCGCCGGGACGCGCGTAGGTCATCAGTATCCCGCGAGTTCCTCGTTGGCTCCAGGTCGGTTGCCAGATCTCGATCGCGCTTTTCGTGAACGCAAATCCGTTGAGCCCGTTCTTTTCCCAGAAGCGGTTCTTCGTCTGAAGGTAAACGCGCGAGACGCCGCCGTAACCCGTTCGCTTGATCACGTCCTTCGTACGCGACGAGAACGCCGCCAACTCGATCTTCCGCAACACTGAAAACGGAATCGTACAGAGAACGACGTCTGCCGAGAGCGTTTGCGCGGTGCCTTTCTCCTTGAATTTCACCGTCGCCTGTTTCGCGTCCTGCTCGATTCGCACGACCGCGGCGTCGTAGTGGATCTTGTCCCCGAGGTGCGTGGCAAACGCCCTCGGCAGCAGGTCCATGCCGCCCGTGATCTTGTGCCAACGCTGTGGATTGCCGCCGAGCTCTTCGCTGTAGTTGCGCGTCATCGCGTCGGTGAAACCGTCGATCGGGACTTCTTCGCGTCCGCCGCGATCGAAACGCACGGCCTTCAACGCGGCGGGATAAAACGGCTCGAGCGGCAGGTTGAACGTTTTGACGTACTTGAGCGTGAGATCGTGTTCATCCGGAATGCGCGCCGCGCCTTCTTCGGCGTAGAGCCCGTCTTCGAACGGTTCACGAAGCGTATGGACTCTTCCGCCTGGCCGCGTTCGCGCTTCGAGAATCGTGACGTCGTGACCGAGTTTGGAGAGTTCGTATCCGGAAACAAGCCCGGCCATTCCGGCGCCCAATATGAGCACCTTTTTGGCCGGGCCGGTGAGAATTGCGGCGGCGGTTGGTTGGACCAGCCCAATACCCGCGACCGCGAGAGCGCTGCGCCTCAGGAACTGACGCCGTGTTATTGCCAACTAACTTAGTTACCCCTTCGTCTATTGGTTCTGGCCGGCTGACGCGCATCGCTGTCCGGCCGAGCGGGACGGGCCGGTGTTGCCGGCGTCTCGTCTTCCGCCGGCGGTTTTGCCGGCATTTCGGCAGTCGCAAACCGCGGCAGCAGCTCATCGCGCGTGGCCAACTGGTATACAGACCACGCCACGATCATCGCGTCCTTCTTCACGTCCTCTTCAAGGATGCGTTCGTAAGTGTCAAGGTTGGTATGCCAGGTGTGCGAGTTGTACTCGATCGGATCCTGGCCCATGCCGATGCCAGGCAATCCGGCCTGGTTGAACGACGTGTTGTCGGAGCCGCCGAGCCTGCGGCTGCGCGACGCGATCGCGCCAACTAGTCCGTCGGCTTTGAACGGCTCGAAAATCTCGCGCATTATCGCCGCGGCTTCAGGCGGCCCAAACACCGACGCACCGCGGACTCTTCCCGTGCCCGAATCGATATTGAAGTAACCGCCAAATTTTTCGTAGCCGGGTTTTTGAGTTTCAAACGAACCGAAGTGCTCTTTGACGTAGGCCAGCGAGCCTAGAAGCCCCTGCTCTTCGCCGCTCCACAAGGCGACGCGAATGGTGCGGCGTGGTTTGACGTTGAGTGCCTTCAGGATTCGCGCGGCCTCCATCATGATGGCGCAGCCGATGGCGTTGTCAGTTGCGCCTGTCGCTGCGTGCCACGAATCGAGGTGTCCGCCGAGCATGATCACTTCGTCTGCTTTGTCGGTGCCGCGAATCTCGCCGATCGTGTTGTATGACGTCGCTCCTTCGGGATAGACGCGATTGACGATGTTGAACTCCAGCATGACTTCAGTTCCGTCGTTGAGGATGCGCGTAATGCGTCCGAAGTCTTCGTTGCTCATAACGACGGTCGGTACTACTTTGTTCACGTCAAACGAGTTGTTGTTGAAGGCGCGGATTTGACGAAACTCGCGTCCCGCGTCGTTCACGCGGATCACCGCGCCGCTTTCTTTTAGAAACTTGTCGACCTGTTCGTTGACTTGACGGTTCGTCAGCGGACGTGGCGCGTTTGGAGCGGGCGTCGGCGTCGGCGAAGGCTGCGGAAAGCCGGCGCCCGGACGCGCATTTGGACCATATCGTTGCCGGGCCTGTTCGTCGCTGCTTCGTTTTGCCGGTGGAGTCAGGTTGATGGGGACCACGGCCGCCTTGCCGACCAGTACGATCTTTCCGCGCACGCTCCGCTTCTGGCCGGTCAGGAACGACGTCAACTGTTCCTGCGTCGGACGTTCCGGCAACAAAAGATGATGCGCTTTGGCTGTTACCGTTCCTCTCGTGCTCGGCGTCCATGCGAGCACTTCGCACACGAGCGCGTCTTTCACTGGCGAGATCAGGTGCGCGGTGAGTCGTTCGTTGGCCCAACCCGGATGTTTGAAGTCCCACGGCTCTAGGTGTGCATTCTCCAGTCCCCAGACGCTCATCTGCTTTACGGCCCATGCGGCGGCGGCCTTATGATTGGGCGAACCGGTCAGGCGCGGGCCGTAGACGTCCGTGAACATGTGCATGGTCTTCATGATCTGCGAGCGCTCCATTGCCTCTTTGCGGATGCGGGCGACCATGTCTCCGCTTCCGTTTTGGGCTGCAATGGGAAGCGTTAACAGCGATAGGACAAGCGAAAGGGCGACTAACCGTTTTGGCATTTTGTATCTCCGGAATGGCGATTAGGTTGGGTCCTAGCGGCGAGATTATACTTTAGAGGCAACATTGAGGAGAAACAACAGATGAGCGCAGTAGTTAAGTCGACTGAGAGCAACCCAACTTTGCCAAATTCGCGTCGCGTTTATATCGACGGCAAGCAGCCGGGCGTGCGAGTGCCGTTTCGCGAGATCACGCAATCGCCCTCGCGCAACTTCGATGGGACGTTGGCGCAGAATCCGCCGGTCCGCGTTTATGACACGAGCGGTCCATGGGGCGACGGCGAGCAACACTGTGAAGTGACTGAAGGACTGCCGCCGTTGCGAGCGGAGTGGATTCGCGCGCGCGGCGACGTCGAAGAGTACCAAGGCCGCGCAGCGACGCCGATCGACGATGGTTATCTCACGTTTGAAGCTGCAAGCCGCGCGAGAGTCAAAGACGTCGGGAAGTTGGAAGATTTTCCGGGGTTGCGGCGGCGCGTGTTGCGGGCGAGAACGAGCTCGTGTGTGACGCAACTGCACTACGCGCGTCGAGGGATCATCACGCCGGAGATGGAGTTCATCGCCATCCGCGAGAACATGGGCCGTGAGGCTGCGTGGGACGCTGCTGGTGATGCACCCCGCGATTCACTGCTGCATCAACACGCTGGCCAGTCGTTTGGCGCTTCGATTCCCGCATACGTGACACCGGAGTTTGTGCGGCAGGAGGTAGCGCGCGGGCGCGCGATCATTCCGGCAAACATCAACCATCCGGAGTCAGAGCCGATGATCATCGGGCGCAACTTCCTGGTAAAGATCAACGCCAACATCGGCAATTCGGCGGTCGCATCTTCCATCGAGGAAGAGGTCGATAAGATGCGTTGGTCGATCCGGTGTGGTTCCGATACGGTGATGGACCTCTCGACCGGGAAGAACATTCACGCTACGCGCGAGTGGATCATTCGCAACTCGCCGGTGCCGATTGGAACGGTGCCGATCTATCAGGCGCTGGAGAAAGTCGGCGGCAAAGCGGAGGAGTTGACGTGGGAGATCTTCCGCGACACGTTGATCGAACAAGCGGAACAAGGTGTCGACTATTTCACGATCCACGCCGGCGTTCGCTTGCCTTACATACCCTTAACCGCGCGACGGACGACGGGGATCGTGAGCCGCGGCGGGTCGATCATGGCGAAGTGGTGTCTGGCGCATCATGAGGAAAGTTTCCTTTACACGCGGTTTCGAGAGATCTGCGAGATCATGGCTGCCTACGACGTGTCGTTCTCGCTCGGCGACGGGCTGCGTCCGGGATCGATTGCGGACGCGAACGACGAGGCGCAGTTTGCTGAGCTTGAAACCCTTGGTGAGTTGACGAAGATCGCCTGGGAGCAGGATTGCCAGGTGATGATCGAAGGGCCGGGACACGTTCCGATGCACCTCATCAAGGAGAACATGGACAAGCAGCTCGAGACATGTCACGAAGCGCCGTTCTATACGCTGGGGCCTCTAACCACCGACATCGCGCCGGGATACGATCACATCACGTCGGCGATTGGCGCCGCGATGATTGGTTGGTACGGAACGGCAATGCTTTGTTACGTCACGCCGAAGGAGCATCTCGGACTGCCGAACAAGAAGGACGTGAAAGACGGCGTCATCTCCTACAAGCTCGCCGCGCACGCCGCGGACCTCGCGAAGGGCCATCCTGGCGCGCAGTACCGCGACAACGCGCTCTCAAAAGCGCGGTTCGAGTTTCGTTGGGAGGACCAGTTCAATCTCTCGCTCGATCCGGAGGTGGCGCGTGAGTATCACGACGAGACCCTGCCGCAGGAGGGCGCGAAGCTGGCCCACTTCTGCTCCATGTGCGGCCCGCACTTCTGCTCCATGAAGATCACCCAGGACGTCCGCGACTACGCCGCACAGAAACAACTCGAGGCCTCCGAAGCCCTGGATGTTGGAATGAAAGAAAAGGCGAAGGAGTTCGTCGAAACGGGCAGCGAGATTTACCGCCGGTAGGATATTATTACGATCGCTAACTAATAGCGCCGCACCTCCCAGTTGGCGCACCCCCTTCATTCTCAGACGACATTCGTGTGTCCAGTCGAGGGGGGAAGCTCATGAAGTTCATACCGGTGGAGTCAAGGATGATTCTGGGGGTTCGCTATAACCAAAAAACTCGTGAAATGGATGTAGTGTTTCGTACCGGTGAAAAGTATCGGTACAAGAGAGTACCGCGTGAAGAATTCGATGGCTTGATAAGCGCCGACTCGCATGGGCAGTACATGCATAAGCGAATACTTGGGCGTTACGATTACGAGCGGCTTTAGTAACACGGATTATTCTTTCAGTAGCCTACTTCAAAATGCGGGTGACGCCGCGGATCGTGCTGGCAGCAACCGTTCGCGGTCGGTGAGGCAGTGAGTTTCAGGGGTTTGTTTGTTCGCGCCAGGCGGCAAGTTTCGCGCGCACTTTCGCGGCGTAGGGATCTTCAATCTGCTCTTTAATGATGAGTGCTTGTTCGGCGTGTTGGATGGCTTGAGCGCGGTCGCCGAGTTGGTCCAGCGCCAGACTCATGTTCCAGAGAACAGCGCCCTGACCTCTGCGGTCGCCAATCTCGCGATGAATGAGCAATGCTTGTTCATAGAACTGGACAGCTTGGCGGGTCTCGCCCAGGTCAAGGTAGGCGTTACCCAAGTTGGCCAGCGCAGTGCCTTCGCCTCGGCGGTCACCGATCTCGCGAACAATTTCCAACTGTTGTTCATAGATCTGGATGGCGCGGCGGGTCTCGCCTATGTTCTTGTAGGCAATACCCAGGTTGCCCAGCGTAGTGCCTTCGCCTCGGCGGTCGCCAATCTCGCGGGCGATAGCGAGGTGTTGTTCATAGAACTGGATGGCTTGGGGGGTCCCGCCTAGTTCCTTGTAGGCAATGCCAAGGTTGCCCAGCGCATTGCCTTCGCCTCGGCGGTCGCCAATCTCGCGGGCGACAGCGAGGTGTTGTTCATAGAACTCGGATGGCTTGGCGGGTCTCGCCCAGGTCGGCGTAGGCACGTCCCAGGTTGCCCAGCGCAACCCCTTCGCCCTCTCGATTTTTCAATCGCCGTGCGGCGGTTAGGGCGATTTCCAGCCAGTGAATCCGCTCGCGGGAGTGCTGCCGCAGACTAAGCACATACGCACCGGCATCAGGGTATGTCATGCCTAACCGAGTCACATCTGCATCCGCCGCATCAGCCTGTGCTGCCACCCAGGCATGTCCTGCCTGAATGTTGCCCCACTCGAGGTCAAAGAGCGCCAAACCACGTAGCAGCGACTCATTGCCTTCCAGATATAGCTCATCGGCGGCGGCCAGCACGTCCCTGTAATGCGTTGCGAAACGTTTCTGACCAACCGCGCGTTCTTCCGGGCTCAACTTCGCATCTGCAAACAACCGCGCCAGGTCGTGCAGACGATAACGGCCGCTGGTCTCGTTCCACTCCACCAGGCTGGTGGCCATGAGTTCGCCCAATATGTACTTCGCCTGATCTGCTTCAGCTTCCCACACCGCGGCTGCGGAATAGCCCGCAAACGTGTCAGGGAAAACTGCCAACCAGCGCCAACGCTCACGCAGCGCTTCGCTCAACAATTCGTAACTCAAACTGAGCGAGGCATCGATCAATTCCAACCGTTGCTGCCGATCCTGCAAACGCCGAACGTAATCTGCCGGCGACAGATTTCTGTACTTCACCAACGCGGCGGCGGCCAGCCGCAAGGCCAGCGGCAGATGCCCGCACAGTGCGGTGATCTCGTCGGCCTGCGTTCCAATCCGAGGCGCAATCTTCAGCAATAGGTCACGCGCATCCGCGGCGCTCAACGTGTCGAGGTTTTTCGCCGCCAGTCCCGGCACAGCGAAGTGTTGGCGCGAAGTAACCAGCAGCAGGCAGCCAGCAGGTGGAATCAGCGGTTCGACTTGCTCGGCGTTGGCGGCATTGTCCATCAGTAGCAGCGCGCGCTGGCCATCAAGTACGGAAAGATAGAGTCCACGCAACTCGCTTTCACTCTCAGGGAGTTTGGCGGCGGGATGGTAAGCGCGAACGACGTGGGCCAGGGCCTCAGCCACGGTGAGCGGTTGCGTGCCGGCGCCTTTGAGATCGAGAAAAAACTGAGCGTCGGGATAGCGTGGCTTGAGCAGGTCGACGAGCTTGAGCGCCAGCGCCGTTTTGCCGATGCCGCCCATCCCCTGCAAACCGGAGATTGTGACGCCGCCAATTTCGATTGAGGCCAGCAACTCTTTCAGCTCATCTTCGCGGCCCGTAAAGTCAGCAGGTGGGCGTGGCACTTCGCGGGGTTGTCCCAGCGTGCCAGCAACAGAACTTGAGGTTGGATTGATGTTGATAATCTTGTCACCACCAACGTTATCTCCACCGCCCTCGTTGCCAACGAAATTCTTATTACCGGTCACTATTGTGCTGCCGTTGACGTCGCCGCCAAACGCTGCACTCCGTTTGGCGTTCGCCTTGACGACACGAGTCGCCTGAGCCGTTGCCGAATGATCTGTGCTATCCGGGTTGTTTGAACCCGACGAATGAGTTCTGCGACGAGCTTCAACGATGGCTGTGGCCACCGCGACTACCAGCGCAATAGCGAAAGTCACCCAGACCCAACGACGATAGGGTTGGAGAATTGGTTGGAGATCGCTTGCTATCAGGTTACTCGCAACTGCACCGACAAAAAGAATCGCAGCCACAATCCCGGCGATCAGCGATGCTCGATGCGACAGACGCGTTTGCAAACTGGGGAAACCTCCAAGGACGCTGCTATTTCTTCAACTTGTTTCGCCCGCCCGAGATGTGGAGTTGCTGTTGCTGGACACGAGAGAAAGCAACGGTTACCTGTGTGTCAGTGAGCGCGTGAATGCTAATTGATTTCAAAAGAAACGCACAAGAGCGAAAAGTTATATGCTATAGTACGGACACACCCACAAAAAACGAAGCGGGCCGACGCGTGCTACGAACACAACGTCGACCCTTGACTATCAACCTTCTGTAGAAAGGATGACAATCATGGCTAATGATAGTAGCGCAACCGTGCGCGAAACTCCTCACGTAAACCGAACATTAAGAACCAACACCATTATCCATGCTCTTAAACAAAGAGCGCAGGCAGTCTTGAACGACAGCTCAATCGATCCTGAGAGCCGAGCGATTATTCGTTACGCTTTGGAGACGGACGATCCGTGGCGGGCGGTACTCGTACGTCGCGCAGACGCGGGCGAAACCGTCTTCGATTCTACAGGCTTGTTGAAGACAACCGGCACCGAGGAAGAGAAGATTGCAGCATTAGCGGAGATGATCTGTCGCGCGGGTGATGAAGCCGGAACGAAGTCAGCCGCGCTGCTTCTCCTCATGTCGACATTGGGAAATGCGGCCCATCCGAAAGCACTCGCGAATTTGGCGAAACACTTTGCCTTTGCTCGCTGCGGGGAGTTGGACCTCAATGGCATGGTCGAGACACAGATTGCGGTATTTGAGAGCGAGCTGTTAGCAGACAACACGCTTGTGTCCTGAACTATTTTCGGTGGCCGGTTCCCACCGCCGGCTTACCTCACGAAAGGAACCT